>NZ_CP043476.1:1805000-2427729 GCF_009769165.1 Xanthomonas hyacinthi
CTTGGACATCTTGTTGACTCCGTCCAGGCCCTCCAGCAGCGGCATGGTCAGCACGATCTGCGGCGGCTGCCCGCGGTGCTCCTGCAGGCCGCGGCCCATCAGCAGGTTGAACTTCTGATCGGTGCCGCCCAGCTCGACGTCGGCCTTCAGCGCCACCGAATCGTAGCCCTGCACCAGCGGATACAGGAATTCGTGGATGGCGATGGGCTGCTGCGCGGCATAGCGCTTGGCGAAATCGTCGCGCTCGAGCATGCGCGCCACCGTGTGCTGGCCGGCCAGGCGGATCATGTCGGCCGCGCTCATCTGCCCGAACCATTCGGAGTTGAAGCGCACTTCGGTGCGTTCGCGATCCAGCACCTTGAACACCTGCTCTTCGTAGGTGCGCGCATTGGCGAGCACGTCCTCGCGGGTCAGCGGCTTGCGGGTGACGTTCTTGCCGCTGGGGTCGCCGATCATGCCGGTGAAGTCGCCGATCAGGAAAATCACCTGATGGCCCAGCTGCTGGAACTGGCGCATCTTGTTCAGCAACACGGTATGGCCGATGTGCAGATCCGGCGCGGTCGGGTCGAAACCGGCCTTGACGCGCAGCGGGCGGCCCGTGCGCAGGCGCGCTTCCAGCTCTTCGCGCTTGAGGATTTCGTCGGCACCGCGGCCGATCAGGGCAAGAGACTCTTCAATCGTGGACAAAACGGAACTCCGACGGGTTGCATCCAGGCAACATGAATGACGTTAAGTGCAAGTTAACTGCGCGCCCGGCGAAAACCTGAGCCGGTTCAATGGTTTGACGCGCTGTTGCTCGATGTTTATGGTAGCCGAGTTTTGAGTTCGCGCTTCGGACTCATGAGGAAGCCTTGATGCAGAACAGCGAAAGCGAACAGGAACGCGCGCGCAAGCAGCGCTTCCAGCAACGTCTCCATGTCCTTCACGACAGCGCACTGCATCGGCAGTTGACGCAACACTTGCCTACCGGCCGCTGGACGCGCCGCCATTGGATCCACGCCAGCCTGTTCGCCACCATCGGCGCACTGCTGGCCACGATCGTGCCTGGCTTCTCCAACGCGATCGACGTGCCGCTGCAGACCACGCATGCGACGCTGGCGTTGCCGTTGCCGCCGATCTCGCTGGCCCAGCAGCAGGGCGTGGCCGGCGACAGCTGGCAGGTGGTGCGGATCCAGCCCGGGCAGACCCTGGGCGCGGTGTTCGAACAGCTCGACATCCCGGCCACGGCGATGCACCAGGTGCTGGATCACCCCGGCACCCGCGCGGCGCTGACCAAGCTGCGCCCCGGCGCCGAGATCGGCTTCGACCTGCCGGTGGCCGGCAGCCTGCGCGGGATCCGCTTCGACCGCGACGCCACCCACCGCGTGGAACTGTCGCTGCTCGGCGAAGACATCCGCGAGAAGGTGACCGAGCGCGAGACCAGCACCCGCACCGCGGTCATCAGCGGCGAGATCAGCTTCGCTGTACGTGGCCGCGCGCAAGGCCGGGCTGTCGCCGTCGGCGATCGCGACGATGACCGACGAGATCTTCAAGTACGACATCGACTTCGACAAGGATCTGCAGCCGGGCGACCGCTTCAGCGTGGTGATGGACGAGACCTGGCGCGAAGGCGAGCGGATCGACACCAGCAAGATCCTCGCCGCGACCTTCACCACCCGCGGCAAGACCTACAGCGGCTTCCGCTTCGAGCGCGCCGGCAAGCCGGCCGAGTACTTCGACGTCGGCGGGCGGCCGCTGAAGAAGAGCTTCATCCGCATGCCGGTGTCCTACAGCCGGATCAGCTCGACCTTCGGCGCGCGCAAGCATCCGGTGCTGGGCACCATGCGCATGCACAAGGGCATCGACTACGCGGCGCCGTCGGGTACGCCGATCATGGCCGCCGGCGATGCGCGGGTGCAGTTCGTCGGCACCCAGCGCGGCTACGGCAACGTGGTGATCCTGGACCACGGCAAGGGCTACAGCACGCTGTACGGACACATGTCGCGCTTCGGCGGGATCAAGCCCGGCCAGCGCATCAACCAGGGCACGGTGATCGGCTTCGTCGGCATGACCGGCCTGGCCAGCGGCCCGCACCTGCACTACGAATTCCGCGTGGACGGCGTGCAGCGCAACCCGGCGTCGGTGACGATGCCGCCGCCGACGCCGCTGGCCGGTGCGGAACTGGTCGCGTTCCGCGCGCAGACCTCGCCGGCGCTGGCCCGCATCCAGCGCGTGGAGAAGCTGATCTACGCCGACGCCGCGGCGACGAAAAACGACGCAGCGGCGAAGAAGAAGGTCGTCGCCTCGGCCAGGCCGGCGCAGTCCAGCGACGCCGGCTGAGCCGCGCAGCGGTCGCGTCCGGCGGCGTGGATTGACGCGCCGCCGCACCTCGCCCACGCTGCGCTACCGACCGTTGCCAGGACCCGATGCCGCATGCCCGATCCGACCGCACTCGACGACGCGTCCCTGTTCCTGGGACTGATGTCCGGTACCAGCGCCGATGGCATCGATGCCGCGCTGGTGCGTTTCGATGGCGCGGGGCAGGCGCAGCTGCGCCTCGGTCGCACCTGTCCCTGGGCACCGCGCCAGCGCGCGGCGCTGATCGCGCTGGGCGAAGGCGGCGAGATCGATTCGCTGGACACGCTGGGCCGGCTCGATGCGCAAGTGGCGATCGCCTTCGCCGAGGCCGCGCTGCAGCTGCTCGAGGACGCCGGCGTCGCGCCGGCGGCCGTGCGCGCGATCGGCTCGCACGGGCAGACCGTACGCCATCGGCCGCTGGCCGACCCCGCCTTCACCTGGCAGCTGGGCGACGGCAACCGCATCGCCGAGCTGACTGGGATCGCCACGGTCTGCGATTTCCGCCGCCGCGACGTCGCCGCCGGCGGCCATGGCGCGCCGCTGATGCCGGCCTTCCATGCGGCGATGCTCGGCGCGGCGCACGAGGATCGCGCGGTGCTGAACCTGGGCGGGATCGGCAACCTGACCTTGCTGCCGGCGCACGGCAGCGTGCGCGGGTTCGACACCGGCCCGGCCAACGCGCTGCTCGATGCCTGGTGCCAACGCCACCTGGGCCAGCCCTACGATGCCGGCGGCGCCTTCGCCGCCAGCGGCCAGGTCGACGAAGGCCTGCTGCAGCGCCTGCTGGCCGATCCCTGGTTCGCGCTGGCCCCGCCCAAGAGCACCGGGCGCGAGCAGTTCCACCTGCACTGGGTGGATGCGCTACTGGAGCCGGCCGCGCATCCGGCCGCGGCGGTGCAGGCGACCTTGCTGGAGCTGACCGCGGCCACCGTGGCCGATGCGCTGCTGGCGCAGCAGCCGGCGACCCGGCAACTGCTGGTCTGCGGCGGCGGCGTGCACAACCCGCTGTTGCTGGCGCGGCTGCAGGCGCGGCTGCCCGGCGTGCAGGTGCTGTCCACGCAGGCGCGGGGCCTGGATCCGGACTACGTGGAAGCGATGGGCTTCGCCTGGCTGGCGCGGCAGACCCTGGCCGGCTTGCCCGGCAACCTGCCCTCGGTCAGCGGCGCACGCGGGCCGCGCATCCTCGGCGCGATCCACCTGGCCTGACCGCGACAGCGGACCGCAACCGGCTCACCGGGGCGGACGCTCAGAAGCCGGCGCCGGCCGGCAGTTCGCGCAACGCCGCGATCGCGTCGGACAAGGCATCCACTTCCGGGTTCTCGAAGCCGCTGCGCACTTCGTGCTCGCTGGCGAACAGACCCTGCTCGATCAGGTTGAGCACGGTCTGGTGCTGGGTCCAGCCGCGGGCCACGGCGATGCGGCGAATCCGATCGACCAGGATGGGGTCGATGTCGCGCAACAGCAGATCGGTCATGCGGACTCCCGGAGGGACGGCGGCGCACCCCATGCGCCGCCGTGCATCATCCGCAAGTCCGGGCGGGCTTTCAATCGGCCGGCGCCGCAGCGGGCGCCGGTTGTTCGCGGATCCGCGGCCACAGCCAGGCCAGCAGCAGCAGGGTCGGGATCACCGTGAACGCGCTGAGCACGAAGAAGGTGCTGTAGGAGGTGGCCTCGACGATGTAGCCGGAGGCGCCGCCGACGAACTTGCCCGGCAGGTTGGCCAGCGACACCAGCAGCGCGTACTGGGTGGCGGTGAAGTTGCGGTCGGTCAGCGAGGACATGAACGCGACCAGCACGGTGCCGGCGAAGCCCTGGAACAGGTTGTCGGCGCTGAGCGCGGCGTAGAACGACCAGATCTGCCCCGGATGCTGGGCCATCAGCAGGAACGCCAGGTTCGACAGCGCCACGCCCAGCGCGGCGACGAACAGCATGCGCCGGAAGCCGAACGCCGCCACCGCCAGGCCGCCGGCGAACGCGCCGGCGATGCCCATCCACACCCCGAACAGCTTGGAGACGGTGGCGATGTCGGCCTTGCTGAAGCCCGAATCCAGGTAGAACGGCCCGGCCATCACCCCGATCACCTGGTCGGGGAACTTGAACAGGCCCACGAACAGCAGCAGCCCCAGGCCCAGGGCCAGGCCGTTGCTGGCGAAGAAGCTGGAGATCGGCTGCCAGAACGCGCCGACCACATCGATCTTGCGCACCACCGTGGCCACCGGCACCTCCGGTTCGCGGCACAGCAAGGTGGTGGCGATCGGCAGCAGCATCAGCCCGGCCATGACCAGGTAGGCCAGGGTCCAGTCGCCGAACTGGGCCAGGTACAGCGCACCGGCGCCGGCCAGGATCAGGCCGATGCGGTAGCCGAAGGTGTAGGTCGCGGCGAGCGCGGCCTGCGCCGCCGCCGGGGCGATCTCGATCCGGTACGCATCGACCACCGAATCCTGGGTGGCACCGGCGAAGGACGCGATCAGCACCCACAGCACCAGGCCGCCGACGCTCAGCTCCGGGCGCATCAGCGCCAGCGCGGCCAGGCCGATCGCGACTCCCAGCTGCGACACCAGCAGCCACGAGCGGCGCCGGCCCAGGAATGCGACCAGCGGGAACGGGTAGCGGTCCAGCAGCGGCGCCCACAGGAACTTGAGCAGATAGAAGAAGCTGGCCAGGCTGATCAGGCCGATGCTGCCCAGGTCCAGGCCGACGTCGCGCAGGCGCGTGGACAGGGTCTGCGAGGCGATCAGCAGGAACGGCAGGCCGCTGCCGAAGCCGAGCAGCGCCATCGTCGCCGCCGACGGCGTGGCGAAGGCGCGCTTGATCCCGGCCCAGCCCTTGTAGGACCCCGGCGCGGACGCGGTCCCGCTCATTCGCGGTAGTCCACCACGAACGGCGCATGGTCGGAGAAGCGCTGCGCGGTGTAGATCGCGCAGCCCTGCAGGCGCTCGCGCAGCGACGGGGTGGCGAACTGGTAGTCGATGCGCCAACCGACGTCGTTGGCGCGCGCGGCGCCGCGGTTGCTCCACCAGGTGTAGTCCTGGCCGTCCGGGTGCAGCGCGCGGTAGGCGTCGACCCAGCCGCGGCCGCTGGCCGGATCGGCGTCTTCGGCGCGGTCGGCGCACAGGCCGTTGAGCCAGTCGCGCTCGGCCGGCAGGCAGCCGGAATTCTTCTGGTTGGACTTCCAGTTCTTGATGTCCAGCGCCGAGCGCACGATGTTCCAGTCGCCGCACAGCACGTAGTCGCGGCCGCTGGCCAGCCATTCGGCCAGGATCGGCCGCAGCCAGTCCATGACCTGGAACTTGTAGCCCTGGCGCAGTTCGCCCGACGCGCCGGAGGGAATGTAGAACGAGACCACGCTCAGGTTGCCGAAGCGCGCTTCCAGGTAGCGGCCTTCCTCGTCGAACTCGGGCCAGCCCAGCGCGGTGCGCACCTCGTCCGGCTCGCGCTTGCTGTAGATGGCCACGCCGCTGTAGCCCTTCTTGGTGCTGGCATCGCGGAACCAGACCCGGTACCCCTCCGGCAGGAACGCCGGCCCGGCCAGTTGATGCTCCTGCGCCTTGGTTTCCTGCACGCACAGCACGTCGGCGTGCTGCGTGGCGAACCACTCGAAGAAGCCCTTGGTGGCGGCCGAACGCAGGCCGTTGGCGTTGAAGCTGATGATGCGCATGGAGAGCCGGGAATGGGGAAAGGGGAATGGAGAATCGGCAAAGCGTACCCCAGCGAGACCGCGAAGACGGAACAACCGCTATGCTTTTAGCCATTCCCTATTCCCCTTTCCCCATTCCCGGCCCCCAATGACCGACTACCGGCAACGTTTCCTGCAATTGGCGCTGGACGCGCAGGCGCTGCGCTTCGGCGAGTTCACGCTGAAGTCCGGGCGCATCAGCCCCTATTTCTTCAATGCCGGGCGCTTCGATGCCGGGACCGCGATGGTGCGCCTGGCGGCATGCTACGCCGATGCGGCCGACGCGGCCGGGCTCGACTTCGACCTGCTGTTCGGCCCGGCCTACAAGGGCATCCCGCTGGCGACCGCGCTGGCCTGCGAGTATGCGCAGCGCGACCGCAACCTGCCGCTGGCGTTCAATCGCAAGGAAGCCAAGACCCATGGCGAAGGCGGCAGCCTGATCGGCGCGCCGCTGGCCGGGCGCCGGGTGCTGATCGTGGACGACGTGATCACCGCCGGCACCGCGATCCGCGAGGCGCTGGCCATCATCCGCGAGGCCGGCGGTCTCCCGGCGGCGATCCTGGTCGCGCTGGACCGCCAGGAGATCGCCGCCGAGCACGACCGGCGCTCGGCGGCGCAGGCGGTGGCGGCCGAGACCGGCATTCCTGTGGTGTCGGTCGCGCACCTGGGCGATCTGCTTGCATTCATCGATGGAAACGCGGACCTTGTCGGCTTCCGCGAACCGCTGCTGGCCTACCGGGCACGCTACGGCTGCGATCCGTCAGACTGACAGCAGGGGGCTGCCACGATGCCGATCCAACGACCATGCGGCCGCGCCTTGCGCGTCCTGTTCGCGCTGATTGCATTGCCGGCCGCGGCGCAGCCGGCGCCGTCCAAGAAACTGTACTGCTGGAACCAGGGCGGGCAGCGCGTGTGCAGCGATGCGCTGCCGCCGGAAGCGGTGAACCAGGCGCGCGACGAATTCAACGCCACGAGCGGACTGCGCAGCGGCGCGGTCGGCCGCGCGCTGAGCGCCGAGGAACGCGCCGCGGCCGCCGTCGATGCCGCGCAGCAGCGCGCCGACCAGGCGGCGCTGGAGACGCGCAAGCGCACCGACCAGGCGCTGCTGCTGTCGTTCCAGACCGAAGAGGAACTGCGCCGGGTGTTCTCCGAGCGTATCGGCATCGTCGACAACAACATCAACACCGCACGCTACAACGTCAACAGCCTGCGCGAGAGCCTGGTCGGCCTGCTCGCCAGCGGCGGCGCGCGCGAGCTGGCCGGGCAGAAGGTGACCGGCAAGATCGTCGAGGACGTGCAGCAGCGGCATGGCGCGCTGCTGTGGCAGTTGCGCATGCAGAAGAATTTCGAGCAGCAGCGGCTCGGCCTGGATCAGGAAATCGACGACACCCTGCAACGCTATCGCGCGGCGAAGCGGCCAGGCACGGCGGCGGCGGCGATCGGCGGCTGAGCGCGGCGCGCGTCGAGAGGCGATGGCCGGCAGCGACGCACTGTCGCGGCGGCAGGGATGTCGGGGCTGAAGCCCCGCCCCGCCCACAGTGCACCCAGCACGCTGCTCGCGCGTCTTGTGAGAGCAACTTCAATCGCGACGAGCGAAGCACGGATGCCTGACCGCCTGACCGGCTGCGGATGCAGTCGGGGCCGAAGCTCCTCCTACAGGATTGCGCGTGCCCGCCGGGGGCTCGTTACCGGGCGCCGGCGGTGGTCGCCGCGTGCGGCAGCTCGCCGGACGGGCGCTTCAGAATCCCGGCAGCGGCGACGGCAGCAGCGCCTGCAGCTGGCTGCGGAACAGGTCCTTGATCCGCTCCAGTGCGGCGCTGGTGTCGGCCTCGAAGCGCAGCACCAGCACCGGCGTGGTGTTGGACGCGCGCACCAGGCCCCAGCCATCGGCGAAGTCGGCGCGCAGACCATCGATGGTGAGCAGCCGCGCAGCCGCGAACGCCGAGCCTTCCTGCTGCGCGACAGCGACCAGCTGCGCGACCAGCGCATGCGCATCCTGCCCGTCGGCCAGCGGCAGCTTGATCTCCGGCGTGGACACGCTGTCGGGCAGCTCGGCCAGCACCTCGGACGGGCTCTCCCCGCGCTGCGCCAGGATCTCCAGCAGCCGCGCCGCCGCATACAGGCCGTCGTCGAAGCCGTACCAGCGTTCCTTGAAGAAGAAGTGGCCGCTCATCTCGCCGGCCAGCTCGGCGTCGGTCTCGCGCATCTTCGCCTTGATCAGCGAATGCCCGGTCTTCCACACCATCGGGCTGCCGCCGTTGCGCAGCACGTAGTCGGACAGCTTGCCGGTGCATTTGACGTCGTAGATCACCAGCGCACCGGGATTGCGCTGCAGCACGTCGGCGGCGAACAGCATCAGCAGCCGGTCGGGGTGGATCACCGTGCCTTCCTTGGTGACCACGCCGAGCCGGTCGGCATCGCCATCGAAGGCGATGCCCAGGTCGGCGTCGAAGCGCTTCACGGTCTGGATCAGGTCTTCCAGGTTATGCGGCTCGCTGGGATCGGGGTGGTGGTTGGGGAAGGTGCCGTCGACGTCGCAGTACAGCGGGATGACCTCCGCGCCGATCGCCGCCAGCAGCCGCGGCGCCAGTTCGCCGCCGACGCCGTTGCCGGCATCGGCCACCACCTTGAGCGGGCGGTCCAGCTGCACGTCGTCGGCGATGCGCTGGATGTAGTCGTCGCCGACCTCGCGCTGCTCCAGCCGCCCCGGTTCGGCGGCGCTCGGCAGGCGGCCTTCGCTGATGCGTGCGTACAGGTCGGCGATCGCCGCGCCGGACAGGGTCTCGCCGCCGACCACGATCTTGAAGCCGTTGTAGTCCGGCGGGTTGTGGCTGCCGGTCACTGCCACGCAGCTGCCGGCGCGCAGGTGGAAGCTGGCGAAGTACACCACCGGGGTCGGCGCCAGGCCGATGTCGGTGACGTGGCAGCCGGCGCGGCGCAGGCCTTCGATCAGCGCCGCCGACAGTTCCGGGCCGGACAGGCGGCCGTCGCGGCCGACCACCACGTCGTTCAAGCCCTGCTCCTGCATCAGCGCGCCGATCGCCTGGCCGATCAGCGTGGCGACCTGCGGGCTGAGGTCGCGGCCGACCACGCCGCGGATGTCGTAGGCGCGGAAGATGGCGGCCGGCACGGTCAGTGCCGGAACCGCTCTGGCCGGCGCGGTCTCGCCCTCGGGCAACGGCGGCGGCGGCGGCGGTTCCTGGTGCTGCAGGCTCTGCCGCAGGGTGGGTTCCTGCTCGGCGCCAGCGGCGAGCTTGTCGGCGCGGCGCGGCCGCGGCAGGCGCCCGCGCGCGGCCAGCAGCACCGCCAGGGCCAGGAAACCGAGCAGGCCGGCGACGATCAGGGACGGCAGCGCGCCCAGGCCGAGCGGGCCGGCCTCGGCATCGGGCAAGGCCGCGACCACCCGCAGCCCGCTCGTGCCGAGCGGCCGCGACAACGCGTCGCCATGGTCGGCCAGGCCGGTATCGCCGGCGCCGATCACGTCGTAGCTGCCCTGGCGCAGCGCCAGGTAGCCGCTGGCCGGGACCGCGGCCTGCGCCACCGATGCGCTCAGCACGCGCAGCGGCAGGCGCAGGTAGGCCACGCCCGCGCCGGTGTCCAAGGTCACCGGCGCCGCCAGCCCCAGCCGCGGCCCGCCGCCGTCGCGCACCACCGCGCTGGCGACCGCGTCGGTCAGCAACGCTTTTTCCAGCAGCGCCAGGCGGCCATAGCCGAAACGGTCCAGGTCGGCGTAGCCGGCGCTCAGGTCGCCGGGCAGCACTTGCGCATCTTCCGCGTCCTTCCAGCCCTCACGCAGCGCCTGCGCGGCCGTGGTCGCGTCGCCGCGCGCCAGGGCGGCCTGCACCGCGGGCTGCTGCAGTTGCGCGGCGAAGCGCTTGGCGGCGGCCGCCAGCGCCTGCGCGGTCTGTGCCACGGCCGCGTCGCGCGCCTGCTGCAGTTCCGTGGCGCTGTGTTCGTAGCGCCATTGCTGCGCGCCGCTCCAGCCGAACCACGCGGCCAACACGGCCAGCAGCAGCGCCAGCAGCGGCGCCGCCTTGCGCAAACCGTCCGGCGCCGGCCGCCGTTGTGTTGCCTCGCTCATGCAGACGATCCCCTGTCAGCGCACTCCGGTATGGCCGAATCCACCCGTTCCCCTGGCGCTGTCGGCGAAAGTATCCACCACCTGCAGGGCAACGCGCACGACCGGCATCACCACCAGCTGCGCGATGCGGTCGCCGGGGGCGATGGTGAACGGCTCGCGGCCGCGGTTCCAGACGCTGATCAGCAGCGGTCCCTGGTAGTCGGCATCGATCAGGCCGGTGCCGTTGCCGAGCACGATGCCGTGGCGATGGCCCAGCCCGGAACGCGGCAGCACCACCGCGCACAGCTGCGGATCGGCGATGTAGATGGACAGCCCGCTGGGGATCAGCGCGGTATCGCCCGGCGCCAGGGTCAGCGGCGCCTCGGTGGCCGCGCGCAGATCGAGCCCGGCGCTGGCCTCGGTGGCGTAGTCCGGCAGCGGCCAGCTGTCGCCGAAGCGCGGGTCGAGCAGTTTGACCTGCAGCGGGTACGGCGTGAGGATGGTCATGCGTGCAGTCGCTCCGCGATCAGGGCCAGCAATTGTTCGGCCAGTTGCGCCTTGGACACGGCCGGGAAGCTGCGCGCGCCCTGCTGCCAGTAGGCGGTGGCCGCATTGTGGTCGCTTTCGAAGCCGTTGCCGGCCACCCCCACCTGGTTGGCGATGATCAGGTCCAGGTGCTTGTCGTTGAGTTTGCCACGCGCGTAGCGCTCGATGTCGTGGGTCTCGGCGGCGAAGCCGACCACCAGCTTCAGCGCCTGGGTCTGCGCGGCGACCTCGGCCAGGATGTCCGGGGTGCGCACCAGCTCCAGGGTCAGCACGTCGCCGCTCTTCTTGATCTTCTGCGCGGCGACCTGCCTGGGCGTGTAGTCGGCGACCGCGGCGGTGCCGATGTAGATGTCGGCCGGTAGCGCGCCCAGCACCGCTTCGCGCATCTGCGCCGCCGAGCGCACGTCGATGCGCTGCACGCCGTCGGGCGTGGGCAGCTGCACCGGGCCGCTGACCAGCACCACCGCCGCGCCCTGCCGCGCGGCCACGCCGGCCAGGGCGTAGCCCATCTTGCCGCTGCTGCGGTTGCCGAGGTAGCGCACCGGATCCAGGTCCTCGTAGGTCGGGCCGGCGCTGATCAGCAGGCGCAAGCCGCTGAGCGCGCCGGCCGCGGTGCCGGCGGCGACCGTTGCCGGCGCCGCGGCAGGCGCGTGCGCGACCGCGGCGCGGCCGCCGGCCAGCGCGGCGACGATCTCCTCCGGCTCGGCCAGGCGCCCGGGACCGGACTCGCCTTCGGCCAGCGGCCCGTCGTTCGGCCCGACCACGCTGGCGCCGCGCTGGCGCAGCGTGGCGACATTGGCCAGGGTGGCGGGGTGCAACCACATGCGGTGGTTCATCGCCGGACACACGGTCAGCGGCGCGGCGGTGGCCAGGCACAGCGTGCTCACCAGGTCGTCGGCCAGGCCGTGGGCGAGCCGCGCCAGCAGGTCGGCGGTGGCCGGCGCCACCACCACGCGGTCGGCCCAGCGCGCCAGTTCCAGGTGGCCCATCGCCTGCTCGGCGGCGCTGTCCCACAGGCTGGTGCGGGTCGGGTGCGCGGACAGCGCCTGGAAGCTCAGCGGGGTGACGAACTGCTGCGCGCCGGCGGTCATCGCCACCTGCACCTCGGCGCCGGCCTCGCGCAGCCGCCGCACCAGCTCCAGCGCCTTGTAGGCGGCGATGCCGCCGCCCACGCACAACAGCACACGCCTCCCCTGCAGGGGCCCCTCGAAAGTACCGGTCACGTCGGGAATGTCCTACCCATGCAAGAACGATTAGCTTACCCGATGGCCCTTTGCGGCCCTGATACCGTTGCGCCATATCGCCCGCCAATCTGGCGATATGCACATATCCGACTGGCCCTGCGACGAACGCCCCCGGGAAAAGCTGCTGGCACGCGGCGCCCGGGCCCTCTCCGACGCCGAACTGCTGGCGATCTTCCTCGGTTCCGGCCTGCCCGGCAGCGACGCGGTCCGCACTTCGCGCGACCTGCTGCAGCGGCACGGCCCGCTGCGCACGCTGCTCGACCGCCCGCCCCGCGACCTGGTCAGCCTGCCCGGACTCGGCCCGGCACGGGCCTGCAGGCTGTCGGCCGCGCTGGAGCTGGGCCAGCGCCATCTGGCCGCCGAACTGGAACGCGGCACCACCCTGACCGACCCGGGTGCAGCCGGCCGCTACTTCGCGCAGCGGTTGCGGGCGCAGCCGCACGAGGTGTTCGCGGTGCTGTTCCTGGATACGAAGCACCGCTCGCTGGCGTTCGAGGAGCTGTTCCAGGGCACCCTGGACGGCACCGAGGTGCATCCGCGCGAAGTGGTGCGGCGCGCGCTGGCGCACAACGCGGCGGCGGTGATCATCGGCCACAACCACCCGTCCGGGAACCCGGAGCCCTCGCCCGCCGACCGCGCCGTCACCCATCGCCTGAAACAGGCGCTGGGGCTGGTGGACATCCGCCTGCTGGACCATTTCATCGTCGGCGACGGCATGCCGGTATCGATGGCCGCGCGCGGCTGGGCCTGAACCGCGGACCACGCGCCAGGCGCCGGGGAGGCGCCCGGCGTCTGCACGCATCCCGAATGCCCGGTCCCCGAGCCCGAATCCCGCCATCGCCCGACGGCCTGAGGTCGGGCTGAACCCGGCACGGGCCGGGAGGCGGCGGGTCGGGTAAAATCGCCGGTTCCGCGCTTCAAGCAGATGATCACGTGAAATCCCAACTCCGCGCCCTGATCGGTCAAGGCATCGAAGCCTTGCGCGCCAACGGCAGCCTGCCGGCCGACACCTTGCCGCCGGACTTCGTGGTCGAGCGGCCCAAGACCCGCGAGCACGGCGACTTCGCCACCAACGCGGCGATGCTGCTGGCCAGGACCGCGCGCGGCAATCCACGCGCGCTGGCGCAGCAGCTGGTCGCCGCGCTGCCGGCCAGCGACGAGGTGACCCGGGTCGAGATCGCCGGCCCCGGCTTCATCAACTTCCACCTCGGCCCCGGCGCCTATCAGCGCGAAGTGCTGGCGGTGATCAAGCAGGGCGAGGACTACGGCCGCAGCCTGGTCGGCAATGGCCGCACCGTGGGCGTGGAATACGTCTCGGCCAATCCGACCGGCCCGCTGCACGTGGGCCACGGCCGCGCCGCGGCGATCGGCGACTGCCTGGCGCGGCTGCTCGAGGCCAATGGCTGGAACGTCAAGCGCGAGTTCTACTACAACGACGGCGGCGGGCAGATCGAGAACCTGGCGCGCTCGGTGCAGGCGCGCGCGCAGGGCAAGACCCCCGACAGCCCCGACTGGCCGGAAGAAGGCTACCGCGGCGACTACATCCAGGACGTGGCCAACGCCTACCTGGCCGGCGACGCGGTGGACCTGGAAGGCCATCTGGTCACCGGTTCCAAGGATCCGAACGACCTGGAGGCGATCCGCCGCTTCGCCGTGGCCTACCTGCGCAACGAGCAGAACCACGACCTGGCCGCGTTCGGCGTGGACTTCGACATCTACTTCCTGGAAAGCTCGCTGTACCGCGACGGCAAGGTCGAAGAGGCGGTGCAGAAACTGGTCGCCTCCGGCCACACCTACGAGGAAGGCGGCGCGCTGTGGCTGAAATCGACCGATTTCGGCGACGACAAGGACCGCGTGATGCGCAAGTCCGACGGCAGCTACACCTATTTCGTGCCGGACGTGGCCTATCACCTGAGCAAGTGGCAGCGCGGCTACGTGCGCGCGATCACCGAACTGGGCGCCGACCACCACGGCTCGCTGGCGCGGGTGCGCGCCGGCCTGCAGGCGATGGACCTGGGCATTCCCAGGGGCTGGCCCGAGTACGTGCTGCACCAGATGGTCACGGTGATGCGCGGCGGCGAGGAAGTGAAGCTGTCCAAGCGCGCCGGCAGCTACCTGACCCTGCGCGACCTGATCGAGGAAGCCGGCCGCGACGCCACGCGCTGGTTCCTGATCGCGCGCAAGCCAGATTCGCAGCTGACCTTCGACATCGACCTGGCGCGCCAGCAGAGCAACGACAACCCGGTGTTCTATGTGCAGTACGCGCATGCCCGGGTGTGCAGCCTGCTGCGCCAGGCGCAGGAGAAGCAGCTGGACTACGACCAGGCCGACGGCCTGGGCCAGCTGAACCGGCTGAATGATGCTGCCTCGCTGGACCTGATGCTGGAACTCTCGCGCTACCCGGAAGTGGTGGAGAATGCGGGACAGGTGCTGGAGCCGCACCTGATCGCGCAATACCTGCGCGAACTGGCGACCGCGTTCCACACCTGGTACCACGGCACCCCGGTGCTTGTGGACGATGCGGGCGAGCGCAACGCCAGGTTGACCCTGGCCGTGGCGGCGCAGCGAGTGCTGGCGAACGGCCTGAACCTCCTGGGCGTTTCCGCCCCGGAAAAAATGTGAGTGGAGAAGCGGTAGATGGCAGCACGACGCGGTAAGACCCAGGCGCGGCGCAACAGCGGCAACGGCACGCCCGGATGGGTGTGGCTGATCGCCGGCGTGGCGATCGCGGCGGTGGTGTTCCTGGCAGCGCCCGGCCTGTTCAAGAAGGACGGCGACGGGTTCCTGCGTGTGGGCGGCCCGCGCGCCAACCCCGACGCGCAGCCGGCGCCGGTGGCCGATGCCGATGTGGACGCGGCGCCGGAGCTGCCCAGGCCGGCAGCGGCGGCGGCCGGCAGCACCAAGCCCGACGCCAAGGATGGCAAGAAGGACGCGCAGACCCAGTACGACTTCTACACCTTGCTGCCCGGCAAGGAAGTGCGGATGTCCGACGCCGAGCTGGCCGCCAGCGCACGCGCCGAAGCCGCCCGCCAGGCACGCGCGCCGCAGGCCGCCGCCACGCCGGCGACTGCGACCGCCACCACCGCGCCGGCAAAGACGGCGGCAGCGTCCAATCCGACGCCGCTACCGGAAACCGCCACCGCCAGCGCACCGGCCAACACCGTGGCCACGGCGACCAAGCCGGCCACGGCGTCGGTCGCACCCGCAGCGGCTGCCGCCGCCGCGCCGGACACCACCCGCTACATCCTGCAGGCCGGTTCGTTCGGCGCCTCCGGCGATGCCGAATCGACCAAGGCCAAGCTGGCGATGCTCGGCCTGTCGGCGCGCGTGGAGTCGGCGCAGATCAGCGGCAAGACCGTCTACCGCGTGCGCATGGGGCCCTACGGCACCGCCAGCGAACTGGCCGCGGCCAAGCAGAAGCTGACCGGCAGCGGCCTGCCGGCGATCGCGATCAAGGCGCAGTAGGGCTAGGAGTGGGGAATCGGGAAATGGGAATGGGGAGAAGCGACGTCTCCTGCATTCCTTGCGACCGTCCGGCGTACGCCAGTCGTTGAATTGCCTCGCCGGTGACGCGCGCGAGGCTGATGGCAGCCTGACTGCGATAACCCTCAGCAGGCGCAACGCATCGATGCCTGCTTTCGCTTTCGCTTTTCCTATTCCCGATTCCCCACTCCCTATTCCCGGTCCCTCGCAACCTGGAAGCCGGCGAAGGACTGCGTCACCGGCATGATTTCCAGCCGATTGATGTTCAGGTGCGGCGGCAGCGTGGCGACCCAGAAGATCTGCTCGGCGATGTCCTCGGCGCTCATTGGCTGCGCGCCGTGATAGAGCTTGTCCGACGCGCCCTGATCGCCGTGGGTGCGGACCAGGGTGAACTCGGTCTCGGCCATGCCCGGCTCGATCGCGGTCACGCGCACGCCGGTGCCGTGCAGGTCCGAGCGCAGGCCCAGCGAGAACTGGCTGACGAAGGCCTTGGTGCCGCCGTAGGCATTGCCGCCCGGATACGGGTACAGCGCGGCCACCGAACTGATGTTGATGATCGCGCCGCGGCGCTGGATCAGCGTGGGCAGCAGGCGGTGGGTCAGGGTCACCAGCGCGGTGACGTTGGTGTCGATCATGGTGCGCCAGTCGTCCAGTAGCGCCGTCTGCGCCGGCGCGGTGCCCTGCGCCAGGCCGGCGTTGTTGACCAGCAGGTCGATGCCACGGAACGCCTCCGGCAGCGCGGCCAGCAGCGCATCGAGTGCGGCCGCATCGCGGATGTCGAACGCCGCCACGTGCACGCGCTCGGCGCCGAACTCGGCCAGCAGCGGCTGCAGGCGCTCGGCGCGGCGGCCGGTGGCGATCACGCGCCAGCCGGCGTTGACGAAGCGGCGCACGGCGGCGGCGCCGAAACCGGAGGTGGCGCCGGTGATCAGAGCGGTCTGGGGCATTGGGGGAGGCCGGGAATGGGGAGTGGGGAATCGGGAATGGTAAAAGCAAAAGGGCAACGTCGGGATCCCGGTGCTTCAGCGATCCCTTGCCGGCGCGGACACGTGGCCCACGGCATAGGCCTGGCCGATGTCGGGCGGCGGTGACAGCTCGCGCCAAAGCCGCAGGCGCAGCAGATTCCAGCCGTGCGGCTCGTAGGCGCTCACCGCGGCGAGCGCCCCTGCGGCAAGATCGTCCCGCGCCCGCTCGGCCTCGCGCTCGCCGAGCGCTTCGAGCGCGGCCGCAGCGGATAGCGCGACGATTGCGCCGCCGCCGGAGCCAACCGGCTGGAACGGCGCAACGCCGTTGCCACAGCGCCTGCACGAAGCGCGCAGGGCGCACGCCGATCCAGGGTAAGACCGCCGCGCACGCACGCCGCTCGCCGCAGCTTCGCCCGAACCAATGCGCCCCGGCAGCCGCGGCCTATGCCGCCACCGGCACCTCGGCCGGCTTGCGCCGCCGGCGCTCGCGCAGCTGCAGAAACGGCCGTTCCACCGCGTAGTGCAGCAACGCGGCGGCCAACAGCGCCATGCCCGCATAGATTCCGAACGCGAGCAGCCCGCGTCCATCGAGCGCGGCGCCGAACCAACTCTGGGTGAGATGGAACATGGCCTTGTGGGTCAGGTACAGGCTGTACGAGATCGCCGCCAACCAGGCCGCCCCCGGAACCCGGCGCCGGCCCAGCACACCGTGCAGCGAGGCGCCGGCGCAGACCAGCAGCGCCAGCCCCAGCGACAGCAGCGGCCAGCCGATCGCATTGCCGAGCAGGCCGGTGCGCTCGCGGAACAGCCACAGCGCCAGCGCACACACCGCCAACCCGGCCAGCAGCAGCGCATTGGCATGCGCCTGCAGCCACTGCCAGCGCTGCGGCCGGAACACCTTGAGCGTGGCCAGCACCACCCCGGCCAGCAAGCCGTCGAGCCGGTTCCAGGTCGGGTAGTAGATGTCCTCGATGAACCAGTTGCGTTGCAGTCCGGCACCGATGCGGTCCAGCGCGCTGTCGTGCAGCCAGGTCGCCGTGCGCAGCGCGATCCCGGCCAGCACCACGGCGCTGCATAGCGCAACGAAACGCGGCGCCGACGGCCGCCGCATCGCCAGCGCCGCCAGCAGCGGAAACACCAGGTAGAAATGCTCCTCCACGCACAGCGACCAGGCATGCGAGAACGCCTGCTGGTTGGCGTAGTCGATGCCCAGGTTCAAGGTGAAGCTGGCGAACATCCACCACGGCGCGATGCCTGGCGCTTCGCGGAAACCGGGCCAGGCCAGGTACAGCGCCAGCACCACGGCGAAGGCCGGCAGGATGCGGAACGCGCGGCGCAGGTAGAAATCGCCGTAACGCAGCGGCGCGCCGCGCGCCAGTGGCGCCAGCACCTGGCCGCCGATCAGGAAGCCGCTGAGCACGAAGAACAGGTCCACACCCATCCAGCCATAGCGCGACAACCAGGCCCAGTCCGGCCCCAGGCCGCCGACCACGAACGAGTGGAACAGCATCACCCACACGATCGCCAGCGCGCGCAGCAGGTCCAGTCCGGGGTAGCGCATCGCATCGGGGAGTGATGGCAGGGGCGCTCAGTTTATGGGCCGGTGCCAGCGCGCGTCCATCCGCGGCGGCGAACGCGAGAGGCGCCGCGATGAAGACAAGGAGCGTCGCGTCTGCGCGGAATGCGCTGGAGCAAGGGTCGCGCTCGATACCTTCCTGCATGCGTTCGACAACGCCGCGCGACACGTAACCGGGGGGCGCGCTCCTCGCCCACTGGCGAGGGAGCGCATGCGGGATTCAGCCCAGCGGTTCGTCCGACAGATAGGTGTAGCCGGTCAGCCCCGCCTCCAGCGCCGCCGACAAGGCCTGCGCCTGCTCCGCCGGCAGTTGCGCGGCGGCCACGCGCTCGGCGTAGGCCGCGCGCAGGTCGGCCAGTGCGTAGCCCACGTAATCCAGCATCACGTCGGTGGTGTCGCCGCGGCGCTGCTGGGCGATGCGGTAGCCGTCGCCATCGGCGCTGACTTCGATCGCGTCGGTGTCGCCGAACAGGTTGTGGATGTCGCCGAGGATCTCCTGGTAGGCACCGACCAGGAAGAAGCCGATCCGGTAGCTCTCGCCCGGGCGCAGTTCGTGCAGCGGCAGCGAGCTGTCCAGGCTTTCGTTCTCGACGTAGGTCTTGACCATGCCGTCGGAGTCGCAGGTCATGTCGCAGATCACCCCGCGCCGCAGCGGCGCCTCGTTCAGGCGCTCGATCGGCACGATCGGGAACACCTGGTCGATCGCCCACACGTCGGGGATCGATTCGAACACGCTGAAGTTGACGAAGTACTTGTCCACCAGCCGCTCGTTGAGTTCGTCCAGCACCGGGCGGTGGCTCTTTTCCTCATGGCTCAGGCGCGCACGCACGCCGTGCGCGATGGCGTAGAACAGGTCGTCGATGCGCGCGCGCTGCGGCAGGTCGATCTGGCCCAGCGCGTAGCTGGACAGGCCTTCGGCATGGAAATGCTGCGCTTCCTGGAACAGCTCCACTGCCGGGCGCACGTCCAGTTCGTCGTGGATCTCGCGCAGATGGCGGATCGCCGCCGGCTCGTCGGCATGCGCGTCGGGCACGCGCCCTTCCGGCGCCTGCTCCACTTCCGAGACGTTGGCGATCAGTACCGCATGGTGCGCGGTCATCGCGCGGCCGCATTCGGTGACGATCCGCGGCGGCGCCAGCCCGTACTGCTCGCAGGCCTCGGCCAGTGGCTGCACGATGTTGCTGGCGTAGGCATGCAGGCCATAGTTGATCGAGCAGTAGCTGCGCGAACGGGTGCCTTCGTAGTCGATGCCCAGGCCGCCGCCGACATCGACGTGGCTGATCTTCGCGCCCAGCTTGGACAGCTCGACGAAGTAGCGGGTGGCCTCGCGCATGCCGTTGGCGATGTCGCGCACGTTGGAGATCTGCGAGCCCATGTGGAAGTGCAGCAGGTTCAGCAACTCGGCGTACTCGGTGTCACGCAGCGTCTTCCACAGGTCCAGCACCTGCCGCGGCGACAGCCCGAACTTGGCCTTGTCGCCGCCGCTGTTCTGCCACTTGCCCGCGCCCAGCGAGGCCAGGCGCATGCGCACGCCCAGGCCCGGCTTGACGTCCAGCGCGCGCGCCTCCTCCAGCACCAGCTTCAGCTCCGAGGGCTTCTCGATGACGATGAAGGTCTGCAGCCCCAGCTTGCGCCCGATCAGCGCCAGGCGGATGTATTCGCGGTCCTTGTAGCCGTTGCACACGATCAGCCCGCCCGGCCGCGACAACGCCAGCACCGCCATCAGTTCCGGCTTGCTGCCCGCCTCCAGGCCGAAGCCCTCGCCGTGGTGCGCGGCCAGCGTACCGGCCACGCCGCGGTGCTGGTTGACCTTGATCGGGTACACCGCGGTGTAGCCGCCGGCGTAGTCCCAGTCGGCCTGGGCCTGGGCGAAGGCGGCCTGCAGCTTGCCCAGGCGCTCGCCGAGGATGTCCGGGAAGCGCACCAGCATCGGCAGCTTGGCGCCGGCCGCGCGCGCGGCATCCACCACCTCGGGCAGCACGATCGCCACGCCGTCGGCGCCCTGCGGGCGGACGACCACCCGGCCGGCCGCATCCACGTCGAAATACCCATCGGCCCAATGCGGGATCGAATAGGTCTTGCGGGCTTGGTCGAGGGACCAGTCGCTCATCGTGGCGGCTCGGCGGGGAAAAGGGCGTGGATTGTAACGCCTGCTACGCGTGGGCTCCGTTACAATCCGCGCCGGCCTTGGGCCTGGCGTCGCTTGATTTGCTTGCACGAGGCTGCGCCCTACCCTCATCCGGCGAAGGATTTGGGTCTGGCAACGTGCGGTCTGACTGCACGAGGCTGCGCCCCACCCTCATCCGGCGCTTCGCGCCACCTTCTCCCGCCGGGAGAAGGATGAGTCCGTCTTCTTTCTTGCTTTCCTAGGAATCTCCTGCATGAGCGCCAACGACAACTGGTACATCGAACACTTCCAGCCCACCGGCTCGGCCATCGGCTATCGCATCACCGGCAAGCTGGACGAGGTGCAGTCGCCGTTCCAGAAGATCGAGATCTACGACACCACCGACTGGGGCAAGCTGATGGTGATCGATGGCGCGGTGATGCTGACCACGCGCGACAACTTCTTCTACCACGAGATGATCAGCCATCCGGCGCTGTTCACCCACGCCGCGCCCAAGCGCGTGGTGATCATCGGCGGCGGCGACTGCGGCACCCTGCGCGAGGTGCTCAAGCACCCGGGCGTGGAGCGCGCCACCCAGTGCGACATCGACGAGCAGGTCACGCGCATGGCCGAGAAGTACTTCCCGGAACTGTGCGACTCCAACGCCGATCCGCGCGCCGAGCTGCTGTTCGACGACGGCATCGCCTACATGGCCAACTGCCCGGCCGGCAGCGTGGACATCGTCATCGTCGATTCCACCGATCCGGTCGGCCCGGCCGAAGGCCTGTTCAACAAGGCGTTCTACGCCAGCTGCTGCAAGGCGCTGAAGGACGACGGGATCCTGGTGCAGCAGTCCGAATCGCCGCTGGCGCTGCTGGACCTGATCAAGGAAATGCGCGCCGAGATGGGCAAGGCCGGCTTCGCCAGCTTCCACACCGTGCCGTTCCCGCAGCCGTGCTACCCGACCGGCTGGTGGAGCGTGACCCTGGCGCGCAAGCACGGCGGCTTCGATTTCCGCCAGGCCGACGCGGCGGCCAAGCCGTTCGCCACCCGCTACTACAGCGCGCACCTGCACACCGGCACCCAGCTGCTGCCGCCGTTCGTGGCCGAGGCGCTGGGCGAGTGAGCCAGGGGTGGGAGCGCGTCAGCGCGTCCGCCGCCGCAGCCGGCCAGCACCGGCGCCGAGGCCGCCGCGCAGCGCGGCGCGTGCCCTACAGCGCGTCCGCATCCAGTTCGCCGGTGCGGATCCGCACCACCGTGCCCAGGTCGTAGACGAACACCTTGCCGTCGCCGATCTTGCCGGTACCGGCGGCCTTGACGATCGCCTCGAGCACGCGTTCGACCTGGTCTTCGGTGACCGCCACTTCCAGCTTCACCTTGGGCAGGAAATCGACCACGTACTCGGCGCCGCGGTACAGCTCGGTGTGGCCCTTCTGGCGGCCGAAACCCTTGACCTCGGTGACGGTGATGCCGGCCACGCCCTGCGCGGCGAGCGCTTCGCGCACATCGTCGAGCTTGAACGGCTTGATCACGGCCATGATCATCTTCATGCGGCTTTCTCCAATCGCAATGGCCTCAGGATAGCGCGGTTGCGCGATGCCCGGCCGCCGGGTTCAAATGGCCGCGCGCCCCATCGCCGGAATTTTCCGACAGCGCGCCGCGCCCGATCCCGATGGCCCCGAATCGCAGGGTGCCGCAGTCTGGCGTCACCTGCCGGAGCATCGCCATGATCGACCTCAACCACCTCGACGACCTCGCCCGCCGCCTCAGCGACCTGATGCCGCCAGGCCTGCGCGAATCCCGCGACGAACTGCAGAGCACCTTCAAGAGCGCGCTGCAGGCCGGACTGGGCAAGCTCGACCTGGTCACCCGCGAAGAGTTCGACGTGCAGCGCGCGGTACTGCTGCGCACCCGCGAGAAGCTGGAAGCGCTGGAACGCAGCGTCGCCGCGCTGGAAGCCGCGCGCAGCGGCGACGCGCCGTCCGCGCAAGCCTGATCCACCCGCCACCATGAGCCTGGCGCTGGTGCACAGCCGTGCCCGCGCGGGGGTGCTTGCGCCTCCGGTTCGGGTCGAGGTCCATCTGTCCGGCGGACTGCCGGCGACGCAGATCGTCGGCCTGCCCGAGGCCGCGGTGCGCGAATCGCGCGATCGCGTGCGCGCCGCCATCCTGTGCGCGCAATACGAGTTCCCGGCGCGGCGCATCACCGTCAACCTGGCTCCGGCCGACCTGCCCAAGGAAGGCGGCCGCTTCGACCTGCCGATCGCGCTGGGCATCCTCGCCGCCGCCGGGCAACTCGACCCGCAGGCGCTGGGCAACTACGAATTCCTCGGCGAGCTGGCCTTGACCGGCGAGCTGCGTGCCGTGGACGGGGTGCTGCCGGCGGCGCTGGCCGCCGCCCAAGCCGGGCGCACGCTGATCGTGCCGGCCGGCAACGGTCCCGAAGCGGCGCTGGCGCAGCACGTGCAGGCGTTCACCGCGCGCACCCTGCTCGAAGTCTGCGCGCTGTTGAACGGCACCAAGACCTTGCCCGCCGCCGAAGCCCTGCCGGCCGCGCCCACGCCGTTTCCCGACCTGAGCGACGTGCGCGGGCAGGCGCAGGCGCGGCGTGCGCTGGAGATCGCGGCGGCCGGTCATCACCACCTGTTGTTGATCGGCAGCCCGGGCTGCGGCAAGACCCTGCTGGCCTCGCGCCTGCCCGGGATCCTGCCCGAGGCCAGCGAGGCGGAGGCGCTGGAAGCGGCGGCGATCGCCTCGGTCAGCGGCCGCGGCCTGGACCCGGCGCGCTGGCGACAACGCCCCTACCGATCCCCGCACCACACCGCCAGCGCGGTGTCGCTGGTCGGCGGCGGCACCCATCCACGCCCGGGCGAAATCTCGCTGGCGCATCGCGGCGTGCTGTTCCTGGACGAACTGCCGGAGTGGAACCGGCATGCGCTGGAGGTGCTGCGCGAGCCGCTGGAATCGGGCCAGGTCACCGTGTCGCGCGCCGCACGCAGTGTCGATTTCCCGGCCCGCTTCCAGTTGGTCGCGGCGATGAATCCCTGCCCCTGCGGCTGGGCCGGCGATGCCAGCGGCCGCTGCCGCTGCGGCGACGACGGCATCCGCCGCTATCGCGCGCGCATCTCCGGCCCCTTGCTGGATCGCATCGACCTGCATGTGGACGTGCCGCGGCTGCCGCCGCAGGCGCTGCGCGCCGATGCCGCGCCCGGCGAGAGCAGCGCCGCGGTGCGCGCGCGGGTGGAGCAGGCACGGCAACGCCAGCTGGCGCGCGCCGGCTGCCCCAACGGCCAGCTCGGCCACAGCCAGACCTTGCGCGACTGCCGCCTGCACCCACGCGACGAAGCGCTGCTGGAACGCGCCATCGACCACCTGCGGCTGTCGGCGCGCTCCTTGCACCGCATCCTGCGCGTGGCGCGCACCATCGCCGACCTGGACGGCAGCGACGCGATCGCCACCGCACACCTGACCGAAGCGATCGGCTACCGGCAGCTGGATCGCGGCGAGCCGGCGGCGTTGCGGTCGGATCCTTCGTCTCGCCGCCGGCCGTCGAACGATTCGGCATAAGCGTTTTGGTTCGGCTTGCCTGGCTGGACGCGCCGTAACTGCGCGCCACGTGCATGCGCTGCTCGGCCAGCAACCTCTTCGGAGCAACGCGCGCATGACCTCCGGCTCGGTCCGGCTGACCTTCTCATACAGCGCCGCACGCGAGACCGGCAAACGCTCCTTCTTGCACGCCGCTGCATGCCGCGTGGGCCCGCATCATCAGTTGCACCGCCATGGACCTCAACATACGCTTCGCAACAGGAGGTCGATGGCGAGATTCCTTGGCGGCGCCGGCCACCTGCGGTGGAGACAGGCTAGAAAATCCCAATGCCATCTGCATGATACGAAACGGCGCGCGCAGGCCTGGCCGAATCGCGCCTACGCCGATCCGGCGCCCTGGGGGGCAGCGAGCACGGCGGCCACGACCGCATGCACCTGTTGCGCCAGCGCCTTGCGCTGCGTGCCGGGCGCGATCGCGATCGGCGCGTGGAAGGTCACCCGCAACACGGCGCCGGACATGCCCAGAAAGCGCATGGCGTGGGCGCCGGCCTGCATCGCGCCGTAGAACGCATAGGCGTCGCGCTCGCCGCCGTGCGCCAGGGGCCGGCCGTCGACGGACAGCAGCTCCAGGGTGAACGGCTGCAGCGTCCATGGCCGGGCGTTGGTGTCGCCGCCCAGGAACAGCGAGAACAGGCTCGACTTGAACGCGGCGACGTGCTCGCCGGAGGAGGTGGTGCCTTCGGCGAACAGCACCACGTCGTGGTCGGGGCGGATCTGCGCGGCGACGCCCGCCGCCACGTTGGCCGCGTCGATCCGGCGGCGGCTGATGAACAGGGTCTGCGCCAGGGCGCCGAGATGGCGCATCCCGGGCCAGCGCTCCATGTCGTTCTTGGCGATGAAGCGCGCGCGCAGCAGGCTGCCCAGCACCACGATGTCGAAGTGCGAGATGTGGTTGCCGACGAACAGGGTGCCGCCGCCGCGGCGCGGGACGCCGACGCGCTCGACGCGGATGCCCATCAACGTGCGCAGGCAGGCGAACCACAACCGCGGCAGCACGAAGGCGCCGCGTCCGCGGGTGAAGCGCATCAGCAGCCATTGCAGCGGCAGCAGCGGCACGCTGATCAGGACCCATGCGGCGAGCTTGGCGGCCACGCGCAGGGGGGCGAGGACAGTGCCGGCTGCAAGGCGAGACGAGGCGGCGTGGTTCATGGCTAACGAAAGCGGCGGCGGGGGCGGTCGGGTGCGCAGAGAGACGAGCGCCGGCTTCGGTGCGCGGCCGGCGCCGTCGATGGTAGCCGACGCTGCCGCGCCCGGCACCTGCCGGCAACGCCACGGCGGCATGCCCGCACCTGCAGCGGTGCCTGGCGCCATGCGCGCTTGAACCGCACACGGCGGCCGCACCGCTAGATCAGGTATTCGCCGATGGGGGCTGGAGGCATTCTTCGCATAGTCCGAGACGCGGCCTGCGCGCTGTTCGCATCGGCGGCGCTCCATCCCTCCGTCCCCAAGGAGTCGTCCATGTCTCCCTCGATCAGATTCACGCTGCTTGCCGTCCTCGCCCTGTCGGCTGCGCAGGCGCAGAAAGCCCCGCCGGGCTGCGGCGTGCTGCCCACCTATGCGCCGAGGCCGCGCGCGACATGGCCTATTGCGTCACGATGCCCAATCCGATCGGCGCCTGCGGCGCTGGCGCCGTCGATGTGCAGGTGTTCGGCAATAGCGAGCGGCGCCTGCCCCAGGCCGGCCATGGCCAGACCTACTGCGAGGGCAAGGCGCGGCGCGATCCCGGCGGCGCGGCCGGCACCTATCGGCTGGTGTTCCTGGTCACTGGCGGCGCCAAGAAGTCGATCATCGACAAGCGCTATTACTCCGTCGATCACTACGCCGGCTTCTGCACGATTCTCTGAGCGGTTGCGTGCAGCGACGCCAGGCAATGCGCCCGGTCCGACCGGGCACGCTGCGGGTGTGGCGGCATCGGTCGGTCGCAAGCGGCGCTTGCCGCGGGCGCGCGGCACCCTCGTCCCGGCGGCGGCGCTCGGGTAGACTTTGCAGACTTGACGACGCGCAAGCCGTGTTCCAGCGCCAGCCCCAGTCGTGAGAATCCGCATAGGCCGCCTGCCTGTGTCTCACTACATCCAGGGGGTTTTCCATGTCCGCTTTCCATCTTCGCGCCGCTGCCGTGCGTTTGAGCGTGCTGTCGGCCGGCTTGTGCATCGCGCTTCCGGCCGCGGCGCAGCCGGACGCCGCCGACGATCCGACCACGCTGGATGCGATCAACGTCAAGGCCGAACGCGCGCATTCCTATACGGTCGAACAAACCGCGGCGGCGACGCGCCTGGCGCTGACCCCGCAGCAGACGCCGCAGTCGGTCAGCATCGTCACCGCGCAGCGGATCGAGGATCAGCACCTGACCTCGGTGCGCGAGGTGCTCGACAACGTCACCGGGGTGTCCTCCAACGCCTACGACAGCGAACGCGTGCTGTTCTATGCGCGCGGCTTCCTGGTCGAGAACATGGCCTACGACGGCGTGCCGGTCGCACCGGGGGTCAATTCCGGGTCCGCCGATGCCAGCCTGGATACGGCCATCTACGAGCGCATCGAGGTGCTGCGCGGCGCCAGCGGCCTGCTCAGCGGCGCCGGCAGCCCGTCGGCGACGATCAACTTCGTGCGCAAGCGCGCCGACAGCCGCACGCTGCAGGCCGACGCGTCGCTGAGCGCGGGGTCGTGGGACACCCTGCGCGGCAGCGCCGATGTCGCCGCGCCGCTGGCGGCCGACGGCAGCGTGCGCGGCCGCCTGGTCGGCGCCTACGAACAGGGCGATTCCTACCTGGACCGCTACAGCAAGAAGAAGACCGTGCTGTACGGCGTGGTCGATGCCGACCTCGGCGCCACCACCACGCTGAGCGTGGGCTACGACTATCAGAAGAACCGGCCCAAGGGCGTGACCTGGGGCAGCTACCCGGTGTTCTACGACGATGGCAGCTTCCTGGAGTGGCCGCGCGGCTTCAGCAGCGCCGCGGACTGGACCTACTGGAACACCACCACCGCCACCGCCTTCGCCGATCTCAAGCACCCGTTCGGCAATGGCTGGCTGCTGCGGGCAATGGCCAGCCATCGCGCCACTGAAGGCGACATGGCGCTGTTCTACGTCTATGGGTTCCCGAACCGCGTCACCGGCGAAACGCTGGATCCGTCCGCCTACCGCAGCCGCGACCGCGGCCGCCAGAACATGCTCGATGTGTATGCGTCCGGGCCGTTCCAGGCCTGGGGCCGCGAGCACGAGCTGGTGCTGGGCCTGAGCGGTTCGCGCTACACCAAGCGGTCGTGGGTCAACGCCACCGAGGCGCTGGCGCCGGTCGGCGATTTCCTGCAGTGGAACGGCGACTATCCGTCTCCGCAGTTCGCGGCCGACGCCGACCAGGCCACCGACATCCGCACCGACCAGCAGGGCGCGTACGCCGCCGTGCGCCTGTCGCTGGCCGCGCCGTTGACGCTGGTCGCCGGCGCCCGCTACAGCCGCTGGAAGAACGCCACCGACGACCTGTACAGCGGCGTGTTCCGCCACGACCACCGCAAGACCGTGCCCTACGCCGGGCTGATCTACGCGATCACCCCGGTGTATTCGGCATTCGTCAGCTACACCGAGATCTTCAACCCGCAGGACAATCGCCGCAGCGACGGCAGCTTCCTCGATCCGGTGCTCGGCAGCAGCCGCGAGATCGGCCTCAAGGGCCGCCATCTCGACGGCCGCCTCAATACCGCGCTGGTGCTGTTCGATACCCGCCAGGACAACGTGGCCGAGGCCGATGTCGGCCAGACCCTGCCCGATGGCCTGACCCAGGCCTACGTCGCGGTGGACGGCACCCGCTCGCGCGGCTTCGAGCTGGAAGCGTCGGGCGAGCTGAGCGAAGACTGGAATGCGGCGTTCGGCTGGTCGCATTTCGAACTGGAGGGCGCGGACGGCGCCGACCTGCGCACCGCGCTGCCGCGCACGCTGGTGCGCCTGTTCACCACCTACCGGCTGCCCGGTGCCTGGAACCGGCTCAGCGTGGGCGGCGGCGTCAACTGGCAGTCCGCCAGCCATGCCGCGGTGGACGGACCCAGCGGTCCGCAGCGTGTGGATCAGGCCTCGGTGACCTTGCTCAGCGCGATGGCGCGCTACGCCTTCACTGCGCAGGCCTCGCTGCAGGTCAATGCGAGCAACCTGCTGGATCGCAAGTATTTCGTGCTCGACGAATACAGCAACCTGTACTACGCCGCCGGGCGCAATGCGACGCTGAGCTTCAACTACAGGTTCTGAGCGCCTGCCGCGCGGCGGGGTGTCCGCCGCGCGGCGTGGGCGCGGCCGGCATGGCGTGCCGGTCGCGCCTGCGCGATGACGGCCGCGCCTATTTCGTCAGCGCCAGCAGCGGCACGTAGCCGCCGTAGACCATGCGCTTGCCGTCGAACGGCATCGGGTTCTGCGCCGGATCCATGCGCGGGTCTTGCATCATCTCTTCTGCATGCCGGCGTCGCGCAACCGGCCCAGCCAGACGAGACGGCCAAGGCGGCCAGGCGTGCGAAGCCAGCCAGGCGCTGCTGCCCCGCATTGCATGCGCGTGCGCAAATCTGCCCTGCGTGGCGGGTGCCGCGCCGCGCTGCCTATACTCAAAGGCACCTGCCGCGCGGCGTACAGCGCGCCGCGTGCCAGGGAGTCCCGGGTTTCGCTTCGCCACCTGTCGGAGTCGCCGTCATGAGCCTGCTCGTCGTCGCGCTGTTGATCGGGATCGTCGCTGGCCTGCGCGCGATGACTGCGCCGGCCGTGGTCGGCTGGGCCGCCAGCCTGGGTGTGCTGCCGCTGGTCGGCACGCCTTTGGCGTTCCTGGGCTGGCGCTTCACGCCGTGGATCGTCTCGCTGCTGGCCATCGGCGAACTCGTCACCGACCAGTTGCCGGGCACGCCCAGCCGCAAGGTGCCGCTGCAGTTCGGCACGCGCATCGCCAGCGGCGGCCTGTGCGGCGCGGCGCTGGGCATGGCCGCCGGGCTGTGGGTGGCAGCCATGGTCGCCGGCGCGCTCGGCGCGGTGCTTGGCACCTTCGGCGGTGCCGCGGCACGTGCGGCGCTGGCGCAGCGTTTCGGCCGCGACCTGCCGGCCGCGTTGCTCGAGGACGCGGCGGCGATCGCGCTGGGCGTGCTGGCGATGGCGCTGCTGCGATGAGCCGCGCGTTCGATGCGATCGTGGTCGGCGCCGGCCAGGCCGGTCCGTCGCTGGCCGCGCGCCTGGTCGCGGCCGGCATGCAGGTGGCGCTGGTCGAACGCCAGCTGCTCGGCGGCACCTGCGTCAACACCGGCTGCATGCCGACCAAGACCCTGGTCGCCAGCGCGCGCGTGGCGCACCTGGCGCGGCGCGCCGCCGACTACGGCGTGCAGCTGCAGGGGGAGGTCGGCATCGACATCGCGCGGGCGATGGCGCGCGCGCATGCGGTCACGCACAGTGCGCGCGACAACCTGGAGCAGTGGCTGGGCGGCATGCGCGGACTGACCCTGTTGCGCGGCCACGCCCACTTCGAGGCGCCGCAGCGGCTGCGCGTGGGCGAGGAGTGCATCACCGCGCCGAAGATCTTCCTCAACGTCGGCGGGCGGGCGCACGTGCCGGCGCTGCCGGGCGTGGAGCGGATCGACTATCTGACCAACACCTCGATCCTGCAGCTGCGCGAGGTGCCGCGGCACCTGGCGGTGATCGGCGGCAGCTACATCGGCCTGGAATTCGCGCAGATCTTCCGCCGCCTCGGCGCGCAGGTGACGGTCGTCGAGCAGCAGCCGCGGCTGCTCGCGCGCGAGGACGAGGACGTGTCCGACTGCATCCGCAGCGTGCTGGAAGGCGAGGGCGTGGCGGTGCGCACCCACGCACAGTGCATCGCGTTCGCACCGCATGCGCAGGGCGTGGTGGTGCAGGTGGATTGCCATGAAGGCGCGCCGGACGTGGTCGCCAGCCATGTGCTGCTGGCGATGGGGCGGCAGCCCAATACCGACGACCTGGGCCTGGAGCAGGCCGGCATCGCCACCGACGCCCGCGGCTACATCGCCGTGGACGAGCAACTGGCGACCAGCGCCGCCGGGGTGTGGGCGCTGGGCGACTGCAACGGCCGCGGCGCGTTCACCCATACCGCCTACAACGACTACGAGATCGTCGCCGCCAACCTGCTCGACGGCGGCCAGCGCCGGGTGTCGCAGCGCGTGCCCGGCTACGCGCTGTACACCGATCCGCCGCTGGGCCGGGTCGGCATGACCGAGGCGCAGGCGCGCGCCAGCGGCCGTCCGCTGCTGTTCGCCAAGCGGCCGATGACCCAGGTCGGGCGTGCGCGCGAGAACGGCGAGACCGCCGGCTTCATGAAGCTGGTGGCCGACGCGCAGACCCACCGCATCCTCGGTGCGGCGATCCTCGGCATCAACGGCGACGAGGCCATCCACGGCGTGCTCGACCTGATCAACGCCGGGCAGCCGTTCGAGACCCTACAATGGGCAGTGCCGATCCATCCGACCGTGTCGGAGCTGTGGCCGAGCGTGGTCGGCGCGCTGCGGGCCGGGGCGGCGGGCGCGTAGCGCATTTTCGATGCGGGTGTCCACGTCGGCGAAATCGGGCGGGAGAGGCTTCGGCCCCCGGCGGCACCCGAAGCCGGAAACTACACCGCTGCGTTCGTCGCAACCGATGGCCCGAGGCCACCCAGCATCGCTCCCACAGGGACTTGCGGCGAACCGGCCGGGTGCACTGTGGGAGCGACTTCAGTCGCGACGGGCACTCCCGATACAACCCGTCGCGCCTGATGAGCTGGGGTCAGCAGGAAGCGCTCCCACGCGCGACATCATCTGCAGCGAATGCGCTCAGCGCAGCAGTTCGGTGAACGCGCGGTCGGCCTCGATCACGTCCGGCAGCGCGGCGAACAGCGCGTCCAGGTCCACGTCGTCCAGTAGCGGGCCGCTGACCGCCTGCCGCGCTTCCGGGGTGGCGCCGTCGAAACGCTCCAGCGCATCGGCGACCAGCGCCGCCTGCGCCACCACGCGCGGCATCGGCTGGCCTTCCGGCGCCTGCAGCGGCCGCGCCTGGTAGGCGATCGCGGTCTGGATCACCGCCGGCAGATGCCAGCGCCGCGCCAGCTCGGCACCCACTTCCGGGTAGCCGAAGCCCAGTTGCACGGTCTCCTCGGCGGCGCGGCCGCTGGAGGACGCATCCGGATGCAGCTGCGCCGCATAGTCCGGCGCGCCGGTCTGGATCAGCAGCTCGCCGATGTTGTGCATCATTCCGCAGGTGAACGCGGTTTCCGCATCCAGGCCCTTCTGCCTGGCCAGCAGCCGGCAGATGCCGGCGACCTCGAAGCTGTGCAGCCAGAACGCGCGCAGGTCGAAATGGGCCGGCGCATGGAACGCGTCGGTCATCGAGGAGGCCAGCACCAGCGTGCGCAAGGTGTTGAAGCCCAGGCGCAGCGCGGCATCCTCGACGCTGGTCGAATCGCGCGCGCCGCGGAACCGCGCCGAGTTGGCCAGGCGCAGCACCTTGGCCGCGATTACCGGGTCGCGCTGGATGCTGCGGGCCACGCTGTCCAGGCTGGTGGTGGGATTGTCGAATTGCAGGATCAGCTCCTGCGCCACCTTGGGGATGGTCGGCAGGGTGTGCAGCTGGTCGAACAGCACCTCTAGTTTCATCGGGGACCTCAAGACAGAACGGTAAAGAGACACCGCCGGCGCAGGCAGCCAGCGGCGCCCGCCGGGCGGCGCCGGCGAACCCCGCGCATCGTAGACCCAATCGCGGCAGGCGGCGTGCACGCCGGGGCGCCCCGGGGTGGTCTGTCATCCGGCGGTCACCGGCTTGACCCACACTCCGCGAACCGGGGAGCCGGTCCCATCGGGCCGCGTGGCCTTTCTCATCCGCAAACGCGGCAGGATCGAACGATGAAATACGTAGTGCTGGCGCTGGCGTGCGCCCTGGCGGCACCGGCAGCGCTGGCGCAGTCGGGGTATGTGGAGATCGAGCGCCGGTTGAGCGCAGAGCAGTTGCACGAGGTCGGGCTGACCCCGGCCCAGCTGGCCACGCTCAATCGCCTGCTGCGCGCCACCGATGCGCGCACAGCGGCGCAGGCTCCGGCGCGGCCCGCGGCGGCGCCTGCGGTCGCGGGCCGCGCCGCGGGCGACTCCCAGGCCGAGCAGGGCATGCTGATCGGCCTGGACGATGGCCCGATCAGCGCCCGCGTGCAGGGCGACGTCGCCGGCTGGGCGCCGGGTAGCGTGTTCGTGCTGGACAATGGCCAGCAGTGGAAGGTGCTCAAGGGCAACATGACCCTGCGCACCGCGCTGGCCTCGCCAGCGATCAAGGTCGTGCCCGGCATCGCCGGACGCTGGTTCCTGCAGGTGGACGAAGACCTGCCGAAGGCGCGGGTCTACCGGATCCATTGAACGCCTGCGTCCGTCGCCGCTTCTTGCAGGAGCGGTTCCGGATCGCCTCGGACCCTCGGCCGTGACAGCGGCAACGGCGTCGGACCATGCCGGGACAGACACCACAGCAGTCCCCTCTCCCCCAGATCAAGCCGCCACATCCACATACTCAACCTGACTCGACGGCAGCGGAATCGCCTCGCCATCCTCGCGCATGCCCGCCAGATGCAGCTCGATCGCTTCGCGGATCAACCCTTCCACCTCCGCAGTCGTCGCGCCGGTCGCCACGCACCCCGGCAGATCCGGCACGTACGCGGAGTAGTTGTTACCCGCTTGCTCGATGACGACGGCGTAGCGCATGGCGATGACCTCTTCAGGCCGGCCTGTTTCAGGATGCTGTTGACGGTGCCGGGAGCCACATCATCGCTCGGCCTGCCGGCCACTGTCACGCGGCCGGGGTAGACAGGATGCTTGAACTGGCGGCTGCCGGTCTGGCCAACTTGCTGCCAGCCTGCGTCCTTGAGTTGTTGCAGCACGTCGCGGATTTTCGGGGGCATGTTCGCGGTCCTTGCGAATGCTGGCCGGTCAGGGGAAGAGCGCCCTCTTCCGCTGCGGCAACCCTCTCCCGCGTGGCAGGAGCGGGGCAGAGCGTGATTGCCTGGCGGGTCGGTTACACCCCAACCGGATTCGCCTTCTCCGGATCGATCCTGTACTGCTTGATCGCCCGCGCCACATCCTTCCCGGTCATCTTCCCCTCCTTCGCCAGCGCCGCGATCGCCGCGTGCGCGATGGAGTACCGGTCCACCTCGAAGAAGCGGCGCAGGTTGGCGCGGGTGTCGGAGCGGCCGAAGCCGTCGGTGCCCAGCACGGTGTAGTGGGTCGGCACGAAGGCGCGGATCTGGTCGGCGAAGGCGCGCACGTAGTCGGTGGCGGCGATGGCCGGGCCCTGGCGGGTTTCCAGCAGTTGGGTCACGTAGGGCTTGCGCTGCTCGCCTTCCGGATGCAGGCGGTTCCAGCGCTCGGCGTCGAAGCCGTCGCGGCGCAGTTCGTTGAAGCTGGGGCAGGACCAGATGTCGGCGGTGACGCCGAAGTCCTTGTCCAGCAGTGCGGCGGCGGCGATGGCTTCGCGCAGGATGGTGCCCGAGCCCAGCAGCTGCACGCGCAGTTCGCCCTTCTTGGGCTTGCCAGCGTCCTGCAGCAGGTACATGCCCTTGATGATGCCGACCTCTGCACCGGCCGGCATTTCCGGGTGGGTGTAGTTTTCGTTCATCAAGGTGATGTAGTAGTACTCGTCCACCTGCTCCTGCATCATCCGCTTCATGCCGTACTGCATGACCACGGTGACCTCAAAGCCGAAGGTGGGGTCGTAGCTGCGCACGTTCGGGATCGAGCCGGCGATGACCTGGCTGAAGCCGTCTTCGTGCTGCAGGCCTTCGCCGTTGAGCGTGGTGCGGCCGGCGGTGCCGCCGAGCAGGAAGCCGCGGGTGCGCATGTCCGCCGCCTGCCAGGCGATGTCGCCCACGCGCTGGAAGCCGAACATGGAGTAGTAGATGTAGAACGGCAGCATCGGCACGTTGCTGACCGAGTAGCTGGTGCCGGCGGCCATCCACGAGGAGATCGCGCCCGGCTCGCTGATACCCTGCTGCAGCACCTGGCCGGACTGGTCCTCGCGGTAGAACATCAGCTGGTCGGCGTCCACCGGCTTGTACTTCTGGCCGAACGGGGCGTAGATGCCGATCTGGCGGAACATGCCTTCCATGCCGAAGGTGCGCGCTTCGTCGGCCACGATCGGCACGATGCGCGGACCCAGGTCCTTGTCGCGCAAGGCGATGTTGAGGCTCTGCACGAAGGCCATGGTGGTGGAGTAGCTGCGCTCGCCGCTGGACTTGAGCAGGCGCTCGTACTTGTCCAGGCCGGGCACGTCGAAGGACTGGTCGGCCTTGCGCCGGCGCTGCGGCAGGTGGCCGCCGAGCGCGGCGCGGCGTTCCTGCAGGTACTGCACTTCCGGCGAATCCGGGCCGGGGTGGTAGAACGGCACCTGCTCGGCGTCGGCCAGCTGCTTGTCGCTGAGCGGGATGTTGAAGCGGTCGCGGAACGCGCGCACGGCGGCGTCGTCCAGCTTCTTGGTCTGGTGGGTGGGGTTGAGCGATTCGCCCGAGGAGCCCATGCCGTAGCCCTTGACCGTCTTGGCCAGGATCACGGTGGGCATGCCCCTGGTGTTCACCGCCTGGTGGTAGGCGGCGTAGACCTTGTGCGGGTCGTGGCCGCCGCGGTTCAGGCGCCAGATGTCGTCGTCGGACAGGCCGGCGACCATGGCCGCGGTCTCCGGGTATTTGCCGAAGAAGTTGGCGCGGGTGTAGGCGCCGCCGAAGGCCTTGCAGTTCTGGTATTCGCCATCGACGGTTTCCATCATCAGCTTGCGCAGCACGCCGTCGGTGTCGCGCGCCAGCAGCGCGTCCCAGTAGCCGCCCCACAGCAGCTTGATCACGTTCCAGCCGCCGCCGCGGAACACGCCTTCCAGCTCCTGGATGATCTTGCCGTTGCCGCGCACCGGGCCGTCCAGGCGCTGCAGGTTGCAGTTCACCACGAAGATCAGGTTGTCCAGGCCTTCGCGGCCGGCCAGGGCGATGGCGCCCAGGGTCTCGGGTTCGTCGGACTCGCCGTCGCCGATGAAGCACCACACCTTGCGGTCGGACTTCTCGATCAGGCCGCGGTGCTCCAGGTACTTCATGAACTGCGCCTGGTAGATGGCGCTGAGCGGGCCCAGGCCCATCGACACGGTGGGGGTCTGCCAGAAGTCCGGCATCAGCCACGGGTGCGGGTAGGAGGAAATGCCCTGCCCGTCCACTTCCATGCGGAAGTGGTCGAGCTGAGTCTCGGTGATGCGGCCTTCGAGGAAGGCGCGGGCGTAGATGCCCGGGGAGCTGTGGCCCTGGATGTAGAGCAGGTCGCCGGGGTGCTTGTCCGACGGGGCGCGCCAGAAGTGATTGAAGCCCACGTCGTACAGGGTGGCGCTGGAGGCGAAGGAGGCGATGTGGCCGCCCAGGTCGCCCGGCTTGCGGTTGGCGCGGACCACGCTGGCCATGGCGTTCCAGCGGATGATCGAGCGGATCTTCCACTCGATGGCCGCATCGCCCGGGCTTTTGGCTTCGTTGGCGGGCGCGATGGTGTTGACGTACTCGGTGGTCGGCGAGAACGGCAGGTAGGCGCCGGAGCGGCGGGTCAGCTCGACCATGTCCTCCAGCAGCTGATGCGCGCGCTCGGGGCCTGCGACATCGATGACGGCCTTGAGCGATTCGATCCACTCCTGGGTCTCAGTCGGGTTCGGATCGTTCTGCAGCACCTCGTTCAACCAGTTCATAGCGCTCCCGTAGGTCGCGCGCACGCGCGCGATTGCATGTGTTTTTCGAAGCGTCCAAGTGTAGCGCAACCGCCCCGCCGGACCTCGTACGGCAGCGTATGGAACGGACTGTCGCATTGGCCCGGGACAGCCCGCGGCGCGGCTGCGCGGCGGGACGCGGCTGCGCTTATGATCGGGGCCGACTCCCGCGGAGCGCCGCCATCGCCGCCCTATCGTCAGTGCAGGACGCTCCCGCGGTCGCCTGGCGGCACAGCCTGCGCACCCGGCTGGTGCTGTGGGGCAGCCTGATCCAGGTGGCGCTGCTGCTGGGCCTGACGGTGCTGTTCTACCTGGGCGCGCGCCAGGTGGTGGTGCGCAACGCGCGCGAAGAGGTGGCCGGGCTGACCCAGCAGACCGCGCGCAGCCTGGACGCAACACTGGGCTCGGTGCAGGTGAGCGGGCGCACGCTCGCCGCCGGCGCGTCCGCGGTCGGGCGCCAGCCGTTCAACCTGCGCAGCCTGCTGCACGCCACCCTGGAGGGCGATCCGGACATCGCCGGAGCGCTGCTGGTGATCGAGCCGGGCGCGCTGAAGGGCGACGACCGCGGCTTCGCCTGGCACCTGCGGCGGGCGAACGGCAAAGTGGCCGAGCAGCCGGCCGATGCGCTGGGCTACGACTACCGCAGCATGCCCTGGTACCGGCGCACGCTGGCGGCGTCGGCGCCGTGGTGGTCCGAGCCGTACAGCGACGCCTCCACCGGCGGCGACTACTTCACCACCTACAACCTGCCGCTGCGCCTGCCCGGCGACGGCGCGCAGGCGCGCGCGATCGGCATGGTCAGCGTGGACGTGCCGCTGAAGCGGCTGCAGGCGATCATCGGCGAGCTGCCGGCCAGCGCCGGGCTGCAGCCGATGCTGCTATCGCCGGACGGGCTGTTCGTGCTGCACCCGGATCCGGCGCTGCGCTTCCGCCGCACCCTGGAAGCGCACGTGGCGCGCGCGCGGCCGGACCTGTCGCCGCTGGCCGCGGCGGTGGCCACGCACACGCCGGTGCGCTTCGCCCACACCGCGCCCGACGGCGAGCGCTACCTGACCCAGAGCGCGGCGGTCGGCGACACCGGCTGGACCTTCGCCCTGACCGTATCCGAACGCTACATCGTGGCCGGGCTCAACCGCATCGCGCTGTGGGTGGGGCTGGGCGGCGGCAGCGCGCTGCTGCTGTGGCTGTGGCTGCTGCACCGCTATACCGCGCGGCTGGCGCGGCCGATCGAGGACCTGACCAATTCGGCCGGGCATTTCAGCCAGGGCGAGTTCGACTACCCGCTGCGCCACGTGGAGCGGCAGGACGAAGTGGGGGTGATGGCGCGCGCCTTCGACCGCGCGCGCGGCTCGATCAAGCTGCAACTGGAGGAGATCGCCACGCTGGCGCAGGCGCGGCAGCGGATGCAGAGCGAGCTGTCGATCGCGCGCGACATCCAGCAGGCGATGCTGCCGGACGGGCGCACCTTCGACAGCGCGCACAAGCACCTGGAGACCTATGCGCTGCTGGAGCCGGCGACGATGGTCGGCGGCGATTTCTACCAGTTCTTCGAGACCGAACCGGGGCTGTTGTGGTTCGTGGTCGGCGACGTGTCCGACAAGGGCGTGCCGGCGGCGCTGTTCATGGCGCGGGCGATGACAGTGCTGGAGGTGGCCGCGCGCCGCCACAACCGGCCGGACGCGATCCTGATCGCGGCCTCGCAGCGCATGGTCGAGGGCAACGAGACCTGCATGTTCGCCACCGTGCTGTGCGGGCTGATCGACGTGCACAGCGGCGACTACTGGCTGTCCAGCGCCGGCCACGAGCCGCCGGTGCTGCTCGGCGCCGACGGCCGCGCGCAGCTGCTGGCGGTGGAATCGGGGCCGCCGCTGGGGATCGAGCCGCAGACGCGCTATCCGGTGGTGCGCGGGCGCCTGGCCGCCGGCGCCACGCTGCTGAGCTATACCGACGGCATCACCGAAGCCATGGATGCGCAGGACCGGGCGTACGGCGAGGCGCGGCTGCTGGCCGCGCTGCGGCCCGGGATCGATGCGCAGGCGCAGTGCGCGCGGGTGCTGGCCGATGTGCACGCATTCACCGGGGCCGCACCGCAGTCCGACGACATTACCTTGCTGGCGATTCGGTTGCGCCAGGACCCGACGCGGGAGGGCGCGGCATGAAATTGCGATTGCAGATGGTGCCGGCGCTGGACACGCTGGCGCAGCTGAGCGATACGCTGGAGGCGGCGCTGCTGCGCCACGGCGTGGCCCGCGAGCAGGTGAGCCGGGCCCGGCTGATCGTGGAGGAGCTGGCCTGCAACACGCTCGCGCACGGCCACCTGGCCAGCGAACAGCCGCCAGTGGAAGTGACCTTGCAGGTGGAGACCGGCGCGCTGGTGCTGGAATTCCACGACAGCGGCCCGGCCTTCGACCTGCGCGCGGCACCGCCGCCGGAGCTGGACGCGGACATCGCGCAGCGCCCGATCGGCGGCCTCGGCCTGCACCTGGTGCGGCAGCTCGCCGACCACATCGACTACCGCCACGATGCCGGCCGCAACGTCGTGCGCATCACCTTGCTGCGGCCCTTCGACCCCGCCCCCCCAGGAGTTCCCCGCATGACCACGTTGAGCCTGCAGATCGACCCCGCGCAGGACAAGCGCCAGCGCATCACCCTCGGCGGACGCCTGGACACGCACACCTACCAGGCCCTGGACGAGGCGCTGGCGCCGCTGCTGGCCACCCAGATCACCACCCTGGTGCTGGACCTGTCGCACCTGGACTACATCAGCAGCGCCGGCATCCGCTCGATCTTCAAGGCGCGCAAGGTGCTGGCCACACGCGACGGCCGCGCGCTGGTGGTCAACCCGCAACCGCAGATCCGCAAGGTGTTCGACGTGGTCAAGGCGGTGCCGTTGAACGAGATCTTCACCTCGGTGCAGGAGCTGGACGAGTACCTGGACGAGATGCAGCGGCGGGTGCTCGAGGAGGGCGAGGGCGGCTGAGGAGGGTTCGTCGCGGCTGAAGCCGCTGCTACAAAAGGCACGCAACCGCCGAAAGTGCGCGACCGCCCCGCCGGGTGCACTGTAGGAGGGGCTTCAGCCCCGACAGGCAGGTTCCGAAGCCGACGACCGACAGACCCCGCGTCGCGATTGAAGTCGCTCCCACAAGAAGCGCAGGGTCCGAAGTGGTGCCGAAAGAAAAGCCGTCACCCTGCGGGCGGCTGGCGCTGTGCCGTGCAGCGCCGTTGTGGGAGCGACTTCAGTCGCGACGCGACCAACCAAAACGCGCCCGCACACCACACGCGCCGCCACCGGCGACACCGGTGACGACACCGAAGATCCATCCTGCCGGCCGGGCCACGCCGCTGAACGATTGCTCACCCCATCGACACACCCCCGACCACCGGCCTTGCCCGCCGCCCAGATTCGATATATCGTTTCTCAAAACTTAGACATATCGAAACGATGCCCCGCCCCACCGACCCCCACCATCGCCACCCGCGCCGCCTGTTCGACGAGGACAGCCCTGGCCGCGGCCCACATGCCCGCGGCGGCGGGCGCGGCCAGCGCCCGCTCGGCCATGGCGACCTGCGCCTGCTGCTGCTGGCGATGATCGAGACCCAGCCGCGCCACGGCTACGAGCTGATCCGCGCGGTCGCCGACCTGTTCCATGGGCTGTACACGCCCAGCGCCGGCACCGTCTACCCGACCCTGGCGCAGCTGGAAGCGCAAGGCCTGGTGCAGGCCGACGCCGACGCCGCGCGCAAGCGCTACGCGATCACCGCCAACGGCCTGGCCTTCGTGCAGGCGCAGCGCGCGCAGCTGGATGCGGCGGTGCAACGCACCCACCACAGCGCCCGCGCGCTGGTCCGCGCCAACGTGCCGGCGCCGGTGCGCGAGGCGATGCGCCGGATCAAGCACGGCCTGCTGGCCCGCCACGGCCGCTGGACCGATGCGGAAGTCGAACGCGTCGCGCAGCTGCTGATGCAGGCCGCCGATGGCATGGAGCGCGACGGCGATGACTGAGCCCTGCCCGCGCGCGGCCACCGTGGCTGCGCCCCCCTGCTTGCCGGCGCAACGCGCTGCCCCACTTTCCCCAAGGACTTTCTCGCATGAATGCCCATGAAAACCGCCTGCTGCGCCACCCGCTGCGTATCCGCCACCTGCAGGTGCTGCGCACCCAGCCGTTGACCCCGCACATGCGCCGCATCGTGGTCGGCGGCCCGGAGCTGGACGGCTTCGTCAGCGCCGGACCCGACGACCACGTCAAGCTGTTCTTCCCCAACGCCGATGGCGCATTCGTGCTGCCGACGCTGACCGATAACGGCCCGGTGTATCCGGCCGATGCCGCGCCCTCGCCGGTGCGCGACTACACCCCGCGCCATTATGACGCCGCGGCGCGGGAACTGACTCTGGATTTCGTGCTGCACGGCGACGGCCCGGCCTGCCGCTGGGCGGCGCAGGCCAACCTGGGCGACGCGCTGGTGGTCGGCGGCCCGCGCGGCTCGTTCGTCGCCGCCGCCGACTACGACGCCTACGTGCTGATCGGCGACGAGACCGCGCTGCCGGCGATCGGGCGCTGGCTGGAGGAACTGCCGGCCGGCGCGCAGGTGGACGCGTTGATCGAGATCCCCGGCTTCGCCGACCGGCAGGCGCTGCCGTCGCGCGCGCAGGTGCGCATCGCCTGGCTGGAGCGCAACGGCGTGCCCGTGCTCGGCAGCCAGCTGCTGGAAGACGCGCTGCGCGATTTCGCAGCCCCGGACGGCGATGCGTTCTACTGGGTCGCCTGCGAATCGGCGCGCGCGCGGATGATGCGCAAGTTCGTCGAAGGCCGCCTCAACGTGCCCAAGGAGTGGCTCCGCGCGACGGGATATTGGAAGTCCGGGCGTGAGGAGGAGGCGACATAGAATGGCCCCTTGTGGGAGGGACTTCAGTCCCGACTGCAGCCAGCTGAAACGCCTGCGGCCGCGCGTTCGCCGCGCACTCTCGCCATCGACGCCGACATGTCGTCGAGCCACGCGGGCGCAAACGAAAACGCCCGCCAAATGGCGGGCGTTTTCGTCGAAGGCGACGGCCGACTTCAAGCCTGCGCCCTCACTGCAGGGCGCGGGCTTACTTCGCGTCCTGCAGCGCCTCGGTGGTGATGCGGATCTTGACCTCGTCGCTGACGTTGGGCACGTACGCGCCCAGGCCGAAGTCGCTGCGCTTGATCGTGGTGCTGGCGTCGAAGCCCAGCGCCGGCACCTTCTTCATCGGGTGCGGACCGGCACCGTTGAGGGTCACCGCCAGCACCACCGGCTTGGTGATGCCCTTGATGGTCAGGTCGCCGGCCACGCTCAGCTTGTTGGTGCCGGTGGCGGTGACCTTGGTGCTCTTGAAGGTGGCGCTCGGGAACTTGGCGGCGTCGAAGAAGTCGCCGCTCCTCAGGTGCTCGTCGAACTTGGCGGTGAAGCTGTTGAGGCCCGACAGCGGCAGGGTCACCTGGACGCTGGACTTGCTCACGTTCTCGGCGTTGTAGACCAGGGTGCCGTCGACGTCGCCGAAGTACGCGGTGGGGTTGGAGAAGCCGAGGTGGTTCCACTGCACCAGCACGTCGGTGTGCGGCGGGTCCAGCGTGTAGGTGCCGGTGGCGCCCTTGATCGCGGTGGCAGCGGCGGCCGGCGCGGCGAAGGCGCTGGTGGCGGGCTGGGCGACGACGACGGCCAGCGCCAGGGCGAGCGGGAGCAGCAGGGTGCGGGTCTTGTTCATAGGCGGAGCTCCTGGAGAAATCGTGGTTGGGAAACTGCGGCAAGCGCAGGCACAGCGGTGTGAGGGTGAAGCGGAAACGATCCGGCTTACTCGATGCGCGCGGCCTCGTCGAAACTCAGCCGCGGCAGGCGCGGGAACAGGCCGGCGGGATCGCCGTAGCCCAGGTTGACCAGGAAGTTGGACTTGATCGCGGTGCCGGCAAAGAAGGCCGCATCGACCTTGGCGTTGTCGAAACCGGACATCGGGCCGGCATCCAGGCCCAGCGAACGCGCGGCCAGGATCAGGTAGGCGCCCTGCAGCGAGCCGTTGCGGAACGCCGACTCGCGGCGGCCTTCGCGTGGGCCGTCGAACCAGCTCTTGGCATCGGCATGCGGGAACAGGTACGGCAGCTTCTCGTGGAAGTCCTCGTCGTGGGCGATGATCGCCGTCACCGGCGCGGCCAGGGTCTTGGCCAGGTTGCCTTCGGACAATGCGGGCTTGAGCTTTTCCTTGCCCGCGGCCGAGGTCACGAATACGAACCGTGCCGGGCTGCCGTTGGCCGCGGTCGGACCCCACTTCAGCAGCTCGTACAGGGCGCGCAAGGCGTCTTCGCCGACCGGCGTGTCGCGGAAGGCATTCTGAGTGCGGGCGGTACGGAACAGCTGATCCAGGGCGGCGGCGTGCAGGGCGTCGGACATGTGGGGTACCTTTTGTCGTCACGAGGGATGCCGAAGCCGCCAATGGTCGGCGGTTTCAGCGCGAGGCGGCCAGTGTAGAGTGGCACGATAGCCGCAACACCCAGCCGCGATGCAACGGATTACTACCAAACGTGAAACGATCGGGCGCGCCCTGGGCGATTAGCGACGGCCACGCCGGCAACGCGCGCCAGGCGGAAGCGCTCGCCGCGGCGCTGTCCGGACCTGCAGCGCCGCCTGCCCCGGCGCTGGTGCTGCAACCGCACATGCCCTGGCGCTGGCTGGCGCCGCGGCGGCTGCCCGGCGCGGCGCAGGCCTACGGCGCCGGCTTCGCCGAACTGCTGCGGCAAGCGCCGGCGCTGGCGATCGGCTGCGGCCGCCAGGCGGCGCTGGCGACACGGCTGCTGCGCGCGCGCGGCAGCGCCGTGGTGCAGGTGCTGGATCCGCGCCTGCCGGCGCGGTACTGGGATGTGCTGGTGGTGCCCGAACACGATCGCCTGCGCGGCGACAACGTGCTCGCCCTGCTCGGCAGTCTGCACCCGGTCGACGACGCCTGGCTGGGCGCCGCACGTGCGGCGTTCCCGCACTTCAGCGCGCTGCCGTCGCCGCGCACCGCGCTGCTGGTCGGCGGTCCCGCCGCGCTGGCGCCGTGGACCGCCGGGGCGGCGGTGGCGCTGTTCCGGCAACTGGCGGCGCAGCTGCGCGACGACGGTGGCAGCGTGCTCGCCAGTACCTCGCGGCGAACGCCGCCGGCGGTAGCGGCCGCATTGCGCAGCGCATTCGCCGGCGTACCGGGGGTGGTCTGGTGCGGCATGGACGATGGCCCCAATCCCTACGCCGGCCTGCTCGGCTGGGCCGAGCGCATCGTGTGCACGCCCGATTCGGTGAACCTGCTGTCGGAAGCCTGCGCCACGCGGGTGCCGGTGGCGGTGGCGCTGCCGCTGTCGGCGCGCGGCCGCGCGCGCCACTTCCATGCGGCGCTGCGCGCGCGTGGCCGCCTCGCCGATGCACCGGTCGTGCATGGCGCCGCCGCGGACACGATCGAACCGCTGCGCGAAACCGCGCGCATCGCCGCCGAGGTGCGCGAACGCCTGGGACTGGACGCAACAGACTGAGGGCTGCGGCAGAACCGCCGTGCGCGCAAACGCGACGGGGCCGCAGGCACGCCGTGTTCGGCGTGCCTGCGGCCCCGGGATGCCGATTCGGCTTAGATCACGGATTGCTGGGCGAGCGCGGCGTGCCGGCCGGGGCCGCGTCCAGCGCGCCGATCAGCAAACGCACGACCGGCGTGCCGAGGCCAACCGTATAGTTGTACTTGCCCTTCAAGGGCACATCGTTGTCCACCACCCCATTGTTGCCGGGGATACCGGTATGGAACGCCTGCGGATAATTGGCCGCCAGCCGATACAGGTAATCGTTGAGATTGCCCTGGCGCCCCTGCTTCTCCACCAGCAGCGCGGCGACGCCGGCGAACTCGGGCGCGGCGACGCTGGTGCCGATCATCGAATAGAACTCGCCCTTGTACACCGACAACACCGAACTGGCGAAAGGCGCCCTGCCTTCCCGGCACGGCTGTATTGCCCTCCGCTTGGGGCAACCGCCGACCAGCATGCCGACATCGGGCAACGCGCGCATCGACGCGCGAGTGCCGCCCAGCGCGCGCAGCTGATAGGCCGGGCGCTGGACCAAGGTGCTCACCCCGCCGCCGGCCCCCCAGTAGCCACCGGCCAGCAGCGCGCCCACGCCGTAGTAGTCCTTGGTCAGCAGCGGATCGGCATAGGCGCTTTCGGAACGGTAGCTGGAATCCAGCGATCCCTTCTTGTAGTTGGTGGACAGATTGCCGCCGCCGACCGCGGTCACATTCGCATCGATCGCCGGATGCATGACGCCGGCGACGAAGTTGCCGTCCTTGCCGTCCACCGCATAGTGCGTATCCGCACAGGAGAGGCCCGCGTTGTCGCCGCTCGAGGCGATGAAGGTGATGCCTTGCGCGTTGCCCTGCTTGAAGATCGCATCGACGGTGCGGAAGTCCGAGGTGAGATCCTTGCCATCTTGGTAAGCCTTGGTGAAATACAGTTCGCAGTTGCCTAACGAGGCGCTGACCACATCCGCTTCGTTGTCCTGCACGATCTGCCGGTAGCCCGCAATGATCGATTCATAGAACAGGTCGGGGATCACATACAGCAGCACATGCGCGCCCGGTGCGCTGGCCAGCGCCATCTCCACGTCGAGCGCCGCTTCGCTTCCCGCCCCACCCTCGTCGTTGATCCCCGGCTTGGCGCCCGCCACGTAGCGGCGTGCGTACAGTTTCGGATTGACGTGACCGGCGCCATAGCGGCTGAAATTTTCTTTGTTGAACATCGCATCCACGTCCGAATCCAGCACGTCGCTGGAAATCAGGATCGCGATCGTGGTGCCGGTCCCGTCCAGGCGGCGCTGCTGGCCGGGCGGGCCGATCATGCTCTGGTAGGACGGATAGCCGTAGGCCTGCTTGAGATCGTTGTACGCATAGACACCGTTGGGCCCCCTGCGGTTGTCCGGATCGACCTGGCGCAGACTTTGCGAATGCACCTGGTAGGGCGGCAATCCGCCGGTCAGGCCGGTGACCACCGCGCGACTGTCGCGCAGCGCCGCCGGCAGCTGCAACGGGCCGACGGCGGCGAGCCTGGCATGCCCGCCTTCGGGCATATCCAGCGCCAACGGCACGGAGAACAGGCGCTCGACGTTGTCGGCGCTGGCGCTCACATGCAGGCTCGCGCCCTGCTGGACGACCGTCATGTGCGCGGCCTGCAAGGCCGAGCGCACGCGTTCGACCTGCGCAGGCAACGGCGCGAAGCGGCGCGCGAACTCCGCGCGCGACAGCCACTTATGGAACTGCGGCGACAACGGGTCCTGGGTGTCTGCCAGCAATGCGTCCAGGACGGCCTCGTCGCGCAACTGCAGGTGCACGTCGAAGGTGACGGGCACGGTGCGCAACGTGGCGGACATGGCGGCGAGCGTGGCGTCCTGCGCGGCATGGGCATTGCCGAACAGGAGCGCGCACCCGGACAGCGCGGCGGCCAGCAACGGCCGGCGGCGAAGACAATCGATCATGGCATCTCTCTCCGTGGGCGGGACGATGGCGCCGCCTGCAAGCAGTTGCAGGCGGCGTTGCATGGGTACGAAAAACGCGCAGCGGCCACTGCGCGCCAACAGGAACTGGCGATCGGCTAGCACACGCGGACGGCCACCGCGGCCGCACGCAAGCAAGATGAAAGCTCCCCACCGAATGCGAACCGAATCCGCACGTTCACCGGATCGGCCAGCGGCAACGCCATCCGATCGTTCGGCACATGTTTCGGCAACGTCACCAGCGAAGACCACACGGCGAGGAGCGCCGCAATCATTCATGAAGCTCCGCGTCTAAACTTTGACGCTGCACCGTATTTTCGATCTTGGAAACAAATGCATCGGCAATATTTCATGGCCGCCGTCGAAGCCCCTGTGCGCGTCTGCAAAGTGTGCCGGCGATGCGCGTTTTTCATCGGAAAGCGGAGATACGCGAATATTCATTCTTGAACGATCGCGCTTCCCATTTTGCGGCCATTTAATTTCATGGAAGCGCCAAGGCGCGCACGCATGCAGCGCGATCGCAAGCACCCGCACACGGCGGACGCGCATGCGCCGCCATGGCCGCGCCACAGGGCCGCATCGGGCCGGCCGCTACCGGCCCGGCTGTGTGTCGTCAGTGTCTGCCTTGCATGACAACCGCAACACGCATGACGCGATTCTGAAATCTCGCTGTCGCATCTTCGCCGGACCTCCTTAGCGAATCCCCACGCATGCCTATCCATCACTTGCTGAGCACGGCGATCCTCGCCACGCTGCTGTCGCCGCTGGCCGCGCGCGCGGCAGACGCGCCGGCCGACAGCGCGAGCGACGACGCCCGCCAACTCGACACGGTGTCGGTGATCGGCCAGGGCGAGACCCGCCAGGTGCAGCGCATCGTCCGCCAGGACGTGGCGGTGCTGCCGCCGGGGACCAGCATCCAGAAACTGCTCAACCGCATTCCCGGCGTCAACGTGCAGTCCAACGACGCCTTCGGCGCCAACGAGGAATCGCAGACGGTGAGCCTGCGCGGCTTCAACGGCACGCGCCTGGGCTATACGCTCGACGGCCTGCCGCTGGGCGACAACGCCTACGGCAACTACAACGGATTGAACATCAGCCGCGCGCTGATCGCCGAGAACTTCGGCGGCGTGGAACTGGCCTCGGGCATCGGTAGCCTGGGCACGGCGTCCACCAGCAATCTCGGCGGCACCGTGCAGTACTACTCGGACGATCCGTCCACCGAAACCGGCGTGCGCCTGTCGCAGACCATCGGCTCGGACGCCAACCGCCGTACTTACCTGCGCCTGGACACCGGCGAGCACAACGGCTTCTCCGCGTACCTGTCCGGCGTCTACGCCAGCGCCGACATGTGGGCCGATCCGAAATCGCCGACCCGCACCGCGCAGTTCAACGGCAAGGGCGTGTACCAGTTCGACGGCGGCAAGATCACCGCCTTCGTCGATACCTCGCGCACCTCGCAGGCCGACTACGCCTACCTGTCCAAGAGCGGCCTGCAGCGCGGCCTGGGCTGGGACTGGAACCTGTACGCGCCGGACTGGCAGCGCGCACTGGCCGCGGCCTACTGCGCGCCGGCCACCCGCGACGCCAGCCGCTGCGGCTACAGCGGCGGCGTGGACAACATCGACGACGCGTACTACCAAAGCCGCGCGCTGCGCAACGACGACCTGTATTACCTCGCGGGCGACTTCCAGCCGTCCGACGCGGTAAGCGTGCACACCCAGGTCTACCACCACGAGAACGAAGGCCAGGGTCATTGGTGGTCGCCGGGCCAGGCGTCGAACCCGGGCACGCCGCAGGCGCTGCCGATCTCGATCCGCAGCACCAACTACACCATCAACCGCACCGGCGGCATCGCCTCGCTGGGCTGGGACCTGGGCCCGCACCACCTGGAAGCGGGCGTGTGGTACGAGCGCAACAAGCACCACGTGGAGCGCAACTTCTACTGGATCGACGGCCCGATCGACGACGACCTGTTCCTCAGTGGCCCGGACCGCCGGCTGTTCTCGCAGGACTACACGATCACCACCAGGCAGGCCTACGTGCAGGGCACCTTCAAACTGCTCGACGAGCGCCTGACCCTGGACATTGGCGCGAAGAGCCCGCACACAACGATGACCGCACGCGAGACGCCCGGGATCGCGGTGGAATCGCCGGTCGCCAACGGCACGCTGAAGGCCAGCGAGGCACTGCTGCCGCAGGCCGGCGTGCGCTATCGCCTGGCCGAGGGCCAGGAAGTGTTCGCCTCCTATGCCGAGAACATCGCCGCGTTCCAGGGCGGCGGCGCCGGCGGTCCGCTGCTGGTGACCCAGGCCTCGTTCGATGCCAGCGCCGGCGCGCTGGAACCGGAGAAGTCGAAGACCTTCGAGGCCGGCTACCGCCTGGTGCGCGACACGTTCGAAGCCTCGCTGGTCGGCTACGACGTGACCTTCGACAACCGCCTGCTCTCGCTCAATCCCTGCGCGAGCATCCAGCAGGGCACCACGCCGGCGTGCACCACGCGCTTCTTCAACGTCGGCTCGGTCAGCAGCCGGGGCGGCGAGCTGACCTTCATCTGGAAGCCGAGCGCGCATCTGCAGTGGTACAACTCGGCCTCGATCAACCGCTCCACCTACGACGACAACTACGTGCAGAACGGGGTGACCATCCCCACCGCCGGCAAGTCCACGGTGGACACGCCCAAGCGCATGTTCACCAGCGAGCTCAGCTGGAACTACAACGGCTGGAACGCGAACCTGCGCGGCAAGTACACCGGCCAGCGCTACTACACCTATACCAACGACCAGGGCTTCGGCGGCTATACCGCGTTCGACGCCGGCAGCGGCTACGACTTCGGCGCAGTGTCGTTCCTGCAGGACCTGAAGCTGTCGCTCAACGTGACCAACCTCACCGACAAGCGCTACGCCTCCAACCTCACCGCCTTCAGCAACAGCGATCCGAACGGGCGCGCGCTGGCCTTCCACGCCAGCGCGCCGCGGCAGGTGTTCCTGACCCTGGACGCGCGCTTCTGAACGCGCGCATCCTGCCCCTACCTCGCCACGGAGCGCATGCGATGATGAAGCCGATGGTCTGGCTGCTGGGATGTTCGATGGCGCTGTCGTCGCTGACCGCCGCGGCCGAAAACGCCGCGGCCCCGGGTACGCACAAGCCGCTGGTGATCGGCCACCGCGGCGCCAGCGCGCTGCGCCCCGAGCACACGCTGGCCTCATATGCCAAGGCCATCGCCGACGGCGCCGACTACATCGAGCCGGACCTGGTCTCGAGCAAGGACGGCGCACTGCTGGCGCGCCACGAGAACGAGATCGGCGCCACCACCGACGTCGCCGCGCATCCGGAGTTCGCCGCACGCAAGACGGTCAAGCAGATCGACGGACAGCGCGTGGAGGGCTGGTTCACCGAAGACTTCACCCTGGCCGAGCTGAAGACGCTGCGCGCGCGCGAGCGCCTGCCGCAACTGCGCGGCACCTCCTTCGACGGGCAGTTCCAGTTGCTCACCTTCGACGAGATCATCGATTTCGCCGCGGCCGCATCGGCCACGCGCGGGCGCCCGATCGGGCTGATCCCGGAGATCAAGCACGGCACCTACTTCCAGTCGCTGGGCCTGGCGATGGAGGACAAGCTGCTGGCCACGCTGGACGCGCATGCGTACACGCGCAGCGCGCCGGTGGTGGTGCAGTCGTTCGAGATCGGCAACCTGGAATATCTGCACCGCAAGCTCGGCGACCACCATCCGAACGTGCGCCTGGTGCAGCTGCTGGGCGATCCAAAGGAACGCCCGGGCGACCAGCTGCGCGATGGCCCGACCTATGCGCAGATGGGCAGCGCGCAGGGCCTGCGCGCGATCGCCAGGTACGCCCAATTGGTCAGCCCCGGCCTGCGCAGCATCATCCCGGTCGATGCCGATGGCGCGCTGGCCGCGCCCACCACCTTCGTCGCCGACGCGCATGCGGCCGGGCTGCTGGTGATGCCGTACACGTTCCGCCCGGAGAACTATTTCCTGCCCAGGCAGCTGCAGGACGCGCGCGGCCCGGCGGCGGTGAATACCGATGGCAGCATCGCCGAGATGCGCGCGTTCCTGGCCGCGGGCGTGGATGGCTTCTTCACCGACGACCCGGTGCTGGGCCGCGCGGCGGTGGATGGGACGGCGGCGCCGTCGCGCGAGCGCCAGGGCTCTCCAGGGCTACCTGCCGCAGTTGTGGGAGAGCGGCGCACTTTCCCCTTGTAGGAGCAACTGTCACAGCTTTTGCGCGGGCGTCAGCGGGACGTTTCCGCACGGCGTTTACCAGCAGCCTTCGTCCCCGCCTTACTGGCGGCCTTTCGAACAGTCTTCGTCTTGCTCGCCTGTTTCCCTGTCAAATAGATCATCCATCGTAAAATCGTCGGCAAGGGGAATATCAAACTCAAAGTTCTTATTCACCCCAATCTTTGCTTTTACATGAGCTGACGGAATGGGCGGAGCAGATGGGTCGGTTGGGTGCGGAACAAAGCCCCCCGGTTCTAACTCCAGTCCGACGCTGGTTCCTCCCGGGCCAGGAATTTGCAAGGTCACCGAATCAGCCGATATGACCCCACCATCGAGACTTACATTTCCTGATACCTTCACTTGCGAGCCGTTACTGGTTACGCCTCCACCACTCACGCTTACGGTACCATCTGGCGCCACGGCAATTGTCCCCGTTGCGCCAGGACTTCCTGTTTTTGCCGACACCTTCACTTGGCCTGTCGACACATTGAATTTCAACCAGCTGGGGAGAGTAGGCATTTCTTATGTTCCTTTAGTAAGTTTTTTGGATTTGTGAATCTTCCTGATCAAAACTAAGATTAATGCACAGAGAATTACAACTACATACCATCGCAACCTATGTGATTTGGCGGTCTCATCACTCAGAATCGTTCCGTCCTTCAGCTCAATTGAATAGATCCTGCCCCCCATGACTCGCAAAGTCATCGCACTCCCCCGAGAATCTCGTGAGAGCTGGAACGGGCAAAACGTGCACCGATAGGTTCTTTTGTTGCCGTTGACAGAGAACTCATACACGCTCCCATCCACTAGGCGACGTACGAAGACTGCATCGACTTCTTGTGTGCTCCCTACTTGATTGCTTGTCAATACATAAATAAATCCGATCACTACAAGAACCGCGATCCAGATTGAGTTCTTAAGCAATGACTTCATTTTTTTGCACTCCATCGGTCATGCAGATCTAAGCGAACTCCACCGGCAACTCAAATCTTTAATTTCTCCGCAAAGGAATTTTCGCCTCTTCCTTGCATTCAGAAAATTCCGTTCGCAAATTTCTTTTGAATTCCTCACTTGATCCTGATTCAAATTCTTCTTCCAATCTAAAATAATCAAACCTCAATTCAGCCTTCGTAACGAAACAAGCGCAGAAATCAGAAATCTTTCTTTCATCTACCTTACTTCTCTCAGCAAGCCTTCTTTTGCACACATCAATCGAGGACTCGTCATTGCGCTCGGCAGAGCATGCATTTACGCTCACCAAGATGAGAAATAGGCATCCTTGCAACAGAAGGGATGAAAATCTAAGAAATTTGATATCCACCACTTCAGACTCCCTAAATAAGTTCACAGTTGAGCAATGCCACTCCTCCAATACAACATCATCGCTCCCGTAATGCTTCGCTGCCATGCTGCCGCAGTGGGCTCAACAGATAATCGATCACCCGCCGCTTCCCGGTCTTGATCTCCGCGCTCAGCGTCATGCCGGCGCTCATGCTCACCACCACACCATCGATTGCCAGCGTGCTGCCGTCCAGACGGATCCGCGCTGGGAACACCAGGCCCAGGTTCTCGTCCTGCGCCGCATCGTGCGAGACGCTGACGACCTTGCCGCGCCATCTTGGTTCAGTCTGTTTCGCGCCTCCACAAGATCAGCCTGGGTAACAGCAGTTGCACCGTAGCTCATGATGTTCATCATTTATCCTTGTGCCTGATGGTCAATTTGTCGACAAGTTCAACGGAGGATTTACTTATATCGCGCCACATCGACAGGAGAGGGGCTCTATAGCTCATCGTCAGCCACACGCCTCTTTCTTTATCGAAGGACTTCTGATTACATCGGGATGACCCAGTCGCCGTATTTATTCGGCACACTATCAATACGGATATGGACCCATCTTTCGACTTATCCCAGAACACTCTTCGCCTGTTCGCAGGGGAGAATGTGTTCGCATCGATCATGTACAGACCCATTCGATCTGACCATGTCTTGAACGCGTCTATTTCATCCGCGGCGCGCGGGACGGCTGGCTCCAAACCGTCGCCTGAGTAGTTCTCGAGGCTCCGCACCATTGCCTCGTTGGGATCGGGCGATCCGTTCTCGCCGACGGATATCGTTATGTATCTGGGGTCCTCGCTCGTGTACCAGGACTGGCCACCTGCCGGCGCCAATTCCGGCCAGGTCACGGACAACGATGCCTCCAGTAGCCGGTCATCGCACCATTTCATCTTGTTGGGGTGCCCCTGCCCTTTCCAGTAATCGACCCCCGCATACGTCACGCCCAGGAATGTGTACTGGGTGGGAAATTTCATGGTGATGTTGCCTACCGTTCCACACACCATTCCTGCCTCTGCGTCAGGATGGGATCTAACATCACGCTTACTGTCCGGCGTATTCATCACGCAGCCTGTCAGCAACAGCAGCGCCACAGCCAGGCACGCCCTGGCAGATGCCGAGCCACGAGCCCTCCAGGCTGCATGGCGGAAATCCTGTCCCATATGCGCCGCTCCCGCCTGACCAGGACCTGGGCAATCAACGGAAGTCAATACCGTGGCAATCATCTGTCGCCCCCTGCGCTGACCGTATTGCCGCCTATGAACTTGATAGCGGACTTTTCGACCGCCCTCCATTGGGACCGGACGGTTCCCTGGTATCCAATCTCCACCTTGGTATTCCCACTCGAACTCAAGAAGCTCTGAGCGCACAGGGCGAGCTCTACCTGTGGACGCATGTTGCATATCACGAGAGTACGTACATTCCCATTCGCATCTTCGTCCCAGCAGACCTCCCGACTGGCCACAGCTGATTTCCCGGGCATGCAGTACAAACCCAGGGATTGGTTCCACTGTTTTGATCGACTTACATCGCTCCAGGCCGACAAAGCCTGCTTGAAATCGATCCGACGGGCCGCCTCTTCATTGAGCGCGTACTTTCCGGATTCCCCGGCATTTTCCGGCATAATCGATAGAACAATGACCTCCTGGCCCTTACCAATAGGAAGACCTGGAGACGCACCTTCAGTGGTCATGCCAGGCCATGTCAGAGCTATCGAGGCTTCTAGCAGCCGGTCATCGCAGTTCTTTTCACGGCTTTGATCCCTTCCCCCCGTCCAGTAATCCTCCCCTTCGTAGATCATTCCGAGGAACGCATTCCTGGACGGTAGCCTGAGCACAACATTTCCTACTGTCCCGCACGCCGTTGCCATTTCCGACGCTCCGTTGGCGCGCTGATTTCCGGACTCTCGCTGTTCCCGCGAGTCCCGCGCACAGCCGACGATTAGCAGCACCGTCACAACGAGTGACAGTCTGGAACAGAATTCGATCACCACAGCCCAACGATTTGCGATGTTCGTGTGCATATCTTTAGCGCTCCCGCAATGCTTCGCCGCCATGCTGCTTGAGAGGACTCAACAGGTAATCGATCACCCGCCGCTTCCCGGTCTTGATCTCCGCGCTCAGCGTCATGCCGGCGCTCATGCTCACCACCACACCATCGATCGCCAGCGTGCTGCCGTCCAGACGGATCCGCGCTGGGAACACCAGGCCCAGGTTCTCGTCCTGCGCCGCATCGTGCGAGACGCTGACGACCTTGCCAGTCAGGTAGCCGTAGCGGGTGTACGGGAAGCTCTCGATCTTCACCGTGACCGGCTGGCCCGGCCGCACGAAGCCGATGTCCTTGTTGAGGACGGTCGCCTCGACCTCCAGCGCCTCCTGCGGCACCACCGCCAGCAGTTGCTGCGCGGGAGTGACCACGCCGCCCACCGTATGCACGGCCAGCTGCTGGACGGTACCGTCCACCGGGGCACGCAGGGTCATCAGCCGGTCGCGCTGGCCGGCCTTGGCCAGTTCCGGGGTGGACTGGGCGATCTGCTGTTCGGCCTTGCGCAGCTCGTCGAGGGTCTGCTGGCGGAAGTCGGCCACCAGTACGCGCAGCTCTTCCTCGGCAGCGCTCAGTGCCGATCCGATTTCCTGCAGGCGGTTGCGCTGGGCCGCCAGGTCGCGCTCGGCGGCGAGGCGCTCCTGCTCACGCAGCAGGTACTCGTGCCGGCCGACGTACTTGCCTTCGAGCAGGCGGCCATAGTCATCGGCACGGGCCTTGGAGATGCGCGCGGACTCGGCCATCGGCGCGATCGCGTCGCGCGTGGTCTGCAGTTCGGCCCGGCGCTGGGCAATGGTGGCCTGCAGGTTGTGGCGCTTGGCCTGCAGGGCCTCGAACTGGCTGCTGGCCAGGGCCTGCTCGGCGGCGAAGCGCCCGGCCGGCACATCCGGCGCTGGAGGCAGGCGTGGCGTCACTCCACGATCGATGGCTGTGGCCAGTGAGCTCAGGCGCAGCGCGGCCAGCCGCGCCTCGGTCAGCGCCTCGCCGGCCTGGGCGAGCTCGGCACCGGTGGTCGTGGCATCCAGCTCGATCAACGACTCACCCGACTTCACCTGTTGGCCGTCGCGCACCAGAATGCGGCGCACGACGGCGGTCTCGGCGGGCTGGATGACCTTGGTGCGTGAGTCGACCACCATCTTGCCAGGCGCCACCGCCACGATGTCCAGCTTGCCAAACACTGCCCACAGCAGGGCCACGCAGAACAAGGCGATGATGATCCGGATCGTCCAGCGCGCCGTCGGCGAGGTGGGCGATTCGACCAGTTCCAGCTGCGCCGGCAAGAACGCCAGTTCGTCTTCGGTGCGTTGGGGCGGATCCAGCTGGTCGCGGATGTTCCAGGCTGCGACGAAGGCCTGCCGGTAGCGGCCGCCGAACTCCTTGACGGCTTCGATAAGGTGCTTCATGCCATCCCCTGCTGCAGCGCGTACAGGTGGGCGTACTGGCCACTGGGTCCGTCCACCAGCTCGGCATGGGTGCCGGATTCGACGATGCGCCCCTTCTCGACCACGACGATGCGGTTGGCCATGCGTACCGTGGACAGGCGATGGGCGATGATCAGGACCGTACGGCCCTTGCAGATCTCGCGCATGTTCTGCATCACTGCGTACTCGGACTCATAGTCCAGCGCGCTGGTAGCTTCATCGAAGATCAGGATGCGCGGGTTGGTCACCAATGCCCTCGCGATGGCGATGCGCTGGCGCTGCCCGCCGGACAGGCCAGTGCCGTTGTCGCCGACCTGGGTGTCGTAGCCCTCGGGCAATTGCAGGATGAACTCATGCGCGCCAGCCAGTTGCGCCGCCTGGATGACCCGCTCCAGCGGCATGCCGGGATCGCTAAGCGCAATGTTTTCGCGGATGCTGCGATTGAAGAGGAAATTTTCCTGCAGCACCACGCCCAGTTGCCGGCGCAACCAGGCTGGATCGGCCAGCGTCAGGTCGTGGCCGTCGATCAGCACCCGGCCGCGCTCGGGCACGTACAGCCGCTGCACCAGCTTGGTCAGGGTGCTCTTGCCCGAACCGGAACGGCCGACGATGCCGATCACCTCGCCCTGGGCGATATCCAGGTCGATGCTGGCAAGGACTTCGGCCGCATCGGGGCGATAGCGGAACGTGACCTTCTCGAACGTCACGCGGCCCCGGATGTCCGGCAGGGCCATACGGCTGCCGGGCACCTCGGTACGGGTATTGAGGATGTCACCCAGCCGTTCGACCGAGATCCCGACCTGCTGGAAATCCTGCCATAGCTGGGCCAGGCGCACGATCGGCGCGGACACCTGTCCGGAGAGCATGTTGAACGCGATCAGCTGACCGACCGAGAGCTTGCCGTCGATGACCAGCTTGGCCCCGAAGAAGAGGACGCCGACCCCCACCAGTTTCTGCACCAGTTGCACGCCCTGCTGGCCGATGTTGGCCAGCCGCGTGACCCGGAACCCGGCGCCGACGTAACCGGCCAGCTGGGTGTCCCAGGTCCGGGCCATGCGCGGATCCACCGCGGTGGCCTTGACCGTGCCGATGCCGCTGACCGTCTCGACCAGGAACGACTGGTTCTCCGCGCCGCGGGCGAACTTCTCGTCCAGCCGCTTGCGCAGCACCGGGGTGATGGCGGCCGACCACAGCGCGTAGACCGGCAGGGACAGCACCACGATCAGGGTGAGCCAAGCGCTGTAGTAGAACATCACCGCCAGGAACACCCCGGTGAACAGCAGATCCAGCACCGAGGTCAACGCCTGCCCGGTCAGGAACGTGCGGATGTTCTCCAGTTCGCGCACGCGGGCAATGGTCTCGCCGACCCGGCGCGATTCAAAGTAGGCCAGCGGCAGGTTGAGGATGTGCCGGAACAGCCGCGCGCCCAGTTCCACGTCGATCTTGCTGGTGGTATGCGAGAACACATAGGTGCGCAGGCCGTTGAGGGTCACGTCGAACACGGCGATGGCCAGCAAGCCGGCCGCGATGACCTCCAGCGTGGTCATGCCGTGGTGGACCAGCACCTTGTCCATGACGACCTGGAAGAACAGCGGTGTGACCAGCGCGAACAGCTGGATGAACAGCGAGACGACGAAGACTTCCAGCAGGATGCGCCGGTACTTCACCACTGCCGGGACAAACCAGCGGAAATCGAACCTGGCCAGCTCGCCCAGCACCGAAGCCCGGGAAGCGACCAACAGCAGCCAGCCCGCATAGTGCTGATCGAACTGATCGCGCGTGAGCACCTGCGGCCGGCGTAGCCTCAGGTCCTGGATCAACACCTTCTGATCCCCAAGCTTGGCGACGATGAAATGCTCGCCATCTGGCTGCCAGGCCAGGGCCGGCAATGCCACCTTGTCCAGGCGATCGGCAGCGATGTCCGAAAACTTGGCCTTCAGGCCGAGTTGCTTGGCAGCCAGAAGCAGCGTGCTCTCGTCGAACGGCTCGCCTGCTCGGCCATGCTGGTGCGCCAGCTGCCCGGCATCGGCGGCGATGCCGTGGAACTGTGCCAACAGCCCCAATCCGGCCAAGCCAAGGTCTTCAGGCAAGGGCGCTGCCTCCCCCTCCATCGGCAGCTCGACAACAGCAAGACTCGGCCTTCCTTCGGCCATGACGGACTCCCCCAATCCTTGAAGCGTCATCCCCATTCGTTCTGGCTCTTGCTGCGGCCAAAGCGGACCTGTATCCCAGAAAGATCAGATCACGCAAACCATATTCATGTCAATCGATGCAATAAATGGCAATGGCGTGAGACGCACCGTCGACTCGATCGCGGGATCCCCCTTCCACTTCCTGACTGGGGGTTGACACCAGGCGACATTACCGGGTAGTCATAAGGCGCCGGATCATTCGATGCGGCTTAATCACATGCAAAGGAATAATGCCGTGAGTGGTGGCGACGTCAACGGGGAAGTGACCTACACCCACACCTTCAGTATCAGTAACCAGGTGGAAGTGAAGGTCGAGGTCTCGAACGGCAAGTAATCGCCATGGGCACTGCGTGGAAACACGCAGTGCCTCTCTTCATGGAGTGGAGTTGTGATTACAGTTGTTTCATCATTTCTGGACCTTCATGCCGCAGCGATCGTCTGGTCCCTCAACAAGGCCGGGGTTTCAGCAGAGCTAGTTGAGACGTTTTTCGGGATGGACCAGGAAGGCGCGGGTGTTACCATTAACTCCCGCGCTCTTGATGACAATCAACAATGTATCAGCGTCGATCTCGGCCGCTCGTTCGGTGAGCAGCAGCTGCTATATTTCCGGGGTGATTACACGCCGCGGGTGGATATGCTTGAGGAGGAAGAGGACTTCCTGTTCGTCAGGCGCGAAAAGACCGTTCACCAGAACTGGCTTTTGCAGCTATCGGTGGATGTAGGAACTCAGGCTTTTGTGAATTCACCTTGCTCGGCAATTCGAGCAGATAACAAGATGCTTCAATTGAGAGCGGCGAGCGAAGTTGGTCTATCACCACCCCAAAGCTACTTCGGATCAAGCATTGATCGGGTAAAGGAAATATTCGGCAATACAAACAACCTAGTCATCAAGCCGTTCGAGCCGTTCAGCTGGCGCTATGCCGATGGCCGGACCAGGTGTGCCTTCGCATCAAGAGCCAGTATCAGTCTACTCGACAACTATGAGGCTGGGACAGCTTTGGCAGCGCCGGCCATCTTCCAGGAAGAGATTGCCAAGGACTTTGACATTCGCACCTTTGTCTTTGGCGATCAAATTCACGCCTTTAAAATCCATCAGACGTCTGGCCGGCTAGACTCTCGAGAAGATCTGACTGATAGCAAGGTAACCACGATTAGCGAGATAGACCTCCCCGTAGACGTGCAAAAAAAGGTTGGACTTTTGATGTCAAAGATGGGGGTCGAGGTAGCCTGCATCGACCTCGTCCCAGATAAGAATGGCGAATATCATTTCTTGGATCTAAATCCGTCTGGCAACTGGTTGTTCCTAGAATCCAGGGTTCCGAATTCAAATGTTCTTTCAAAATTTTGCTCATACCTTGCAAGCACGGCCGGCGCTCCTCTTCTCCGGACGCCTCCAAGCTACGCAGACTATAAGGCTTCCGTTGCTTTTGAGGAGATGCAGGATCGCATAAGTTCGCTCGGAGCAAAGTTCTCGACTAGGCAACGAAATGATCAGTGGGTGGAACAATCATGAAACCACGAGCGGCATCTCTATTTCTTATTGCTATTGGTTTAGGAGTCGGGACTGTGACTGCATCGAACTTATCGAATGAGTCTAGTGAAGTCGCGGGCCATCCAACTAAAAAACATTCAGTTGCTGCGATCGCGCAGCAATTGATTGCTCTCGGCGAGGAAGATCAGCGTGATCGCAAGAAGGCCATGACTCCTGGATTCGACGACGCGCGACTTGCCGAGGCAGACCGACGCCGCGAGGCAGCGTGGCTTGAGATCACGTCAGGAAGGCTGCTGGGCCTCAGCGAGGTTGGCGAAGCCGCTGTAGCCGCGCAATTTCTATTGCTCCAACACTCTGGCAACCGCACCCTACAAGCGGATATGGCCCGCCAGATGCAAGAGCTTGTAGAAAAGGGAGACTTTCCGAAGGATGCCTTCGCTACATTCATTGATCGCCAGTTGGTCTACGATGGAAAGCCCCAACGATTTGGCACCCAAGCAAATGAGTCTTTTGAGCTATATCCAATTGAAGACGAAAGCAACGTAGACAAGCGGCGTGAATCCATGGGATTGCCACCTGTCGCTCAGTTGCGCGCAAAGCTGCAGCAAGTCAAGAGCGCCGTGGCCTCCGGCAGAGGGCTGGGCGAATAGCTTTGTGTCATAACGCTGCGCCCTACAGCCTCGCGGACCGAGGAGCCCGTCTGCGGTCGCGTGCGGAGCACCCATAGCCGCGATGCGCAGCGGCCAGCCGTCCATGAACCTAGTCAAGCAGAACGAAATTCGCGGGCGCCCCCCATCTTCGGCTTGATGAGTTGCAGCACATCCCCAGCGACGGCTCCCTTCTCTTTCTGCAAGCATCGATTACACGAAACCGCGGAAGGGCGATCTGTGCTGCCGCGCATCGCACTTGCACGAAACGGCGACCACTATATAAAACGCCATGGGATCGACCAGACTTATCCGGTTCTGAAAATAGCTTTCATCAAGCACCGGACAAATACTGCATTACCCGAGCAACCATCGGCGCCAGTACGATGGATCGGATCCAGAATCCTGACACTTCCAGTGCTTGATCTATAAGGCTCTACGAGGTTCTTCAGGACCCACGGCTTAATCCTTAGCGAAAATCCACGGGATTCTCGCAAAGCTAATACGATCATATATTACGTGTCGCCACTGCTGGCGCCACTGACGTCGCACGTCGGGCAGGCGAGTAAACTGCGAGCTGACCCACTAGCCATAAGGTAATCGCGCCGACGGGAAGATACAGTACTGGCAGACGCCCCAACTCATAATAGTTCATTAGCACCTGGTTAATGCCGTAAGCGCCAATCATGCCAATCACGATACCAAGCGTGGCGAGAACGAAATTCTCCGTCTGAAAGTAACGCAATACCTGGCCTCGAGTCGCGCCGAGTGCCCGCCGAATGCCGATCTGCCTAGTACGCTGGGAAACCCAAAAACTAGTCAGGCCAAATATACCAAGAGCGGTTACGACCAAGAGGGAACCCATCAACGCCACCAACAACCACGCCATTGAACGGTCCTTTCGATAATACTCCCTAATAACGTCGGAAAACGAAGAACTCTCTAAGATAACGCGTTGCGCGCTACTACGCTCAAGGGCAGCGACTGCAGACTTTTCCACCGACTCACGCTGATCTGGGTCGGTACGGATGGCAAATCGCCCCATGGTTAAGTCTTTCATCGGAAGCAGCATCGAATACCCATCCTCGGAAGGAGCACCGCTGTCGTTCGGACGAATTAATCGTTCGACCACGCCGACTACTCTATGCGGCGAGTTATCAGGATTCCAGCTATAGATATCTTTCCCGACAGCACTCTCGCCAGGGAACAACCTGCGAGCAACCTCCTGGGTAATGATTACGGACGGAATCCTGAGATTAGCACCGGCACTATTGAACTGCTCCCAATCGACATATTCCTCAGAAGTAAAATTCCGACCTTCAATTATTTTTAGACCAAAAGCGTCAACCAAATTCTCGCCAAGATAAACCCCAGCGGTTAGAGTTGGCGAGCGCTGCTCACGCTCCAGATTAACCGTACCATTCCAAGACGAGTTATCGAATGGAACATGATTAAGGCTTGTAGCGGATTTTACCCCCGGTATTTCGCGCAGGTTCGCCAAGTCTTGTCGCACACGAGCGCTCGGATTATCGCCCCCCCCACCGACGTTGATACGAACGATCTCTTCATCGAGCATGCCGGTCAGGCGGCCCATGCGCTCCAGACGCTGGCTAATCATAAACACCGCGTTGGAAACAATTGCAAAGCCCAGGGCAATCTCAAGCACGATAAGCACTGCCTGGACCTTATTTCGCTTCAAACTCGCCAGCACTGGATAAATATCCATCCTATCTCCACTATACAGTCGCGCGCATAATTTTCTCTAGGGCACCAATCCGTCATGCATTCATGGTAAAACACCGGACGAACCAGTGTCATTGCGTTTTCAACTGAAGCGAAGGACTCACTTGCATCGCGCGCCAAGCTGGAAACAGCCCAGCTAGCAAACTGACCACTATGGCCAAAGCGAATGTAGTTACCAACATAGAAATGCCCATATGAACTTCTGCAGCATAACTATCCGCCTGATGATGCACTATCCACACGCCCAACTGCGCCAAGGCTAAACCCAGGATCCCGCCAACCAATCCCACGGCGCCTGCCTCCACCAAAAACTGCGTGAAGATCGCGCGTCGTGACGCACCAAGTGCACGACGCACTCCAATCTCCGAGGAACGACGCATGAACTTGGCCATTAACAATCCAACAGTATTAAGCAGACACACTAGGAGAAATCCGAATGCTACCCATAATTGTAAGCGAACGTCACTTGGTATAGCGCCTTTAAGATCCAGCCATTCCATTACACTGTTCAGTCGGACATTAGTAGGCCTCTCGAAGCGGTTGGCCGTGCGTTGCTGTTCGGAGTAGCCACCCAAGTATTGCTTGTAAGCTTCCACCTTTTCCGGCGAATTCAGTTCGACCCAGTACTGCAACCATGAACATGGTGCATTGGCGGCCCGAGCCCCATCTGGATCAGAACGAATGTCACCCCAACAATTCATACTACCCTGAATGCCGAGTTTGAGAGCTGCAGATGTCCAGAAGGGAACAAATACCCGCTCCACCTCGCTAAACCGATCGTTGGTCATATCGTAGAATTTTGGCATCGGCCGCCACTCGTCAAGTACGCCAAGAATACGGAATCTACGATCATTAACCAAGAGAGTCTTGCCCACGCTGTTCCCACCATCGAACAGCTTGTCATTAAGCACCTTTGAAATAACTGCGACCTGCGCGCGCCCTTCATCGTCATCGACCGTCCAAGCGCTACCATAACGAAAGGGAGCCTCAAACATCGGAAAGAAGTCCGCCGATGTATAACGCGCGTTCGCAATGAACGGCCGCGACTTGCTCCCCTCCGACTCAACCGTAACACTGCCACCAACCATCAACGCCTGGCGATCCCCTTTCCTATCACGTAACAACGTCTCTGCGTCGAAGCGTGTCATCTGGTCCTCGGGCTCACCCCCCGGAACGTAGCCATTCATTGGACGAGGATCGAGTTGTGGGTAGAAAAGTTTATCGCTCTTCCGGGGGATTGGATCGCCGGAGAGAACCATAAATACCGTTAACGCAGTCATCGTCCCCCCAATGCCCAGACCAACTGCCAGTACCATCAACCCAACCAGCGCCTTCGTGCGCCGGAAACTACGTAGTGCCAAATTTAAGTAATAGCTAAGCATGCATATTGCCAATAAAGTATTTTAAGGTTCAATAGCAAGATTCAGACCTGGCACCAGGAGATCGGCTAAGCCATACCCGCTAAACTTTCCGAACTCAAGCGCTCTCTCACGAACTCGGCTTCAAACGTATCAAGCAAACTTAGAATCATCCTCGCGGATTCTGTGGAGTGATGGCAATCACCTCGGGCTTCGTACCACTTGCAGATAAGGCGGATCTTGTCGAGGCCAGATGCGGAGTCCGTATAACTAATACCGGGACGCTGGGTGACGCGATCTTCGATCAGTACTAGCGGAATTCCTTTCTGAGCAACCGAATCCGCAGTATCCACCCAATCTGCCGCCTTTTCGTCAATCCTATCGAGATGACTTAGCATGTGGAACGCACGTTTTGTACCATCCTTGCACGGCCGGCACTTGCCACAGGAGTTGTCGTAGTAGAACTTCGCTAACTTTCTCGTGATGCTTACTATTGATGAGTTACCCGACACTACTATGACTACACCACCGCCCAAGCTTCCACCGACCCCACTAAGACTATCGTAATCCAGAGGGGTATCCAAGGAATCGGGGCCCAGCGCAGTGCCCCCCACTCCCCCGACCAGCACAGCCTTCAACCCCAAGTTCCCCACAACTCCACCACCATACTCATTAATCAACGTACCCAGCCGCGTACCTAACGGCAATTCATAAATTCCCGGCCTCTCCACCTCTCCGCTCAGGCAAAAGACGAGCGTGCCACTGGGATACTTCGTACCGACCTCTCGGAATCGCTCCGGCCCACACTTAATCGCAAAAAAAGCCTGAAGCACTGTTTCCAGATTATTAATAACCGTCGGCGCCCCTTCGAGACCTGATCTCGTCGGTATAGGGGGTTTCCCGCATGGCCTCCCTGGGCGCCCAGCAAGGAGCTCCAGCAACGCCGTTTCTTCACCGGCTATATAACTCTCGCTCAACCGGCGCACTCTAATTTCAGGTAATCCGTTCTCCGTCCTCAACAAGGAGCGAAATCTAGCTTCTTCCAGCGCACTCTCCAGCAGCAACTGTTCTCGTTCCAAAGATGCACCAAGGCAAATGATAGCTACCGTTGCCCCTATAACAGCAGCGGCTAAGGCGACAGCCTCAAGGACTCCATGAGGATTTAACTCAATTAAAAATCTTTCCTTGAATCCACCTGGCTGACCAGAATGCGCGTTGCACACGAAGAACTTATTGTCCGAGTTGCTTCTCTTCACCTGCATCCATTTCTCAGCAGTCGGGAATCCGCCTCCCGCCCTGCCGCGCAGACGAGCAGCGCTAAGAAGCGCCAGCGCTCTCTCTTGCTCACCTTCCCCCAGCATCCGGGACAATGTTGCATATCCGCCAATCGCTAGATAACCATCGAGTCCGCCCTCCCCCCCTCGAGCATGATCCTGCAATAGCCTCCCCTTGAAGACCACTTTCGGGGAAGGCGGATTTCCCTCAAGATCCAAGCGCATCACTTGTTCCTCAAGAACCCGTCAAATTAGACGAAGATGCCCTCCGAGATCGATCCAAACACTCTTTGCCAAAAGCCTGCTTCGGAGAGTTTACTTTGGATAAATCGCGGCCCTTTGCACAGCATATTAAATATTACTTCCCACTTACTTTACGCATAGGCCAGTCATAAGGATTTCTTGGACTGTCGCCGTACCCGACCATTGCCGAATTATTCTTTAGCGAATATTCAGCATCCACACTAACCCATGCGGGACTTTCACTATCGCCAACTATAGGGCTAGATGTTTCAAGCACGAAATTCGTCCCATCCGCAGAGAACTTGAGTTCTGCCCCTTCGAATCGGCCACTCAGCTTCGCACCAGGGAATTTGGTCGGCGCAACGGTTACCAATCCGGAGCCGGGAATGTAAAAGAATATATATCCAGGCTCGGATCGGACCAGGGAAAATCTGTCCAGAACCAACTCTTTCTCCCTATACAATCGTCCATCAGATATATGAAGCCCCGTTTGGCTCGATGAAAACAACGATGATGACGGCGCGGCGGTCACAGAGAAAATCGTCAAGACCAATCCTGTATATAATCCAAGGCTCTTCATAAATAACCTCTTATCGGACCATTTTTGCCTGGAATCTCACCACGGGGGGGGGGGGGCTGGGGCATGAATGCCCCAGGCCCCTTTTGCTTTGCAGCTGTCAAAGCGGATTAATTCAGCACCGCACCGCTTCCGCCGCCACCGCCGGCACCACCACCCTGGCAAGCACAACCGCAGCCACATGAAACTGCTGCCGCTTCCAGATCCTGCGTTCCTGCAAACACTTGAGGTTCGAACATTGCCAGTTCCTCCTACGTTTACATAACACCAATAGACCGTACCCATTGCACGGTCCGCCCTACCGCCTCGCCATCCCACGGCTTACGCGCATACACTTTCCGTGGATTGAAGCGGCAATTCGCAGTTTGCCCACATGCGATCAATTGCGAGCTTCTCCAAGTGTCTGCAGTACAATTCGTTGTGCTTGTCGAATACACCATAGACATTGTAAGCGGTAGCTCGACAACCGCCGTTGCAAAAATACTTAACGTCGCAGTGCTTGCAAACTTCCAAGTTGTCCACCACTGTCCCCCTGACTCGCTGCATTACCGGAGATGCGTCGTAAATATCCTTCACATCTGCGTCCCGGACGTTGCCGCAAATGAATTCATCAAAGTGCATCGTCTGGCATGGGTACACAAAGCCCGCCGGATCGATGCTAAATTCGCCTTCACCAACCCCACAATGATTTCTTGGCACAACGGGTGATGGCGCTGATTCTTGCACCGCTGCCGGCGCTCTTCCTCTCAGGTACTCCCTAGTTCGGTTCTGAGCATCCCCCCATTCATCCAGCGTCGGAATCTGCTGTAAATTCAGCTCCTGATGATCTCCGGCCTGAAATAGAATCGGGGCAAGACCATCGACGCCGAGATCATCCAGCGCGTACTCATATATTTCCTTCATGAATCCGATGTTCTTGTCCGTGAGTGCGGGCACTAGAGAAATAATTGGTCGCCGTTGATTGCGCCTATTTCGCGTTTCAACAAGATCGTTCACTAATGACAGCTGAGGTCGTCGCCTGCTTTTCCTGCATCTCCGCACTGAGTGCGCGCATACGCTTATTGGCGAAAAAACGGATGCAGCCGAATGGAATGACTGTGAACAGCAACACGAAACCCATTTGATAATGGATATTAAGAATTATCGCGGCACCGACAAGAAAAGTTAGCGCATTCACGGCGATAGTAATGAACGTTCTAACCAAAGCGCCCTCTATCGCTCGAGAGTCGTTCATTACCCGCGACTGCAAGTAAGTCGAATGCTTCTTTGTATAAAATCTTAGTGGCAGTGCCTGAAGGTGTCGATACAGGCGCGCTTGAATATCAAGAATGATGGATTCTTTAAGTTGCAGAGTCACGTTTTCGTTGATGTAGGAAAAAACGTGACGCAGGATGACGAGCGCTACTAGCGCCAATGTGAGTTGATTAACAATGCTAAACGGCTGCGCTCCGACGACGACGTCGATGATCCGCATCGTCAGCAGCGGCACGGGTAGCTGGAGAAGCACGGACATCACCATTAGGCTGGCCGCGAGAACTACCGCCGACCATTGGCGCCCTACAAAGTCGTGCCAGAAACGCTTCAGCAGCAGCAGCAGGGGCTGCTCTGCCAGATCATCCTTGGATCCGGAGTTGAGAAAGCGCCCCCCCATGTGAATTCTCCATGAATGACTTCAGCTTTTTGTCTCTATATCAAATTCCAGAACGCGAGTCAAGCACCGCCTCTCTAATATGCTTAAGGCTTGGACCCCATCACGTCAGCGTAGGCACTCACACCATCACTTCTGGCCATGGTGTGCGATCACGGGCAATGGCGTTGAGGCGGATAAGCAGCACGCGCATGCATGCGGTGATGGCGACCTTGGCGGGCTTGCCGCGTGCCCGTAACTGTTGATAGCGCTCCTTGAAGGAGGCTTGGGTGCGCACGACGCTCCAACAGGCCATGTACAGCACTCGTCGGATCGGGGCACGCCCGCCGCGGATGCGGCGTTTGCCACGGTGCTGCCCGCTGTCCACGGTGTAGGGAGCCAGCCCGACCAGGGCTGCGATCTGGCGGCGGTCCAGCATTCCCAGCTCGGGCAGGTAGGCGATCAGGCTGGCCGTGGTGACCTCGCCGATGCCGGGAACCTCGCTCAGGGAGTGCGCCAGTGCATCGTCGAGCTGGTGCTGCAGCTGCTTGATCGCCTGGTTCATCCGCTGGATACGGCGGCGCAAGTCGCCGATCTGCTCGATCAGGCACGCGCGTACCAGAGCCATGGTCGCCTGATGCAACCGGCGGCGCTCGTCGTCGCGTTGCTGGACCAGTTGCTCGCGGCGCTGGACCAGCATGCGCAATTGCTCGCGCAAGGGATCAGGAGCCGGCGCGGGCGCTTGCACCAGTTGGGCCATGCGCGCCAGCAAGGCCGCATCCAACGGATCGGTCTTAGCGGTTGTACCCAAGGCCGTGGCGAAGGCGCGTGCCCGGCGCGGATTGATCCGGGTCACCGGGATGCCTGCCGTGGCCAGGGCGGTCATGACCGCCCGTTCATAGCCGCCAGTGGCCTCCAGCAAGACATTGCCGATGCACTGGCCGGCGAGATGGTCGCACAGGCGCTGATGGCCTGGGGGGGTGTTGGGAAAGGAAAACAACTGGTCCAGGGGAAGCAGGTGGACGGCCAAGGTGTCCTTGGCCACATCGATACCAATCCAAAGAGACATAAGCGTTAGGTAGACTAAGGGACAGGAGAGAGCTGCCTCGTGGCTGCCCACGCTTGTGAAGTTCGAGCGAGAGCTCGTTCAACTGTTCGGGCTAGGCAACGAGGTCGATGTGCGGCCGCCCTGGCTCCTACACGTGCTCGAACACCGCGGCCTGTCGGCGTGCCGCACATCGCTCTCCACTCAAACTTTAAAGCAACTTCCAGACACAAGCGGCTCTCGTCCCCTTTTCGGGATCAGCCGCGACCGGATGTCACTGGTAACGCCCGGTCGCGGCTGAAGCCGCTCCTACAGGAAGCGCAAGACGTGCGTCGGGCGTGCCGCACTGGCCGCCACGCCACGGCATCGCGATAATGCGCCGCTTCGTCCCGTCCACAGCGTCGCCTTCCGTGCATCCGTCCTCCTCGCCATCCCCCGCGTTCGCCGCGCTGACCCCGCGCGCGCTGTTGCTGGCGGTGCTGGCGATGGGCGCGGTGGTGTTGCTGTCGAACGTGCTGGTGCAGTTTCCGATCAACGACTGGCTGACCTGGGGCGCCTTCAGCTATCCGCTGGCGTTCCTGGTCAGCAACCTGATCAATCGCCGCTTCGGTCCGCATGCGGCGCGGCGCGTGGCCTGGTGCGGTTTCGCGCTGGCGGTGCTGTTGTCGATCTGGATCGCCACCCCGCGCATCGCCGCCGCTTCGTGCACCGCGTTCATCGCCGCGCAGCTGCTCGACATCGCCGTGTTCGACCGCCTGCGCCGCAGCCGCTGGTGGCACGCGCCGATCGTGGCCACCACCTGCAGCGCGACGCTGGACACCGCGATCTTCTGGTCGATCGGCTTCGCCGGCTCGGCGCTGCCGTGGCTCAGCTGGGCCGCCGGCGACCTGGCGGTGAAGCTGGGCATCGGCGTGTTCCTGCTGGCGCCGTTTCGCGCGCTGCTGTGGCGGACGGCGCCGCCGGCCACGCTCGATGCGTCGGCCAGGCGGCCGCGCCCTAAGGCCTGAGCAAATCGCGGCACTCAAGGTGCGACTGGACGACTTGGTTGCGTAGACATGGCGGCATGCCCCTGCAGCCGCCGCTTGCCCACATCTCACGGTCCGTCCAAACCTCGATCGCCTGGCCGCCGCCCAACCCAGCAGCCGCGCAGCGATCTATAGCCCGCTGCGCCCCGGCCCGAACGCCAGCCCCCTGGCCTGCGCCGCGGCGGTGATCGCCGCGCGCGCTCGCTCGATCGCCCCCGTGCTCGCGGTCAGCCGCGGGCGCCGGTCCAGCGTGCAGGCCAGGCCGGCATCGACCAGCGTCGCGTGCGCGGCGTGCAGGCCTTGCGCGGCGTCCGCCGTCAGCCAGCCGCTGGCGGCCAGCGCATCGATCAGCGCCGGCGTATCGCGTGGCGCAGTCAACTCAGGATGTTGCGCGGCGCCGAGCAGCACGCCGGCCTGCAGCAGGAACTCCAGGTCGACCAAACCGCCGGCGCCCTGTTTCAGGTCGAAGCGTGCGGCATCGCTGCGGTCCAGTTCGGCGCGCATGCGCGCGCGCATCTTGCGCACTTCCTCGCGCAATTGCGCCGCGTCGCGCGGGCGCGCCAGGGTCTGCGCCCGCACCTGCTCGAAGCGCTGCAGCAGGTCGGCATCGCCGGCCACGCCGCGCGCGCGTACCAGCGCCTGGTGCTCCCAGGTCCAGGCGCGCTCGCGCTGGTACTCGGTATAGCTGGCCAGCGACGACACCAGTGCGCCCTTGCCGCCGTCCGGGCGCAGGCGCACGTCGATGTCGTACAGGCGGCCGCCGCCGGTAACCGCGCCGAGCAGGGCGATCACCTTCTGCGCCAGCCGCGCGAACCAGCGCCCGCTCTCCAGCGGACGCGGCCCGGCGGAGGCCTCCACGCCGGCGGCATGGTCGTACAGGAACACCAGGTCCAGGTCCGAGCCGATGCCCAGTTCGATGCCGCCGAGGCTGCCGTAGCCGACGATCGCAAAGCTGCCGCCAGGCACTTCGCCATGCGCCGCGGCCAGCTCGGCGCGGGCCAGGCGCAGCACCGTCAGCACCACGCCTTCGGCCAGTTCCGCGAGTTGGCGGGCGCTGTGCACCGCCGGTTGGCGCCGGTCCAGCGCGGCCAGGGCGATGCGGAAGCTCAGCGCCTGGCGCGCTTCGTTGAGGCCGCGCAGCGCGGCTTCCGCGTCGTCGCCGGCGGCGGCGACCGCGCTGTCGCACAGCCGCTGCATCGCTGCCCGATCCGGCATCGACCCGGCGACGCGGCTGTCGAGCAGTTCGTCGAGCAGCAAGGGATGCGCCAGCAGGCGTTCGGACAGGAAGGCGCTGCGCGCGAGCACATCGACCAACCGCGCCAGCGCACTGGGCTGTTCGTCGAGCAAGGCCAGATAACTGGCGCGGCGCAGGATCGCCTGCAGCAGGCCGAGTACGCGGTGCAACGCGGCATCGGCCTGCGGCGAGCGCGCGGCGGCGTGCAGCAGCGCCGGCAGCACCCGGTCCAGGCGCGCGCGCGCTGCGTCCGACAGCGTGCGCACGCCCAGCGACTGCACGAAGCCGCGCAGCGCCTGGTCGGCGCCCTCGGCATCGGCGAAGCCAGCCGCGGCCAGCACCTGCGCGCCGGCCTGGTGCGGCAGGCCGCGCCAGTAGCTGGTCAGCGCATCCGGCGCCACCGCCTGCACCCGCGGCGCCAGCAACTCGGCGAATTCGGCGGCGACGCGGTCGCGCTGCACCTGCAGCGCGGCGTACAACTGCGCCCAGTCGGCGTAACCGAGACCAAGCGCGATGCGCGCGCGGTCCAGCGCAGCCTCGGGCAGCGCATGGGTCTGTGCGTCGCGCAGCATCTGCAGGCGGTTCTCGACCTGGCGCAGGAAGCGGTAGGCCTGGGCCAGCGCCGCGCCATCCGCGGCCGCGACCTGGCCGCCGGTGACCAGCGCCTGCAACGCCGGCAGCAAGCGGCGCTCGCGCAGCGCCGGTTCGCGGCCGCCGCGGATCAGTTGCAGCGACTGCACCAGGAACTCGATCTCGCGGATCCCGCCGGGGCCGCGCTTGATGTCGTCCAGGCGGTCGTGGCGCGCGACCTCGGCGGTGATCGCCGCCTTCATCTCGCGCAGCCCGTCGAGCGCGGTGAAGTCGAGGTAGCGCCGGTACACGAACGGGCGCAGCGTCTGCAGCCAGTCCTCGCCGGCGGCGCTGTCGCCGGCCACTGCGCGCGCCTTCAACCACGCATAGCGCTCCCAGTCGCGGCCTTCGCGCTGGAAGTAGTGATCCATGCCGGCGAACGACAGCGCCACCCGCCCGGCGCTGCCGAACGGGCGCAGGCGCAGGTCCACGCGATGCGAGAAGCCATCGGCGGTGGTCTCGTCCAGCAGCCGCGCCAGGCGCTGGCCGAGGCGCGCGAAATATTCCTCGGCGGCGAGCGGACGCGCGCCATCGGACTCGCCGCCCTGCGGATAGGCGTAGACCAGGTCCACATCCGAGGAGAAGTTCAGCTCGCCGCCGCCGAGCTTGCCCAGGCCGAACACCACCAGCCGCTGCACGCTGCCGTCGGCGCCGCGGACCACGCCGTGGCGCGTGGCGAATTCGGCTTCCAGCGCCTGCAGCGCCACGCCCAGGCAGGTCTCGGCCAACTGCGTGCTGCCGGCCAGGGTCGCATCGACGTCGTCCAGGCCCAGCACGTCGCGCCACACCAGCCGCGCCGAGGCGGCGGCGCGATAGCGGCGCAGCTGCGCCGGCCACGCCGCCGACTGCGCCGGATCCAGCTGCGGCACCGGCAACGGCGGCGGATCGGGCTGCGCCAGGTGCGCGAGCAGCGCCGGCTGCCGGCACAGGGTGTCGAGCAGGAAATCGCTGGCGAGCAGGGCGCGGCGCAGCTGCGCGGCGAACGCCGGCGCGGCTGGCCATGGCTGCGCGGCCATGCTCTGGCGCAAGCGTGCCAGGCTGCGTTCGAGCAAGGGCTGCAGGGCGTCGGGAACAATCGAGGAAGGTGTGGACATTGGCCGATTCTGGCATCCCGGCACATCCGCAGACAGAGGCGCGCGATCATGGCGGCATCCTGCAAGCGCGGTTCGCGCGCGCTAAGGAATAAGTGCGGGGCGCCGCCTGCGCGCAGCCACCACGGCATGGCAGAATCGATGATCGGCAGGCAAAAAAAAGCCCGCTTGCAGCGAACTGCCAGCGGGCCTTGCTCCCTCCCCCACGTCGGGATGCAGGTCGATCTTGGGCGCTTTTTTTGCGCATTGCACGCTGCACTGCAAAACGAAACCGGGCAGTACATTCTGCTGCGACGCAGCACGCGCCAAGCCCTTAACGTCATCGCGTCCGCGCTGCCCCCGCAACCGCGTCGGGTCGATATGCAATCGTCGCAGCATCACGCTGCGGCCTGACAGGCGGACCGGGGCGATCGGTCGCGACGCGCTTCGATCATGCTGCTCGCAACTGAGGCCGCCCCTACAGTCTGCCATCGGCTGCGCAAGCACGCGGCGCGATACGGCGCATCCGGCTGCGAGCCTGCGTGACCGCGACCACGCACGACGTGCACGGCGCCCTGCCCCGGCTCAAGGCGCCGAGGGGGCGGGTCCAGATGCCGGCAGCGTGTCCGGCAACCACGCCGGCTGCCGCTCATACCATTCGCGCGCATTGAGCAGATGCCATTGCCGTTGTTCGCCGCGCAGCGCCACGCCGACGCCGAGTACGCCCCAGCGCGCATACAGCTCGCCCTGCGTGCCGGCATCGCCGACGCGCAGGCGCGCGCGCAGCGATACGCGCTGGTTTTGCGCCTGCAGGCGATCCAGCCACAGCGCGTCCTTGCGCCAGCGCAACTGGCCGCTCGCATCCAGTTGCCCGGCATCGGCCAGCTTGAGCAGCCAGGCCGGCGCATCGCTGCGCTGCGCGAACACCGCCAGCACCGGCCCGGCATCGCGCATCTGCATCTGCACCTGCGCATCGGCCTGTGTGGCCGGCGCCGCGGCGATGCGTCCTTGCGGCACGCGCAGCGTGGCCCACCAGTCGCGCTGCCTGACACCGGCGCCGTAGCGCACGCGCTGCAGGCGCAGCGTGCTGCCGCTCAGGTCGAAGCGCTTGCCCTGCGGGTCCGCGCGGCGCAGCCGCGCGTCAAGATCCAGGTCGCCCACCAACGCCAATCCGGCCGCCTGCAGCCGTGCCTGGCGGCCGCGCACGCGCACATTGCCTGCGCCGACCTGCCCGGCCGCGTCCAGCTGCAAATCGCCGCTGAGCGCGCCGCTGCCGCCGAGCACGCGCACCTGCGCGGCGGGCAGGTAGCGGTTGTAGGCGCGCAGGTCGGGCACGCGCGCATCGTCGAAGCGCAGGCGCGCCTGCAACGATTCTTTCAGCATCGCCAGCGTGCCGTCGCCCTCCAGATCCAGGCGCAGGTTCTCGCCCTGGACGAAGATCGCCTTGGGCTCGGCCAGCGGCGCCAGCGCGAAGCTGCGCATGCGCACGTTGACCTGCGTGCGCGGCTGCGCGGCAGTGCCGACGATGCGTCCGAGCGCCTGCGCCTGGCCGCGGATGCGCAGCCGCAGCACATCGGCCACGGCCTGCACGTCGGGCACGTCGAGGCGGCTACCGGGCTGCAGCGCGCCGTGCGCCAGGCGCAGATCCGCAGAAACGTCGCCGCCGCCGTCGAGGCGGAACCACGGCTTGCGCACCAGCAGGTCGCTGATCCAGTTCAGCGATTCGAAATGCCAGCGCCCCTGCAGCGTGCCGGACAGCCGTGGCAGCAGCGCCGCGGGGTCGGCGAAGGGCAGCGTGCGTCCGCCGATGCGCAGGTCGGCGTCGAGCATGCTGCGCGGATCGACCTGCCCAGGCAGGCGCGCGCGCAGCCGGATGTCGCGATCGACATCGAGCAGCAGCGCCAGCACGCCGCGGTCGGTGGCGCCGACGCCGGCGTGCAGCGGCACCCGCCAGGTGAGCCTGCTGCCCGGCTGCAACTCGCCGCGCAGCAGGCGCAGGTTCGCGTCCACGTGGCCGAGTCCAGGTTCGGTGCTCAAGTGCGTCTGCGCCCCGGCGGTGTCGATGCGCAGCGCCACGCTGCGTCCGTGCAGTTGCAGCGCCAGGTCGGCGATGCCGAGCTTGCGCAGGCCCGGCGCTTGCGCGCGGTAGTGGCGCGGCAACGAGAAGCGCGCGTCCAGGTGCGCCTGGTCGGCGATCTGGCGCTTGCCGTAGCGCACGCGGGCGTCGTCGAACACGATCTGCGACGGGAACAGCTCCGCCGGCCCGCCGCGGATCTGCTTGAGGAAGCCCACCGTGCCATGGCCCTTGCCTTCGATCGCCAGGTCGCCGACGCGCGCGCGGCGCAGCGTGCCGCTGTGGATCGCATCGAAGCGCAGGGTCCAGCCCTGGTCGCTTTGCGGCGGCGGCGGGATGCTGTCGGCGACGCGGTCGATCTCGCCGATCAGGTTCACCGCCTCCATCCATGGCAGGCGCACCTCGCGGTGCAGCAGCGGCAGCAACGCGATGCGCGCGCTGGCGCGATCGGCACGCACGCTCCACACGCTGCGCTGCACATGGCCGCGCATGCGCAGGTTCCAGACGGTGACGACGCCTGGCAGCACGGTCAGCGCCGGGCCGATCTGCATGCGGAATTTTTCCGGCTTGCGGTTGCTCGCCATGTCGAACAGCGGCGTGTTGAGGAACACGTTGCCCAGCAGCAGGTACAGCAGATACGCGATCAACAGCCCGCGCAGCAGCACACGCCACGGACGCGGCCAGCGCCGGTAGCGTTCGAGGGCGGCGTTCGGCGAGAGGCGGGCGAAGGGCGGCACCGCCGCACTATCGCCGCGCCGCGGCGTGGGCCGCGTGAAAGCCGGGCGCCGGCACCGCCATTGCACCACCGGCGCAAACCCGCGCCCGGCGCGATCCGCGATAATCGCGGTCTCCTCTTCCCGCCACGGTCGCCCGCATGTCCGCCGAACGCATCCTCCACCCGCGCCTGCGCGAGCGCATCGTCACCGCCGAGGCCGCCGCCGCGCTGATCCAGCCCGGCGAGACGGTGGCGATGAGCGGCTTCACCGGCTCCGGCTACCCCAAGGCGGTGCCGATCGCGCTGGCGCAGCGGATCGAGGCCGCGCACCTGCAGGGCCAGGCGTTCAAGATCCGGCTGATGACCGGCGCCTCCACCGCGCCGGAACTGGACGGCGCGCTGGCCAAGGCCGACGGCATCGCCCTGCGCATGCCGTTCCAGACCGACCCGGACGCGCGCCAGCGGATCAACGCCGGCACCCTGGACTACATCGACATCCATCTCAGCCACGTCGCCCAGCACGTGTGGTTCGGCTTCTATGGCGAGATCGACACCGCGGTGGTGGAAGTGGCCGGCATCCGCGCAGACGGCAGCCTGATCCCCTCCACCTCGATCGGCAACAACAAGACCTGGCTGGATCTGGCCAAGAAGGTGATCGTCGAGGTCAACGACTGGCAGCCGGCCGGCATCGACGGCATGCACGACGTGTACTACGGCACCGCGCTGCCGCCGCAGCGCAAGCCGATCCCGCTGCTGCACGCCGACGACCGCATCGGCGAGCCGTCGCTGCGCTGCGATCCGGACAAGATCGTGGCGGTGGTGCGCACCCACGGCCCGGACCGCAACAGCCCGTTCACTCCGGCCGACGCCACCAGCAAGCGCATCGCCGCGCACCTGATCGACTTCCTCCAGCACGAAGTCGGCAAGGGCCGGCTGCCGGCCAATCTGCTGCCGCTGCAGTCCGGCGTGGGCAACATCCCCAACGCGGTGCTGGCCGGCCTGGCCAGCAGCGGCTTCCGCGACCTCAGCGCCTTCACCGAGGTGATCCAGGACGGCATGCTCGACCTGTTGCGCAGCGGCGTGCTGAAGGTGGCCTCGTGCACCGGCTTCGCGCTGAGTCCGGAGGCGAACGAAGAGTTCAAGCGCAACATCGATTTCTACCGCGAGCGCATCATCCTGCGCACGCAGGAGATCTCCAACCATCCGGAGCTGGTGCGGCGGCTGGGCTGCATCGCGATGAACGGCATGATCGAGGCCGACCTGTACGGCAACGTCAACTCCACCCACGTGATGGGCAGCCGCATCATGAACGGCATCGGCGGCTCCGGCGACTTCGCCCGCAACGGCTTCCTGTCGATCTTCCTCAGCCCCAGCACCGCCAAGCACGGCAGCATCTCGGCGATCGTGCCGATGGTCAGCCACGTCGACCACACCGAGCACGACGTCTCCATCATCGTCACCGAACACGGCCTGGCCGACCTGCGCGGGCTACCGCCGCGACACCGCGCGCGGCAGCTGATCGACCATTGCGTGGACCCGAGCTACCGCGCGCAGCTGGAAGACTATTTCGACCGCGCGCTGCACGACAGCTACGGCAAGCACACCCCGCACCTGCTGCCCGAAGCGCTGTCCTGGCACCAGCGCTGGCTGGAGACCGGCACCATGCACGCGGCGGGTTGAGCCGTCTAGCGCGCGGCGCAGCACCAACGCCGCGGTTTCCGCGCTTTTTTGGAGCGGCTTCGGCCGCGACGAGCAGAGCGGGGCGGGCTTCCCGCGGCTGCGGAGGCGATCGAGGCCAAAGCCTCCACCGCGCCGCTATGTCTCGATGGACGAGGAAACCAGCTCGGGCTCGCGGAGGAACGCCAGCTTGCGTGCGCGCGGCAGTTGCTTGAGCGCCCATTCGGCGCGCGAGGCGGCGGCGCGGTCCGGATAGGCGCGGCTGGCCAGCAGCCGCAGCGGCGGGTTGGCGCGGGTGTACCTGGCGCCGCTGCCACGCAGATGCGCCTGGTAGCGCGCCTGCAGATCGAGGGTGATGCCCGCGTAGTAGCTGCCGTTGCGGCATTCGAGCAGATACAGGAACCAGGGCGTGGCGTCGGCCATGCGCGCATTATCGGCCAGCGCGCGCCTTGCGTCACAGCCGCGCATGCTTCGCCGCCATGTGCGTCCTGCCGATGCCGATCATGGGATCGCGTCGCGGCGCTGAACCGATGCAAAACCGGCTTTAACGCAACCCGGACACCTTGCTAGCCGCTGCCACATGGCGACACACGCGGGCGATGCCGCAGGCGCATAACGTCAGCACCGGTTCGCGGCCGTCGATGACAAAGCTCTCTCCCTTTCTATTCGACGGCGCGGCCGGGTCTTTCAAGGCGCCGACACACAAGATCGAAACCGGGCCGTCAGGCCGGTTTTCGTTGCCGCACCCGCCTTGACTCAGGCCGCCTGCGACAACCGCGCCTGGCGCCGTGCACGCACCGCCTGCGCCAAGCGCTCCAGCACCTGCACCGAGCTGTCCCAGTCGATGCAGCCGTCGGTGATGCTCTGCCCGTAGACCAGCGGCTGGCCGTCGACCAGTTCCTGACGGCCGCCGACCAGGTGGCTCTCCACCATCGCACCGACGATGCGGGTCTGTCCGGCTTCCAGCTGCGCGGCGATGTCCTCGATCACCTTCGGCTGGTTGTCCGGATTCTTGCCGCTGTTGGCGTGGCTGGCATCGACCATCAGCCGTGCCGGCAGCCCGGCCTTCTCCAGCACCTGGCCGGCGGCGGCGACGCTGGCCGCGTCGTAGTTGGGCAGCTTGCCGCCACGCAGGATCACGTGGCAATCGGGGTTGCCGGTGGTGGTGGCGACGGCGGTCTGCCCATCCTTGGTCACCGCCAGGAAATGGTGCGGATGCGAGGCCGCGCCGACCGCATCGACCGCGATCTTGACGTCGCCGCTGGTGCCGTTCTTGAACCCGACCGGGCACGACAGGCCCGAGGCCAGTTCGCGGTGCACCTGGCTTTCGGTGGTGCGCGCGCCGATCGCGCCCCAGGCCACCAGATCGGCGATGTACTGCGGCGAGATGATGTCGAGGAATTCGACACCCGCCGGCAGGCCGAGACGGTTGATGTCGCGCAGCAGGCCGCGCGCCAGGCGCAGGCCCTTGTTGATGTCGAAGCTGCCGTCGAGGTTGGGATCGTTGATCAGGCCCTTCCAGCCGACCGTGGTGCGCGGTTTTTCGAAGTACACCCGCATCACGATCTCCAGCGCATCGCCGTAGGTGTCGCGCAGCGGGCGCAGGCGCTGCGCGTAGTCCATCGCCGCCACCGGATCGTGGATCGAGCACGGGCCGATCACCACCGCCAGGCGGTCGTCGCGGCCGTGCAGGATCTCGTGCAGCGCCGCGCGCGAGGCGGCGACGGTGTGCGAGGCCTGCTCGTCGCAGGGCAGCAGCGACAGCAGATGGGCGGGCCGGGTCAGCGGTTCGATCTTGTGGATGCGCAGATCGTCGGTATGGGGAGCCATGGGGAATCTCTCGGTCGGGTTCTGGGTGGGCCAGGTCCGGCGGCATGAAAAAAGCCGCCAGGTTCGCTGGCGGCTTTCGGGATGCGGCTGAAGTTTCCTTCAGGGTGAACGCAATCCTTCCTCCGCCAGCGGCATCGGAAAACCGTAGTACCAAAAATAAAAGCTGCGGTTGGCGTTCATGGCTTGCATTGATAGCACAGGATTTTTGCGAGTGCCACAGTTGCTGATGCAACTGCTGGGACCGGGGACCGGGGACCCGGAAAAGCAAGAGCCCTGCGCTTTCGCTTTTCCCGGGTCCCCGGGGTCCCCGGTCCCTGGTCCCGAAGATTCAAAATGTCGAACACATACCGCCGCCGCCTCGCGGCCGATCGCGTCGTACAGCGTGGTGGTGTTGAGCTGGTCGCCGTAGCAGCGTTTCTCGTTGCCGTCGCCGGCGGTGTTGCGCACGTTGTTGGCGTACAGGTTCACCTTCATCTTCGGGGTGATGCGGTAGCCGGCGGTCAGGTTCCAGTACACCGCCGGGCCGACGCGGCCGAAGTAGCGGGCGGTGCTGTCGCCGACGTGCGGGTTGGCGCTGTCGGTGACCCGGCATTCGTCCGACGGGCTCGGCGGTTCTTCACCCAAGTCCGGGGAAGGCAGCCCGGATCCTCAGGAGGAAGTAGGCGTCATCGCAGTACCCGCAGGCCATGCGGTTGATCACCTTGATCTTGTTGTTGACGCCCTCGACCAGGTTGGTGCCCAGTGGCCAGCGGCAGTGCGTCAGGATGCCTTGCCGGTACCTGATTCCCCATCAGTCGCATCCCCTGATCCGGACTCCACCGCTGCCCTATCGGCTCGCAACGGTGGATGCGTGATGTGGGGAATCAGGTGCGGGTATGGTTCCAGCCGGCGCACGAAGACCTTCAGCGGTTCCAGGCCGTTGCGCAGGGCGCGGCGCGACACCCAGCCCCCACCCAGGGCAGACTCAACTTCCAAGTGCAACACCTCACAGAGCGTAGGGTGTTGCGATGGGAAGACAGTACAGTCATCTGAGTAGTGAGGAACGCGCGGTGCTTCAGGTCGAACGCGATCGGGGAACGAGTCTTCGTGGGATCGGTCGCCGCCTGGGGCGTAGCGCATCGACGCTGAGCCGCGAGATCCGGCGTCTGGACAGCGGCGTGTACTCGGCGCATGCGGCAGCCCTGGTGTATCGATCGCGGCGATCGCGCAGCGTACGAGCACGCAGGCTGATCGCGGGCGCGGTGCTGTTCGAGTTCGTCCACGACCGTCTTGTGTTCGATCGCTGGTCGCCGCAGCAGATCGCGGCCACACTGCGGGACATGCATCCAGACGACGCCAGCCAGCGGGTCAGTCACGAGACGATCTACGCGGCCATCTACGCGCATCCGCGCGGCGGCCTGAAGCAGGCCCTGGTCGATGCATTGCGCCAGAGCAAGCCCACGCGAGGCCGCAGGCGCACCACAGCAGCGGCGCGCACCTGGGTACCGGAGGAGCTGCGCATCGTGCATCGGCCCGAAGCGGTGGAACAGCGCCTGCTGCCGGGGCATTGGGAGGGCGACCTGATCAAGGGCGCGTTCAACCGGTCCTGCGTGGGCACGCTGGTCGAGCGCAAGACACGCTTCGTGGTGCTGTGCAGGATGGATGGCTGCACCGCGGACGCCGCGCTGGAAGGCTTCACTCGCCAGATGAAGAAGCTGCCGGCCTTCCTGCGCGAGAGCCTGACCTACGACCGCGGAACGGAACTGACCTGTTACGAGGAGCTGATGCGACGGTTGAACATCGACGTGTGGTTCGCCGATCCGTATGCGCCGTGGCAGCGGGGCAGCAACGAGAACACCAATGGCCTGCTGCGCCAGTTCCTGCCCAAGGGCGTGGACTTGTCGCAAGCGAGCCAGGAGTACCTCAATCACGTCGCCAAGCTGATGAATGGGCGTCCTCGCCAGACATTAGGCTGGGCCACGCCGGCAGCGGCCATGGAGAAGGAAATCCTCGCCTTCAAATCACGTGTTGCACTTGATTCTTGAGACCGCCCAGCCAGCCAACTGCGCAATACAATCCACGTCGGCCACGGCCGATCCCCGTTTTGCTTTTAGACAACGACACTTCCGACGGTCGGCCATGCGCCTCTCCCCTCCGTAGGGAGAAGAACCAAAAAAGCCCCGGCGGAGCCGGGGCGGGAGTGGAGTAGACGCGGCGCTGCGGCGGAACGTCCAGGCTGAACATTGCGCTGCCAGGTGCTCAGAAGTCGTAGGACGCCGACAGGCGGACGGAGCGCGGCTGGGTGTAGTAGGTGCCGATGCCGTAAGTATTGGAAACGGTATAGGGATCGGTTTCGTAGGTGGCGTCGATCTGTACCGGCTTGCGTTCGTTGAGTACGTTGAACGCCTGCAGGCCGAACGCCAGCTTGTGGTCGGCGAAGGCAGGGCGATAGGTCGCGCCCAGGTCCACCAGCTTGGTCCAGGGTAGGCGGCCCGATTGGCCCGGGCTGGATGGGCTGCCGCCGCAGTAGTGGTAAGCCGAGCCGTAGCTGATCGGATCTGATTCGTCGGTGCCGTAGTAGCCCAGGCAGGACTTCGGCATGCCGGACGCGATCTTCAGCGTGGCCGAGACCATCCACTCGGGGGTGAACTGGTAGGCGCCGAAGGCCTTCAGCTGGTGCCGACGGTCGTTGGCCAGATCGCCGCCCGCGTATTCCATCAGTGGGGCGGAGTCCCAGTCCTGGGTCTTGGAAACGTCGGTCTGGCCGATGTCGGACTTCACCTGGCCTTCGGTGTTGCCATAGCTGTGCGACCAGGTGTAGTCGACGCGGCCGTACCATTTTTCATCGAACGGATGCTCCAGGAACAGATCGACGGCGGCGTAGGCGCGCTTGGCCGAATCGGTGAAGCCCCAGTCCGAGCGCGACATCTTCAACGTTGTGTAGCCGGAGCCGTCCACGTTGGCGAGCTTGTAGGTGTTGCTCTCGCCAGGATTGAACAGCACGCAGCCCGGAATCGTGACCGAATCCGGATCGATACCCAGCGAGGTGAGCTTGCTCGACATCTTGTCGCTGTCGCAGACATCGTCGATCGCCGACTGCAGCTTGCGGTAGGTGAGCTTGGCGCCGGAGTTCCACTTGTCGCCGATGGTCTTCTCGAAACCGACGATGAGCTCGTCCTGGTACTGCGACTTCAGGTCGTTGGGCGTGAACGAGTTCGGATCCGGCGCTTCGCCGTATTCGCCGTTGCTGGACACCGGGCCGGGACCCAGCGCGGTCAGGCCGGCAGGCTCGCCGTTCGCATCGATGCCGGTGTAGGTGAAATACTCGCGGGTGTAGGTCGAGGCCGAGGCGCCGCGGATGGCGACGCTGTTGGGCAGCGCGAGATAGTAGCGGCCGAGGTTGGCGAACAGCTTGAACGAGGAGTCGCCGAACACGTCCCAGCTCACGCCCATGCGTGGCGCCCACTGGTCGCCGCTGTCCACGTAGGCCACGTGGCTGCTGTTGAAGTTGGTGAACTTGTCGTTGCGCACGCCCAGGGTCAGCAGCCAGTTGTCGCTCACCTGCCAGCGATCTTCCAGGTAGTAGGCCTTCTGCTCCACCGCCATGCTGGTGGCGGTGGTGAAGATGTACTTCTGCACGTAATAGCCGTTGCCGCCGGCAGCGCCGACCCCGAGGTTGGGATCGATGGCCACGTTCGGGTTGGAGGCCTTGCTGTAGATCCAAAGATAGCCCGGTCCGCTGGTATCGACGCCTTCGTTGTAGGCGTTGAAATACATGTTGTCCACGCCGGCGGTCAGGTCGTGGTTGCCGATGCGGTACTCCAGCTCCACGCGCAGGCCGCGGGTCTTGTTCTGCGCATTGGCGTTCTTGACCGTGGTCGAGGCCTGGCTATTGGTGATTCGGGTGCCGCCGGTGATCGACGGATCCTGGTTGGTGGCGCCGCTGATGTAGGGCAGGTCCGAGGACGCCGGATTGGCCTGGTAGTCTTTCTCGCGACTGCGGCCCCAGGTCGCGTTCAGGGTCAGGTCGTCGGTCAGGTAGCCGGTGTACTTGAAGATGTCGTCGGTGTCGGTGAGCTTGTAGGTGTCCGGAGAGGTGCCGGTGCGATCGCCTTCGCTGAGGGTGTCGTAGTCGTAGGACGTGTAGTAGCCGGCGCGGCGGTCGGTGTTCTGGATGCGCGTGTATTCCAGGATGTTGCTGTCGTTGATGTTCCAGTCGATCTTGCCGTAGAACTTCGGCGCGCTATAGTTGTAGTGGTTGCGCGCCTGGACGCTGTCGGCGCTGTTGTTGGTCGACACGCCCTCGGTCTTGTTGGATTCGCCGGCGACGAAGACGAACAGGCGATCCTCGATCAGCGGGCCGCCGGCGTAGGCGCTGTAGGTGGTGTTGGTGCTGGTGTCGCCCTTGCGCCGGCGATACAGGGTGCCGGCGAGGTCGGGGTTTTCGTAGGCGTAGTCGCTGGCCAGGCTGGCGCTTGGATACCAGATATCGCGCGGCGAACTGGCCAGCGAATCCGGCGCCCAGGTGGTCTGGAAGCCGAAGTGCCACTCGTTGGTGCCGCGCTTGCCGACCTGGTTGATCACGCCGCCGGTGGAGCGCCCGTACTTGGAACTGTAGCCGCCGGTGTAGGTTTCCTGCTGGTCGATCGCGCCGTAAGGCAGGCTCAGGCCGCCGAGGTTGTTCAGCGGGTTGCTGACGTTGAATCCATTGATGTAATACGCGTTCTCGGTCACCCCGGAGCCGCCGAAGGACACCACAGAGCGGCTGCCGTTGGTGAATGCGCCGCTGCCGGAGACGGTGCCCGGAGCCAGCAGCGCGATCGCCTCGGCGCTGCGGCCCAGCGGCAGCGTATCCAGCTGCTCGGAGGTGATCACCGAGCGCGACGCGGTGCTGGTGACATCGATCTTCGGCGCGCTGGCGGCGGTGACGGTCAGTGCTTCCAGCGTGGTCGCGTCGGCCGCTGCGAACGAGACTTCCGTCCCCGATCCGACGCGTAGCAAGACGTTCTTGCGCGTGTCGATCGTTTCCTCGCCGCGGCGCAGGATCACGGTGTAGTTGCCGATCGGAAGCGAACCGAGGGCGTAGCGGCCATTGCCGTCGACCGGCACGGTCCTGCTCAACCCGGTGTCGCTTTGGATCGTGATGCTGGTTCCGGTGGCCGGCGCGGAACCGTAGATGCTGCCGGTGGTGCTTTGCGCGTGGACGGCGCCTTGGGCCAGCGAAGCGCTGAGGATCATGGCCAGAGCGGCGCGCTTGAATGCCTTTCGATCAGGGCGGTTGCTCATTAGCTTGCCTTCGATGAAGTGGGGGCAGGCCGCATATGAACGACCTTAACGCAAACGTAATAACGGCGTGCTAGTGCGTGCAATGGGCTGGGGCAGGATCTGCCATTATCCGCATCGAATATGCGGAAATTTGTATAATTAATGGGTGGAACCGATATCTTGAACCATAGAAATGCGCAAATCGCCAGTGCCGATTGCTATACAGATAGAAGTCGCGCCAGGTGTCTTTTCTTGCCATTTATTGAAATGATGTGACATGAACCACATGTTTTGGCGAATTTTCAGCCTGTCTTTGGTTCGATGCGTGCCCTTTGAGGTGCTGGTGGAAAACTATTTGAGATGACGAATTCGACATATATTTTGCATTGCTACGGGTCGCATGAAAGTTGCAGCTGGGCCCGCAAACAGCGCTGAATGGCTGATCGTCGCCTCTAGATGCGTCTCCTCCATCTACCTGGTCGATGGCGTTGTCGCTCACGGGTTGTCCGCCAGCGCTGTATGTCGCAGCGTCGGGCCTGGCGGTCAGGTCATGGCTTCGCGGCGCTGGCCGATGGCCTCAGTGCGCTGCTGTAGCGGTTGCCCGGTCCAGCCACTCCTTGGACATCAAGAAACTCGGCCGCTTTGGGCGGCCCGGGCATCGCCTCACCGGGATCGGACCCGCGTCAGCGACGATGCCGGCTGGGTACCGGCATCGAACCCTCCGTCAGCAGCGTCGGCAACTCTTACGACAACGCCTTGGCCGAGACGATCAACGGGTTGTACAAGACCGAACCGATCCATCGGCGAGCGCCCTGGAAGACCCGCGCAGCCGTCGAACGGGCCACCCTCGCGTGGCTCTCATGGTTCAATAATCAACGCCTGCTCGAACCCCTCGGCTATCTCGCGCCCGCCGCAGCCGCGGCAAACGACTGGCGGCAGCAAGCAGATCGGGCCATGCACGCCTGTCCCACGCTGACTGGCCGCCGCCGCCAGGCTCAAGCCATGGCCGGAGGACACGCTGCGGGATGTGCCGGTCTTCCCGGTTGAGTGAGCGTGCTAATCAGGTCGCTCCATGGCAGCAAGCCGCCTGCATGGGCCGTGCGAATCGCTGGCCGCGATCGGCAACCGGCGGGCTGCCGCCAAGGCCGCGCGCTCGCGCCGGGACGCCGCTGCGCGGTATCGCGTCGCGATCTCCCCATGTGCGGCTGCAGCATGCCAATTGCGGCCACTGTGCTAGAAAGGAGCTGCTTCAAGCCGTCGTCCGCCACCGCATCTGCAGGGAGCCTGTCATGATCGCTTTGTTCAAGGGGTTGGGGTTGTTGCTGGAGGACAACGCGCTGCACCAGCGCTCGTTCCCCGAACAGGTGGCGCACTGGCAGCACAAGAGCGAGACGCAGCTGCGTGCGGAAGTGGACCTGCTGGCCCAGGCCAAGCAGCAATGGCTGGTGGCCTCGATCATCGGCTGGCAGGCGATCTCGCTGGTCATCCTCGGCGTCATCACCAATCAGCTGTGGCAGCACGACTACCACGTGACCTTCTCGCGCATCGTCATCGTGTTCAGCTCGTGGGTCGCGATCCTGTTCGTGATCTGGTTCATCGCCAACATGTTCGACCGCACCGCCGGCTTCGAGCGCTGGCTCACCGCCTTCAACAGCCGCGAGGCGTTGTCGGCCGATGCGGATACGGTGGAGTGCGTCGCCGACGCGCTGAACATGGCGCGCAAGTATCCGGAGATCCTCGAGTACAAGCGCGAGGTGGTGGCCAACCGCGAACTGCGCCACGAGGACATCCGCATCATGCGCGAGATGGGCCGCATCCGCCTGCATGCCGAACTGGTCGCCGCCCTGACCCAGTTCGAAGGCGTGCCGCCCGGCGGCCAGAACGGCGTGCTCCGCGTCGCCGGCTGAACCCGGCCGACGCGCCTGCGCGCGGCCCGGCAGGACGCGCTGCATCCTCGTCGGCCACGGACAATGCTTGCGCCACCGCACGGCCGCTGCCGCGCGCCATGACCCGCTCAAAGCGACGTTGTAGTTTTCGATCGCGCGCCCTGCTTGCGGCGCTAGCTGTCGCCGCAGCATCGGCGACGTGCACGCGCGAGCGTTTCGCTTCGACGAATGGCGCCGGTTCGGCGCTGCCAGCGACCATCAGCGCCCAGAACGCGCCGACGCCATGCGCGCCGGAAGCGCCGTCTCCACCACGGGCCGCCCCTGCCCCGTAACGCGCCCCCCGCTCCGCCCCAGCCGCTTCATTGTTCAACCGCAAGCGGCACCACAGTTCGCGCCATCCCCTGTCGCTTGGCCCGGTGTCCGCAAAACAGGGGGCAAGAGCGGATGGCCCGAGGCCACCCAGAGTCCCTCCTGCAGGCAGCAGCCAGTCCACGCACGTCGCCTCAGCCCGCCGCGCGGATGCGCAAGGTCAGGCCCTTGAGGAAGTTGCGCAGCAGCTGGTCACCGCACAGGCGGAAGTTCTTGTGCTCGGGCTGGCGGAACAGCGCCGACAGCTCCGGCTTGGACACCGGGAAACCGGCATCGGCGAAGATCTGGTGCATGTCCACGTCCTTGAGCTGGAACGCCACGCGCAGCTTCTTCAGCACCACGTTGTTGGTGACCCGGATTTCCACCGGGCGCGCCGGCAGACGCTCGTCGCGGCCGCGGTAGTGGAACACCAGCCCGTCGAGGAAATGCGCCAGGACCCGGTCGCTGCATTCGACGAAGCCGTCCTCGTCTTCCTTCTTCAGGTAGGCCGGCACCTGGGTCTTGTCGATCGGGAGGGCGGGATCGGCGAGCTGGACCGTGTCCACAATCATCTGGTCGCTCAGGTCGAGCAGGTAGCGGATGGAGCGCAGTACGTCGTTGTTGATCATGGCCGGTCCGGTGCTGCCGGTAGCGTCCGGCGGGTGCGTAGTCTAGGCCGTGCGATTCATCCCGAGTAGGCCGCGTCGGGTCTGCCAGGGCGTTGCGCGGCGCGGCGCCGACGCATGGTGTCCGCTGTCCGGTTCGCGCGATCGCGGCCGGCGCGGCCACCGCTGTTGCATCCGCTCGCGCATGCGCCATCATCGGCGCATGGACAACACGACCACCCCCAAGCCGAGCGCGGTGCCCGCGCTCAATCCGCGCCAGGAACGCCTGGTGGCGCTGGTGCGGCAGCAGGGCTATGCCGAAGTGGAGGGGCTGGCCACGCGGTTCGAGGTGACCCCGCAGACGATCCGCCGCGACCTGGCGCTGCTGTGCGAGGCCGGCCTGCTGCGCCGCTACCACGGCGGGGTCAGCCTGCCGTCGAGCGTGGAGAACCTGGCCTATGCGGCGCGCAAGTCGCTGCAGGCGCAGGAGAAGCGGCGCATCGCCACGCTGCTGGCGCAGCACATCCCCGACGACGCCTCGCTGTTCATCAATATCGGCACCACCAACGAGGACGTGGCGCGCGCGCTGATGGGGCACAGCGGGCTGCGGGTGATCACCAACAACCTCAACGTGGCGGTGATGATGAGCGCCAATCCGAGCTTCGAGGTGGTGGTGGCCGGCGGGCGCGTGCGCGGCCGCGACCAGGGCGTCACCGGCGAGGCCACGATCGAGCTGATCCGCCAGTTCAAGGTGGATTTCGGGGTGATCGGCATTTCCGGCATCGATCCGGACGGCACCTTACTGGATTTCGATTTCCACGAGGTGCGGGTGGCACAGGCCATCATCGAGCACTCGCGGCAGGTGTTCCTGGCCGCCGACCACAGCAAGCTCGGCCGCAATGCCATGGTCCGGCTCGGGCCGATCGCGCGGGTCCAGGCCTGGTTTACCGACCGCGCGCCGCCGCCGGAGCTGGCCGCCGTGCTGGCCGAGGCCGGCACCCGCGTGTTCGTTGCCGAGGGCGGCGCTGAAGGGGAGGCGGAGGTGGTGGCCGGCAGCCAGGCCGATCCGGACTGAGCCGCGCCGCACGCGGTGCGCGTGGTCGAGGCATGCCGGCGTGGGGCGGATGCCGGGCAGCCCGGCGACCGGCTTGCGGAGGTGACGCCCCCGCATTTCGTGTGCGTTTATGTTCGTATCATTTCATTATTTTTACGTTAAGCCCTTGCCGGCGTCGCTATTGGCGGTGGGTGGGCTGCCGGAAATGCGGCCATCCCCCACGCGCGTATGCGCCACTACCAGCGGTTTGCCTTGGCGCTACGCTGCAGCGCAGCGTGCTATGTTCGTAAATGTTCGTTTACGATCTTTTCGTCCTTCGTCGTTGACTCGGGTGCTTGCCGGCCCGGGGACGCGACGCTTCCGGAGTCAGGCAATGCGCGAGATCTACGATGTGCTGGTGGTCGGTGGCGGTATCAATGGCGTGGGCATCGCCCGCGACGCGGTCGGCCGCGGCCTGTCGGTGTGCCTGTGCGAACGCGATGACCTGGCCTCGCATACCTCCAGCGCCAGCACCAAGCTGATCCACGGCGGGCTGCGCTACCTGGAGCAGTACGAGTTCGCGTTGGTCGGCAAGGCGCTGGCCGAGCGCGAGGTGCTGCTGCGCCTGGCCCCACACATCATCTGGCCGCTGCGCTTCCTGCTGCCGCACCAGCCGCACCTGCGCCCGGCGTGGATGATCCGCACCGGCCTGTTCCTGTACGACCATCTCGGCCGCGGCCGCCGCACCCTGCCCGGTTCGCGGCGCATGGCGTTGCGCTCGGACCCGGTCGGCGCGCCGCTGCGCGAGGAATTCCGCACCGGCTTCGTCTATTCCGACGCCTGGGTGCAGGACGCGCGGCTGGTGGTGCTCAATGCGATGGACGCAGCGCAACGCGGCGCGCGGATCCTGACCCGCACCCGCTGCGTCGCGGCGCGCCGCGTCGGCGGCGTCTGGCAGGTGCTGCTGGAGCAGGCCGACGGGCGCCGCCAGGACGTGCAGGCGCGCGCACTGGTCAATGCCGCCGGGCCATGGGCGGTGCAGTTCCTGGACGACGTGGCCAAGGTCGGCCACGACCACGCGCTGCGCCTGGTCAAGGGCAGCCACATCGTGGTGCCGCGGCTGTTCGAGCACGACCACGCCTACATCTTCCAGCAGCCCGACCGGCGCATCGTGTTCGCGATCCCCTACGAGCACGACTTCACCTTGATCGGCACCACCGACGTGGACTACCGCGCCGATCCGTCCGCGCCGAAGATCGATGCCGAGGAGACGCGCTACCTGTGCGAGGCCGCCAACCGCTACTTCCTCAAGCAGATCGCGCCCAGCGATGTGGTGTGGAGCTACAGCGGCGTGCGCCCGCTGCTCGACGACGAGGAGGACAACGCCGCCGAAGTCACCCGCGACTATCTACTGGAGCTGGATGCGGACGACGGCGCGGCGCTGCTCAACGTGTTCGGCGGCAAGCTCACCACCTACCGCAAGCTGGCCGAGGAGGCGGTGGACCGGCTGGTCGCGCACGCCGGACGCAAGGCGCCGGCCTGGACCGTGCGCGGCGCGCCGCTGCCTGGCGGCGAGCGCCGCGACATCCACGCGCTGGCGCAGGAACTGCGCGCGGCGCGGCCGTGGCTGAGCGAGGCGACCGCCACGCGGCTGGCGCGCAACTACGGCACCCGCGCCACGCTGCTGCTGGGCGAGGCCGCCTCGCTGCAGGACTTGGGCGAGCATTTCGGCGCCGACCTGTACCAGGCCGAGGTCGACTACCTGCGCCAGCACGAATGGGTGACCCAGGCCGACGACCTGCTGTGGCGCCGCAGCAAGCTCGGCCTGCGCATCGACGCGGCCGGCCGCCAGCGCCTGAGCGACTATCTGCAGCAGGCGCCGGCCGCGGTGGCCGCCGCGCCCGCATGAGGCAAGCACCGCGGCCGGCGTGCCCGTCCCGGGCGCCGGCCGCGCGTGCGCAATCGCCGCGCGCGATCGGCATCCGCCGCCGCGCGCGAACCTGGGAACGACCGTGGAGGGTGGCAGGCATGTGCAAGACGACGACCGGCATGACCGGCAAGACGACGACCGCAGTGCGGGAGCAGCACGAATGAACCGGCAACTGCTCGGCGAACTGATTTCCGAGGCGGTGGCGATGGTGATCATCATCGCCTTCGGCTGCTCGGTGGCGTGCATGTACGTGCTGTACGACCCCAGTCCCTACCAGCACGCCTACTGGGGCGTGTGCATCGCCTGGGGCCTGGCGGTGACGATCGCGATCTACGTCACCGGTTCGGTCTCCGGCACCCACGCCAACCCGGCGGTGACCCTGGCGCTGGCCGTGTTCCGCGGGTTCGCATGGAACAAGGTGCTGCCGTACTGGGCGGCGCAGGTGGTCGGCGCGTTCCTCGGCGCGGGCATCGTCTACCTGCTGTTCGCGCCGGTGATCGACCACTACAACCAGGCGCATCAGCTGACCCGCGAAGCGGGTGGCGCGGCCGGCGTGTTCTTCACCGCGCCGGGCCTGGCGATCACGCCGATGCATGCGCTGCGCGACCAGGTGATCCTGACCGCGTTCCTGATCTTCGGCATCTTCGCCATCACCGAGCGCTACAACGAGGCCGCGCCCACCGCCAATGCCGGTGCGCTGATCATCGGCCTGCTGGTGGCGACCATCGGCGCCTCGATGGGTTACCTGGAAGCGTGGGCGATCAACCCGGCGCGCGATTTCGGGCCGCGCCTGTTCGCCTACGTCGCCGGCTGGGGGTCCTCGGCGCTGCCGTCGGCCGACAACTACTGGTGGATCCCGATCGTCGGCCCGCTGATCGGCGGCGTGGTCGGCGGCGCGGCCTACCAGTGGCTGATCTATCCGTTCCTGCCGGCGCGGGTGAAGGCGCTCGAGGAAGCAGCGGCCTCGCGCCGGGCCTGAGCCGACGCGACACCCGTGCCGGCGCTGCCGGCACGTCCCCATCCATTCCGGGCGCCGCCGCGGCGCGCGCCTCACGATCCCGCAGGAGTCACCGATGGAAAAGAAATTCATCCTGGCCATCGACCAGGGCACCACCAGTTCGCGCGCGATCCTGTTCGACCGCAAGGGCCACATCGTCGGCATGGCGCAGCGCGAGTTCGGGCAGATCTTCCCGCAGCCGGGCTGGGTGGAGCACAACCCGCGCGAGATCATGACCAGCGTCTACACCACGATCACCGAGCTGCTGAACAACCAGCAGGTGGACGCGAGCGCGATCGCCGGCATCGGCATCACCAACCAGCGCGAGACCGCGGTGGTGTGGGACCGCGCCACCGGGCAGCCGATCTACAACGCCATCGTCTGGCAATCGCGGCAGACCAAGGACATCTGCGAGCAGCTCAAGGCCGCCGGCCACGAGGACATGGTGCGGGCCAAGACCGGCCTGCTGATCGATGCGTATTTCTCCGGCACCAAGGTCAAGTGGATCCTCGACCACGTCGAAGGCGCGCGCGAACGCGCGCAGCGCGGCGAGCTGGCGTTCGGCACCATCGACAGCTGGCTGATCTGGAACCTCACCGCCGGCAAGGTCCACGTCACCGACTACAGCAACGCCTCGCGCACGCTGCTGTACAACATCCACGAGTTGCGCTGGGACGAGGAGCTGCTGCAGATGCTCGACATCCCCGCCTCGATGCTGCCCGAGGTGCGCTCCTCCAGCGAGATCTACGGCACCACCCAGGGCCAGTATTTCTACGGCCACGAAGTGCCGATCGCCGGCATCGCCGGCGACCAGCAGGCGGCGCTGTTCGGCCAGGCCTGCTTCGAGCCGGGCATGGCCAAGAACACCTACGGCACTGGCTGTTTCATGCTGATGAACACCGGCGAGAAAGCGGTCGCCTCCAACACCGGCCTGCTCACCACCATCGCCTGGGGCGTGGACGGCAAGGTCGAATACGCGCTGGAAGGGGCGATCTTCGTCGCCGGTTCGGTGGTGCAGTGGCTGCGCGACGGCCTGCGCATGTTCGGCAAGGCCAGCGATTCGGAAGCCTACGCCGAGCGCGCCGGCGACAACGACGGCGTGTACTTCGTGCCGGCCTTCGTCGGCCTGGGCGCGCCGTACTGGCGCAGCGACATCCGCGGCGCGGTGTTCGGGCTGACCCGCGGCACCACCAAGGAACATTTCATCCGCGCCGCGATCGAATCGATGGCCTACCAGACCCGCGACGTGCTGACCGCAATGCAGGTCGATTCGGGCATCGAACTGAAGGAATTGCGTGCCGACGGCGGCGCGATCAGCAACGACTTCATGGCCCAGTTCCAGAGCGACATCCTCGACGTGCCGGTGCTGCGCCCGGAGGTGGCCGAGACCACCGCGCTGGGCGCCGCCTACCTGGCCGGCCTGGCGACCGGATTCTGGAAGGATCGCGCCGAGATCGCGCAGCAGTGGGCAGTGGACCGCCGCTTCGAGCCGCGCATGCCGGCCGAGCGCCGCGAGGAGCTGTACGCCGGCTGGCAACAGGCGGTGGAAGCGACGATGGGGTTCCGGATTCGCTGAGGTGTTCAATGTAGCGGCTTCAGCCGCGACCGGGCTTTACCGATAGCGCCCGTCGCGGCTGAAGCCGCTCTACAGCAACCGCATCCGCATCGACGTGCCGGCCAGCCTCACAACGTATCGCGATGCTTCCCGCGCCACGGCCGGTACCAGGTGCGGATCGCGGCGATGTCGGCGTGCATGTCGGCGCTGCTGTGGAACAGCGGGCCGAGGCCGACGGTGCGGCTGGGATAGTCGAAGTACACCGGGAAGATCGGGATCTCGGCGCCATGCGCGATCTTCCAGAACCCGACCTTCCACTTCTCCACCCGCTTGCGCGTGCCTTCGGGGGTGATCACGTACCACATGCGCGGCGCCTGCCGGATCAGCGCCACCGCCTGCTCGACCACCCCGCGCGGCGACTTGCGGTCCAGCGGGATGCCGCCGAGCTTGCGCAGCAGCGGACCCAGCGGCCACCAGAACAGCTGGGTCTTGCCCAGCACGCGCACCTCGAAGCCGACCGCGAACTTGACCGCGAAGCCCAGGAACCCATCCCAATTGGACGAGTGCGGGGCGACGATCATCACCAGCTTCGGCACGTCCGGGAACTGGCCCACCACCCGCCAGCCGGCCAGGCGCAGCGCGGTGCGGCCGAGCCAGCGGCCGAAGCGGCTGGGCTTGACCATCGGCATGTTGGGGGTGGCGGGCGGCAACGAAAAATCGCGTTCGGTCAAAAGTTACTCCCAGCGGCCGGGCGAGCGGCCGCGTTTGATCTGGCTGCGCTCGCGCTTGGCGTCCAGGCGCCGCAGCTTGGCGCCATGCGAGGGTTTGGTGGCGATGCGCCGTTTCGGCACCGACAGCCCGGCGGCGATGAACTCGGCCAGGCGCTGGCGCGCGTCGTCGCGGTTGCGGTCCTGGGTGCGGAAGCGCTGCGCATCGATCACCAGCACGCCCTCGGCGGTGATGCGGCGGTCGCGCCGCGCCAGTAGCCGCGCACGCAGCGGCTCCGGCAGCGACGGCGAGCCGGCCAGATCGAAACGCAGTTCCACCGCGCTGGAGACCTTGTTGATGTTCTGCCCGCCGGCGCCGCTGGCGCGCACGAAGCGCTCGACGATTTCGGTTTCCGGAATCGCCAGGCTGCTCGAGATGTGGATGGCCCCGTTACCCATCCGCGAATTGTAGGGCATCCATCAGATGGCTTGATTTTCCAAGGCCCGCGGCCGCGCCGTGGCGATTCCCGTATCCTGGCCGCCGGTCATAGCCTTGCAGGACGCTCGATGAACCCGACCCCGCCGCTTTTCCGTTCCTGGCCGCAGCGGCTGCTGCTGGCCGCGCTGCTGGCCCTGGCCGCGGCTCCCGCGCTGGCCGAGCCGCCCAGCGACGGCGACGTCAACCGCCTGCTGTCGGCCGCGCGCGCGCAGAACATGCTCGACAGCATGCTGCCGCAGATCGAGGCCATGCAGCGCCAGCAATTCGCGCAGCTGACCGCGCAGCGCCCGCTCGAGCCGGCGCAGCAGCAGAAAGTGCAGCAGATCCAGCAGCGCACCCAGGCCACCGTACGCAAGGCGCTGTCGTGGCAGGAAATGCGCCCGCTGTACGTGAACCTGTACAAGCAGTCGTTCTCCAAGCAGGACGTGCTGGCGATGGCCGAGTTCTACGAGAGTCCGGCCGGCCAGAGCATGCTCGACAAGACCCCGCAGCTGATGCAGAACCTGATGGGCGCGATCCAGCAGAAGATCGCCCCGCTGTTCGCCGACCTGCAGAAGGACCTGGAGCAGACCGTCAACACGCCGACTGCGAAGCCCTAGGCCTTCGCCACGGCAACCGCGTGACGCCTCGCCTTCCCTGTGGGAGCGGTTTCAACCGCGACGAACGAAGCGGCGGCCTTTACCGGCGTTGGCACAGCTCCGGGCCGACATCGCCCAAGACCGCCGGGAATATTTCCGATCAAACCACGCCAGCTGTAGGTGGCCTTGGCCATCAGTCGCGACGGGCTTTCCCCGGTAACGCCTGTCGCGACTGAAGTCGCCCACAAGATCCTCCCGGCTTTAAACCGCTCGAAGAATCGCGCTAGCCAACCGCTTCGCCGCGCGCAGCCGCCTCGCCGCGCGACCACGGCGCCGCCGACCACCCGAACAAGCCGAACGCGCGCACGAACTCGGCATCCAGCGGCGCGGCGACCTCGATCCGGCGCCCGTCCGGATGCGGGAACGTCAGCCGCGCGGCGTGCAGCAGCATGCGGTGCACGCCGTGCATGCGGAAGATGCGGTTGTGGCGGCCATCGCCGTGGCTGGTGTCGCCGATCAGGTGATGCGACAGATGCTTGAGGTGGCGGCGGATCTGGCGGAAGCGCCCGGTCACCGGGCTGCAGCGCAGCAGCGCGTAGCGCGAGGTGCCGAACTCGCCCGACGGCACCGGCAGTTCGCCGCAGGCCAGGCGCTGGAAGCGGGTCTGCGCCGGCTTCTTCAACGGCTTGCCGGGGCCGCCGTCGAGGTCGTGATCGACGTCGAAGCGCTCCTCGGCCGGCCAGCCGCGACAGACCGCCAGGTAGTCCTTGTCCACCCCCCACCCATCAGCGCCTTGCCCAGCGCGCTGGCGGTGTCGCGGTCGAAGGCCAGCAGCAGGCAGCCGCTGGTGGCGCGGTCGAGCCGGTGCACCAGAAAGATCGGCCGCCCCAACTGCACGCGCAGGCGATCGGCGAGGAAGTCGTCCTCGCCGCGGGCCAGTTTGCTGTCGTGGACCATCAGCCTGGCCGGCTTGTCGACCACGGCCAGCAACGGGTCCAGATAGAGGATCTGCAGGGAATCGGGGGAGGCGCTCACCGCCGGATTATCCGTGCCGCATCGCCGCGCCACAATGCGTCCGTCGCGCTGCGTGTTGCGCAGGCCGTTGACGCCGCCGCCGCGGCTCGACGATGATCCCTCCCCCCACGCTGCGGAGAGTTCCAATGAAACGCTGGCTGCTGTTGTCGCTGCTGACCGCCGTTCCGCTGGCCCACGCGCTGGAGCTGCCCTACGACGCCGCGGCCGACGCCAAGGCGCAGGTGAAGCAGGCGCTGGCCGCCGGCAAGAAGACGCACAAGCCGACCCTGCTGATCTTCGGCGCCAACTGGTGCGGCGACTGCCGCGCGCTCGACGCCTCGCTGCACACGGCCAAGAACGCTGCGCTGGTGAACGCGCACTTCGAAGTGGTCAAGATCGATGTCGGCAACTTCGACCATAACCTCGAATTGAGCCAGGCCTATGGCGACCCGATCCAGAAGGGCATCCCGGCCGCGGTGGTGGTCGGCGCCGACGGCACGCCGCGCTATACCACCAGGGCCGGCGAGCTGGCCAATGCGCGCAAGATGAGCGATCAGGGCATCTACGACTTCTTTGCGAAGGTAGCCGACGTGCCGGCAGGGCACTGAGCCGCCGTGTCCACGGCGATGGCGGCCGCCTGTCGCGGGCGGCCGCCACGCCGGTGCGCTACAGCAACTGGATCCCGAAGCGGCGCACGCCCAGCGCCAATGCACCGAAGCAGGCGATGGTCAGCAGCGCGCACGCGGCCAGCGTCCACCAGAAGCCGAGCCGCGGCAACAGCAGCGGAAACGCCAGGAACATCGGCAGCGTCGGCAGCACGTACCAGAACGTATACCAGGCATGGTTGGCGATCTTGGCCTGCGGCTGCCGCTCCAGCTGCAGCCAGATCAGGGTCAGCACAGTCACCAGCGGCAAGGCCGCGATCAGCCCACCGAGCCGGTCGCTGCGCCGCGCCACTTCGGAAATCGCCACCACCAGCGCGGCGGTGATCAGGTACTTGCCGAGGATCCAGGGCATACGCAGCTCCCAAGCTGAAAAACGCAGAACCGCGGCCCGCGCGGGCCGTTCGATCGCGGCGGCGAGGCGCCTAGCGCCGCCACCACGCCAAGAGCAGGCTGAGCGCACCGATGCCGCCGACGCTCCATGCCCAGATCGACACGCCGCCGAGCTGCGGCCCGCCGGCATCGAGCGCATACAGCAGCGTGCCGACGGTGAGCAGGCCCACGCCGGTGATCGCGGTGACCACGCGGCGCTGCATGCGCAGCAGGATCGCGTTGAGGTCGGACAGGTCGCGCGAGCGCATCGACAGCTCGTGGCGGCCCTCGACCTGCTGGCGCAGCCAGCTGTGCACCAGGCGCGGCATGTCCGGCGCGTGGGTCATGATTTCCGGCAGCCGCTTGCGCAGTTCGTGCAGCGCGCGCTGCGGGCTGTAGCGCTCGATCAGGATGCGCTCGAGCACCGGCCGCGCCACCGCCCAGATGTCCAGCTGCGGATCCAGCTGGCGGCCCACGCCTTCGATGTTGAGCAGGGTCTTCTGCAGCAGGATCAGCTGCGGCTGCAGGGTCAGCTGGTAGCGCTGGGCGACGCGGAACAATTTGATCAGCACTTCGGCCAGCGAGATCTGCGACAGCGGCCGGGTGAAGTACGGCTCGCACACCGAGCGCGCCGCCGCCTCCAGTTCGTCGATGCGCACGTTGGCCGGCATCCAGCCCGCCTCCACGTGCAGCTCGGCCATGCGCCGGTAGTCCTTGTTGAAGATGGCCATGAAGTTCTCGGCCAGGTAGTACTGATCTTCCTGCGACAGCTGGCCCATGATGCCGAAGTCCAGCGCGATGAAGCGCGGGTTGATGCGCCGCGCCGGATCGCTGTCGACCCAGATGTTGCCGGCGTGCGCATCGGCATGGAAGAAGTTGTCGCGGAACACCTGCGTGTAGAACACGCGCACGCCCTTGGCCGCCAGCGCCTTGCGGTCGATGCCGGCGGCGTCGAGCGAGGCGATGTCGTCGGAGGGGATGCCGCGCACCCGTTCCAGGGTCAGCGCGCGCTCGGCGGTGTGGCTCCAGATCACCTCCGGCACGTACAGGTCGTCCGAATGCAGCCAGAAGCGGCGCAGCACGCTGGCGTTGGCGCCTTCGCGCTGCAGGTCCAGTTCCGCGGCCAGGGTGGTCTCGATCTCGGCCACCACCTCGCGCGGACGGATCTTGTCGGCGCGCGGATGCGCACGATCGACCAGCGCGGCGGCCGAGGTGAGCAGGGCGATGTCGGCATCGATCTGCCGCTCGATGTCCGGGCGCAGCACCTTGACCACCACTTCGCGGCCGTCGTGCAGCGTGGCCGCATGCACCTGCGCGATCGAGGCGGAGGCCAGCGGCGTGGTGTCGAAACTGGCGAAGGCCACACCGATCGGCTGCCCCAGCGCCTGCTCGACGATGCGCCGCGCGGCCTCGCCGTCGAACGGGCGCACCCGGTCCTGCAGCAGGGTCAATTCCTCGGCCACGTCCGGCGGCATCAGGTCGCGGCGGGTGGACAGGATCTGCCCGAACTTGACGAAGATCGGCCCCAGATCCTGCAGCGCCAGGCGCAGCCGCGCACCGCGCGACTGCGCGGCGATGTCCGGGCTGGCGCGCGGCACGAACGGCTTGGCCAGGCGCAGCCAGCGCTCGGCCGGGGTGCCGTCGAGCAGATCGTCCAGGCGGTAGCGCAGGATCACCCGGCCGATGCGGCTGGCGCGGAACATCGCCTTCATGCGCCGCGCCCCGGCTGCAACCGCGCCACCCGCGCGGCCAGGCGCTCGACGTCGTCGCGCACCGCATCCACATCGTCGTAGAACGCTTCCAGCTCGGCGCGCGGGACCACATCGCGCGATTCCTCGGTGACGAACTCGGCCGCGCTCTGCGCCAGGTCCTGCGCGCTGCGCTGCGCCTGCTGCAGCGCCGAACGCGCGGCATTGGCGAACTGCACGCCGAGCACCTCGCCGAACACCTGGGTGAACGGGCGCTGCCAGTCCGGATCGAAGCGCGCCGCCAACTGCTGCAGGCGCCGCGCCAGCTCGGCATCCCCGGACACCCGCACCCGTCCGCCAGGGCTGGCGCCGCGCCGTGCCTGGGCCAGGAACGGCAGCTGCGCGAACAGCCCGCCGAGGGTGCTGCGCACCGCCAGGTCCGGCTCCGGCGCCGTGTCCACCGGGCCGACCTGCAGGCGCGTGCCGTCCACGCGGATCTGCAGCGCCAGCGCCGGCGCCTCCAGGGTCAGCGCCACGCGCTGGCCATCGAGGCCACGCAGCACCTCGCGGGTATCCGGGTCCAGCGCCAGCGCGCGGTTGAGCGCCGCTTGCAGCGCGCGGCCGGCCAGGGGCTTGAGGGCATCGAAGGGAGTAGGCGACATGCGCGCATTCTACAAGGCCGCGGCGCGACGCCATGCGACAGCACTCCGGCCTGGGCCGCAGCGGGCAAAACCTGCATGCTATCCGCTCCAAAGCGACGCCCTGCGGCGAGGACATGCATGCGCAAGATCCGGGTCGGCATCATCTTCGGCGGCAAATCGGCCGAGCACGAGGTCTCGCTGCAGTCGGCGCGCAATATCGTCGATGCGCTGGACCCGCAGCGCTTCGATGCCACCTTGATCGGCATCGACAAGCAGGGCCGCTGGCATGCCAACGAGCGCGACGGCTTCCTGCTGCATGCCGACGATCCGGCGCGGATCGCATTGCAGCGCAGCGGCCACGGCGTGGCGGTGATCCCTGGCGACGACGCGCAGCCGTTGCGCGCGCTGCAGCCGGCGCAGGCGCTGGAGCAGATCGATGTGGCGTTCCCGATCGTGCACGGCACCCTGGGCGAGGACGGCTCGCTGCAAGGCCTGTTGCGCATGGCCGGGCTGCCGTTCGTCGGCTCCGGCGTGCTCGGCTCGGCGCTGGCGATGGACAAGGACGTGGCCAAGCGCCTGCTGCGCGATGCCGGGCTGGAGGTGGCGCCGTTTGCCTGCATCCGCCGCCACGATGCGGCGCAGGCCGATTTCGCCGCGCTGGCCACGCAGTTCGGGCTGCCGTTATTCGTCAAGCCGGCCAACCAGGGTTCGTCGGTCGGCGTGAGCAAGGTGCACGATGCGGCCGGCTTCGCTGCGGCGCTGGCGCTGGCCCTGGCCTACGACCACAAGGTGCTGGTGGAAGCGGCGATCGACGGGCGCGAAATCGAATGCGCGGTGCTCGGCAACGATGCCCCGCAGGCCAGCGTCTGCGGCGAGGTGGTGGTGCACGATGCGTTTTATTCCTACGAGACCAAATACGTCAGCGAGACCGGCGCCGCGCTGGTGGTGCCGGCGGCGATCGACGAGGCCACCCAGGAACGCATCCGCGCCGTCGCGTTGCGCGCCTACGCCGTGCTGGAATGCGCCGGCCTGGCGCGGGTCGACGTGTTCCTGAGCGGCGACGGCCGCATCGTGGTCAACGAACTCAACACCCTGCCCGGCTTCACCCGCATCAGCATGTATCCGAAGCTCTGGCAGGCCAGCGGGCTGAGTTACCGCGCGCTGATCACGCGCCTGATCGAGCTGGCGCTGGAACGCCACGCGCAGGATGCGGCGCTGCGTAGCGCGGTGGCGTTGCCGGGATCCGGCGAATAGGGCACCTGCCACGCAATGGCGTGAATCGCGCGCTGGCGGCGCGCACACAAACGAACGGCCCGCCGTACCGGATGTCTCCGCTGCGGCGGGCCGTTCGGGATGCAGCGCGGGCGACTACACCTTGCCGCGACGGAACATCGAGATCACCGCCAGGATCAGGAACACCACGAACAGGATCCAGGCGATGTTGGTCGCCGCACCGGCGATGCCGCTGAATCCGAGTACGGCCGCGATGATGGCGATGACGAAGAAGACGATGGCGTAATGCAGCATGGCAAGGTCCAGAAGTTGTCGTGCCGAATCGGCGCGCAGCCATCTTCGGAAACCGCCGGTCGTCAGGAAGTGACGGAAGTGTCGCGGCGCCATGATGACGCCAGCCGCTGCAGGCCCTGCTCGATCGAAACCTGCGGCACGTAGCCGAAATCGCGCCGCGCCGGTTGCATGCTGTACCAATGCGGCGTGCACAGCTGCTCGGCCAGGAAGCGGGTCAGCGGCGGCTCGCCGCGCAGGCGCAGCAGCGGCCACAGCGTTTCGCAGGCGGCGCCGATCCGGTAGGCCGCCTTGAACGACAGGGTCTTGGTCACCGGCGGCGCGCCGGCCGCGGCCAGCAGCTTGTTCAGCAGCTCGCGCATCGGCAGCGGCTCGCCGTTGGAAATGAAGTACGCCTTGCCGGCGCAGGCCGCACCGACGCGCAGATGTTCGAACGCGTCGAAATGCGCCTGCGCGGCATTGTCGATGAAGGTGGAATCGACGCGGTTGCCGCCGCCGCCGACCAGGCGCACGCGCCCGGCCTGCGCGCGCGCGACCAGTTTGGGCAGGATCTGGTTGTCGCCCGGCCCCCAGATCAATCGCGGCCGCAGCGCCACCACCGCCAGCTGCGCATCGTTGGCGGCGAGCACCGCGCGTTCGGCGATGGCCTTGGTCGCCGCGTATGGCGCCTGGAAGTTCTCGCCATATGGCACCTGGTCCGCACCCAGGCCTTCCACCGGATGGGTGGCGCGATGGGTCACGCTCGGCGTGGAGGTATAGATCAAACGGCCCACGCCATGCGCGCGGCAGGCGGCCAGCACGTGCTCGGTGCCGACCACGTTGGGCTGGTAGTAGCTGTCGTAGCTGCCCCAGGCACCGGCCTTGGCCGCGTTGTGGAACACCGCCTCGGCGCCCGCGACGGCGTGGTGCAGCGCCTGCGCATCGGTCAGGTCGCCGCGCACCTGGGCCACGCCCAGCGCCTGCAGTTCCGGATAGTGGCCGCGGTTGTAGCTGATCACCTCGTGCCCACGCGCGACCAGGCCGCGGCACAGCGCCTGGCCCAGGAATCCACCACCGCCCGTCACCACTATCTTCATCGCGCCGCACCGATCGCACCAGGACGCACACGATAGCCGGGGTCGCCGGGGAAGGCGATCCGCGCGCTTGCAGGCAGCGCCACGCGCGGCCCGAGCCATTGATCTTGCGGCGCTTCGCACTTCTTCAGCGTGACATCGTCGGTGCCGCGCCCCAGCGCCTCGTCCAACGCCGCCTGCGCCACGCCGTCGCGCTCGACCCGCTGCCGTGCCACGTCGATGCGCAGATCGTCCAGCCGGTAGCGCTCGCCCATCGCCGCGGCTTCAGCGCACGCGGACCTTGGCCCACAGCGCCAGCTTCTCGCGGCCGATCTTGGCGTTGTGGCGGATATCCACCGGGAAACCCGGATGGCGCAGGAAATCGGCGATGCCGGCGGTGTGCGCATGCGTCTGCGCCAGCGCGCGCAGCACCGCGTCCGGCTGCGCCGGCGGCGCCACGCCCGGCTGCAGTTCGTAGCACAGCAGCGGGCGCTGCGCGCCCGCCGCGCCGATCCCGACCAACGCGCTGCGGCGCAGCCACGGCAAGGTGTTGAAGATCGGTTCGACCTGCTCGGTGTACAGCGGCCCGTGCGCGGTCTCCACGCGCTGGGTCTTGCGCCCGCAGAACCACAGCCGGCCCTGCGCGTCGAAGTAGCCGATGTCGCCCATGCGATGCACGATGCGTTCGCTGCCGTCGTCCAGGCGCTCGCGGATCTTGGCGATGCGCGTGGCCGCGTCGCGGTTGAAGTAGCTATCGGTGGTGGTTGGCCCGGCCACGGTGATCTCGCCGACCGTGCCTGCCGGCAGTTCGCGCACGCCCGGCCACTCGGGGATTGCCGCGTCGTCGATGGCGATGATGCGCACCACGTTCGGCGCCACCACCGCGCCGACGCAGGTGCCGGCGCCGGTTTCGGTGGCCGCGCGCGTGTCCTGCAGTTCGCGGCCCTCGATCGCCGCCACCGGCAGGCATTCGGTGGCGCCGTACGGTGTCCACAGCTTGCCGTCCACCGGCAGCAGGCTGCAGATCCTGGCCACGATCTCCGGCGGCACCGGCGCGCCGGCCGAGGTCGCGCAGCGCACGCTCGGCAACGGCCGGCCGTAGTCGGCCAGCACCCGCATCAGTGCCGGCGAACCGAACAGCTGGGTCACCCCGAAGCGGTCGATCGCATCGTGCAGCTTGCGCGGATCGGCGCTGGCCGGACGGGTCGGGTCCATGTCCGGAATCACCGAGGTCAGCCCCAGCGCGGGATCGAACAAGGCGAACGGCGGGAAGGTCGGCAGGTCGATGCCGCCGGGCTGCATGTCGAATGCGTTGCGCATCAGTTCGATCTGGCTGACGAAATGGCGATGCCGGTAGACCACGCCCTTGGGCACGCCGGTGGAGCCGCTGGTGAACAGGATCGCGGCCACGTCGTCGGCCGCGGTCGCGGCCAGCTGGCTGCCGGCGCCGCTGCCGGCATGCTCGATCCGCGCCAGCGTGGTGCCACCCCAGGCCCAGCGCCGGCCCACGGTGACGATGCGCCGCGCCGAGCGCGACCAGCCCAGCAGGCGCCGCGCCAGCTGCGCCAGCGGGATGCCGATGAACGCCTCCGGCTGCGCCTCGTCCAGGCATTGCTTGAGCGCGCGCTTGTCGATGCCCGGATCCACCAGCACCGGCACCGCACCGGCCTTGAACAGCGCGAACATCAGCAGGAAGAATTCCGGCGACGGCCGCACCATCACCACCGTGCGGGTGCCGCGGCCGATGCCGTAACTGCCCAATCCGGCGGCGATCGCATCGCTGCGCGCATCCAGCTGCGCATAGCTCAGGGTCACGTCGTAGGCAGCCAGGCCGTCGGCGCCGCGGCGGCCCGCGCAGCGGATCGCGATCTGGTCGGGGCGCTCGCGCGCCAGTAGCGGCAGCGTCGCGGCGATGTTGCAGGTCGTGGTCGTGGTCATCGGCCGATTATCGCCGATGGCGTTGGCCATGCCGCTAGCCGACCCGGAACACGCGCCCGCTCTGGATGCCGGCCACGCTGCGCCGGTAGGCCAGCGCCGCGCGTGCGGCGCTGACGCTCTCGAACCCAGGGAAGAACGCCGCGTAGCGTTCGACCGATTCGTTCAGCACGGTCGGGCTGACCACGTTGATGCGGCGGCCGCCGCGCAGCTCGCACGCCGCCGCACGCACGAAGCCTTCCAGCGCGGTATTGACCGTGGTGGCGTTGCTGCCGCCGCGGATCGGCTCGTCGGCGACGATGCCGCCGGTCAGCGTGATCGAACCGCCGTCGTTGAGATGGTGCTGGCCGAGCAGCGCCAGCCGCACCTGGCCCAGCAGCTTGTGCTGCAGGCCCAGCGCGAATTGCGCCGGCTGCAGCGTGGCGAGCTCGCCGAAGTGCAGCTCGCCGCTGGTCGAGACGATCGCATCCACCGGCCCCAGCGCGGCGAACAGCGCCTGCACGCTGGCATCGTCGGTGATGTCCACGGTGAGCGCACCGCGCGTGTGGCCGACCGCGATCACCTCGTGGTCGCGCGCCAGCTCCTGCACCACGGCCTTGCCCAGGGTGCCGGTCCCGCCGATGACGACTGCCTTCATGCCACTGCTCCTGCGGTTGTGAGGCAGGCAGTCTGGCCGTGTACCAAGTGGCGAAAAATGGCGCAGAATTTCCGGCACTGCAAACCTAGGGTTCGCAATCGTGGACAAGCTGCGCAGCATCGAGGTCTTCGTCGCCGCCGTGGAGGCCGGCAGCTTCAGCGCCGCCGCGCGCCGGCTGGACATCAGTGCGGTGATGGTCGGCAAGCTGGTCCAGCAGCTCGAGACCCATCTGGGCGCACGCCTGCTGGAACGCAGCACCCGCCGCCAGGGCCTGACCGAGGCCGGTCGCCACTTCCACGAGGAGGGCAGGCGCGTGCTCGAACAGCTGCGCTGGGCCGAGGGTTCGGTCGAGCGCCTGGCCGCCTCGCCCCGCGGGCTGCTGCGGATCAGCGCCGCCACCACGCTGGGCGAATGCGTGATCGCCGCAGCGGTGGCCGAGTACCAGGAGCGGTTCCCGCAGGTGCGCATGGAACTGGAATTGAGCAACAGCGTGGTCGACCTGATCGGGGACGGGATCGACCTGGCGATCCGGGTCGGCGCGCTCGATCCCGCGCTGGACCTGGTGGCACGGCCGCTGGGCCACTACCGCATGGCGATCTGCGCCGCGCCGGCCTATCTGGCGCGCCACGGCGTGCCGGTCACGCCCGCCGACCTGGCCGCGCACCGCTGCCTCGGCCACGCCGCCTGGAACCCGCGCTCGGCGTGGTGGCTGGCCCCGTCCGGCACGCGCGCAAGCTGGCCCACCGAGACCGCCCTGCGCTGCAACAGCAGCGCCGCGCTGCGCCAGGCCGCGCTGCATGGCGCCGGGCTGCTGTTGCAGCCGCAGGTGCTGGTGGCCGAGGACCTGGCCGCCGGCCGCCTGGTCGGCCTGCTCGACGCCTACCTGCCGGCCAGCCGGCCGGTGCACGCGCTGTACCGGCAGGACCGCCAGCCGCTGCCCAAGCTCGCCAGCTTTCTGGCCTTCCTGCAGCAGCACGCGGCGCCGCGACTGGCCTGATCCCCGCGACCATCCCTGCTGAACGCCGCCGTGCTTGCAGCGCGCGGCGGTTCGGTCAGAATGCCGCGCCCCCAACGCTGTTTGCCGCGCAAGGTCCGGCCTCCCATGGCACATCCCTGCCTCACCTGCGGCGCCTGCTGCGCCTACTTCCGCGTCAGCTTCCACTGGAGCGAGGCCGATCCCGCACTGGGCGGCAGGGTCCCGTTCGCACTCACCGAGCCGTTGCGCACCCACGAACGGGTGATGCGCGGCACCTCGCAGGCGCAGCCGCGCTGCGTGGCGCTGGATGCCGAGATCGGCCGCTACAGCCGCTGCACGATCCACGACCGGCGCCCGTCGGTGTGCGCCGCGGTGCCCGCCTCGCTGGAGTTCGGCGAACGCAGCGCGCAGTGCGACAAGTCGCGGCTGGCGCATGGGCTACCGCTGCTGACCCCTGCCGACTGGGAGGAGGTGACCGAGATCGAGCGCAATCCGCTACCCGGCATCTAACGCTGGCAGTTCACGCCGCCGCCAGCTCGGCGAGCCGGATCATGGCACGCGACAGGCTAGGCGAGACCCGCGATGCTTCCGAGGGGCGCCAGTAACGCGCGGCGAAGTCGCACAGGTGCACGTTGTAGCCTAGACCCGGCTTGTTGCGATCCCGTTCGGAAATCATTTCTTGCCGGAGCAAGCGCTTGGACGAACGCGCGGCCAACGCCAGTACTTGTCGCTTGGGATCGACAAGCCCGTCCGGATTGTCCGGCATCTTCGCTCGGGAAACATGCAGGAAGTCTGCTAGTGCCTCGCTGTCTGCCAACAGCCAGCTTCGGCTTCCGTCACGGCAAAGCGGACAGAAAATCCGCGCGGAGCACCCTGAGCATGCACCTGCCGCATCAAAACAAACCCATCTGTTCGATCCGCTCAGGGCGTGTCTTGGGGAGCAAAACTTCGGCAGGGTTCAGGCCGCTTTCCATGGCCAACTCTTCTTCCTCGCTGGGTCCACGGACGGTCGTGCCGTTGTCGCCAGGCTCCAGCAGGACGACCGAACCAGGATCGCTGACCGCAGCGATCAGCTTATCGCTGTGCGTGGTCACAATGACCTGACGAATAGCCTTTTTCCTGCTCCTGAGCACCCGGTCGATCATCAAAGGAATGTAATCCACGATCGCATCGTTCAACGAAAGCTCCGGTTCCTCCAACAGCAGCAGGCCGTCGCTCTCCAGCAAGGCCCATAACAAGCCGATCAGGCGCAACGTGCCATCGGAAAACTGCTCCTCACGCTGCCACGCGCCATTGACACGCCAATGATCGAACTGTGCCTCCAAGTGCGGAGCGCCGGTCACTTCGTCCTTCCTGAACTGCAATTCGGAGAACTGGGGCACCGCGACCTGCAATGCCTTGGCGATGTTCTTGAGCCGGGCCACCTGGGTCTTCTGCGGGGTCCGTGCAATCCGCTGCAACAGGCCCTGGCCAAAGGGATCGCTCTCGATCAGCCGTCCATTGATTTCGTCGCTGAACTTCAACAGCTGGGGTACCAGGTGCAGATAGGTGGTGGCCGAGAAGAATTCGACCAGTTCACGAAAGCGGGCGTTATTATTGATTTTCTCCAGATGCGTCTGCGTCAGACGCACCTCGTCCGCGTGGTCGTCCGCGTCGGGTCGCGCCAGGATCTGCTCGCCGTTCCGGGTCACGACCTCCTTGGTGATGAACACCCGCTGCGCACCCTTGCCTTCCGCCTTGAAGGACAACGCGTAATTCCAACGCGTCGCGTTTTCGTCTAACGAGTCGGACAACTCGACCTCGATGCTGACCTCCGGATCCCGCCGGGCATGCAGGCTGCGCAGCTTGGACATGAATCCGCGATCCTTGAGCGCCTTCTGCAAACCACCCCCTTCGGCCTGCGCGATGGTGCGCAGAAAACGGAACACGTCCAGCAGATTGGATTTCCCAGACGCATTGGCGCCGATCAGATAGACGCGCGGTAGCAGGCTGATATCCGCCTCGCGAAAGTTGCGCCAGTTCTTCAACTTTAGTCGCGATATCAGCATGGGTTTCTCCAATCGGGGATGCTTGTGGACTTCCGCACTATCCGCGCACGGTAACCCCCGACTACAGAACGCGCGGCCTGGTTCGAGACCAGCCCGGCGGTCACAGCGGATGGATATCCAGGAACCTGCGGATCGCCGGCACCAGCACCTCGTGCTTGTCTTCGAGCACGTAATGGTTGGCATCCTCGAACGCCATGACCTCGGCCTGCGGCAGCGCCTGGCGGAAACCGTCCAGGAAGTGATGGTCGAAGCAGATGTCGCGCAGGCCCCAGCCGATGAAGGCCGGGCGGTCGGCGAACGACGGCAGCGCCTGCGCCGAGCGTTCCAGCAGCGGCCACGCCTTGTCGGCCGGCGACAGCGGGATGTCCTGCATGAAGCGGATCGTGGCGATGCGGTTGGCCCAGCTGTCGTAGGGCGCCACGTAGGCGCGGCGCACGGCGGCGGGCATGCGCCGCGACACGCCCAGCCACGAGGCCCCGGCGGAGAACGCGTTGAAGCTGCGGATGAACCACTCGCCGGGGCGCCAGTGCCGGCCCATGGCGATCTGCCACGGCATCGGCTTGGCCGCCGGCAGCGGGAACGCGGCGGTGTTGGTGATCAGCAGCCGCTTGACCTGCGCGTGGTGCGACAGCGCCCAGCCGAAGCCGATCATGCCGCCCCAGTCGTGCACCGCCAGCGTCACCGGCCCATCGATGCCCAGGTGCCGCAGCAGCGCATCGAGATCGTCCACCCGCGATTGCAAGGTGTAGTCGTAGCCCGGCTGCGCGCCCGGCGCATCGTCCGGCTTGTCCGACAGGCCCATGCCGACATGGTCGGGCACGATGCAGCGGTAGCGGTCCGCCAGGCCGGCGACGAGCGTGCGCCACAGATAGCTCCACGACGGATTGCCGTGCAGCATCAGCACCACCTCGCCGTCGCGCGGGCCTTCGTCGAGGTAGGACATGCTCAGCCCCGGACGCACCTGGAAGCGCTGCGGGGTGAAGGGGTAGCCGGGGTAGTTCATGTAAATCGCATCCGATCCAGATCGAAGGAACCCGCGCTTTGTAGGCGTCCGCCCAACTCCCGCAGGTAGAAGAAATCGCGCTCGCCGCGTTTCCGCCCGACCATGAACACGGGCCCATAGTCCCGATGCGCCGCCAGACTTTTGTCCACCTCAGTTGGAGCGCCCCACAGGTGCTCGCCTTTCAATTCCAATAACGCGATCCCCGGCGCAGCGCGCTGCGCCATGCAGACCACGAAATCCGGATAGAAGCCATTTCCCTCGTCCCAGCGGTACAGGCCGACACCCGACTTGGGGAGATTGCGGTGCCACCATCGCACTTGGGCGCTGCCATCCAATCGCTCTGCGATGGCCAATTCGTCTTGATTCAGGCCAGCGGGGAAAACACCATAGAGTGCGCGATCGGCGCGGCGCAGCGGTTGCGCGCTGGCCAGTTCGGCGAGCAGCGGCACATCCACGTCCATGACCTGGCGCATGCGCAGGCGCCTGAAGGCATCGCGCAACAATCCCGGGCGCCGAACCAGCAAAAGGTCCAACTGACGCATTTGCAGCTCTTCGTTGTCGGGGATATCGGCGCCGGATGCCTCGATGGCACGAATGAATCGGTCCAACAAGCGGACATACAGCTCACGATCGTTGGCATCCACCAAACGCAGACGGATCTGCTCGGCCTTGTCGGCCACCGCTTCAGGCGACAGCGTGGCCCACAGGTCGGTGCCATCGTCAGCCACCCTGTCGCCCGCAAACAAGTCGGTGTCGCGACGCTGCACCTGCACCCGCCCGCGCAGGCGGTCGGCCAATACCTCTGCCGAAAAATCCACATGCGCAGCCAATCGGGCCTCGAAATCTACCGCGACCGGGGGCAGTTGTTCCCCGCGCAAGCGGTCCGGAGCATCGGCACGGCGCGGATATCGATACATGCTGTCCTGGGCCAGAACAAACGCATCTGCCACCGGTGTGGCGCGCGCGGGCCAGGCCCCTTCGCCCGCAAACATCTCAAGCGCCGCCTGGGCAGCGCTCGCCATTCCCGCAAACGCAGTGCCGGCCAGCATGTCCACCACTTCGCCTGCAGTTCCAGCCTGGCCGATCGCTGCGCTCCCCTCGTCGGCCTCCAATATCTGCACGCCGGCGCTCGACACCAGCAAACTCAGCGGCTCTCCGCTGCGCACCACCTGCAAGGCCGCGCCATCCCCGATCATGGTGACCACAGTCTGCGTCCCCAGTTCTGGAGCTTGCGTGGTGAGCGTGTTGATCTGCGCGCCGGCCTGCAGCAAACCTTCCTGCGACTCGGAATTGGCAAGGAATACATAGCCGTGATCCAGCAACGGCGGCAAATCCGCCCGCGCCTGCAACAGCGCATGCCGGCGCACGATACGGCCGATCACCTGCACGCCGAAACCCACATCGCGCGCACCGCGCAGCGCCGCCAGGGTGAACGCACGCGGCGCATCGAAACCCAATGCTACCGCCATTTTGAAGATCAGCACTTCCACGGTCGGATCCTGCGCCAACAACAGCAGGTCCGGATCGGGCTCGTCGGCCGTGTGTATGCGTACGGCTGTCGCGTCGAACCCCAGTTGCTCCACCAGATAGATGCGTGCCGCCTCCTGCGCCGCCTTGCCGTTGGGTACTTGCACCAGCATCAACGGCGTCAGCGCAACACCGGCCTCGGCCAGACTGATGCGGATGGCGCGATGGGTTTGCGCGCATTCGCGCAGGGCAAGATGTTCAAAGTCCACCAGTTGCGCGGTATCGCCATCGCGAGCGATAAAACGCACCATGCGCACGCCGCGCTTGAGCAGGCCAGCGTCGACTGCATCGGCACGGCTGACCGAGGCCCAATCCGCCGGCTCGCCGACGGAATAGCCAGTGGCCCGCGCGAATGCGGCCATGTCGGCATCGCGTGGCGTGGCGGTCATCAACAAGGCGTAATCGGGCTTGAGCACATCGCAGAAAAACGCACGTGCCTGCGCCGCGCGCTGAAAGCCATGGTGCGCCTCGTCCACCACGCAGCCGATACGCAATCCCGCCTCGCGCGCCAGCGCAATCACCCCGTCGATCGACATGCCCTCGTCGCCGCGCTGGCGGGCGCGCCGGCTCTCGGCGTTGCGGGCCGCCAGCGAGGCCCAGGTGACCACGAACACGCCGCCGCCGCGCACCGCGTCCAACTGCCGGTCCACTTCCAGGTCGAGCAACGCCAACTCGGGCGCCTGATTCGCCAGGACATTGCGCGACTGTTCCACCAAGCCGGTGAACGGCGCAAACCAGAACCACAGCACCCGCTCCTCGGTCGAGACGCGGCGCAGCACCTCGATGGCCATGCGGGTCTTGCCGGCGCCGGTCGGTGCCTGCAATACGATGACGGCATCCTTGCGCCGCGCCTCGTCGATGCGTTCCGGTGCGGCAGCGGCGATCTGCCGGTACAGCGCGCGCACCTGGCCGAACTGGGCGACGATGCCGTCGCAGAGAAGACGCTGGAAATCTTTCAGGGGCATGGGCATGTCAACGTCCGAAGCGTTCGCGCAGGTGTTGAGGCAGGGGAAGCAGGGCTAGCTCGGCCGCGTCGTCGCCCAGCAAGCCGGCCAGCCGCTGCGGCGACCAGGTATACACGTGGGGCACAGCGACAGCGCGCACCTGCAACCAATCGCGCAGGCGCTGCACGTGCGCGGCATGGAAGTCTGCCAGATAGGCCAACTCGCCGTCGCCGGCAAAACCGTCACCCGGCCAGGGCGACAGTGGCAACCCATGCAGCAGTTGCAATGCGCTCCAGACCTCGGCGTGGTCCAGTTTCAGCGCCATGCGGTGCTTGGGGATGCGCTTGGCGCGCAGGTAGGCGAAGCCGCCACCCAAGCCAGCCACTTCCTGTCCCTTGGTGTTGGTGTAGCCGCCGAGCACACGACGCACCCGCTGCGCGCAGACATCGCGGCACAGATTCTTGTCCGGCGCGTCTTGCGTGGCTTCGGTGCTGCTGACCAGGATGAACTTGCGCTGGCCACCGTCTTCGGCGTTGAGCTTGGCGACGGCTTGAGCAAAGGTTCCCGATCCTGCAAAAAAGTCGAGCACGGTATCGCCAGGTCTGCTAGCGATACGCAGAATTCGCTCCATCAGCTGCACAGGCTTGGGGGTCGAGAAGACTTCGCCTGACGATTCGAACTGCAGTATCTCCAGCAACTGCTTCTTCGCATCTTGCGTGTGCCCCACTTCTTCATATTTCCAAAGCGTTTGGGGCACCACACCCTGCTTAACTTCAGAGAGGAATCGCTTGATTGCGGGAATATTATTGGCATCCTTCCCCCACCAGATTCGTCTATCGGCATCAAGCTCCTGGAATTTTTGTTTTGATACTCGCCAGTACATCCCAGAGGGCGGCGCTTCAATATAGCGCCCAGCTGGGCTGGTAATAGAGTAAGTTCCTGCCCCATAGAAATTTCGTGCGGAGAGATCACTCGCTTTCCATGGCCCGCGAGGATCATTGTCAGGGTTTTTATATGCACGATCCTGCTCGGCGCTACGGGGAAGTGGGTTGGACTGCCACCGTTGGCGACTACGTGCATAGACCGCCAGGTACTCGTGGTCATCTGAGAAATGCTGCGCTGTGTTCTTAGGCGAGTACACCTTCTGCCAAATTACATTAGCGATAAAGTTATCTTCCCCAAACACCCGATCCATCAACATCCCCAATCGGAACAACTCGTTGTCGTCGATGCTGACGAAGATCACCCCGTCGTCGGCCAGCAGCTCCTTGGCCAGCTGCAAGCGCCGGTACATGAACTCCAACCACAGCGAATGCCGGAACCGATGGGTCTTGTCGACGAAGCGATCGTTGTAGACGAAATCCTTGTTGCCGGTGTTGTATGGCGGGTCGATGTAGATGCAGCGGATCGCGCCCTTGTGGGTCATGCGCAGGGCGCGCAAGGCGTCGTAGTTGTCGCCCTCGATGATCAGGTTGCCCCACGGCGCAGCGCCATGGCTGAGCCCGGCGTCCAGCGACAGTGCCACGTAGTCGTCGTTGAGCGCTTGGTCAACCTCGATCTCGTCGCGTTCCCACACCAGCCCCAGCTGGCGCTCGGCATCGCGCCGCTGCAGCAGACCGATCAGGGTCTGGCGATCGAGTTGGTCGTACTTGTTGATCATGTGCTCGATTCCACGTTCCGCACGGGCCTACGGTATGCAGGCAGTCGATTGTCGTCGCTGGACAGCAGGTGCAGAAATGTCGGGTGCAGGAACAGCTTCTCCTTGCCCATGCGCTGCTCCTGCAGAACGCCGATCTCTACCAACTCCTTCAAGTGGCGGGCTCCGGTCTGCCGGGTCACGCTCACCACGTCCACGACGTTTTGGATACGACAGTAGGGCTGGTTGAAAATCACCTCCAGCAGCTCTCGACTGTAGGCTTTTGGCGCATGACTGCGGATGTAGTCGCGCGCCTGCGCCTCCAGCCCGCGGATCGCCTGGATCTTGGCCGTGGTCCACGCAGCCGTCTCGGCCACGGCGCTGAGCATGTACTGGATCCACTCGGCCCAGTGGCCATGCCGGGTCACGTCCAGCAGCAGGCGGTAATAGTCGCTGCGGTGGCGGATGATGTAGCGCGACAGATACAGCACCGGCAGGTCGAGCAGCCCCTGCTCGATGAGCATCAGCAGATTGAGCACGCGTCCGGTGCGGCCGTTGCCATCGGTGAAGGGGTGAATGGCTTCGAACTGGTAGTGCGCGACCGCCATGCGAATCAGCGGGTCGATGTCGGCGTGCTCGTGGATGAAGCGCTCCCAGTTGGCCAGCTTGTCGCGCAGCAGCGTTTCGCCCACTGGCGGGGTATAGATGATCTGCTGGGTCTGGTCGTTGGCCAGGGCCGTGCCGGGGACGCGGCGGATCTGCATCTGCACCGCCTTGATGCGGCTGCAGACGACAACCGCGGTATCCGTGCACAACGGGCGCTGCTGCAAGGACTGGAAACCTTCATAGAGCGCGCTGCGGTAGCGCAACGCCTCCTTGGTGGCAGGCTTCTGCGCCTTGTGCTGATCTTCGGCGTAGCGGAACAAGTCGTCCGTCGTGGTCACGATGTCCTCGATCTCCGAACTGGCCTGCGCCTCGAGGATCGGAATCGTATTGATCAACACAGCAGGGTTCGGCAGCAGCGCAGTCGCCTGTTTCAGCTCGGCCAACGCGGTACGGGCATTGATGCAGGCCTTGAGCAGACTCCGTGTCTCGATATCCCCCGTTGGCGGAAGCAACGGGAGATCGTTGTACGGGAACTCGGCCTTGAACTTCGACACATCTTCCATGGCTGCGTCAATCATGTTCGGGGAACGAACATGATGCAGAAACGCGTACTAAAAATCCATTTTTTTTAACACGTTCTGCGCTGCGGCTAGCCCAAGCCCGCTTCGTTACCAGACCACCTCGGCCATCGCGCAGTTCAGGCCCGAGCCGATGCCCATCAGCGCGATCCGGTCGCCCTTCTTCAGGCGCCCCAGTTCGCGCAGCTTGCTCAGCACGATCGGCACGCTGGCCGGGCCGATGTTGCCGTGCTCGCCGAAGATGGTCATCACCTTCTTCGGGTCGATGCCGAAGTTCTTGATGAAGGCCTGGGTGTGCGGCAGGCTGACCTGGTGGATCACGAACTGGTCCAGCTCGTCCACCACCCAGCCCAGCGCCTGCCTGGCGGCGATGAAGGTCTTCTGCGCCAGCTTGATGCCCTCGATCAACAGCATGCGGGTATCGGTGACCATGCGGTCCAGGTTGCCCCGGCACAGCGTGTTCCACTCGGTGGCCGAGCGGGTCACGCCGCCGCGGTAGCGCGGTGCGTCCGGAACCAGTTCGGCGCGCGCCATGACCATCGCCGCGGCGCCGCAGCCCAGGGTCAGCGCGGCCAGCTCGTCGCGGAATTCCTGCGCGGTCACGTCCGGGGAAGTCATCCGCTCCAGGGTCTTCTCGTACACCAGGTTGGCGGTCTCGCCATCCACCACCAGCGCGTAATCGATCTCGCCGCGCTCGATCATCCGCGCCGCGATGTCCATGCCGTTGATGAAGGCCAGGCAGGCGTTGGCGACGTCGAAGGTCATGCACTGCTCGCCCACGCCCAGGTTGCCGGAGACGATGCTGGCGGTGGACGGCTCCAGGTAGTCGCGGCTGACCGAGGTATTGACCAGCAGCCCGACCTGGCCGGCGTCGATGCGCGCATCCTCCATCGCCTTGCGCGCTGCCAGGGTGGCCGCATCGGAGGCCTGCATGTCCGCATCCCACATGCGCCGCGCATGGATGCCGGCGATGTCGCCGAGCACGTCGGTGCGGATGCCGAGGCGGTCGTAAGTCGGTTGCAGACGTTCGTTGATCTGCTTGGAGGTCAGCGTGTGCGGCGCATCGATATGCGCCAGTCCCGCGATGGAGACATTGTTGAAGAGCATCGAGATGTACGCCAGGGTAAGGCGAGGGGCGCCAATTCTAGCGGTTGCCCGGTTTTACCGCATCTTTAACAAATCCGGGCCAGGCGGATGACTTAACTCGTTCAGCGTAGGCTGCACTGATAAGCGCCGTAGCGCTGGTCGCCCTCGACCGGTTCGCCCATCGCCTGCACCGTGTTGGCGCCGACGCCCGGGGCCTCGTTGCGGGCCAGGGTCTCCAGTTCCTCGCGCACCCGCAGCGGGTTGCGCTGGTAGAAGCCCACACTGCTCTTCACCGACACCACCACCTCGCCGCGCTTCTCGCAGCCGGCCGGCGCCTGCCCTGGCGGCAGCACGCGCACGGTCTTGCCTTCCGGCGCCATCGGCACCCAGGTGCAGGCGGCGAGACTGGCGAGCAGGAACAACGCGATCGGTAGGCGCATGGACAGGGACCGCAGGCTGAAGGAACCGAAGATTGTGCCGCACATCGCTGAATTGGCAATGACGCCGCCGGACCGGCTAAGCCCCTCTCCCACCGGGAGAGGGATTGGGGTGAGGGCACGGCGCAAGCGTCTCGCGCATCTGGGCGCGCGGGGCTTCGCCCGCACCCTCATCCGGCCCTGCGGGCCACCTTCTCCCGAGGGGAGAAGGGAGTACAGCCGCGGCGTGCCTAAGCCCCTCTCCCCTCGGGAGAGGGGTTGGGGTGAGGGTACGTCCCCCAGCCAAGCGCCTCGCCGAGTGCGGTGGCGGCGCCTCAGCGCTTGGGCGCCGGCGCCGGCGCGCCCTGCGGCTTGCCGTCGGCGTCGATCACCGTCACCTCGCCCAGCTTCAGCGCGCGCACCGGCCGCTCGATCTGCTTCAGGTCGCCCACCACCACCCAGGTCAGCGCATTCGCATCCAGGGTCGCGGCGGCCTGCGCCACCTGCGCCGGGGTCATCGCCTCGATCTCGGCCTTGCGCTTGAACACGTAGTCGTCGGGCCGCCCGTAGCGGACGATGCCGCCGATCGCACCGAGCACCGAACTGGCGGTCTCGTAGGCGCCAGGCAGGCTCAGGGTCTGGATGTTGCGGATGCGCGCCACCTCCTCCGCCGACGGCGGCACCTTGCCGCTGGCGAAGGCGCTGATTTCCTTCTGCATCTCCTGCAGCGCCGGCGCGGTCTTGTCGATCTGCACCGGCGCGGCGGCCGACCACGGGCGCTGGCCCAGGGTGTTGGCAGCCGAACTGCGCGCGCCATACGACCAATGCTTGTTCTCGCGCAGGTTCATGTTCAGCCGCGAAGTGAAATCGCCGCCGAGCACGCCGTTGGCGGTGTCGAAGCGGATCGAGGACGCATCGGTGGTCGGCGGTACCAGTTCGGCGGCGAACAGGTTGGCCTGCACCGCGCCCGGCTGGTCGATCAGGTACACCCGCGGTTTGCTCGGACGCGGCACCGCCACCGGCGCCTGCAGCGACGGCGCCGTGCCCTCGCCCTTCCAGTCGCCGAACTGCGCGTCCAGCAGCGGCACCACCTCGGCCAGGGTGGTGTCGCCGACCACGATCAGGGTGGCTTGCTCGGGGCGGATCCAGTCGCGCTGGAAGTCCACCAGGTCGGTGCGCTGCAGGGCCGCGATCGCCGCCTCGGTGCCGCTGCCGCTGAACGGGATCGCATACGGATGGCCGGCGCCGTACAGCAGCGGCGGCAGCACCCGCATCGCCACCGCGTTGGGCTGCGCCTTCTCCTGGCGGATACCGGCGATCCAGCTGGCCTTGATCCGCTCGATCTCCTTCTGCTCGAAGCGCGGGCGCCGCAGCAGGTCGGCGTACAGCGCCAGCGACGGCGCCAGGTTCTCCTTCAAGGCCGACAGGTAGGCGTTGCTGCCGTCCAGCGAGGCGCCGGCGCTGAGCGTGGCGCCCAGCGTATCGGCGGCATCGGCGAAGCCCAGCGAATCGTAATTGCCGGCACCTTCGTCGAGCATGCCCATGGTGAAGTTGGCGGTGCCCGACTTGCGCCCCTGGTCGGCGCTGAAGCCGCCCGGGAATTCATAGCTGAACTGCACCACCGGCACGTCGTGGCGCTCGGCCAGGATCAGCCGGGTGCCGTTCTTCAGCGTGGCGCGCTGCAACGCCGGGAACTTCAGCTGCGGGAACTGGGCGGTCCTGGGCGGGCCGGCGCTGCGATCGACGACGCTGGGCAGCGCGCGGTACTTCGGATCGACCGGCGGCGGGTTCAGCGGAGCCGGCTGCACCGCCGGCTCCTCGGCCAGCGCCACGCGCTCGCCCGGCGCCACCACCAGGGTGTGGTCGCCCTTGCCCAGCCACTTGCGGCCCACCGCCTTCAGGTCGCGCGCGCGGGTCGATTCGATCGTGGCCAGCGAGGTGCGGAAGCAGCCCGGGTCGCCGGTGAACACCGCGCACTCGGCCAGCGCATCGGCCTTGCCGCCGAAACCGCCGATGCGCTCGATGCCGCGCACGAAGCCGGCGCGGAACGCGGTCTTGGCGCGCAGCAGTTCGTCCTTGTCCGGGCCCTTGTCGAGCAGCGTGCGCAGTTCCTCGTCGATCGCCGCCTCGACCTTGGCCGGATCCACGCCCTGCTTCACCGTGGCGATGATGCCGAAGCTCGACCCCAGCTGCGACGGCCAGGCGCCGGCGCTGACCTGGTCGACCAGCTTGTCCTCGTGCAGCAGGCGCCGGTCCAGCCGCGACGACTTGGCCCCGCCCAGCACCTGCGCCAGCAGCTGCAGGCGGTCGATGTCCGCGGTGCCGGTCTGGGCCACGTTCCAGATCCGGTAGATGCGCGCCTGCGGCACCTTGTCGGTCATCGTCTCGCGGGTGGACTGGGCGCGCGGGGCCACGTCGACCGGCGGCTGCGCCATGCTCGGCCCGGCCGGGATGTCGCCGAAGTAGCGCGCCACCTTCTCTTTCGCAGTGGCCACGTCGATGTCGCCGGCCAGCACCAGCACCGCGTTGTTCGGCCCGTACCAGGTGCGGAACCACTGCTTCACGTCGGCCAGCGAGGCGGCGTTGAGGTCGTTCATCGAGCCGATCACGCCGTGGTGGTACGGGTGGCCCGGCGGATACAGCGCGCGGCTCAGCTTGTCCCAGGCCTGGCCATAGGGCTGGTTCTCGCCCTGCCGCTTCTCGTTCTGGACCACGCCGCGCTGCTCGTCGAGCGCGGCCTGGTCGATGGCGCCGAGCAGGTGGCCCATGCGGTCGGACTCCATCCACAGCGCCATGTCCAGCGCGGTGGTCGGCACGTTCTCGAAATAGTTGGTGCGGTCGCTGTTGGTGGTGCCGTTCTGGTCGGTGGCGCCGACCTGCTTGAACGGTTCAAAGAACTCGCCGCTGTGGTTCTCGCTGCCCTGGAACATCAGGTGCTCGAACAGGTGCGCGAAGCCGGTGCGCCCGGCCGGCTCGTCCTTGGCGCCGACGTGGTACCAGAGGTTGACCGCCACGATCGGCGCCTTGCGGTCGGTATGCACCACCACGCGCAGGCCGTTGGGCAGGGTGAACTGCTCGAATGCGATGTCCACCTTCGCCGCAGCCGGCTGCCTGGCCGCGCTCGACGGCGGCGCGTAGCTCAGCGCGCCGAGCGCGGTGGACAGGGCGATGGCCAGCAGCGCCCCACGCGGGCGGATCGACACGGTCATGCAAGTTCCTTTTGGGTTTGGGTAATGAGTGGAAACACAGCGAGGCCTCGATCGTAACGGCCCGCACCCGCGCCCGCGTATGCCTTTCGGCCCGTTTCCTGCCATTGCCCGCAGGTCCGGTGCCCAACGCATTGCGCCGGTATCACCGGCGGCGGCGTGGCCGACAGCCCGCAGACGGACGTACGCAAGCGACCGGGTGTCCGCCCGCGGACACTGCGCCAACAGGAAATTCCATGAATATCAAAGATATGCAGTTGGCACAGGATCTGCTGTGCATCTCTGCAGCACAAGCAGTCCAGCCGAAAAATGAACAAATGCTTAATGAAAAGAAAAAGCAGAAGGGAGTGCTTGCAGCTCCTGATTATGTGTACTACATTACTACCACACCACCTATCAACAACACCAACGAGGCCCGCCATGAAAACCGCTTCCTTCGCCCTGACCTTCGCCAGCACCGCGCTGCTCGCCGCGCCGGCGATCGCCGCGCCGAACATCGCCACGCTGGATACCGTGCAGGTCCGCCCGTCGGCCGATCAGATCGCCCAGCGCAGCTTCGAGCGCAACAGCGGCATCGCCACGCTGGCGTCGGTGCAGGTGCGTCCGTCCGCCGAGCAGCTCGCCCAGCGCGATGCCGAGCAGGCGACGAGCCAGCGCGTGGTCACCCTGGCCGCGGTGCAGGTGCGCCCGAGCGCCGACACCCAGCGCGTGTTCGCGATCGGCAGCGTGGTCAGCGGCGCCCTGGACAACGCGATGCTGCAACTGCAGCCGAGCCTGCAGAACCTGAGCCAGGACCTGACCACCGGCCTGGCGCGCTGAGCCGGCGCACGCTTCGCCGGCGCGGGCCGGAGCCGGCGCGTAAACTGCGCCGATGACCGCCACGCCCACGCTGCACGTCCTGCTGTTCCAACCCGAAATACCGCCCAACACGGGCAATGCCATCCGCCTTTGCGCGAACACCGGCGCGCAGCTGCACCTGATCGAGCCGCTCGGCTTCGACCTCGGCGACAAACAGCTCAAACGCGCCGGCCTGGACTACCACGAGTACGCACGCCTGCAGGTCCACGCTTCGCTGGACGCCGCGTTGCAGGCCGTCGCCCCGCGCCGCCTGTTCACCCTGAGCACCCGCAGCAGCACCCGCTACGATGCGCCCGCCTTCGCCGACGGCGATGCGTTCCTGTTCGGCCCGGAGACCCGCGGCCTGCCCGCCGAGGTGCTGGAGCAGGTTCCGCCCACGCAGCGCCTGCGCCTGCCGATGCGCCCGCACAACCGCAGCCTCAATCTGTCCAACGCGGTGGCGGTGGTGGTGTTCGAGGCGTGGCGGCAGCTGGGCTTTCCCGGCGCGGACTGAGCGCGCGGCAGCGCAGGGCGCGAGTGGATCGCGCAAAGAAAGCGCTGCCTTCCTTCTGCGCCAGCCATGGCAATACGTTGTCGATTTCGTATCGCAGACGGGCGATGACATTGCGGCATCGATTGGAAATGAGAAGGAAACGGAGCTGAGAAGGAGCGTTGCGGCGTCACCGCGGCGGCGCCGCCAGCTCCCTGGCGCTCAAGTCCCCATCGCCATTGCTGTCCTGCTTGCGAAAGCGCGCAGTCAAGGTGGCCTGGTGCTGGCCGCGGGCGATCGGCTTGCCGCGGCCGCCGGGCAGTTCGGCGGCGCTGAGCACGCCGTCGTGATCGAGGTCGCGCGCGTCGAAGGCGTAGCTCATCCAGGCCAGGTATTCGTCCAGGCTGACGCGGCCGTCGCCGTCTTTATCCATGCGCTGCAGGTAGCTGCCGGTATCGACGACTTGCGCGCTGGCGGCGGCGATCACCCCACTCAGCGCGGCCAGCAGCACGAGCAGCGCCATGAACGACGAACGCCGCACGAGGCGGCGTTCGCGTGGAAACTGCGGGACGCCGCGGCTCATGCCAACGCGTAGCCCTTCAGGCGCGCGGCATAGGCTTGCAGGGCGGCGATGCCGCTGGCCTCGGCGTCGTGGCACCAGGCCTGCAGTTGCTTCAGGCGTTCGCTGGCGTCGTGGCTGCGCGCTTCCAGCAGGACCGCCAGGCGCGCGCGGTGTTCGACCAGGGTGCGCATGCGCGGGCGCTGCGCCACCCAGTGCTGCAGCTGTTCGCGCGCATCCGGCTTGAGCCAGCGGCCGTCGTCGACCAGGCCCTTGCGCAGGCGCCGCGGCAGCAGCTTGCGCAGCTTGGCGCCGGCCTGCGCGGCTTCTTCCTTCAGCGCGGGGGTGAAGACGTTGCGCTGGTAGTCAGTCATCGCCTGGAAGCGGTGCGAGAGCAGCGCGCGCAGGGTGTCGGCATCGGGCACGGCGATGTTCGGGCGCACGTCCAGGGTCGGTGCCACGCGCAGGATCCTGGCCAGGCGCAGCGCGGCCAGCGCGCGGATCGCGACCCAGCCGATGTCCAGTTCCCAGCGCCGCATCGAGAAACGCGCCGAGCTGGGGAAGGCATGGTGGTTGTTGTGCAGCTCTTCGCCGCCGATCCACAGCGCCCACGGGGTCAGGTTGGTCGAGGTATCGGCCGACTCGAAGTTGCGGTAGCCCCACCAGTGGCCGAGGCCGTTGACCACGCCGGCGGCCCAGAACGGGATCCAGGCCATCTGCAGCGCCCACAGCGCGATGCCGGGCAGGCCGAACAGCAGCAGGTTGACCGCGAACAGCGCGATCGGCCCCCAGTTCGCATGCGCGGTGTACACGCGGCGTTCGATCCAGTCGTCCGGGGCGCCCTTGCCGTACTGTTCGATGTCGCCGCGCATGGCGCGCGCTTCGCGGTACAGCTCCACGCCGCGCCAGAACACGCGGCCGATGCCCTTGGTCTGCGGGCTGTGCGGGTCGTCCTCGGTCTCCACCTTGGCGTGGTGCTTGCGATGGATCGCCACCCACTCCTTGGTGATCATCGAGGTGGTGAACCAGGTCCAGAAGCGGAAGAAGTGCGACAGCAGCGGATGGAAGTCGACGCCGCGGTGCGCCTGGCTGCGGTGCAGGTACAAGGTCACCGCGAAGATGGTCAGCTGGGTGAACAGCAGCAGCACCGCCAGCATGCCCCACCAGCCGACGTCGAGCAGGCCGGTGCGGAGGAAGTCGAGGATCGCGTCGGACATTGCCAGAACTCCAGGCCGGTGAAGGCGTGCGCCAGGTTGCTATAGGAGACATGATGGGGCCAGTGGCGGCAAACTTCACCCATCGCCTGCGTACGGTATTCAGCCGCTGCGCGCTCTTGATCACAGAACGGTTTCATTTCCATGTCCGTCGCCATCCCCGATGCAACCCCCATGCCAGCGGCCGCGCCGCTGATCGAGCTGGACCGCGCCAGCGTGGTGCGCGGCCAGGTGCGCGTGCTGCACGAGCTGAGCCTGCACATCGCGCTCGGCCAGCACACCGCGCTGCTCGGCCCGAACGGCTGCGGCAAGTCCTCGTTCATCAAGCTGATCACGCGCGAGCTGTATCCGCTGGCGCGCGCCGGCGAAGCGGCGCCGGTGCGGGTGCTGGGCCAGAGCCGCTGGCAGGTGGACCGGCTGCGCAGCCAGCTGGGCATCGTCACCGGCGACCTCAGCGTCAATCTCGCCGAGATGCCCGGGCTGGACGTGGAGAGCGCGGTGCTGTCCGGGTTCTTCGCCAGCTACGTGGTGCCGCCGCACCGCGAGGTGACCGACGCGATGCGCGATCGCGTGCGCGCGGCGCTGCAGCTGGCGCAGGCCTTGCCGCTGCTGCAGCGGCCGTATGCGGAGCTGTCGGCCGGCGAGACCCGGCGCGTGCTGATCGCGCGGGCGCTGGTCAACCGGCCGCAGGCGCTGCTGCTGGACGAACCCGGCACCGGGCTGGATCTGATCGCGCGCCAGCACCTGCTGACCACGATGCGCGGCCTCGCCCGCCAGGGCATCACCCTGGTGCTGGTGACCCACCACATCGAGGAGATCGTGCCGGAGATCGAGCGGGTGATCCTGCTGCGCGGCGGCCACGTCTACGCCGACGGCGGGCGCGAGGAACTGCTGGCCGATGCGCCGCTGTCGGCGGTGTTCGGCGGCCCGGTGCGGGTGCGTCGCGATGGTGCGAGCTATAGCGCGAGCGTGGCCGAGGTAGAGTGAGCGGCGGCATGGGCCTATGGAGCGCTTCTTGTCTGCACATACCGTCGACGATGGCCTTTCGAGGCCCGGTGTGGTGTGCGAGATGAACCGCCATCGGAGCATCGGCGCCGACGCCCACTTCGATCCGGCGACTCGATCACGTCGTTTGTCGCGACGGATGGCTTCGGGCGACCAATCGCAACGGTGTTCTCGGTAAAGCCCGTCGCGACTGAAGTGGCTCCCACAACATTGCTTCGTCTGCGGCCTCTACTTCGTCAACGGTAAAAACCCACGTTGAAAACGCGCTAGCCGCCACGCCCAGCGGCCGCCGGCGGCTGCGCCTGATGCAGGTCCAGCGCCAGGAAATGATGCACCGCCGGCCGCTCCGGCCCGATGTGGTAGCGCAGCGCGGCGTCCTGCAGGTCGGCGTCGGCATGCGACACGCGCTGGTGCTGGCGCAGGTGCTCGGCCCAGGATTCGACCAGGAACCATTCCATCACCCGCTCCGGTTCGTTGCTGTGCTCGGTGATGCCCCAGGCGTAGGCGCCGTCGCGGCGCCGCTCTTGCGACAGTGCGCGCAAGGCATGCAGGAACGGAGGACGGTCGGAAGCACGCACGCGGTATTCGATCTGCACCATGACCGGGCCGCGGTCGTGCGCCACCGGCGCGTTGAGCAGGGGCTCGGGCCAATGGTTGGATGGCTGCAGATCGGCCTCGCCCCTGGGCAGGCGCAGGCGATGGAACACCAGCGCGACCAGCAGCAGCGCGCCGGCACCGAGCAGCAGCGTGGCGGCGATGCCGAGCTGCGCGGCGATCAAACCCCAGCCCAGGCTGCCGCCGGCCATCGCGCCGTTGAACACGGTCAGGTAGATCGCCAGGCCGCGGCCGCGCACCCAGTTCGGCAGTACCGCCTGCGCAACGCCGTTGAGCGTGGTCAGCGCCACGATCCAGCCCACCCCCAGCACCAGCAACAGCAGCACCGCGACGGTCTGCGACGGCGTGGCCGCCAGCGCCGCCATCACCGCCGCGGTCAGCAGCGCGGCCAGCAGCACCAGCCCATCGGCATCCAGGCGCTTGCGCAACTGCGGCAGCACGATCGCGCCGAGGATCGCGCCGACCCCGACCGCGCCGAGCAGCACGCCGTAGAACCCGGCGCTGCCGCCAAGCATGCGCCGCGCCACCAGCGGCAGCAGCGCCCACACCGAACTGGCGAACACGAAGAACACCGCCGCGCGCAGCAGCACCACGTGCAGTTCGCGGCTGGCGCGGGCATAGCGCAGGCCGGCACGGAAGGCGCCGAAGAACTGCTCGGACAGGCCGCTGTCGGCGGCCTTGGCGCGCGGCCACCACAGCAGCGCGGCGACCACGAACACGTAGCTGAGCACGTCGCTGGCGTAGGCCGCGGCCGCGCCCAGGCTGGCCAGCAGCAGGCCGCCGCCGGCCGGGCCCAGCGCGCGCGCGATGTTGATGCCCAGCGAGTTCAGCGCCACCGCGTTCTTCAGGTCCGCACGCGGCACCAGCTCCGGCACGATCGCCTGCCAGGTCGGCCCCATCAGCGCGCTGCCGATGCCGCCGACGAAGGTCAGCGCAATCAGGTATTCGACGGTGAGCGCGCCGCTCCTGGACAGCAGCAGCAGGCTGGCGCTGACGCTGGCCAGCAGCAGCTGCACGCAGATCAGGAAGCGGCGCCGGTCGAGGATGTCCGACAGCACCCCGGCGGGAATCGCCAGCAGGAACACCGGCAGCGTCGCCGCGGTCTGCATCAGCGCCACTGCGGCAGGATTGTTGGACAGGTCGGTGACCAGCCAGGAACTGGCGACGTCGCGCATGAAGCTGCCGACGTTGCCGAGCACGGTGGCCGCCCACAGCACCGCGAACACACGATGCCGCAGCGGGGCGAAGCTGCCGCTCGCCGGCGCGGGTGCGCTGGACTCAGCCATGCGCACGCTCGCGCAGGTCGTGCCAGGCGACCAGCACGAAGCCGCCGACCAGGCCCAGGTGCTCGTAGAACGCGTTCATCGCCGCGAAGCGTTGCATGCCGCTCATCTCCCAATAGCGATTGGCCGTGCACGCGGCCACCAGGGTGAACCCGGCCAGGGCCAGCGCGCCCAGCCAACGATACGCGCCGCTGAGGATCAGCAGCGACGCGCCCAGTTCCAGCACGATCACCGCCGCCGCCAGCGGCGCGGCCGGCGCCATGCCGAAATGCACCATCTCCGCCACCGCGCCGTCGAAGGCGAAGGCCTTGACCAGCCCGCCCTGCAGATAGGCCGCGCACAGGCCGAGCAGCGCCACCCAGCGTAGCCACGCCGGGGTCAGGCGCGTGCCGAGCGCGTTGGTCGTGTCATGCATGGCGCACGCTCCGCGGGCCTGCGCCCGCCTGGGTGCCGATCGCGCTCGCCGCGCTCATATCGCCCAGCACGCGCAACCCAGCGCGCCCCAGAAGCTCTTCAGGTCGGCGATCGGCAGCTGGCTGCTCCACGCGGTGGCGTGCTGGTGCCCATGGATCGTGCAGTCGTGGGCGCAGCCGCAGCTGGCCGCGGTCTGTTGCGACAGCGCCGCCTTCGGCGCCTCGCCCCAGGCGCCGTAGCCGCGGAAGCTGCGCGCCGGTGACCAGTCCGGCAGCGCCGGCGGCGGCGGCGCCTCGTCGTAGTCGGCGAACGCACCGCTGGCCCACACCACCTTGCCGCCGACCATGGTCAGCAGCGCGGTGGTGTCGGCGATGTCGCTTTCGGCGCAGCCGAAGAAGTCGCGGTCCGGCACCACCAGGTCGGCGAACTGGCCGGCCTGGATGCGGCCCTTCTTGCCTTCCTCGTTGCTGAACCAGGTGACGTGCTCGGTCCACATCCGCAACGCGGTCTCGCGATCGATGCAGTTGCGCTGCGGATACAGGCGCAGGCCGCCGACGGTGCGCCCGCTGACCAGCCACGCCAGCGACACCCACGGGTTGTACGAGGCGACGCGGGTGGCGTCGGTGCCGGCCGAGACCTTGACCCCTTTCTCCAGCATGCGCTTGACCGGCGGCGTGGCCTGCGCCGCGCCCATGCCATAGCGCTCGACGAAATACTCGCCCTGGTAGGCCATGCGGTGCTGCACCGCGATGCCGCCGCCGAGCGCGGCGATGCGGTCGATGGACTTTTCGGAAATGGTTTCGGCGTGATCGAAGAACCAGTGCAACCCCTGCAGCGGGATCTCGCGGTCCACGCGCTCGAACGCGTCCAGCGCGCGGCTGATGGTCTCGTCGTAAGTGGCATGCAGGCGCCACGGCCAGCGGTTCTGCGCCAGGATCCGGACCACGTCCTCCAGTTCGGTTTCCATTTGCGGCGGCATGTCCGGCCGCGGCTGGCGGAAGTCCTCGAAGTCGGCGGCGGAGAACACCAGCATCTCGCCGGCGCCGTTGTGGCGGAAGTAGTCGTCGCCCTGCTGGTAGCGCGAACTGGCGGTCCAGTGGAGGAAGTCCTCTTTCTCCTGCTGCGGCTTCTGGGTGAACAGGTTGTAGGCCAGGCGGATGGTCAGCTGGCCGGCGTCGGCCAGTTCCTGGATCACCTTGTAGTCGTCGGGATAGTTCTGGAAGCCGCCGCCGGCATCGATCGCGCCGGTGACGCCGAGCCGGTTCAATTCGCGCATGAACTGCCGGGTCGAATTGACCTGGTAGGCGTAGGGCAGCTTCGGCCCCTTGGCCAGCGTCGCGTACAGGATCGACGCGTTCGGCTTGGCCAGCAGCAATCCGCTCGGGTTGCCCTCGGCGTCGCGCACGATCTCCCCGCCCGGCGGCGCCGGCGTGTCCTTGCCGTAGCCCACCGCGCGCAACGCGGCGCCGTTGAGCAGCGCACGGTCGTACAGGTGCAGCAGGAACACCGGCGTGTCCGGCGCCACCGCGTTGAGTTCGGCGATGGTCGGCAGGCGCTTCTCAGCGAACTGGTGCTCGCTGAAGCCGCCGACCACGCGCACCCATTGCGGCGCCGGGGTGATCGCCACCTGCCGGCGCAGCATGTCCATCGCGTCGGCGAGGCTGCGCACGCCGTCCCAGCGCAGCTCCAGGTTGTAGTTGAGGCCGCCGCGGATCAGATGCAGGTGGTTGTCGATCAGGCCCGGCAGCACGCAGCGGCCGTGCAGGTCGATGCGCCGGGTGCGCGCGCCGGCCAGCGCCAGGATCTCCTCATCGCTGCTGACCTGCAGAAAGCGGCCGTCCTTGATCGCCACCGCCTCAGCACTGGGACGCGCACGGTCCAGCGTGGTGAAGCGGCCGCGGTACAGGATCAGGTCAGGGGTTGCGTCCGCTGCATGCGACTCAGCCATTGTCGTGCTCCCCCTGCGCGGTTGCGGCCGGCGGCGGCGTGCGTTGCGGCAATTGCCCGAACACGTGCGGCTTGACCTGGTGGTGGAACCACGAGGTCGGGTGGGGGTCGCTGCGCAACAGGCGCTGCAGCAGCGGCGGCAACTGCTCGCCGAGCAGGATGCCGAGCAGGCCGACCAGCGCGATCACCGGCGGCGCCGGCGAACGTACCTTGAACAGCGCATAGATCACCCCGACCAGCAGGCCCAGGCCCAGCGATACCAGATAGGTCTTCATCAACGTGCTCCGCTCAGCCTTCGTGGGCGCCGAACATGCTGCGGGCATAGACGATGCCCAGGCCGTAGGCGCCGCCGTACTTGCGCGCCACCTCGGTGGTGCTGGCGTAGCTGTCGGTGCGCGCCCAGTCGCGCTGCAGCTCCAGCAGGTATTGCAGCGCGGTCATCGGCCGGCCGCCGGCCTGCACGATGCGCTCGATCGCGCGGTTGTGCGCCTCGGCCGACACGTCGCCGCAGGCGTCTGCGATCACGTAGACCTCGAAGCCCTGGTCCAGCGCCGACAGCGCCGGGCCGACGATGCACACGCTGGTCCACAATCCGGCCAGCACGATCCGCGGCTTGCCGATTTCGTTGACCCGCTGGATCACCGCCGCGTCTTCCCAGGTATTCATCGAGGTGCGGTCGAGCAGCGCCTGGCCCGGGAACGGCGCCACCACTTCGTCGAACATCGGTCCGGAGAAGCTCTTTTCCGCCACTGTGGTCAGGATCGTCGGCACGCCGAAGCTGGCGGCCGCATTGGCCACCAATGCGGCATTGGTGCGTAGCGCGCCCGCGTCGATCGAGTGCGTGGCGAAGGCCATCTGCGACTGGAAGTCGATCATGATCAGGGTGTGGTCGCCCGGGGCGAGCAACGAGGCGCCCGGAACGGGCAGAGCGGCGAGCGGCATGGCGATATCCTGATCCTGGTGCGAGGGAGAGCACGATGCTGGCGTGCCGCCGCGGCCGCGTCTTGGAGAATCGTGTGGCTCTGTGCGCCAAGTGCAGGCCGCTCCGACCAGCCGCCGTCTACCAGGCCCAACGCAGTTCCACGCCGACATAGTCGCTGTCGCGCGCACCGGCCTGGCGCAGCGCGCTGCCGACCTCATAGCGCACCGCTTCCAGCGCCGCGGTGAGCTGCGGCGACAACGTGCGCTGCAGCCGCAGTTGCGTGTAGCGGCCGGTCCAGCGCCCGCCATGGCCGGCGCTGCCGGCCACCGGCACATTGGGTTGCAGGTACACCGCATCGGCGCTGGTCTGCCGCCACAGCAACCCCACCCCCAGCGTCGCGGTCAGCGCCGGCGCAGCCTGCCACTGCAGCGACGGCTTCAGGTGCACAAGATTGCTGTAGCCGGTGTAGCCGGCGAGCGCGAAGTAGTAGCCGTTCGGGAACAGCGGATTGAACGTGTCCACGCGGCCATCGCCGGCATGCGCGTCGCCGGAGGCCGCATCCAGCTGCAGGCCCAGCCGCGGCTGCGCGGCGAACCGCTCCAGTGTGTAGCCGGCGCGCGCGCCGAACGCCCAGGCATGGATCGATTGCGGGCCGACGCGGCCGCGCTGCACCATCGTCTCCAGGTCCCAGTCCGCGCCGCGCGCGGCGCCGGCGAAACGCAGGTCGAACACGTGGCGGCGCTCGCGGCCGCTGCCGTCCTGGTAATGCGCCTGGTCGCGTGCGTACAGCGCGTAGTAGGCGGACAGTTCGTTGTCGCCGAACACCTTGCGCTCGGCGCGCAGCGTGCTGAAGCGCACGCGGCGGCTGGAACGGTCGTCGAAGGCGCGCGCGTCGGCGTACTGCACCGGCTGGCTGACGAAACCGAGCACGCGCCAGCGCGCGGTTTCCCAATCGGCCCACACCGCATCGAACGACTGGCGCAGGTTGGGGCCATCGCGCGAGGACACGAAGCGTTGCAGGTCGAAGGCGAAATCCTGGCGCCCGACACGCGCCTTGAACGTGCCGGCCGCGAGGCGATGCTGGTAGGCGAGGAAGGCCAGGCGCAGGTCGAGCCGGTTCTGGTCGGCGCCGGAACGCACGCGCTTGGCGTAGGCGCGCACGTCCTCGAGCTGCGCGAACGCCTGCCAGTGACTGCCCAGATGCAGGTCGGCATGCAGCTGCAGCCGCTGCAGCAGGTAGGCATCGGCGGTGGTGCCCGTGCCCAGGCCGGGCGCGTCGTTGGACTCGACGCGCTCGCGCAGGTTGGCGCCCAGCGACAGGTAGCGCTGCGCATCGTCCACGTCCAATGGCAGGTACTTCAAGCGATCCAGCGGCGCTTGCCGCAAGACCGGATCGGCCAGCGCCGACCAGTCTTCCTGCCAGCGATTGGTGCTCGGCAACGGCCGCGTCGCAGGCGCAGGCGGCTGCAGCGCTTGCTCTTCGGCACGGGCTGGCACCGCGAACGCGATCGTGCACGCCAGCGCCAGCAACGCGCCGTGCCGCATGCGCCCGGCGCCGTGCATGCACCCGCTCAATGCGCCAGCGGGCCATGGATCTCGGCGACGTAGCCGCCCGGGAATTGCACCACCGCACTGCGCCGGTCCTGGCTGGCGAACGGCGCCACCAGCACCTGCACGCCGGCGGCCTTGGCCTTGTCCAGGGTCTGTTGCAGGTCCTCGACCTCGTAGCCGGTGGTCTCGCGCCCATACGGATACGGCAGGTGGCCATCGCTGACCGCCACCGTGGTCTTGCCGAAATCCGAGCGCAGGCGGATGCGCCGGTAATGTTCGCCGGGACGGCCGATCTCCTGTCCCGGCGCCTGCCGCGCATCGTCCACCAGCTTGCCATGGGAGAAGGCGAGGAAGCTGCGCACGAAGGCGTCGGCGCGGTCCGGCGACAGGTACACGCGGTTCTCCGGCAGCGTGCGGAACGCCGCGTACGACGGCGCGGTGGTATGCCAGTACAGCTGCGTGTTGACCCCGCCCGGCCACTGCACCACCGCATCGCGGCCGATCGGATCGGGGAACGGCGCGACCAGCACGTCGGCACCGGCGGCGCGCGCCGCGGCCACGGCCTGGTCCAGGTCGCGCACCAGCAGGCCGTTGCGCTCGGCGCCGAACGGATGCGGGATCGGCGTGGTGAAGCCGAACAGCGACACCGTGCCGACCGGCGTCTGCAACAGCTGCGAGGTGGTGCTGCTCGGGGTCGGCGTCACCGTCGCCACCACCTGGCGCGTACTGGTGCCGCCGAAGGTGGCCAGGAAGCTGGCGACGAAGCGGTCCACGTCGGCCGGCGCCACGTACACATGGGTGGTGTCGTACTGCGGGGCGACCGCGACCGGCGGCGTGGCGGCGGAGCGCGCGGCCGCCGGCGGCGAGTGCGCGGCCATCGCGGCGAACGCGCTGAGCGACAGCAGGCTCGACGACAGCAGGGCGGCAACGATTTTCGAACGCATGCGGAAACTTCCTCGGCTGGGCTGCAGCGAAGACCGGCGCCGCGGCAGCGGCGCAGGCAACCGGCACGCGATGCGCCGGCAACGGCATGCTGCGCGAGCACGGGGAATGCGTATTGGAAATTGGCGCGGTCCTGCGCCGCCATGCGCCCGCCGGCGCGGCGCCGGCTACGCGCGGCGGCGGCTGTCGTTGGCCATGGCCGTCACACCCGGCAGTGCGTTTTCGAAGGCGGCACGCGCGGCGCGCACCACGGCGTGATTGGCCTCGGCCCAGCGCACCAGCTGCGCCAGCGGCACGGCCAACGACTGCCCCAGCGGGGTCAGCCGGTACTCCACGCCCGGCGGCACCAGCGGCAGCACCGCGCGCGCGACCAGGCCTTCGCGCTGCAGGTCGCGCAGGGTCTGGGTCAGCATGCGCTGCGAAATGTCCGGCACCGCGCGGCGCAATTCGCCGAAACGGTGCGGGCGCTCGGCCAGCAGCAGCAGGAACAGCGTGCTCCACTTGTCGCCGATCTGCGCCAGCACGTCGCGTACCGGGCATTGGTCGATCGGCATGCCCTCGCCGCGGTAGTCGCGCAGCTTCTGGCTCAGCGGCGGGTCGGCGGGCGTGGCGGCAGGCGCCGCGGTGACGGACATGATGGTTACCTCGACGTAATCAGGGGCGGGGAAAGTGCCGTATTTACACTGCTGCGGCGATCTCTACTATGCACCAGGTCCCTTTTGCAGACCACTTCGGTCGGCCCCGCGGCAGCGCGCTTCGCAAGCGCCGGCACCGCACTCACCCAGGAAACCCGCATGTCCGCTCATCCCCAATCCCTGCTCGTCACCGGCGCCGGCGGCCAGCTCGGCCAGCGTGTGCTGGCCCATCTGCTCGACACGCTGCAGCTGCCGCCGGCGCGCATCGTGGCCCTGACCCGCCGCCCCGAGACCCTGGCTGCCTGGGCGGCACGCGGCGTCGAGGTGCGCCCCGGCGACTTCGACGCCCCCGCCTCGCTGGACGCCGCCTTCCAAGGCGTGGGCCGGCTGCTGCTGATCAGCACCGATGCGTTCGACCGCCCCGGCCACCGGCTCGTGCAGCATCAGGCGGCGATCGCCGCCGCCGTACGCAGCGGCGTCCAGCACGTGGTCTACACCTCCTGCCCCGAACCGTACGATTCGCCGCTGCTGATCGCCGCCGATCACGCCGGGACCGAGGATGCACTGGCGGCCAGCGCCCTGCCCGGCTGGACCGTGCTGCGCAACCACTGGTACTTGGAGAACCTATTCCTGAGCCTGCCGTCGATCCTGGCCTCCGGGCGCTGGTACAGCGCCACTGGCGACGGCCGCAGCGCCCACATCGCGCGCGACGACCTGGCGCGCGCCGCGGCGGCGGCCCTGGCCGGCGGCGGCGCGGCCAAGCGCACGCTGACCCTGAGCGGCGACCGCGCCTACAGCACCGCCGAGATCGCCGCACTGGTCGCGCAGACCGTCGGCACGCCGATCCAGGTGATCCAGGTGCCGGTGGAAGGCCTGATCCAGGGCATGGTGGCGGCCGGCCTGCCCGAGCCGGTCGCGCGCATGCTGGCCTCGTTCGACAGCAACACCGCCGCCGGTCGCGTGGCCGGCGTCACCGGCGACTACCAGGCGCTGACCGGCCAGGCACCGCAGCCGTTCGAGCAGTGGCTGCAGGTCAACCGCGCGCAGCTCGCCGCACTGGCGCCCTGAGCGCGGGCGCGCTGGGCGCACGGCACGCCCCTGGCCGCGTGCGCGCAAGTGCGTCCGGATCGGCGCCGCCAGCGCGCCGTCGGGTGACGCGCCGCGGCACGGAGCGCACGTCAGCGGCGCTGCGCCAGTGCGCCCGCCAGGCCGACGAGCATGTCAGCAATCCGGCCGACGGTGTCCGCTTCGGGTAGCGGCAGCGTGAGATGGGTCCGCCCGGTTTGCGCGTCGCGTTGGATCCAGGGGTGATCCGGCGCGGCTCCCGCCGGCTGTCCGGCGGCCGCGAGCGCTTCGACCAGGCGCGTCCCCGCGCCAAGCAACGCCGCCCACGGATCAGGCGGCGGGGCCGAGACGGCAGCGGATGGCGCATCCGCTGCTGCGGTACTTCCGCGCCCCGGCTGGCTGGCATCGTCCTGCTCAGCGAGCCGCTCGTCGGTCTCCTGCGGCGCGGCGGCGACGGCGGCCATTTCCTCAAGCGGGGCGATCGGCACGGTGGGCTGGACCGCACGGGTCACCGACTCGACTTCCTTCATGAAGCGCGACAGACGGGTCCCCTCGAGCGCGACCTCGGCATCGCCGCCATCGAGGATGCCTGCGGCGAGCGAACGCTTGAAGGCCAGTACCGACAACATGCCTTCTTCGATGGTGCCGCGCGCGACGAAGTTGACGACCCGGATCGGACGCTGCTGACCGAGACGGTGGATGCGTGCCACGCGCTGTTCGAGCACGGCCGGATTCCACGGCAGATCGATGTTCACCAGGGTGGCGGCGTGTTGCAGGTTGAGTCCTGTGCTGCCGGCATCGGTGGCCAGGAAAATACGGCACTGCGGATCGTTGCCGAAGCGGTCGACCAGCGCCTGGCGCTGGTTCGACGGCACCCCGCCGTGGAACAGCACATGTCCCCATCCACGCGCCTGGAACCGGCGAATCAGCACCGCGTGCATGCGCAGCCATTGACTGAACACCACCACTTTCTCGTTGGAATCGGCGAGCAGTTCGTCGAGCAGCGCGGCGAGTTCGTCGGCCTTCACACCATGATCGGTTTCCGGGTCGAGCAGATGACTGCTGTCGCAGACCATCCGCATGTTCTGCAATGCGCAGGTGAGCCGCCGCTGATCCGACTCGGACAGGAAGCCGCTGCCGCGCCAGCGTTGCACGATCCGCGCGGCGATCTGCGCGTTCTCCTCGTGGAGGGTCGCCTGCAGTTCGGTCATCGGCACCAGCACCTGCTGATCGGTGCGCGCCGGCAGCTGCGCCAGCACCTGCGCCTTGCGCCGCCGGATCAGAATCGGGGCGAGGGTGCGTCCGATGCGGTCCAGTCCGATGTAGCCGGTCACGCGGCCGCGCTCGTCGCGCTCGGTATGCTCGTGCATCAGCTTCCAGGTCGGCCCGAGGCGATGCTGGTCGACGAATTGCACGATGGAGATCAACTCCTCCAGCTTGTTCTCCAGCGGCGTGCCGGTAAGCACGATCGCATACGGGCTGTCGATGCGCTTGATCGCGCGCGCGGCGATGGTGTTCCAGTTCTTGACCCGCTGCGCCTCATCGACGATGACCAGCTCCGGCGCCCAGGCCTGGATCAGGTCCAGGTCGGTCCGCAGCTTCTCGTAATTGGTGATCTTGCAGAAGTCATCGGCTTCGAAGAGCGCGCGCCGCGCCTGGCGGCCGCCATCGATCACCTGCGCCTGGCGTCCGGCGAAGCGTGCGATCTCGCGCTGCCACTGATACTTGAGCGAGGTCGGGCAGATCACCAGCACGCGGCGCACGCCGAAGTGGCGGGCGAAGACTTCGGCCGCGGCAATGGCCTGGATGGTCTTGCCCAGGCCCATGTCGTCGGCAATCAGCGCGCGCCCGGCAGCGACGGCGAACAGCGCTCCTTCGGCCTGGTATGGGTACAGCGGCACCTTGACCAGCTTCGCCAACGCCGGGCTGGCCGCCCCGCGCGGAAACGCCTTGGACAGCACGGCGCGGCGCCGAGCGGCATCGCGCAGACCGGCCACATGATCGCGCGCGGCCGCGTCGATCTGCAGTCCGTGGCCATGCTTGGCACAGACCCCGGCGAAGCGCTGCACTGCTTTGATCCGATCCGCACCGAGCAACCCCTGAGGCGCATCCTCGCCGGATTCGATGCGGAAGACTTCGCGTGCCGATTCCACTACCGGTTCGGGCGCCTCGCTGCCCAGGCGCAGACGCAGCATGCGCGGGTTGCCTGGCTGCAGGAACAGCTCGCTGTACGGCGGCCGAAATCCGCGACCTAGCGCGGCCTTGGCGCCGCGCCTGCCTTCCAGCTGCATCAGCACGCACTCGATGTGTTTGCACGTGCCCAGCTCGTTGGTACGGAAGTCGGCGCAGTCGCATTGGTTGTCGCCCAGCTGCAGGCCGCGGATCCGCACCCGGTAGGCGCCGCCGGATTCGCGGTTATGCACCCGGAATTCGGAAAACAGCGCCTGACTGCCGACATTTTCGACCTCGAACGCCTGCTCCCGGCCGAACTGGCGGCGCAACGCGCGCTGCCAATCCTCCATGCGCATGCCCTCAGGTGCGCTATGCGGCGACAGGCGGAGTTCTTTCTTCTTGCGGGGCGTCGCTTTCTCGAGGCGGGGAGAACGTTTGGTTTTGGTCATGGCCACATGCGCTTGATCTGGAAATCGTCCGAAGCTGAAGACACCGCCGAACTGCAGGATCGGCATAGTCTACAAAATGCGCATGCCACGCAGCGCCAACGCACGCTCCGATTCCGATGGTGCATCCGCAACACCACCTCGCTGCGTCCAGCCTGGCGGCGTCATGCCCTTGAACAGGGTTGGCTTGCCTGCTCCGGACGCCGCCACGGGCCGGGGCTCACTTGCCGATGCAGAAGCTGGAGAAGATCCGCCCCAGCAAGTCGTCGGCGCTGAGATGGCCGACGATCTCGCCGAGCGCGGCGTGCGCCAGGCGCAGTTCCTCGGCGGCCAGTTCCAGCCGCTCGTCGCCCAGTTCGGCGGCCGCGGCGGCGGCGTGCTCGGCGGCGCGCTGCAAGGCCTCCACGTGGCGCGCGCGCGCGGAGAATTCGCCGTCGCTGCCGTCGCCGGCGGCATGCCCGGCGATCGCGCGCAGCTGCGCGTGCAGCCGTTCGAGACCGCTGCCGGTGCTGGCGGAGACGTATACGCTGTCGGCCGTCGCTTCGGGCACGGCCTCAAGCAGGTCGCTCTTGTTGTGGATCCACAGCCGTTGCGGCACCTCGGCGATGGCCTCGGCGATGGCGGCGCGACCGGCGTCCGCGGCGCGCGCGTCGAGCACGATCAACGCCAGGTCGGCGCGCTGCAGTTCCAGCCGCGCGCGGCGCATGCCTTCGCGCTCGATCGCGTCGCCGCCCTCGCGCAGGCCGGCGGTATCCACCAGGGTCAGTTCGACCCCATCCAGGCGCACGGTCTCGCGCAAGGTGTCGCGGGTGGTGCCGGCGATGTCGGTGACGATGGCGCGTTCGCTGCCGGCCAGCGCGTTGAGCAGCGAGCTCTTGCCGGCGTTCGGCGGCCCCACCAGCACCGCGTGCAGGCCGTCGCGCAGGCGCCGCCCGCGCTCGGCCTCCAGCAGCAGTTGCGCCAGGTCCGCACGCGCCTGCTCCAGGCCGGCGCGAACCTGGTCGCCGCCGAGCGTGTCCAGCGATTCGTCGGCGAAATCGATCGCCGCCTCGGTGTGCATGCGCAGCCGGACCAAATGCTCGGCCAGGGCTTCGACCCGGCGCGAGAACACGCCATCCAGCGACCTGCGTGCCGCGCGCGCCGCACGCAGGTCGCCGGCGGCGATCAGGTCGGCGATGGCCTCGGCCTGGGCCAGGTCCAGCTTGCGGTTGAGGAAGGCGCGCTCGCTGAACTCGCCCGGCCGCGCCGGCCGCGCGCCGAGCTCGCAGCAGCGCGCCACCAGTTGCCGCAGCAGCACCGGGCTGCCGTGCGCCTGCAGTTCCAGCACGTCCTCGCCGGTGAAGCTGCGCGGTGCCGGGAACCACAATGCGATGCCGTCGTCGAGGGTCTCTCCCTGCGCATCGCGGAAGCGTGCGTAGCGCGCCGTACGCGGGAGCAGCGCGCCCAGGCCGAGACCGGCGCCGATCGCCGCGGCCAGGCGCCCGGACACGCGCACCACGCCGACCCCGCCCGCCCCCGGAGCGGTGGCGATGGCGGCGATGGTGTCGGCGGTGGAGTGCGGCATGGCGAACGTCCCGGCGGCGTTGCAGGCTACAACGTCTGCAGCTGCGCGCGCGCGTACGCCGCCGAGGCGCCGCTCGGCTGCAGTTCCAGGTAGGTCTGGAACGCGTGCCTGGCCTTGGCCGCATCGCCCATCTGCCGGTAGGCGTCGCCGAGGTTGATGTAGGCCACCGCGCGCGAGGGATCGATCTTCAGCGTGTTCTCCAGCCAGCGCGCGGCCTGTGCGTACTTGCCCTGGCGGTAGTAGATGAAGCCGAGATTGTTGGCCGCCAGCGCGAAATCCGGACGCAGCTTCAGCGCCTCGGTGAATTGCGCCGCGGCCTCGTCGTAGCGCTTTTCCTTGTACAGCTGCAGGCCGCGGTCGTTGGCGCGCTGCGCACGCTGGCGATCGGACATTGGCCCGGCCGCGACCGGCACCGCCAGCGGCCGCTCGCCGCCCTGCAGGTCCTTGACCAGCACGGTCGGCCTGGCCGCCGGTGCCGCGGCGTCGACGCGGTCGTTCATCGCGATCGCCGCCGAGGACAGCTGCTGGGTATCGGCGGTCAGGAATTCCTCGCCCTCCGGCACCTGCAGCACGAACTCGCCGCCCTGCGAGCCGGGCAGGCTGCCGAACGCCGGCGTCTGCGGCGAGATGCTCGACACCGCCGGGGCCACGTACGCGGCCAGTTCGGTGCCGGTGATCAGGCCGTCGCCATTGAGGTCACCCTTGCCCGACAGCGCCTGCAGCAATACCCAGGTGAACACCGAATGGCCGTTGGGGCCGCTGTCGGCGACCTGCTGGTCGGCACCGCCGGCGGTGAGCATCTGCCGCGCCACGCGCCGCGCGTTCTCGCGCAGGTAGGCGCCGGTGCCGCCGCCGCCGCGGGTCAGGCCCAGGCCGCTGTAGCAGGCGTCCATCACGAACAGCACGTGCTTGGCTTCCAGGCTCTCGGCGATGTCCTGGATCTCGGTCATCGGGATCGCATCGGTGGCGAACTGCGCCGGGTCCGAATCGGCCGGCACGATGTAGCCCAGGTCGCGCCCGGAGGCAAGCTTGCGGGTGGCCCCATGCCCGGCGAAGAACACGAACACGCGATCGTTCCTGCCCACCCCGCCGTGCGCCAGGCGGTCGTGGAACGCGGCCAGGATGTTGTTGCGGGTGGCCTCCTGGTTCCTCAGCACGATCACCTGCGAGGACGGGAAGCCGAAGCTGCCGGTCAGCGTCTGCGCGATCGCCTGCGCATCGTTGGCCGCGTACTGCAGCCTGGGCCAACGCGCGTAGTCGTCGATGCCGATCACGACCGCCCACGAATTGTCGTAGCCGCTGGTCACCGCCGGCGCGGCCGCGTTGGCCGCCGCGCGCGCCACGCTGAAGTCGCGCCCGTTCCAGGCGGCGAACTGGTAGCCGTCGGCGCTGAGCCGGTCCAGGATCTGCGGCAGCGCCTTGACCGTGCGTGCGTGGATGTCGTGGAACAGCAGGATGCCGCGCTGCTCGCGGCCGACCTGCTCGAGCACGCGCTGCACGATCGATTCCGGCACCGGGTCCGCCCAGTCCAGCGAGTCCACGTTCCACATCACCGACTTCAACCCGGCCTCGCCGAGGATCTGCATGCCCTCGGCGTTGCGCGCGCCGTACGGGAAGCGGAACAGCGGCGCGCGCTTGGCATCGACCGCGCGCAGCATGCGGTCGGTGTCCAGGATCTGGCTGCGCAGCGCGGCGCCGGTTTCCTTGGACAGCTGCGCATGGGTCAGGCTGTGGTTGCCGACCGTGTAGCCCTGCTCCATCAGTTCGCGGCTGACGCTGGCAAGCGGCGCCAGTTCGACCTTGCCGTCGGCATCGAGCTTGCCCAGGTTGCGTCCGACCTCGAAGAACGTGGCCGGCACGTCGTAGCGCTTGAGGATGGCGACGATCTCGTCGGTGTACTCGCGGTGCGGGCCGTCGTCGAAGCTCAGCACCACCGTCTTCGGCGGCAGGTCGCGGCCGAACACCTCGCGATCGCTGTCCTGCATCGACATCGGATACGGGGTGATCACCCCGTAGTCGCGCAGGATCCGCTCGCGCGTGTACAGCGTGCCCAGGTGGGCGAGGTAGTCCTCCCACTTCTCGCGCTTCTGCACGATCGCGCGGGTGCGGTCGAAGCGGCTGAAGATCGCGGTGATCTCGCGGTTGTAGCTGCGCTCGATCTCGTCCAGCGCCTCCAGGTCCTCGCCGATGCGCTGGTGCAGCTTGATCGCCGGCAGCGAGGAATCCTTGCCGATGCGCGCCTGCCAGTCGGCCAGGATCTCGCGGAACGCCAGGCGGTCGGCGTCGTACAGGTCCGGCGCCGATTCGACGTAGTCCAGCAGCGCGCCGACCGCGGCGAAGCGCTGCGCGTCCGGCTGCGCCAGCAGCGCATCGAATTGCTTGGCCAACGCGTCGCGCCGCTCCAGTCCCTCGTGGAACAGCTGCTGGCCGACGCCGCTGGAAGTCTGCCGCGCGGCCGGCGACTGCTTGGCCTCGTCGGCCAGCAGCACGATGATCTTGCGCTGCGCCGCCAGCTGTTCCTGTAGTTGCGCCTGGATCGCCGTGGCCTGCGCCTGCAGGGCGGGCGGGCCCGGCATCGGTGCGTTGTCCGGCGCGTGCGCGGCCGGCGCAGCAGCGGTGGCCGTGGACGATGGCGTGCGCTGACAGCCGGCCAGCGCAAGCGCGATCAGGCACGAGGCGGCGACGGAGACCAGGGAGGCGGAACGGCGGTCGAGCATGGCCCGGGACTCACAAGGACAGTGGCAGGACACACGACGGCGCATCGCCGCCGCATACGCAACGCCCGCCTTGCGGCGGGCGTTGTCGGGTTTATTTCTTGACCTTGGCCGGCGCCTTGGCGCCGCCCACGGCCGCCGCCGTGGCCGGCTCGCCGTGGCGCTTGGTCATCCACCACTGCTGCAGCAGGCCCAGCGAACCGTTGGTGACCCAGTACAGCACCAGGCCCGACGGCACGAAGGCCATCATCACGCCGAACACCAGCGGCATGAACTGCATCATCCGCGCCTGCATCGGGTCCATGCCCGGCGACGGCGTCAGCTTCTGCGTCAGCCACATCACCGCCACGTTGATCACCGGCAGGATGAAGTACGGATCGCGCGCGGTCAGGTCCTGGATCCAGGCGAACCACGGCGCCTGGCGCAGTTCCACCGATTCCACCAGCACCCAGTACAGCGCGAAGAAGATCGGCATCTGCACCAGCACCGGCAGGCAGCCGCCCATCGGGTTGATCTTCTCCTTCTTGTACAGCTCCATCATCGCGGTCTGGAACTTCTGCTTGTCGTCGCCGTAGCGTTCCTTGAGCTGCGCGATGCGCGGCTGGAACTTGCGCATCTTGGCCATGCTCTTGTACTGCGCGGCCGACAGCGGATACAGCACCAGCTTCAGCAGCACCACCAGGCCGACGATCGACCAGCCCCAGTTGCCGAGCAGGGTGTGCAGGTGGCTCAGCACCCAGAACAGGCCCTGGCCCAGGATCGCCATCAGCGAGAAGCGGCTGTAGTCGACCACGCGGTCCAGGCCGCGCACGTTTTCCTTGGCGATCTGGTTGACCAGCTTGGGGCCGACCCACAGCCGCGCTTCGCTGCTGGCACGCGCGCCCGGGGCCACGGTGAAGCCCGGGCCGCGCGCTTCGATCACATGCCGCGGGCCGTCGTTGGACAGCACGTACAGCGCGTCCTGGTCGGCCTGCGGGATCCAGCCGGTGAAGAAGTGGTGCTGCAGCAGTGCGATCCAGCCACCCTTGATGGTCTGGTTGACCGGGCCGTCTTCCAGGAAATCCTTGAACGCGCGGCGCTGGTAGCCGTCCTGCGCACTGAACCAGGTGGCGCCGTTGAAGCTGAAGGAATCCGGGTTGGTCATGCCGCGGCTGACGATGGTCGGCACCCGGCTCAGCTTGCGGAACACGTAGCCCTGCCACGGCTTGCTGCCCTGGTTGACGATCTCGTCCTTGATCTGCACCGCGTAGTGGCCGCGCTGCACGGTGTAGACGCGGCGGATGCTGATCCCGTCCGGGCCGTTCCACACGAACGGCACCTGCAGCGCGTCCTGGCCCTTGGCCAGCACGTAGTCCTTGCCCGGCTGCTCCGGGCGGAAGCCGCCGGGACCCGGCGACGGCGCGTTGTGCTCGCCGACCCAGCCGCTGGTGGCGGTGTACGGATGCAGCGGGTCCTCGGTCAGCAACGCCACCGGCGGGCTGCCGGGCTGCTTGGTCTGCGGGAACAGCAGCAGATCCGCATCGAACACGCTGCGCCCGTCCAGGGTCAGGCGCAGCACGTCGGTGGTGATGGTGACCCGCGGCGCGGCGGCGGCGGCGACCGGCGCGGCAGTCTCGCTGCTGGCGCCGGGTACGGCCGCAGCGCCGGATTGGGTGGCACGCGGCACGGCCGGAGCGCCGCTGGCGCCGGCGTCGGCGTCCTGCGCGGGCGGCACCGTGGTCGCGGCCGCAATGGCGGTCGCATCGGCCGCAGGCGCGGCGTGCTCCTTGTTCCACTCCATCCACAACAGGGCCGCGACCATCAGCCAGGCAAAGATCAGGAAAAGGCGGGTCTGGTTCATCGGACAGGCAAGCTCGGCTCAGCCAGAAACAGGTTCTGACTTGGAAGTGGGGGAAGAAGGAGAGAGAGGCGGCGGCATTGTGCCGTCCGCAGCCGGGGCCGGCAATGCGCCGGCACGGCGCAGCAGGCGCAGATAGGCCTGGCGCAGCTGTTCGCCGCTGGCCTGGGCGGCGGCGCTGCGCGCCACCACCACATAATCGCCCGGCGCCAGCCATGGCAGCAGCTGCCGGGTGGCCTCGCGCAGCACGCGCTTGATACGGTTGCGCACCACGGCGCGCTTGTCGACCTTGCGCGACACGGCCAGGCCGAGCCGCGCGGGGTGATCGGCGCTGCGCCAGTGCAGGCTCATCAGCGGTTCGGAGCAGCGGCGCGCGGCATCGAACACGACGCGGTATTCCGCAGACGTGCGAACCCGCGCAGAGCGAGGAAATCGCCTACGCGGGTCGGGATGATTCACGGTCCGGATTGCAGGCGCCGCCTGGGGCGGCGAAGCAATCAAGCGCTAAGGCGCTTGCGGCCCTTGGCGCGGCGACGGGCCAGGATCTTGCGGCCGTCGGCGGTGGCCATCCGGGCACGGAAGCCGTGGTCGCGCTTGCGCTTGAGGTTGCTGGGCTGGAATGTGCGCTTGGTGGCCATCGGGGCGCTCTGTCTGGATGAGGCGGAAAGAACCGGAAATTCTATAGATCCGACCGGGGTGCGGTCAACTGCCATCTATCCGGTGTCGACACGGCCGGTATGCCCAGCCTGTGGATGGATCTGTGAATAGATGCGGGAAAACCATTCCCGACCCTGCGCGCCGATGGTAGTCTGGCCCATCCGCTTTCCTCTTTTCACCGGCCGAGTGCGCCGCGATGTTTCGCGCCTCACGCCTGGTCTCTCAATGAATTACATCTGATGGATGCTTGGCCCCGTTGCCTGGAACGTCTGGAAGCTGAATTTCCAGCCGAGGACGTTCACACCTGGTTGAAACCGCTGCAAGCCGAACAGCGCCATGACAACAGCATGGTCCTGTACGCCCCGAACGCCTTCATCGTCGAACAGGTGCGCGAGCGCTACCTGGCGCGGATCCGCGAGCTGATGACCTATTTCGCCGGCAGCGGCGAAGTGGCCCTGCAGGTCGGCTCGCGTCCGCGCGCGCCGGAACCGGCGGCAGTGGCCGCCAGCGATGCCGCCGCCGCGCGCACGCCGCCGGCGCCGCTGCTGGAGCCGTTCGCCGGCAATCTCGACTCGCACTACACCTTCGCCAACTTCGTCGAAGGCCGCAGCAACCAGCTCGGCCTGGCCGCGGCCACGCAGGCGGCGCAGAAGCCCGGCGACCGCGCGCACAACCCGCTGCTGCTGTACGGCAGCACCGGCCTGGGCAAGACCCACCTGATGTTCGCCGCCGGCAACGCGATGCGCGAGCAGAACCCCAACGCGCGGGTCATGTACCTGCGCTCGGAACAGTTCTTCAGCGCGATGATCCGCGCGTTGCAGGACAAGACCATGGACCAGTTCAAGCGCCAGTTCCAGCAGGTGGACGCGCTGCTGATCGACGACATCCAGTTCTTCGCCGGCAAGGACCGCACCCAGGAAGAGTTCTTCCACACCTTCAACGCGCTGTTCGACGGCCGCCAGCAGATCATCCTGACCTGCGACCGCTACCCGCGCGAGGTCGAAGGCCTGGAGCCGCGGCTGAAGTCGCGCCTGGCCTGGGGCCTGTCGGTGGCGATCGACCCGCCCGACTTCGAGACCCGTGCGGCGATCGTGCTGGCCAAGGCGCGCGAGCGCGGCGCCGACATCCCCGACGACGTGGCGTTCCTGATCGCCAAGAAGATGCGCTCCAACGTGCGCGACCTGGAAGGGGCGCTCAACACGCTGGCCGCCCGCGCCAACTTCACCGGCCGCGCAATCACCACCGAGTTCGCCCAGGAGACGCTGCGCGACCTGCTGCGCGCGCAGCAGCAGGCGATCGGCATCCCCAACATCCAGAAGACCGTGGCCGACTACTACGGCCTGCAGATCAAGGACCTGCTGTCCAAGCGCCGCACCCGCTCGCTGGCGCGGCCGCGGCAGGTGGCGATGGCGCTGACCAAGGAGCTGACCGAACACAGCCTGCCGGAGATCGGCGATGCGTTCGCCGGCCGCGACCACACCACCGTGCTGCACGCCTGCCGCCAGATCAAGCACCTGATGGAGGCCGACGGCAAGCTGCGCGAGGACTGGGACAAGCTGATCCGCAAGTTGAGCGAGTAAGCCGGGCCGCGGAAACACGCGATCCGCAGGCGCGCGAGCGGCCCCGGGACGGCATGCCGGCGACGCTTTGATAAAACGGTGCATGACTTCGCGACAAATCCGGGAGAAACTGTGGATAAAGTGCAGCGCGGCGGCGCCGGCAAAACTATCCACAGGTTTCCCCACCCCTCCAGGGGCAGTAATACCCGGGATTGAAGGTGCGAAAAACCCTTTGATTCCAAATAGTTAAGCTACCTTTGCACCGAAATTCGCGCTACCATCACCACCAAGCTTTTGATTTATTCCACATCTTTTAAAGCATAGGGGCACGGAACCACATGCGTTTCACACTGCAGCGCGAAGCCTTCCTCAAGCCACTGGCGCAAGTCGTCAATGTGGTCGAACGCCGCCAGACCTTGCCGGTTCTGGCCAACTTCCTGGTGCAGGTGCACGATGGGCAGCTGTCGCTGACCGGTACCGACCTGGAAGTGGAAATGGTGTCGCGCATCGCGGTCGACGATGCGCAGGACGGCGAAACCACGATCCCGGCACGCAAGCTGTTCGAGATCATTCGAGCGCTGCCCGATGGCAGCAAGATCACCGTGTTGCAGACCGGCGACAAGATCACCGTGCAGGCCGGGCGCAGCCGCTTCACCCTGGCCACGCTGCCGGCCAACGATTTCCCGTCGGTGGACGAGGTCGAAGCCACCGAGCGGGTGCTGGTGCCGGAAGCGGCACTGAAGGAACTGATCGAGCGCACCGCCTTCGCGATGGCGCAGCAGGACGTGCGCTACTACCTCAACGGCCTGCTGTTCGATCTGCACGACCAGACCCTGCGCTGCGTGGCCACCGACGGCCACCGCCTGGCGCTGTGCGAGACCGCACTGGAGAACGCCAGCGGCGCCAAACGCCAGATCATCGTGCCGCGCAAGGGCGTGACCGAGCTGCAGCGTCTGCTGGACGGCGGCGATCGCGAGGTCGAGCTGGAAGTCGGTCGTAGCCACGTGCGGGTCAAGCGCGACGATGTCACCTTCACCTCGAAGCTGATCGACGGCCGCTTCCCCGATTACGAAGCGGTGATCCCGATCGGCGCCGACCGCGAGGTCAAGCTGGATCGCGAAGCGCTGCGCGCCGCGCTGCAGCGTGCGGCGATCCTGTCCAACGAGAAGTACCGCGGCGTGCGCGTGGAAGTCTCGCCGGGCCAGCTGAAGATCAGCGCGCACAACCCCGAGCAGGAAGAGGCGCAGGAAGAGATCGAGGCCGACACCAAGGTCAGCGACCTGGCGATCGGCTTCAACGTGAACTACCTGCTCGACGCGCTGTCGGCGCTGCGCGAGGAGTTCATCGTGATCCAGCTGCGCGACGCCAACTCCTCGGCCCTGGTGCGCGAGGCCAGCAGCGCCCGCTCGCGCCACGTGGTGATGCCGCTGCGTCTCTGACCGGCGCAAGCAGGGCGTGTTCCACGTGGAACACAGTGAAGAAACCCGGTTTCGCGCCGGGTTTTCTTTTGGGCGGGATTGCGCATGTTTCCTGATCCTCAAATGCTCCTGTGGGACTTCAGTCGCGACGGGCTTTACCGACGCCGCTCCATCTCCGCGACAGCCGGATCGGCATCGCTGTCGATCGATCCATGGGGCGTTTGCTACCGCTGGCTTCCGGCACTCCTCAATCGTCCGCGCCACCACAGGACGTTCGCAGCCGGTTTGGGTATGCTGCCGCCCTGCCCTGATGAGCCGACCCGCGTGCGCCCGGTGCGAGCGCCTCCGCCCCCGAGTCCTGCATGCATGTCTCTCGCCTCGACTTTCATCACCTGCGCCGCTTCGCCGCGCTGGAGCTGGCGCCTGCGCCCGGCCTGAACCTGATCACCGGCGACAACGGGGCCGGCAAGACCACGATCCTCGAGGCCATGCACCTGATGGCCTACGGCCGCAGCTTCCGCGGACGGGTCCGCGATGGCCTGGTCCGGCAGGGCCAGGACGCACTCGATGTGTTCGTCGAGTGGCAGGAACGCGGCGCGGAGCCGCAGCAGCCACGCCGACGCCGTGCCGGACTGCGCCATAGCGGCCAGGACTGGCGTGGCCGGCTCGATGGCGAGGACGTGGCCTACCTGGGCACGCTCTGCGCCGCGTTGGCGGTGGTCACCTTCGAGCCGGGCAGCCATGTGCTGGTCAGCGGTGGCGGCGAACCGCGCCGCCGCTTCATCGATTGGGGCTTGTTCCACGTGGAACCTGACTTCCTGTCCCTGTGGCGCCGCTATGCGCGGGCGCTGCGGCAGCGCAACGCCCTGCTCAAAAGCGGCGGCGGCGGTGCGGCACTGGATGCCTGGGACCATGAGCTGGCCGAGGCCGGCGAACCGCTGACCTCGCGCCGCGAGCAGTATCTGGAACGGCTGTTGCAGCGCCTGCTGGCGCTGGGACCGGAACTGGCGCCGTCGCTGGAGATCCAGCACCTGCAGTTCGCGCCGGGCTGGCGCCGCCACGAAGTGCCGCTGGCCGATGCGCTGTTGCTCAACCGCGAGCGCGACCGCCAGTACGGCTATACCTCGGTCGGACCGCACCGCGCCGACTGGAGCCTGGAGTTCGCGACCATCCCCGGCCGCGACGCGCTGTCGCGCGGCCAGGCCAAGCTGACCGCGCTGGCCTGCCTGCTGGCCCAGGCCGAGGACTACGCCGAGCAGCGCGGCGAGTGGCCGGTGATCGCCCTGGACGACCTGGCCTCGGAACTGGACCAGCATCACCAGCGGCGCGTGCTGCAGCGGCTGCAGTCCGGGCCGGCGCAGGTGTTCGTCACTGCGACCGAGACCCCGCAGGCGCTGGCCGACATGGCGTTGCCGATTGCGCGGTTCCACGTGGAACATGGGCAGGCCCTGGCCCGTTCCTAGCCGCCGCGGGGCGGGAGGGCCGGGGCTGCTATAATTCGCCGCAATCCCCTATCCATCGGCGCGACCGGGCTCCTGCCCGCCGTCGTCCGACTCGTGGAGCCTACGGCAAGCGCATGACCGAAGAACACAATCCGCCAACCTCGCCCGTCAACACCACCTACGACTCCAGCAAGATCACCGTGCTGCGTGGCTTGGAAGCGGTCCGCAAGCGTCCCGGCATGTACATCGGCGACGTGCACGACGGTACCGGCCTGCACCACATGGTGTTCGAGGTCGTCGACAACTCGATCGACGAAGCGCTGGCCGGGCATGCCGACAACGTGCTGGTCAAGATCATGATGGATGGCTCGGTGCAGGTGTCCGACAACGGCCGCGGCATTCCGGTGGATATCCACAAGGAAGAAGGCGTCTCCGCGGCCGAGGTGATCCTCACCGTGCTGCATGCCGGCGGCAAGTTCGACGACAACAGCTACAAGGTGTCCGGCGGCCTGCACGGCGTCGGCGTGTCGGTGGTCAACGCCCTGTCCGAGCACCTGTGGCTGGATGTGTGGCGCGATGGCCACCACTACCAGCAGGAATACAAGCTGGGCGAGCCGCAATACCCGCTCAAGCAGCTCGAGCCTTCCGACAAGCGCGGCACCACGCTGCGCTTCAAGCCGGCGGTGGAGATCTTTAGCGACGTCGAATTTCACTACGACATCCTGGCGCGGCGCCTGCGCGAGCTGTCCTTCCTCAACTCCGGGGTCAAGATCACCCTGCAGGACGAGCGCGGCGAAGGCCGCCAGGACGTGTTCGAGTACGAAGGCGGCATCCGCAGCTTCGTCGAGCATCTGGCGCAGCTGAAGACCCCGCTGCACCCGAACGTGATCTCGGTGACCGGCGAGCAGAACGGCATCGTCGTGGACGTGGCCCTGCAATGGACCGACGCCTACCAGGAAACGATGTTCTGCTTCACCAACAATATCCCGCAGAAGGACGGCGGCACCCACCTGGCTGGCTTCCGCGCCGCGCTGACCCGCACCCTATCCAACTACATCGAACAGAACGGCATCGCCAAGCAGGCCAAGATCACCCTGTCCGGCGACGACATGCGCGAAGGCATGATCGCGGTGCTGTCGGTCAAGGTGCCGGACCCGAGCTTCTCCTCGCAGACCAAGGAGAAACTGGTCAGTTCCGAGGTCAAGCCTGCCGTTGAGAACACGTTCGGCGCCCGTTTGCAGGAATTCCTGCAGGAAAACCCCAACGAGGCCAAGGCCATCGCCGGCAAGATCGTCGATGCCGCGCGCGCCCGCGAGGCCGCGCGCAAGGCGCGCGACCTGACCCGCCGCAAGGGCGCGCTGGACATCGCCGGCCTGCCCGGCAAGCTCGCCGACTGCCAGGAAAAGGATCCGGCGCTGTCGGAACTGTTCATCGTCGAGGGCGACTCGGCCGGCGGCTCGGCCAAGCAGGGCCGCAACCGCAAGAACCAGGCGGTGCTGCCGCTGCGCGGCAAGATCCTCAACGTGGAACGCGCGCGCTTCGACCGCATGCTGGCTTCCGATCAGGTCGGCACGCTGATCACCGCGCTGGGCACCGGCATCGGCCGCGACGAATACAACCCGGACAAGCTGCGCTACCACCGCATCATCATCATGACCGACGCCGACGTGGACGGCGCGCACATCCGCACCCTGCTGCTGACGTTCTTCTACCGGCAGATGCCGGAGCTGATCGAGCGCGGCTACATCTACATCGGCCTGCCGCCGCTGTACCGGCTCAAGCAGGGCAAGCAGGAGCTGTACCTGAAGGACGACAATGCGCTCAACGCCTATCTGGCCAACAGCGCGGTCGAAGGTGCCGCGCTGATCCCGGCCAGCGACGAGCCGCCGATCACCGGCAGCGCGCTGGAGAAGCTGCTGTTGCTGTTTGCCAGCGCCAACGATGCCGTGGCGCGCAATGCGCACCGCTACGATCCGGCGCTGCTGACCGCGCTGATCGACCTGCCGCCGCTGGACGTGGCGCAGCTGGAGGCCGAGGGCGACCAGCACCCGAGCCTGGACGCGCTGCAGGCCGTGCTCAACCGCGGCAGCCTGGGCACCGCCCGCTATCTGCTGCGTTTCGAGCCGGGCAGCGAACAGCGTCCGGCGACGCTGATCGCGGTGCGCCGCCACATGGGCGAAGAGCTGACCCAGGTGCTGCCGATGGCGGTGTTCGAGAGCGGCGAACTGCGCCCGCTGCGCGAGGTCGGGCTGGCCCTGAACGGGCTGGTCCGCGATGGCGCGCAGATCGTGCGCGGCAACAAGACCCAGGCGGTCGCCAGCTTCGCGCAGGCGCATGCGTGGCTGTTCGACGAGGCCAAGAAGGGCCGGCAGATCCAGCGCTTCAAGGGCCTGGGCGAAATGAACGCCGAGCAGCTGTGGGAAACCACGGTGAACCCGGATACGCGCCGCCTGCTGCAGGTGCGCATCGAGGACGCGGTGGCTGCCGACCAGATCTTCAGCACCTTGATGGGCGACGTGGTCGAACCGCGCCGCGATTTCATCGAGGAAAACGCGCTGAAGGTCGCCAACCTCGACATCTGACGCGGCATCGCCGCCCCCGGCCCGCGTTGGGGGCCGGCATCGTCCCGCTCCCCTAGCCTGCTCTCGCCCAGGATCGCGATGACCTCGCTGCCGTCGTACCCGCCCGCCCCGCCCCCGCTGACCAGTGCCGCGCCGCCGTCCGGCTGGGGCAAGCCGCTGCTCGGCTTCGTTCTCGACGTGCTGCTCGCCGCCGTCGTGCTGTTGGCCGTCAGCGTGTTGTCCGGCTTGGTCTGGGGCGTGGTGCGTGGCGTCCAGGTCACCATGGAACTGCGTGCACAGGGTCTTCCCGGCGATCGGCTCGCCGCGACCGTCGCCTCCCATCTCGGCCAACCCGGGGCGTTGGCGCAGCTGCTGATCGCCTTGGTCAGCACCTTGTCCGCGGCACTGCTGCTGTATTTCCTGCGCCGTCCGGCCGGTGCCGCCGAACGCCGCCGCTCCTGGCAGGCCGCGCGCGTGCCGGCAACCTGGGGCTGGGTGCTGCTGGTCGCGGTGGCGGTGTTCGTGGGCAGTACCGTGCTCTCCAACCTCGGCGCGCAGCTGGGGATCAAGCCGGTGCCGACCAACCTGCCGCTGATGCGCGAGGCAATGACGCAGATGCCGTTGTTCCTGCTCGTGTTCGCGGTGCTGATCGCGCCGGCCTACGAGGAACTGCTGTTCCGCCGGGTGTTGTTCGGGCGCCTGTGGGAGGCCGGGCGACCGCGACTGGGCATGGCGCTCAGCGGCGCGGCGTTCGCGCTGGTGCACGAATTGCCCGGCACCACCGGCAATGGCGTGGCCGAGACCCTGCAGCTGTGGCTGGTCTACGGCAGCATGGGCGCGGCGTTCGCATGGCTGTACAAGCGCACCGGCACGCTGTGGGCGCCGATTGCCGCGCACGGGCTGAACAACGCCGTCGCCGTCGCCGCGCTGTACTGGTTTGGCACAACGTGAAGATTTGTTTGACGAAAAGTTAAGACGCATCCCACCACACTGCGATGCGTGTCATAGGGGGATTGCATGAAGAATGGTGTACTGGGGGCATCGCTCGCGGTGCTGCTGGCAGCGTGCGCGACGACCACATCGCCGACCGGCCGGACCCAGGTCGTGGGCGGCGTGTCGCAGCAGGAGCTCGATCAGCTCGGGCTGAAGGCCTTTGTCGAAACCAAGGCCAAGGAGCCGATCGACAAGGACCCGAAGCGCAATGCCTACGTGCGCTGCGTGGTCGATGCCCTGGTCGCGCAGTTGCCGGCGCAATGGCGCGGCACCGCCTGGGAAACCGCCCTGTTCGACGACAAGGAAGCCAACGCGTTCGCGCTGCCCGGCGGCAAGGTCGGCGTCAACAGCGGCATCTTCAGCGTGGCCAAGAACCAGGATCAGCTGGCGGCAGTGCTCGGCCACGAAATCGGCCACGTGATCGCGCGCCACCACGAAGAACGCATCACCCGCCAGCTCGGCACCCAGGCCGGGCTCAGCGTGCTCGGCGCCCTGGCAGGCGCGCGTTACGGCGGTGCCGCCGCCGATACGGTCGACCAGGTCGGCGGCATGACCGCGCAGGCCGCGTTCCTGCTGCCGGGCTCGCGGACCCAGGAGAGCGAGGCGGACGTGGTTGGCCAGCGGCTGATGGCGCAGGCCGGCTTCGACCCGGCGCAGGCGGTGGACCTGTGGAAGAACATGATGGCTGCCGGCGGCCAGCGCCCGCCACAATGGCTGTCCACCCACCCCGATCCCAGCGCCCGCATCGGCGAACTGCAGCGCGATGTCGCCGCGCTCGAACCGGTGTATGCGCAGGCGCGCAGCGCCGGGCGGACGCCGAGGTGCGGCTGAGCGCATCGGCGCCGCCGCGCATGCGCGTGCCGTGCGCGTGCCGGATGCGTGGCAATGCGTCCTAAAAACGTTTTCATGGCCTACAGGTTTCTGTTAGTTTTGCTGGCTTGGCCCTGGATGGCCGTTTCGTCTTCCGTGCCGCTCCGGGCGGTTCCACCGAGGTGACCCATGAAATTCAATATTCGCAAGCAAGCGCTGTTGTCCCTGGTGATCGCTGCTGCCCTCGGCGGCGCGGTGGTGACCGACGCCGCCGCGCAGGCCGACCGTTCCGAGCAGCGTTCCTCGCGCAAGTCCAAAAACGAAAAGGCCGCGGTGATGTTTCCCAACGCCACCCGCCAGGAGCCGACCGGCAAGCCGTCGGCCAAGCTCGGCAGCAAGCTGCAGAAGCTGATCGACACCTACAACAAGGGCGAGGACTACGCTGGCGTGCGCAGCCAGGCCGACGAGATCCTGGCCAATAGCGCGGCCAACGACTACGACAAGTCGATCGCCGCGCAGTTGGCCGCGCAGGCCGCCTACAACCTCGACGACAGCAAGGCGGCCAAGCAGTACCTGCAGCAGGCGATCCAGTTCAATGGCCTGGACAACAACGGCCACTTCCAGTCGATGCTGATGCTGGCGCAGCTGCAGTTGCAGGACGACCAGAGCGCAGAAGGCCTGGCCTCGCTGGACAAGTACCTGGCCGAATCCAAGTCGACCCGTCCGGAAGATCTGATTCTCAAGGGCCAGGCGCTGTACCAGGCCGAGCGCTACCAGGAGGCGATCCCGGTGCTGCAGCAGGCCATCGCCGCCTCGCCGCAGCCCAAGGACAACTGGAACCAGTTGCTGATGGCGTCCTACGCCGAGGCCGGCCAGACCGGCGAAGCGGTCAAGGCGGCCGAAGCGCTGGCGGCCAAGACGCCGAACGACAAGAAGGCCCAACTCAACCTGGCCAGCATGTACATGCAGGCCGAGCAGATGGACAAGGCCGCCGCGGTGATGGAGAAGCTGCGTGCGGCCGGGCAGTTGACCGATGAGAAGGAGTACAAGCAGCTGTACTCGATCTACGCCAACACCGACAAGAAGGAGAAGGACGTCATCGCGGTCATCACCGAAGGCATGCAGAAGGGCATCCTCAAGCCCGACTACCAGACCTATCTGGCGCTGGCCCAGTCCTACTACTACACCGACCAGGTGCCGCAGGCGATCGAGAACTGGCAGAAGGCTGCGCCGTTGTCCAAGGACGGCGAGACCTATCTGAACCTGGCCAAGGTGCTGCACCAGGAAGGCCGCATCCCGGAAGCCAAGCAGGCTGCGCAGCAGGCGCTCGCCAAGGGCGTCAAGAAGCCGGAAGACGCCAAGAAGATCATCAATCTGAAGTAAGACGCAAAAAAAGCCCCCGAAAACCAGTGCTTAAAGTAGTGCAGGTCGCAGGGATTGGTATAAGCTTGGAGGTTACTGCGGTATCAAGCCGCGTGAACTGGGATTCAGATTCTCCGCGAATCCCCGCCCCCCTAAATCGAGTCATTGGCGCATGACGGAACAACTGGTCATCAATCGGCATTACGAAAAAGATGAAGCTTCCAGCCTCAGCTGGCCGCGCATCATCGGTATTGCCTTCGTAATCGCGCTGCATCTGGCAGCGCTGATGTTGCTGCTGATTCCAGCCGTTGCGCCGAAGGCGGCAGCGGAGAAGGAACGCAACATCGTCGTCACCCTGGTCGACGCCCCGCCACCGCCGCCACCGCCGCCGCCACCGCCGCCGAAGCCGCCGGAGACGCCGCCGCCGCCGGTCAAGAACCTGGCGCCGCCGAAGCCGACCCCGTTGCCGCCGCCGCCGGAAGCTCCGGTGATCGACGTGCCGGAGCCGCGCCCGAGCGACATCGCCACGCCGCCGTCGCCGCCTGCGCCGCCTGCCGCGGCGACCGACATCGGCGCCAGCGTCGATATTTCGTCGAGAGCCATGAACCCGCCGAAGTACCCGCCGTCCGCGTTCCGGGCTGGCGTGGAAGGCGAGGTGATCCTGATCATCGACGTCGATGCAAGCGGTAACGTCACCAACGTCGCCGTCGAGAAATCCAGCCGCAATCGCGATCTGGACCGCGCCGCCATGGAAGCAGCGCGCAAGTGGCGGTTCAATTCCGCTGTCGTCAATGGACAGAAGACCGCCGGCCGCGTCCGCGTACCGGTCAACTTCGCGCTGAACTGATACAAAGGCAGCAGGCCGGCGCACCCGCCGGTCTGCGGGCCCTGTCTACTCTTTGCACCACCCTCATCACCACACACAACAAAGGTAAGCGTCATGCTGCAGGAAATTTTCATCGCCGCTGCTGCGGGGGGCAACAACGCATCGAACGCCCTGTCGCAGATGGGCTTCGAGCACCTGATCACCGAGATGACCTCCAAGCCGGGTGACTTCGCCGTCTCCTGGGTGGTGCTCATCACCCTTATCATCATGTCGGCGTCGTCCTGGTACTGGACCGTCATCAACATCTTCCGCGCCACCCGTCTGAAGAGTCAGGCCGACCGCGTCACCAGCCTGTTCTGGGATACGCCGAACGCGCAGGACGCCATCCGTGCGATGGAAGAGCAGCCGGCCAGCGAGCCGTTCTCGAAGATCGCGCTCGACGCCGCACAGGCCGCTGCGCACCACCAGCGTGCCGAAGCCGGCGCCGGTACCGGCCTGGGCGAGACCCTGAGCCGTTCGGAGTTCGTCGACCGCGCGCTGCGCCAGGCCGTGACCCGCGAAAGCACCAAGCTGCAGTCCGGCATGACCCTGCTGGCCACCGTCGGTGCGACCGCGCCGTTCGTCGGTCTGCTGGGTACGGTGTGGGGCATCTACGGCGCGCTGATCAAGATCGGTGCCACCGGCTCCGCCTCGATCGACGCCGTCGCCGGCCCGGTCGGTGAAGCGCTGATCATGACCGCGATCGGTCTGTTCGTCGCGATCCCGGCCGTGTTCGCGTTCAACTTCTTCAGCAAGGTCAACAGCTCGACGATCGCCAAGTTGGATACGTTCGCCCACGACCTGCATGACTTCTTCGCCACTGGTTCGCGCGTTCGCTGATCCGCGGTCGAGTCGTCCACGCAACGATTAACGGAGCCCGTTATGGCTTTCAGTAGTGGTAACAGCGGCGGCCCCATGGCCGACATCAACGTCACGCCCCTCGTGGACGTGATGTTGGTGCTGCTGATCATCTTCATCATCACGGCACCGCTGATGTCCCACAAGGTCAAGGTGGAGCTGCCCCAAGCCAACCTGAAGCAGGATCCGGATAAGGACGAAAAACGCGCCAATCCGATCACGCTGGCGGTCAAGGAAGACGGGTCGCTGTACTGGAACGACGAGCCGATCTCCAAGGAAGCCCTGGAATCGCGCTTCTCCACCGCTGCCCAGCAGACCCCGCAGCCGCCGCTCAACCTGCGTGGCGACCGCACCACCAAGATGCGTACGATCAACGAGATCACCAAGATCGCGCAGGGTCAGGGCATGTTGGACGTCGGTTTCGTTGCGACCAAAGAGAAGGGGAACTGAGCCATGGCATTCAGCTCAGGAGGCGGCCGTGGTCCCATGGCCGACATCAACGTCACGCCGCTGGTCGATGTGATGCTGGTGCTGTTGATCATCTTCATCGTGACCGCGCCGATCATGACCTACCCGATCGACGTGGATCTGCCGCAGCGGGTGATCAACCCGCCGCCGCAGTTGCGCGATCCGCCGCCGCCGATCGATCTGCGCATCGATGCGTCGAACCAGATCTTCTGGAACAACAGCCCGGTGGCGGTGACGGTGCTTCCGCAGATGATGGAAAACGAAGTACAGCGCGATCCGACCAACCAGCCGGAACTGCGCATCGATGCCAATCCGGATTCCGAATACGAAGTGATGGCCAAGGTGCTGGCCGCCGCCAAGAATTCGGACATGAAAAAGATCGGCTTCGTGCAGCAATAAGCTTTACCGCAACACCTCAGTCATGACGCGACTGCAAACGCCACCGGTAACGGTGGCGTTTTTTTTGGCGCGGCGTCGCATGCAACCGCCTCCAGGTTCGGCAGTGCGGCGCCGGCCCCCGTTGTGGGAGCGGCTTCAGCCGCGACGCTGCAATCGACGTCCTCTGTCGCGGCTGCTGGCCGAAGGCGAACCGCCGGTCCCGCTCGCGCACGAGCGCCGGTCGCCGCCTAACGCGAACGCGCGCTAGCGCGCAGCATCCAGTATCCCTAGATACGCCTTCACCGTGGCGTCCAGCCCGGCATACAGCGCTTCGCCGATCAGCGCGTGCCCGATCGACACCTCCAGCACCTGCGGCACCGCGGCCAGGAACGCGCCGAGGTTGGCCTGGGCCAGGTCGTGGCCGGCATTGACGCCGAGTCCGGCGGCTTGCGCGCGGCGCGCGGCCGCGGCGAAGGCGGCCGGCGCTGCGGCGTCGCCGCGGTCGAACGCTTCTGCGTACGGGCCGGTATACAGCTCGACGCGGTCGGCGCCGAGTTCGGCGGCGCGTGCCAGCTCGGGGTTGTCGGCATCGACGAACAGGCTGACCCGGCAGCCCAGCGCCTTCAGTTCGGCGATCAACGGGCGCAGCCGCTCGCTGTCGCGGCCGAAGTCGAAGCCATGGTCGGAGGTCAGCTGGCCGTCGCCGTCCGGGACCAGGGTGGCCTGCGCCGGGCGCGCCTGCGCGCACAGTGGGATCAGCCCGGGATAGCCGGGCCGCGGCGGCGCGAACGGATTGCCCTCGATGTTGAATTCGACACCGCGCGCGCGGGTCAGCGCGGCCAGTACCAGCACGTCCTCGGCATGGATGTGGCGCCGGTCCGGGCGCGGATGCACGGTGATGCCGTGCGCACCGGCATCCAGGCAGGCGCGCGCCGCATCGAGCACGCTCGGCAGTGCATCGCCACGCGAATTGCGCAGCACCGCGATCTTGTTGACGTTGACGCTGAGCCGGGTCATCGGCCGCACGCGTTCACGACGAGATCGCGTCGTCGCTGGCTGCGGCCGCCGCGGCACGCCGCGCCTCGGCGTGTTCGCGCAGCCGGCGCAGCTCGGCCGGATCGATCATCGGCGCCGCATCGCGCTGGCTGGCGTCGCCGATCTTGGCCACGGACCAGCCGCGCGCCCAGGCCAGCAGGAATCCCAGCGCCGCCAACAAAGCCAGCACCAGCAACGACATGTGCGGTGTGGAGAACGCCAGGACGAAGGCAGCGAGCGCGAGCGGCAGAAAAAGCCAGTACATGACGACCTCCCCAAGGATGGACGCAGTGTAGCGCCGCCCGGGCGACCGGTTCCACGGTGAACCGCCAGGACGGGCGTGGCGCAGCCATCCACGCCGGACCCGCAGGGCACGCCTGCGTGCGTCCGCGGCCGCGTCAACGCCCGGGCGTTGACGCACCGTCCGCTTCCCCGGTCTTCCCTACTTCCCTACCCCTGGCTCGCGCAAGCGCGGCGCGATCTGCTTGGGGATTGACGACACGTCCTACAGCAGCGGCGAGGTCAGCCGTGCCATCGCCTCGGGCAGCCGGTAGCGCCACAGCGAGCGCTTGCGGTCGTCGCGTACCTGCACCGCATCGGCGATCTCGCGGCCGACCAGCGTGGCCAGTTCCTGGGTCAGCTGGCGGTCGCGGAACATCGCCGCCACCTCGAAATTGAGGCGGAAACTGCGGTTGTCGAAGTTGGCGCTGCCGACGATGCACAGTGCGTCGTCGATGATCAGCGCCTTGCTGTGCAGCATGCGCGGGCCGTATTCGTAGACCTTGACCCCGGCCTGCAGCAATTCGTCGAAATACGAGCGTGCGGCCAGCGTCACCAGCCGCGAATCGCTGCGCTTGGGCACCAGCAGGCGCACGTCGAGTCCGCCCAGCGCGGCCGAGCTCAGCGCCATGCGCGCGGCTTCGCCCGGGACGAAGTACGGCGTCACCAGCCACACCCGCCGCTGCGCCTCGTAGATCGCCGCCACCTGCATGCGGTGGATGCTCTCCCACGACGAATCCGGGCCGGACGCCAGCACCTGCGCCTGGATCGCGCCCGCGTCGCGGCCGGGCATGTCGTGCGGCCAGATCTGCGCCACGTCGAAGGTGTCGCGGCCCTGGCGGGTGGCGTACAGCCAGTCCTCGACGAACACCAGCTGCAGGCTGCGCACCACGTGGCCCTCGCAGCGCACGTGCAGGTCGCGGTAGGCGTCGGGGCGCAGCGCCTCGTTCTCTTCGTCGGTGATGTTGATGCCGCCGGTGAAGCCGATGCGGCCGTCGATCACCACGATCTTGCGGTGGGTGCGCAGGTTCACCCACGGCCGCTTGAACTTGAACGGGCGCAGCAGCTGGGTGGGATGGAACCAGGCTGCCTCGCCGCCGGCGTCCAGCAGCGGCTGCAGGAAGCGCCTGCGCACCTGCGAGGAACCCACCGCGTCCAGCAGCAGGCGCACCTTGACCCCGGCGCGGGCGCGCTCGACCAGCGCGTCGCGGATGCGCGTGCCGCTGCGGTCGGGATTGAAGATGTAGTACTCCAGGTGCACATGGTGCTGCGCGGCGGCGATGTCGCGCACGATCGCGTCGAAGGTGGCCGCGCCATCCACCAGCCACTGCGCGGTGGTCGCCGAACTCGGCGCCAGCCCGGTGGTGGCCTGGGCGATCTTGGCCAGCTCGGTGCAGTCGGCGTCGGGCGGACAGACGCTGCTGTAGTGCTCCATGCCCGAGCGCGAGCGGCCGCGGCGCAGGCGCTGCCGCTTCACCTTCTGCGGCCCGAGCAGGTAGTAGATGACGAAACCCAGGTACGGCAGCGCGGCCAGCGACAGCACCCAGCTCAGCGTCGCCGCCGGCTCGCGCTTCTGCAGCACGATCCAGCCGCTCAGCCACAGGATGTACAGCAGATAGGCGGCGGTGACATAGGCGCCGAAATGGGGGATGCCGGTGAGCCAGTCCCAGGTGTTCTGCAGGGTCGCGAATACGAACATCGGCGGATTCTACGGGGCTGGCGCGGCGGCTGCGCGTGGCGCTGAAAGATTCAGCGCCGTTCCGGCGCGGTCGCCGCGGCCACGCCGGCCGCGGCGTCGCCTGCGCCGATGAGCGCGGCCATCAAGGCACGCGGCGCCGGCCGCCATCTGCCGGGCCGCTTGGAGCTGAACCGCCCCGGCTTTCCCGCAGGCAGCTGCACTTGAGGGAGGGAGCCGTGAGGACGTCGGCGATGTTTTCCCCGAGGGACGGGAGCGGGGCGTGCGGCGGGTGCTGGAGCACCAGGGCGAGCACGGCGCGCAGTGGGCGGCCATCGGTGCGGTCGCCGGCAGGATCGGCGGTACGCCCGAGACGCTGCGGCGCTGGGTGCGGCAAGCTGAGCACGGCAAGCACAAGCGGTCCGGCGCTACGGCCGCGGAGCTTGAGCGGATCCGGCGGCGCGAGCGGGAGAACCGCGAGCTGCGGCAAGCCAACGCGATCCTGCGCAAGGCGTCGGTGGATTTTGCCCAGGCCGAACTCGACCGCCGGCTCACGCCATGATGGCGTTCATCGACGAACAACGAAACAGGAGCAGAGGCCAGATGAATCGTGCATTCACCATCGCCATTCCGTATCTTCAATCGGAGCGCCTCACTCTCCGGGAATACAGGCTGAAGGATTTTGATGCATTCGCAGACCACCTCGCGGATCCTGAGAGCGCAGCGCATCTCGCGTTGGTCGACCGGGAAGCTGCGTGGCGGATATTCAGTTCACAGGCCGGACTCTGGCTCTTGCAAGGCGCTGGCTGGTGGGCTGTGGAGGTTCGGCAGACGGGTCGACTTGTAGGCAATGTTGGAGCATTCTTTCGTGAAGGAGCAACGACGATGGAGCTCGGCTGGAACACTTATCGTGCGTTGTGGGGCCGAGGATTCGCGAGCGAGGCGGCAGCAATAGTCCTGGATTATGCGCTCGAGGTTCGACGCGAGCCGAAGATTCGAGCCCTCATCGATCCAGGAAATACGTCATCGCTGCGCGTTGCACAGCGCCTTGGGCTGATGTACGAGGCGGAAACTGAATTATATGGCAAGGCAATCGGCTGCTATACGCGTGCGCGCAAACTCGGCTGCAGCGAGTGAATATGCTCGCGTCGGATTCCGCTTTTGCCGCAGCTGTCAGCGCCCGGCGTCCAGCAGCCAGATCTCGACGCGCTCGTTGCGCAGCTTGGCCGGCGTATCTTCGCCGCCGACCAGAGGGCGCGCCGCGCCCAGTCCGCGCGCGCGCTCGACCACGATGCCGCGTTGGGACAGATAGGCGGCGATCACGTCGGCGCGGTCGTTGCTGGCGATGGTCGGATACAGGCGGTTGGCCGTATCCGGTGTGGCGAAGCCGATGACCGCCAAGGCCCGGCCGCGCATTGCCGGCTGATGCATGAAGGCGATCAGTCGGTCCAGGTCCTGCGCGCTGCGCGCCTCGAACATCGAGTTCAGCGACTGCAGGCTGAAACGCAAGGTGGTGGTCAGGCGCTGCGCGCCGGCGCCGGCCTGCAGGTAGGCATCGTCGGCCTGGCGCGTGTCGCCGCTCGCGTGGGCCTGCGGCATCGGGTCGGGGGCGATGCGCATCGGGATCGGCCCGATCCGGCCGACGACCTGCTGCGCCTGCGCAGCGACCGAATACAGGGCCAGGCTGCGGCCGAGCGCCGACATCATCTGCCCGCCGTACAGGCTATAGCGCTGCACCAACGGATAGTCCTCGCCACGGATGCTGGCCGGCGTGGGCAGGACCGCGATGCCGCCGTCGGCGATGGCGAGCGCACGGGTGCCGGCCGGGAGCGGCGTGGTCAGCGCGACGACCGCCAGTGCAGCCGGGTGCCCGGCCACGGCCTGCGCCGTCCCGACCAGGTTGGAATGGAGGCGCTGCGAGGCGGCCTGTGCCGTGGCCGGCAGCGGCAGGCGCTCGCGCAGAAAATCGCCCAATCCGCTGCGCTCGGCGTTGCGCTGCACTTCGATCGGCAGGTCGGCGCCGCCGAGTTGCGACCAGCGCGTCAGCCGCCCGCTCAGGATGTCGCGCAGCTGCGCGACGCTGAGCGAGGCCAGCGGATTGTCGGCGGCGACCAGCACGCGGGCGCCGTCCAGGGCGACGACGAAGTTCTGGTCCGGCGAGGACAGATCGCCAAGCTGCCAGGCGGCATCGCGTTCGCGCGCATCGGGTGCGCGCGCCAGCATCGCCAGCTCGGCGTCGCCGCGGACCAGATCGGCGAAGCCGGCGGCCGAACCGGCGCTGCCGATCTCGACCACCAGCGGCGCATCGTCGCGCAGCGCGGAGATCTCCAGCGTCGCCGCATCGACACGGCGGCGCTGGATCTGCCGATAGCCGATGCTGTGCAGCCAGGATTCGACCAGGGCCGGCATCAGCTGCGCGCCAATGCTATTGGAGCCATGCACGCGCAGGCGTTCGGCCTGCTGCGCGGCGGCCGACGGGATGGCGCACAGTGCTGCCGCACCGGCCAACAGCAGGCGCAAGATGAAACGGGACATCGGATCCCCCAGGATCTGGACAGGCGGCAGTGTTGGCGACAGCCGTGACATGGCGGTGACTGTGAGCGCGGCCACGCGATGTATGGGGGGCGCACGACGCGCGGCGATCGTGCGTGCGCTGGTCTCATGGGGCCTCCAGGCGTGTCGTCCACCCTGCGCAGGCCTGCTCGCTGTCGCATGTGCGCGAGAGCGAAGCGAAAAGGGAATGAAGGAGCGCTCACGCCCGCGCGATGAAAACCCGCCCTTGGATAGCGCCAGTGCGAACGGCACACCCAACCCGGGACCGAGGGTCCGTTCCTGGAGCTGCGCGGCCGGGCTGGGTCGCGGCGGCGTTCAGCTGAAGCATTTTGATTCGGGGATGGCACTCGCGGGAGCCGCTCCCACAGCTTGCAAGCCGCTGAGAGAAACCGCTCGCACGCATCGCTCAGGCCGCCGCCAACGCAACAGGGCGGCGTCCCTGTACTGGTGGTGCAGTCGGTTGGCGGCCAGGCCCAGGCGCATACGTCGATCCGTGCGGAGAAGGAGCGACAGTCTGCGCCGGATCGCGGTATGGACTCAATCGGCGGCGCGGCCGCGCTTCGCGCAGCGAAGCCGGTGTCAGCGCGCGATGCGCTTCGCCCTGGCCGACAGGATCGACATCTGCGGCTTGTCGCGGCCGTCCGCGTCGGGCTGCAGGTTGAACGGATAGTCCTGCCGCCACCAGGCGCCGCCGGCCCAGCAGCTCCAGCCCAGCCACAGCGCACTGTGCTGCTCGAGGTAGCCGAGCATGCCGTTCAGCGCCTGCCGGCAGGTGGCGTTGTCGGCAGCGCCGAACTCGCCGAGGAAGCCGATGTGTCGGGTCTCGCGCAGCCAGCCGGTGAAAGCGGCCAGGCGCTCGGCGCCGATGCTGCCGCTGACGCAGGCGCGGCTGGTGCCGCTGGAATTGCCGTCCAGATACTGGTGCACTTCGATGGCGGTGCGCCCGAGCGGGTCGTACAGCGAGGCCAGCGCCACGGCGTTGGATTCGCCGCCCACGGTCGCATACCAGCTGTGCGCGCCGCTCCACAACGCGCCCGGCACCAGGATCAGGTTGCGCGCGCCGGTGGCGCGGATCGCGTCCACTGCGGCCTGCGCGGCGCTAGCCCACAGCGCGGGCGAGATGTTGTTCGGCTCGTTCATCAGGCCGAAGACCACGGCGTTGTCGTTCTTGAACTCGAGCGCCAGGCGCTGCCACAGGTCGCTGAAGGTCTTGATCGGCACGTTCGCGCTGCCGATCTTGGCCTGGTTGTAGCTGCCGTAGTTGTGGATGTCCACGATCAGGTGCATCCGATGCGCCTTGGCCTGCTTCACCGCGGTCTTGATCAGCGCTAGCTGCGCGACGTCCAGCCGGCCTTGCGCGCTGGACTGCAGGCGTTCCCACGACACCGGTAGGCGCACGATGTTCATGCCCTTGCTGGCGAAATAAGCGTAGTCGGCATCGCGCGGATAGACGTAGTCCACGTTGAGCACGCCGGGTTTCTTGCTGGAGCTGATCTCCGCGCCGGACAGATTGACGCCGGCGAATTTCAGCGCGCCTTGTGCGTGCAGCTGCGGCAGCGCGGCGAACAGGGAAAGCAGCAGCGCCAGACGCAGCGCGTGCAGGCACGGCAACGAACGGATCATGGTGAGCCTACTTGTGCGTCAGCGGGGGGAGGCCCGACCAGGCGAATCGCGGGCTGGTCGAGCTGATTGCAAACGGTGTGCTTGCCCGCACCCTAATGCATTCTCGGCTCCGCCCCCAAGGCCAACATGCGTGCACGCGCGGATCTGTGAAGGGTTTTTCAATGCTAATGCGAGCTGGTTCTCTCTCGGCCATCGCCGCGGTGCCGGATGCGGCGACTTGCGCGATGCCGTGTGTGTCGTGCCGCCCGGCGCACCTGATGGCTTACTTCCCGGTGATCTTGCGTGCGTGCTTGGACAGGATCGACATCTGCGGCTTGTCGCTGCCGTCCTTGTTCGGCTGCACGTTGAATGGATAGTCGTTCTTCCACCACGCACCGGCCGCCCACCAAGTCCAGCCGACGATCACGTCGTTGTTCTGCTCGATGTAGCTGAGCATGCCCTCCAGCGCCTGGTTGCAGACGGGAGTATCGGCGGTGGCGAACTCGCCGATGAAGCCGACCTTCTTGTTCTCGCGCAGCCAGCTGACGAAGCCGGCCAGTTTCTCGGCGCCGGCGGTGGCGCTGACGCATTCGCCCTTGGTGCCGCTGTTGTCCTTGTCCAGATACTGATGCGCTTCGAAGGCCATGCGCTTGCCCGGATCCTTCAGCGGCTGCAGCGCCACCGCATTGGAGGTGCCGTAGTAGGTGCTGCGCCAGCTGTGCGCACCGGTGTAGGCGGTGCCGGGGACCAGCACTAGGTTCTTGGCGCCGGCTTTGCGGATCGCGTCGATCGCCGCTTGCGCCGCCGCGGCCCAATCGGTGGCGGAGACCGCGTTGGGTTCGTTCATCAGGCCGAAGATCACCGTGTCGTCGCCCTTGAACTCGGTGGCCAGGCGCCGCCACAGGTCGGCGAATACGTCCGCCGGTGCGCCGTCGCTGCCGATCAGTGCGCCGTTGTACTTGGCGTAGTTGTGCGGGTCCAGGATCAGCTGCACGCCGCTGGCCTTGGCCTGCGCCACCGCCTTCTTGATCTGCGCCAGCTGCGCGGGGTCGAACGCGCCCTTGGCGGTGGGCTGCAGGCGCTCCCACAGGAACGGCAGGCGCACGATGTTCATGCCCTTGCCGGCGAAGTAGCTGTAGTCCGAGGGCGCCGGATAGATGTAGTCCTTGTACAGCGTGCCCGGCTTCTTGCCGGAATTGAATTCGGCACCCGACAGGTTGACGCCGGCGTACTTGAGCACGCGTTTGCCGTCCTGGGCGGACGCGCTGAAGGCGGCGGCGAGCAGCAACACGGCGGGAGCGACCGGGCGCAGCCGCGAGGACCAGAGAGAGGAAAGCGACATGGGGGAGCTTCCTGGAGGGAGGGGAGGATGCCGTTTTGCCATCGGGGGAAGCAGCCGGCGGTGCGAGGGTGTGCGGATCGCACCCCGCTCGGCCAGCCTAGGCGCTCGCGCGTTAGCGCCGCATTCACCCGCGCAAAAAAGGCGTTGCGCGGGTGGCGATTCAGGTGCAATCGCCGCTCCGCGGCGCATGGGGGGTTGGCGTGGTCCGAATTGCTTACGTGAGCAGCCGAGGCCCCACTCACTGGGGGCTTTTGTAGGAGGGGCTTCAGCCCCGACAGGTAGCCGAAACCACGCGGGTTCCGACTCCGCTCGTCGCGGCTGAAGCCGCTCCCACAGGGGGTCTTCTATGCCCGATAGTGCACTTGTAGGAGGGGCTTCAGCCCCGACCCGACCATGCCGGCGCCGTTGAGTTCGACGGATGCTGTCCCCAGGGCGAATGCCGCTGTATTGCCGTCAACCCGCGCAACCCTCTGCCCGGCCGCTCGCCGCCGGGCATGCAACGACGTTGCTTGGATGCGGTCGATCTCGCTCAGGCCGCGGCCTGGGTGGTCGCCGGCAGGCGGTTGCCGATCCATTCGGCGATGCTGGCGGCTGCGTCGCGGCCTTCGGCTACCGCGGTCACCACCAGATCCGCGCCGCGCACCGCATCGCCGCCGGCGAACAGCTTGGGGTTGCTGGTCTGGTACGGCAGGCGCCCGCTGCCGTCGGGATCGCTGCCGCCGGCCAGGATGCGGCCGTTGGCGGTGCCTTCCACGCCCTGCGCGGCCAGCCATTCCGGCACGCTCGGCGTGAAGCCGAAGGCGATGATCACCACGTCCGCGTCCAGCAGCGATTCGCTGCCTTCGATCGGCACCGCGGCCTGGCGGCCGCGCGCATCGGGTTCGCCCAGATGGGTCTGCACCACGCGCACGCCGGCCAGCTTGCCGGCGGCATCGGCTTCCACCGCCAGCGGCTGGCGGTTGAACAGGAAACGCACGCCTTCCTCGCGCGCGTTGGCCACTTCGCGCGCCGAGCCGGGCATGTTGGCTTCGTCGCGGCGATAGGCGCAGGTGACCTTGGCCGCGCCCAGGCGGATCGCGCTGCGCACGCAGTCCATGCCGGTGTCGCCGCCGCCGAGCACCACCACGCGCTTGCCGCTCAGGTCCGGCAGCGCGATGGTGTCTTCCCAGCCGGCGATCGGCCGGCCCCACGGGTCGTTGCCGCCGACGATGCGGCTGTTCTGCACCAGGAACGGCAGCGCCGGCAGCACGCCGGGCAGATCCTGGCCGGCCAGGCCGCCGTCGGTGTAGCGGTAGGCGCCGGTGCCGAGGAACACCGCATCGTATTCGCCGAGCAACTGCTCCAGGCTCACGTCGCGGCCGATTTCCACGCCCAGGCGGAACTCCACGCCCATGCCTTCGAGCACCTCGCGGCGCTTGCCGATCACGCTCTTGTCGAGCTTGAAGCTGGGGATGCCGAACTGCAGCAGGCCGCCGATCTGCTCGTAGCGGTCGTACACCACCGCATGGATGCCGGCGCGGGCCAGGCGGTCGGCGCAGCTGAGCCCGGCCGGGCCGGCGCCGACCACCGCCACGCGCTTGCCGGTGGCCTGGACCTGGCTCAGGTCCGGGCGCCAGCCGTTGTTGAGCGCGGTATCGACGATGTACTTCTCCACCGCGCCGATGGTGACCGCGCCGAATTCCTCCAGCGTGCAGCTGCCTTCGCACAGGCGATCCTGCGGGCACACCCGGCCGCACACTTCCGGCAGCGGATTGGTGCTGTGGCACAGCGCGGCGGCTTCCTCGATGCGGTTTTCCTGCACCAGCTGCAGCCACTGCGGGATCGCGTTGTGCACCGGGCATTTCCAGCTGCAGTACGGATTGCCGCAATCCAGGCAGCGCCCGGCCTGGTACTGCGCGTCGGCCTTGTCGAACTTGCCGTACAGCTCGTTCCAGTCGCCGGACGTGCGCAGCTCCACCGGGATGCGCTGCGGCATCTGCCGGGGCAGGTCGAGGAACTGGAAGGCTTGCTTGCGGCTCATAGGGCTGGGAGTCGGGAATGGGGAATGGGGAATGGCAAGAGCGGATCTGCGTGCGCGGTAGGGAACCGGGGGAGCCGGGCTGTGACCATTCCCGATTCCCCATTCCCGATTCCCGGCGCAGCCATCAGGCGGCGCGCCGCAACGACTCGGTCAGCGACTCGATGCTCGCCGCCTTCGGCTTGACCAGCCAGAACTTGCCGACGTAGTCGCGGAACTCGTCGAGGATCTGCTGCGCCCAGATGCTGCCGGTCAGTTCGCGGTGGCGGCTGATCAGCTTGTGCAGGTGCTGGCGGTGGCTCTCGAAGCCTTCGGCGGAGATGCGATGGATGTCGATCAGTTCGTGGTTGTAGCGGTCGACGAAATCGCGGTCCACGTCGAGCACGTAGGCCAGCCCGCCGGTGAAGCCGGCGCCGAAGTTCAGCCCGACCTTGCCCAGCACCAGCACGATGCCGTCGGTCATGTACTCGCAGCAGTGGTCGCCGGCGCCTTCGATCACCGCCAGCGCGCCGGAGTTGCGCACGCCGAAGCGCTCGCCGGCGCGGCCGGCGGCGTACAGCTCGCCGCCGGTGGCGCCGTACAGGCAGGTGTTGCCGATGATCGCGGTGCTGCGCGCCTCGAAGCGCGCGCCGCGCGGCGGACGCACCACCAGGCGGCCGCCGGCCATGCCCTTGCCGACGTAATCGTTGGCCTCGCCCTCCAGCTCCAGCTGCAGGCCGCCGGCGTTGAACGCGCCGAAGCTCTGCCCGGCCGAGCCGCGGAAGCGCAGGGTCAGCGGCGCATCGTCCATGCCGTGGTTGCCGTGCGCGCGGGCGATGGCGCCGGACAGGCGCGCGCCGATCGAGCGGTCGGTGTTGTGGATCAGGAAACGATGCTCGCCGCCGCGCTTGTTGGCGATCGCGTCGGCGAGCAGGCCGTCCATCTGCGTGGCCAGGCTGTCCGGCGATTCGTACAGGCGCTGCGCCGCGCAGTGGCCGCCGTCGTAGCGCATGTCCTTGAGCAGCCGCGACAGGTCCACACGCACGCCTGCGCGCGGCGACACGTCCAGTTGCTGCAGCAGCTCGGTGCGGCCGATGATCGCGTCCAGCGAACGCGCGCCCAGATACGACAGCCACTGCCGCACCTCTTCGGAGAGCAGCTTGAAGAAGTTCTCCACGCGTTCGGGCAGGCCGACGAAGTGGTTGGCGCGCAGCCGCTCGTCCTGCGTGGCCACGCCGGTGGCGCAGTTGTTGAGGTGGCAGATGCGCAGGTACTTGCAGCCGAGCACGATCATCGGGCCGGTGCCGAAGCCGAAGCTGTCGGCGCCCAGGATCGCGGCCTTGACCACGTCCAGGCCGGTCTTCAGGCCGCCGTCGGTCTGCAGGATGGTGCGGTCGCGCAGGTTGTTGGCGACCAGCGCCTGGTGCGACTCGGCCACGCCCAGTTCCCACGGCACGCCGGCATAGCGGATCGAGCTGACCGGGCTGGCGCCGGTGCCGCCGTCGTGGCCGGACACGGTGATCAGGTCGGCGCCGGCCTTGACCACGCCGGCGGCGATGGTGCCCACGCCGGCATGGCTGACCAGCTTCACCGACACCAGCGCGGTCGGATTTACCTGCTTGAGGTCGTAGATCAGCTGCGCCAGGTCCTCGATCGAATAGATGTCGTGGTGCGGCGGCGGCGAGATCAGGCCGATGCCCGGCTTGGCGTAGCGCAGCCGCGCGATCAGCTCGTTGACCTTGTGCCCGGGCAGCTGGCCGCCTTCGCCGGGCTTGGCGCCCTGCGCGACCTTGATCTGCAGCACTTCGGCGTTGACCAGGTATTCGGGGGTGACGCCGAAGCGGCCGGAGGCCACCTGCTTGATCTTGGAGCGCTTCTCGGTGCCGTAGCGCGCCGGGTCTTCGCCGCCTTCGCCGGAGTTGCTGCGCCCGCCGAGGCGGTTCATCGCGATCGCCAGCGCCTCGTGCGCCTCGGGCGACAGCGCGCCCAGGCTGATCGCGGCGGTGTCGAAGCGGCGCAGCAGGTCGGCGGCCGGGGCGACCTCGTCGAGCGGGGTCGGCACCTCGGCGCGCGTGAGCTGCAGCAGGTCGCGCAGCGCCGAGGGCGGGCGCGCATGCACCGCCTCGGCGTACGCGGCCCAGTCGGCCTGCTCGCCGCTGCGCGTGGCGCGCTGCAGGGTCATGACCACGTCCGGGTTGTACATGTGGTACTCGCCGCCGTGCACGTACTTCAGCAGCCCGCCCACTTCCGGCTTGAGCAGGTCGTTCCAGGCGCGTGCGGTCAGCTGCCGCGCCTCGGTGTCCAGCCGCGCCAGGTCGACCCCGCCGATGCGCGAGGCGGTGTCCGGGAAGCAGAGCTGGACCACGTCCGGATCCAGCCCGACGATCTCGAACAGCTGCGCGCCGCGGTAGCTGGCGATGGTGCAGATGCCCATCTTGGAGATGATCTTGGACAGGCCCTTGTAGACGCCCTTGCGGTACCTGCGGCCGATCTGCGCCTGTTCGCCGCCCTTCTTCAGCAGCAGGATGCCGCGCCGGCCCAGATCGAACAGGGTCTGGTAGGCCAGGTACGGATACACCGCAGTGGCGCCGAAACCGAGCAGGCAGGCCATGTGGTGCGGGTCGCGCGCGGTGCCGGTCTCGATGATCAGGTTGGCGTCGCAGCGCAGGCCGACCCGCGACAGATGATGGTGCACCGCGCCGGTGGCCAGCAGCGCATGCGCCATCGGCCGTTCCGGTACCGGGTAGCGGTCGGTCAGCAGCAGCATGACCTTGCCGTCGCGCGCGGCCTGTTCGGCCTCGGCGCAGATCCGTTCCAGGCCGGCCTTGAGCCCTTCCTCGACGCTGTAGGACAGGTCGATCTGCGCGTTGCGGGTCTGGTACTGCTCCATCTTCAGCAGCTGGCGCAGCTTGCGCTGGCTGAGCACCGGCGAATTGAGGATGACGTGGTTCACCGTCTCCGGGCCGGCGTGGAAGATGTTGGTCTCCTTGCCGAGCTGGGTGGTCAGCGACATCACGCAGTCTTCGCGCAGCGGATCGATCGGCGGGTTGGTGACCTGCGCGAACGCCTGGCGGAAGTAGTCGTACAGCGGCCGGGTGTGGCGGCTGAGCACCGCCATCGGGGTGTCGTCGCCCATCGAGCCGGTGGCTTCCTGCTCGGTCTCGGCCAGCGGCCGCAGCACCTGCTCCACTTCCTCGGTGCTGAGCTGGAACAGCTTGTGGTAGCTGCGCAGCGTGCGCTCGTCGAACGGCTCCTCGACCAGCGAGGGGTCGATCAGTTCGGTCTGCAGGTAGGTCACGCCCTGCTGCAGCCACTGCTTGTACGGGGCGCGGCCGCGGTTGATGCGGTCGATCGCATCCGAGTCGAGCAGGTCGCCGCGCTTGAGGTCGATGGCCATCATCTCGCCCGGGCCGAGCTTGCCCTTGCGGGTCACGCGCTCGGCCGGCAGTTCCCACACGCCGGCCTCGGAGGCGACCAGGAAATGGCGGTCGGAGGTCAGCATCCAGCGCGCCGGGCGCAGCCCGTTGCGGTCGAGCATGCACGCCGCATAGCGGCCGTCGCAGGCGACGATGCCGGCCGGACCGTCCCACGGCTCGGTGTTGAGCCCGTAGAACTCGTAGAACGCGGCCAGGTCGGCGTCCTTGAACTCCAGCGACTGGGTCGCCGGCGGTACCAGGATGCGCAGCGCCTGCAGCAGGTCCATGCCGCCGGCGACCAGCAACTCGAGCATGTTGTCCAGGCTCTGCGAGTCCGAGCCGTGCATCGAGATCACCGGATCGAACTCGGCGATGTCGAAGCGCGGGGTCTTCCACACCTTGCTGCGCGCCTGCGCCCAGTGCCGGTTGCCCTCGATGGTGTTGATCTCGCCGTTGTGCGCGAGCAGCCGGAACGGGTGCGCCAGCGGCCAGCGCGGCAGCGTGTTGGTGGAAAACCGCTGGTGGAACACGATCGCGCTGGAGGCCAGGTCGCTGCGCTGCAGGTCCGGGTAGAAGGTGCTGAGCTTGTCCGGCAGCACCATGCCCTTGTAGCTGATGCCGTTGGGCGAGAGCGTGGTGACGTAGAAGTCGGCGACGTCGCGCAGGCGCTGTTCGGCGCGGCGGCGCGCCAGGAACAGGGCCAGGGCGAAGCCATCGTCGTCCTGCTCGGCGCCGGCATCGACGAACACCTGCTCGATGTGCGGCAAGCTGTCCTTGGCCAGCTGCCCGCACACCGCATCGTCGGTGGGGGTGACGCGCCAGCCGCGCGGCTGCGCGCCGGCGCGGACCAGTTCCTCTTCCAGCACCTGGCGGCAGCGCGCGGCGGCAGCGGCGGCGTCGCGCGGCATGAACACCTGGCCGGCGGCGAAGCGCGCGCCCACCGCGATGCCGGCGTCGCGCGCCAGTGCGCGCAGGAACGCATCGGGTTTGCGGATCAGCAGGCCGCAGCCGTCGCCGGTCAGGCCATCGGCGGCGACGCCGCCACGGTGGGTCATCCGCGACAGCGCGGCAATGGCGGTATCCACCAAGGCCCGCGAGGGTTGGTCATCGAGTTGCGCGACCATGCCGAAACCACAGGCATCGCGCTCGTCTTGGGGGTCGTAGAGCCCGTGGCGGTTGCGGGGGGCCATGTCTGCCTCTGAGAAAGCGATCCGAAGGAACGCGGCGATACTCGCCCCCGCTCTATCCTGGAGCGCATCGTGAGGTCACCGGAACATCGACTAAAGCACATGTTGGTGCGGTGCCGCAACACAAAGTTGCATATGCAACCGTAGCGGCGGCAGCGGTCTTGCCGCGGTTGCCGTGTGCGCCGCCCGCAGGCGGCGCCGGACGGGCCTTAGCCGCAGCGCACGCCGGTGATCTGGTTCTTGGCATCGACCTCGATATTGAGCCGTTCGCCGTCGAATTCCATGGTCACCGCCTGGTTCGGCTTGAGCACGCGCAGACTCCTGGCGCCGGTGTCGCTGCGCGCCTGCTCCAGCAGCGCCTGTTCGGCGGCCTGGCCGACCAGGCCCTGCGCCTGCGAGGCGTCGCAACTGCCCACCGGCGGCGGCTCCGGCGCGCTGGCCGGAGCCGGCGCGGCGGCCTGCTGCGCGGCAGCCTGGGCCTTGGCCGCCACCCGTTCCTGCTCGTCCGGCGGCGGCGCGGTGCACGCGGCCAATGCCAGCGCCAGACAGGCCGTGCCGAGCAGGCCGGCACGCGCGGACGCACGAGAAGAAAGGAAAGTGCTCATCGGGGCTCCTGGTGGGGCAGGGAAGACGGGTCCAGCATAAGCGCAGAAGAATCGGACAAGCCGTGTTCGCCGCACGTTAACCGGTCCGTTGTGGACACGCCCCAGGCGCTTCGCTGCCGACAATCCCGGCTCCTCACCCGCGGGCGTCGCAATGTCCAACGCGTCCCGCACCGTCACCGCGCCACGTCGGGCCGGCGGCGGCGTGGCGACCGGCAACGCTGCGCGTTCACGCGGCCGCGCCTGATCGGAGCGCTGGCGCGGCTGCGCCATCACGGCACATCGCGCCGCGGTCGTGGCAAAACCGCGCCGCGTCCGCCGCTCGACCGGCGGCGCGCGGCATCAACCGCAATACAGCGTGGTGATGTTGTTGTAGGCGCCGATCTCGATGGTCAGGCGCTCGCCGCCGCTCTCGCCGGCGCCGCGGGTCGCGCTGTCCACGCCGCTGGAGGTGGCGCCGCTGTGGCCGACGCTGCTGTTCACCACCTGCACCTTCAGGCTGTCGCTGTCGACGCGGGCGCGTTCCACCGTGGTCTGCGCGGCGGCCAGGCCCGCCGCGCCGCGGACCTTGTCGATGTGGCACTGGCCGGAGATGACGCCGTCGATCGGCTGCACCTGGGCGATCTGGGTGGTGCTGCAGGCGCCGAGCAGCGAGCTGGCGGCGAGCGCAATGGCGAGGGCGAGCGGGTGGCGGATCATGGGCGGTCTCCTTCTGCGGATAGCGCGAGGGTGTCGCGGCGGATGTTTGCGCGGCATGAAGACAGCGACGCCGGCAAGCCGGCCGACCCGGCCGGCGTCCAGCATCAGCAGCGGCACAGGACGCTCAGCGCTCACCGACGGGTGCGTCGCTGCGGGGTCCGAAGCCCGCTGAACGCGGCGCTGCAGGCTCGCTTCGCAGATGGTGCGCGCGGCTTCGCCTCTGTCGTGAATTGTCATATTGCATAAGGTGTATTGGCGGCCCGTCATCCTGCTGAGGTCGTCATGCGCGTTTCTTCCATTGCTGCGGCACCGACTGCGGTCAAAACCGCCGATGTTCCTTTCGCCGAAACCTTTGTGTCCACGCCGATCGCCGCCGCGCAGTCCGAGCTGACTGCGCGGCCGCGGCCGCGCCCGCCCAACGCGGGAGCTCCGCCGCTGCTGCCGCTGCCGCCGCCGGATTCGGGCAACAAACAAACCGCTGCGGTGCTGGTCGCGCTGGATGGCGATTTCTCCAAGGATCGTCGGGCTGAAATAGACGCGCGGCAGATCACCGTGCAAGCGCTGCAGACCAGGCTGGGAACACTGTGCGCGGAATCCGGGGTGGCGCTGAAACCGGGCAGCGTCGCGGCGCAGTTTGCCGCACAGAAATTGACCCCGGTCTATCTGGATACGCCCGCATTCCGCGCGATGGCAAAGAGTCTGCCCGGCCAGGGCGCGGGCCGGAAGACGGGTCCGCTGCTGGTGGACAGGCACGGCCAGCGCATCGTGTTCGACCTGCAGCGCGCCTTCGTCTCCGGTGACCGCCTCAGCGATGCGGCGGTCGCCGCGCTGGTCAAGGCGCTCGATCTGCCGGGCCAGGGACTGCAGACCCCCGAATGGCTTCAGCCCGCCACGCCGCGTCGAAGCCTGAAAACGGCCCCGCGCTACAAAGGCCACGCGATACCCGCACAAAACGGCGGTGCCGGTTTCTACAAGGCCAACGACCATCGCCTGCTCGCCGACAAGCGCGAAATAGTGCGCAAGCAACTCCCCGAGTTCGTGCATGCGAACTACTTCCAGGCAGAAAGCACCATGGCGCTGGGCAAGGACGTGATGGTGCATCGCGGCTTGTTCGACACCCATGCCGGCATCCCGGAAAACTCCCTCGCCGCGATCGAACGCGCCTATGCCGAGGGCTATCGCACGCTCGAACTCGATGTCCAGGTGAGCGCTGAGGGCGTACCGGTGCTGCTGCACGACTTCGCGATCGGACGCACGACGGACGACCCCGACAATCGCCTGGCCACGCAGGTGGGATATGCCGAATTGCAGCGCAAGCGCCTGGTCATCCGCAATCCGATGGACGGCAATTTCGTCAGTACCGAGCAGCGCATCGCCGGCATCGAACCGGTGTTGGAGAACGTGCTGCGCACCAAGCCCGGCATGTCGGTCGTGCTGGACTGCAAGGAGCACATTGCCGAGAACGTGGCGCTGCTGCTGATCCGGCGCCCGCAGCTGCGCCCGATCACCGCGCTCAAGCTGTACTCCTGCGCCTACAAGGGCGGTTTCGACGAGTTCTTTTCCAATATGTGCCAGAAGCTGCAGATCAATCCGCTGCATTCCCAAGATCAGCCGCGCCGCGCCAAATTGCGGCGTGATCTGAGCGCGATCAGCGTGGTGCCGCTGCTGATCGAGGATACGCTCCAGGACACGCAGTTGCGCAGGTTCTTCCCTGGTGCCGAGGACGCGGCAGGACTGGCCGATACCGCCACCCACTGGATGCAGAGCTGGAACCGCATGCGCCCGATCATCGCTGAGATGATGATCATGGATCGCGGCAGCGACGCCGGCAAGGCGATGCAACTGGCGCAAAAACGCCTGCAACAGCCGGACTCAGGCTACGAAAAGGCGGCCTTCAGCTCCGCGTACCGCTATGAGGATTTCTCGATCCCGCGTTCTGGCGGCAACCGCGACTATTTCACCTGGGGCGTATTCGGCGAGATCAATCCGGTTCCCAGGAGCGGCTTCGAGCCGCTGCGCGGGACCGCCGGCGCGTTTCGCGATCGTGGCGAAAGCGTGCTCACCGACCAGCCGGACGAAGAAGTGCTGGCGCTGCGCGAGAATCGCACGCTGCCACGCGGGCATACCGGGCTGGAGCTGGACGTGCCGCCGGATGCTGCGCTCGATCGCAGCCGCGATGCGGCCATTGTCCAGGAGCGCCGCCAGCAGTTCATGGACGCCAAGCAGCCGCCGAACCAGGCCCATGTCGAGGCCGCACGTCGCGGCGCAACGCTGGATCGAAACGAGCCGCCGCTGCAGGACGCGGCGGCACGCAAGGCCATCGACGACGATGCCGAAGCGCTGGGCTTGCTGACCGACCGCTATCGCGGTGCGCCGGTGAGCCATTATCTCAACGAGCAGGCCAAGCAGACCGAGCCGAAGGAGTAGCGGCGGCGCCATGTCGCTGCGGTGCAGGCAAGCGGCGCGTGTGCTGCACGACGTTGCCCCGGATCGGTCCGGCGGCTGCGGCGCGCAGCGCCTGACGACATCTGTCCTCAAGGGGGCGAACATGCGCCGCAAGACCATCGGCGACCCGCTCCACCGTGCTGACGATGATGGAGCGGCTGCGCGCCAAGGCCTATCTGCGCCGGCGCCAGGTGCAGGGCGTGTACCGCTACGCGGCCACCGCCGGACAGGACGACGTGGTGCGCAGCGCGGTCGGCAGCTTCGTCGAGAAGACCTTGCAGGGTTCGGTGTCGCCGTTCGTGGTGGCCCGCAGGGCCGGTTACCCTCACCCCAACCCCTCTCCCGGGGGAGAGGGGCCATGCACGCTGCGCTACGGCGCTTCCACGAACGGCGCCACCTCGCGCTCCTCGGCTTGGGCATCGACCAGGCGCTGCAGCAGCAGCGCCAGGGTCGCCACGTCCTGGTGGTTGTGCGCGGCGACGCGGCGCAGGTTGCGCGCGCTGCCGCCGCGCAGGTAGCTCAGCCATGCGGCGGGCGCTTCGGAACCGGGCAGGTCGTCTTCGCGCACGATGCGCAGCAGCTGGCGTTCGATGGTGGCGAGCTTGCAGTTCTCCCAGCTGCCGCGATAACGGCGCCGGGTGGGATGCAGCAGGTCCACGTGGTCCAGCGCCGACAGCGGGTCGGCGCTGCGCGCCAGCCGGTAGCGGGTCTTCAGCAGCGGCGCGTCGTAGCAGCGGCCGTTGTAGCTGGACAGCACCGTGGTCGGCGCCAGCCATGCGCGGAACGCTTCGAGCATGGCCTTTTCCGCGCCCATCGTGGCCATCATCAGCTGGCGGATGCGCAGGCCGGGACCTTCGACGGGATGCAGGTACCAGTCGGCCGCGCCGATCATGAAGGCGCGGGTGCCGGTGCCGCCGGCCAGGCCGGTGGTCTCGGTGTCGAAGAACAGCAGGTCCGACGGCTGCACCGCGTCCTCGCGCCGGGCGAAGGCCAGCGACAGCGCCGCGGCGGGGATCGGCTGCGGCAGGAACGCCTCGATCAGCTGCAGGCCGGGTGCGATCTCCACGCCGGGCAGATGGCGGTCGGCGGCCTGCGGCGTGCGTGGCGCCGCGGCCGGCGCCACCGCGCGTTCGCGCATCCCGAGCAGGCGCCGCAGCGAGGCGACGTCGGCGCCGCGCTGGGCGAACGGTTCGATCGCGATCGGCGGCGCCACGGCGACCGCGGTACTGCCGTTGCGCGCAGGCAACGCAGGTTGCGACGTGGCGCGTGACGTAGGCGCGGCGGGCACTGCGTCTGGACCGCGCGGCGGCTTGCGCAGCAGCGTCGAGCGGCCTGTCGACGCTGCCGGCTTCGCCGGCGCGGGCATCGGCGAAGCCACACCCGTCGCGGCGACCGCTTTGCCGGGCGAGCGCGTGTCTGGCACAGGCGCGCGCCACGCGTCCACGCGCGCATCGCCGGCCTGCCTGCGCAGCGCGCGCAGGCGTTCGAGGCTGATGCTCATGCGCTCCACTCCGGCAGCGCATCGAATTCGCGGTCGCTCGTGGTGGTTTCCTCGTCCAGCGCCGCGTTCTCCAGCAGCAGGCGCAGCACCTGCAGCGCCAGCGCCTTCGGCGTGGTCGCGCTGTCTTCCTGCGCGGCCAGCACCGGGCCGACGCAGGCCGGGCAGCCGGCCACGCAGTCGCAGCGCTGCACCAGTTCGCGCGCGCGCTGCACCAGCTCGGCCTGGCGCTGCCACAGCGGCTCGCTCAGGCCCACGCCGCCGGGGAAGTTGTCGTACAGGTACACGGTGGGCACGAACTGCTGCAGTTCCACGCCGACCGGTTCGCCGTTGTCGCCGCCGCGTAGCTGGCCGCGGCCCTTGGCGTCGGCCATCGCGAACCAGGCGCCATCGCCGTCGCCCACCGCCTTCTGCAGGTCGCGCGCGTCGGCCATCACCGCCACCGTCGCCACCACGTGCAGCGCGTAGGCCGCGCCGAGGAAGCCGTCCAGCGCGTCCTGCCTGGCGGCGAACGCCTTCAGCAGGGTGGCCTGCGGCAGCTGCCACCACACCGCGGTGGTATGCAGTTCCTGGTCGGGCAGGGCGACCGGGCCGTAGCCGATGTTCTCGTGGGTGTAGTAGCGGATCTTCTTGTAGCCGGCCACGCGCCGCACCACGTGCACCTCGCCGTGGTGGCTGTCGCCGCGCCCGGCCGCGCCGCCGTCGAAACGGTCCAGCACCTTGAGCTTGGTGAAGTCGATGCTGTCGGTGTAGTAGTCCACATGGGTGCGGGTGACGTAGGCCTTGCGCCCTTCCCAGTCCAGCGTCTCCACCTGGTACGGGGTGCTCTGCACCATATGGATCGCGCCTTCGTACAAGGTCAGCGCAGCGGCGGAATAATCCACTTCGGCGATGATCTGCTGCTTGCCGTCGGTCTTGTCGACGACCACGAAGTTGCCGTCGGCCATCGAGCGCAGGCTCACCGCGTTGGCCGGGTAGCTGTCGGCGATCCACTCCCAGCGCTCGCCTTCCTGGTGCACCACGTCGCTTTCGGCCAGCGCTTCCAGGAACACCGCCGGATCGACCGGGCCGAACCCCTCGCCGGCGACGAAGGTCAGTTCGAACGCGGCGCAGCGGATGTGGTCGAACAGGATCAGCGGCTGGTCCGGGGCGATGCGCGCGTGTTCGGGCGAGGCGTCGGCGAAGAAGTCCGGATGCCGCACCACGTACTGGTCCAGCGGCTGCGAGCTGGCCACCAGCACGCCGAGCGACGGCTGCTGGCGGCGCCCGGCGCGGCCGAAGCGCTGCCAGGTCGCGGCCACGCTGCCGGGGTAGCCGTTGAGCACGACCACGTCCAGCGCGCCGATGTCCACGCCCAGTTCCAGCGCGGACGTTGAAACGATGCCGTCGATGCTGCCGGCGCGCATCGCGCGTTCGGCCTCGCGGCGTTCGGTGGGCAGGTAGCCGCCGCGGTAGGCGCGGATGCGCGGCGGCTTGCGCGGATCGTGGTCGAAGATGTCCTTCAGGTACTTGGTCAGCACCTCCACCATCAGCCGGGTCTGCGCGAACACCAGGGTCTTCAGCCCGGACTTGATCGCGATGCGCGCGATGCGGTTGCTCTGCGAGCGTGCCGACGCGCGCAGGCCCAGGTCGGCGTTGACCACCGGCGGGTTCCACAGCAGCACGTGCTTGTCGCCGCACGGCGCGCCGGACTCGGTGATCGCATGCACGCGCTGCTCGATCAGCGCCTCGGCGTGCGCGCGCGGGTTGCCGATGGTGGCCGAGCACAGGATGAACTGCGGGTTCACCCCGTAGAACGCGCAGATGCGCTTGAGCCGGCGCAGCACGTTGGTGACGTGGCTGCCGAACACGCCGCGGTAGGTGTGGATTTCGTCGATCACCACGTAGCGCAGGTTCTCGAAGAACTGCGCCCACTTGGTGTGATGCGGCAGGATCGCCTGGTGCAGCATGTCCGGGTTGCTGACCACGATGTCGCCGTGCAGGCGGATCGCCTGGCGCGCATCGCCCGGCGTGTCGCCGTCGAAGGTGAAGGCCTTCACCCCCAGTTCGCCGGCGCGGTTGAGTTCCAGCAGCTCGGCCACCTGGTCCTGCGCCAGCGCCTTGGTCGGGAACAGGTACAGCGCCTTGGCCTGCGCGGTCATCGCCGCGGCCAGCACCGGCAGCGTGTAGCACAGCGACTTGCCCGAGGCGGTGGGGGTGGCGATGGCCACGTGTTCGCCGCGCTGCGCCGCATCCCAGGCCTGCGCCTGATGGCTGTACAGCTGCTCGATGCCGCGCGCCTGCAGCGCCGCGACCAGCGCCGCCGGCACGTCGCCCGGGATCGGCGCGTAGCGGCCCGCGCGGCCGGGGATCATGAAGCTGCCGGTGATGCGGTCGTGGTAGCGCCGCTCCAGCCGTTCGGTCAGCAGCGCGCCGTCGCGCGAAGGCGCGCCGCCGGTGGTGGACAGGGCGCGCTCGGCGTCCTCGGTGCGGCGGGCTAGGGCGTGGGCGGGCATCGGCACGGCTCTCAAAGCGGGTCAGGGAAGCGGAAACGCGTCTCAGGGTATGAGACAGCGGCCGAACCGGCGAGGGCAGCTGGCTGAGCGGATTCAGCCAGAGCAGCGCAGCACGTGCAGGATATCCATGACGAGTTGCGTTATATGACGAGTTGCGTTATGGTTGCTGCGTGATCCGGAACTTTGTCGACAAGGAAGCCGAAAAGATCTGGCAGGGCATGCCTTCCCGGCGATTGCCGGCCGATATCCGGGCCGTGGCTCGGCGCAAGCTGCGCATGCTCAACAGCGCGGCCACGCTGGACGATCTGCGTGTTCCGCCGGCCAACCGTCTGGAGTCCTTGAAGGGAGACCGCAAGGGCCAATACAGCATCCGGATCAACGATCAATGGCGCGTGTGCTTCCAATGGAAGGACGGCGATGCGCTGGACGTGGAAATCGTCGACTACCACTGACCCATCGAGCCGCCATGAAGACCCTGCCCAACATCCACCCCGGCGAAGTCCTGCTGGAGGAATTCCTGACCCCGCTGGGCATCAGCCAGAACGCACTGGCGCGCGCCGCCGGCGTGCCGCCGCGCCGCATCAACGAAATCGTGCTCGGCAAGCGCAGCGTCACCGCCGACAGCGCGATCCGGCTGGCCGCCGCGCTCGGCACCAGCGAGCGCTTCTGGCTCGGCCTGCAGGCCGACTACGACCTGGAACAGGCGCGGCGCGCGCTGGGCGCGCAGGCACAGAAGATCGAACGCATCGCGGCGTAGCCCACGCAGTTGCGGCGCCGCCGTCGCGATGCCGCCCGACGACGGCGCGCGCGGGCCCGCAACGCTGAGCTGATCGTCGCGGCCAGCGCGTATCCTGTGCTCCCCCCTCGCGCAGCGGCGCCGTCCCCCGACGCGTCGAAGACTCGCCTTGTCCGTGCCTGCTCCCGCCCCCGCCGCACATTACAAAACCGCCGGCGCCCGCCGCGCCGACCTGATCGTGCACGCCGCCGGCCTGCTGCTGTCCATCGTCGGCGGCGCCATGCTGATCTGGCGCCCCCACGCCAACCATGCGCTGCTCCTGGCCACCTGCGTCTACGCGCTGGGGATGTTGGTGATGTTCGCCTGCTCGGCCGCCTACAACTTCGCCCCGCCACAGCGCCAGCCGATCCTGCGCAAGCTCGACCACGCCGGCATCTTCGTGATGATCGCCGGTTCCTACACGCCGCTGTTCGTGCTGGCGCTGTCCGGTGCCTGGGTCTGGTCGATGACCCTGGCGGTGTGGGGCGTGGCCCTGTTCGGCGTGTTCGCCAAACTGTTCCTGCCCGGCATCAGCAAGGGCTTCTGGGTCGCGATCTACCTGCTGCTGGGCTGGGCCGGTATCGTCGCGATCAAGCCGCTCATGGCCAGCCTGGACAGCGCCGTGCTGTGGTTCATCGCCGCCGGCGGCATGTTCTACACCGTGGGCGTGGGCTTCTACGTGCGCAAGTCGATGGTCTACAACCGCGCCATCTGGCACGCGCACGTGCTCGGCGGCGCGCTGAGCCACTGGTGCGCCATCTGGCTGTGCCTGCGGCCGTTGCAGGCGGCCTGAGCGTCTTGCACGTGTGGGTCGGCGCCGCGTTGGCGACGTTCAGCCGCCGACCGTAAGCTCGGCGCAGGCCATGGCCCTCGCGCATGGGAAAGGACCGATTTCGATGTGCAATGCCGTGCGTTCCGTCGTTGCCGCAGCGCTGCTTGGCATGGCCGCGCACGCGCATGCCCGGCAGGCCGACCCCGCACCCGTCGCGACCAGCCCGCCGCCGCAGGACGTCCAGACCCTTGGCGAAGTGCGCGCGCTGCCGCCGGACGCGGAACAGCCGCTGGACCTGTATCGCTTCAAGAATCCGGTCAGCGCCCAACCCAACCGCTTCGACAAGGACTGGCGGCCACCGCCCTCGGTGGAGCAGGTCAGCCAGGGCGGCGGCTACCTCGCCCTCGGCATCTACTACGTTGCCGGCAAGGCCGCCAAGGGCCTGCATGCCCTCACCGGCGCGCCGGACCACGTTCAGCCGGCCATCGCCCGCCCACCGCCATTGGACGACGCGCAACTGCGCCGCGCGGCGCAACTCTGCGACGCGCAGAACGCGGACTGCGCTGCGCAGCAGTGAGCCACCCCGACTGGCGCTGCCGCCGGCCTGCGTCGCGCCCGGGCGCGGCGGTGGCGACGCCGGCATGGGACCGCACCATCGCGTGGTTCGGGAACCATCGTGCCTGACGCACGCGGGGCCAGGCCACTGGTCGTGCTGTCTTCGCCATGCATGCGCGCAGCCGTTGGCCGCACCTGCAATGACCAGGGCGGCGTTCGGCGCAGGCCCGCGCGTGTTGCACTTCCCCGTGCATCGAACCTGCGCCGCGGTCCACGCGCGTTGCGCAGACGGCGCGCAGGCGCTTACAGCGAGCAGCGCAGGCGGCGGCCGCGATGGACGAAGGTGTCGGTGCGCGCGTCGTAGCTGCGGTAACGCTGTTGGCAGGCGCGCGCGTGACGATACCAATCGTCTTGCCGGGACCGGTGCGCGGGAGGATCGCCCGGGCGCGGACCCCACTTGGGATCCCAGCGTCCATAGCGCTTGTCGTCCGGGCGGTCGTCCCTGCGGCGATCGTCGCCATGGTCGCCGGGCCGATCGTCATGCCGGTCGTCGTGCCGGGCCTCGTCGCGGCGATCAGGGTTAGGTTGGTCAGGCCGCGGCGGGTCGTCGTGGCGCGGGCCATCGTCGTAACGGTTCTGGGGCTGAACCTGGTCCGCACCTGCAACGGCAGGAAGGCTGGCGGCCAGGGCGCAAGCGACGACAACTCCAAGCATCTTGTTCATTCGACTTCTCCATGGGCGGGTGACGCATTGCATACGATCCGGCGATGACACTACGCGCACCGGTACGGTGACGCCGTGATGTCGGCCGCCCGTGCAGGCGGCCGGGATGCCGGATGGGGCCGCCGCCGTGGGACGACAGCCGCTGGCCCGGTGTCACTGGGTAAGGATGGCCTGGGCCAGTTGCAGGTCGCTGGCCTGGCGCGCGTTCGGGTCGCGCTCGCGCAGCAACTGTAGCGCCGACTCCAGCTGCGCGCCGCGGATGCGGCCCTCGCTGGCGACGAAGCTCGCGGCATCGTCGCGCGCCTGCAGCACCACTTTGTCGTCGCCGGAACTGCTGCTGCCGGCCGAGGATGCGCCGGCGGAGGTGCCGGCGAAGCTGGAGGCCTGGGCCAGCAGCGGCAGGGAAAGGCCCGCCAGCAACGCGCCGGCCAAGGTGATCTTGTTCATGGATATCGCTCCAGAGTGGATGCAGCGTGTTCCCGGCGCTCGGCACCGGACGTTCCAGCATCGCCGCGGCAGATTGCCGCGGCGAACCCATCATCGCGTCGAATGGCGCGGTGCGCAGCATCGATCCACCGCGCGCGCAGCGCTGCCGCCGCTGGCCCGCGCTGGCGCTGCTCCGGCGGCGTCGCGCGCGTGGGGACGCAGACGTTGCGCTGCCGGCGCCGGCGCGTTCAATCGCGCGGGCCGCAGCGGCCCGCGCGATTGCGCGACAGCATCGCGGCGATCGTGTGCAGGCGCCGGCTCATCCAGCCGGCTGCCGGGCGGACGTGCGGCGACGGGATCTCCGGAAGATCGAACAGCGCCTGCTCACCCGGCCGCAATGCGGGCGAGGCAGCGGAGGGCGTGGGATGGTGCGGCTTCATGGGGGAGGCCTGACGGGAGGTGGCAAAGCACGGCGGACGAACGACACAACACGATGCAGCAATCTTGCTACGCGGCAGCGACGGGTCATCTCGCTGCCGCCGCGCCTGTTCGGAACTTTGGTTTCGGACCATGTTGTATAAAAACCAAACTGTACGGTTTTATTATTGAGCTGCCGCCTGCGGCTGTCAACACGAGCGCAAGAGGCGGTTCACCTCGCGGCCAGCCACTCCGGCCGACGCATGCCTCGCGTCCGCCGGCAGGACGATCTAGGGCCTATCCCGATCGCGGCAACAGGCCCTAAGCGCCGGCGTCTGCCGCAGGCCCCGTCGAACTGCTGGTCCTTGAGGTCCAGTTGCGCGTGGCCGCCGCCGAAGTCGAGACCGCAGCACCGACCGCATCGGCCAGCGCGGGTTCGCGTTCGCCGCGTCAGCGGTTCGGGCTGGCGTACCTCTCCAATTCGTCGGCGCGTGCGCTGATCCGCTGCAGCGCGGCCTCGGCGTTCTGCAATGCCGCTGCCTGGCCGCGGCCGCCGAGGGTCTTGTCCAGAGCGTTCGCCTGCGCGCTGGACTGCTGCCAGGTGTACTGCGCGTCCATCAGCTTGGCCCTGTCGCTGCCGCTAAGCCGATGGCGCAGTGTGTCGTAGGCCTTGCTCAGGCGGTCTTCCTGCAGCCTGTGTTCGCGCGCGATGCAGCGCCTTCGATCGTCCAAACCGCTCGCCTGCTTGCGGCAGTCCAGGTAGGCGGCGGACAAGCCCTTGGCCGCACCGGCGTCTGCCGCCTGCTGCTGCTGCAGTTGTTGCTGCAACTGCTGAAGCTGTTGGAGTTGCTGTTGCTGTTGTTGCATCTGTTGCTGATCCTGCTGCGCGTTTGCTTCGACGCCGGCGGCCGCAGCGGCCAGCAGCACGACCCGCAACAGCCTGCGGCGCTTGCTTCCCTTGGTTCCCATGAGTCCTTCCCCTTCTGACCGGTCCGATCCTGGCATGCACAGCGGGAGTCCCGCAAGCCGACGCCTGGCTGAACGCCTGCCGGCAGGCGTCGACACTTCGGGTCGCTGGCGGTAGCGGGTGTGCAGCGCAATCGGTCAGCATGCGGCAGCGCCGACGGCCGAGGTCGTCGGCGACCCTTTTTGTTGCCGGTGCCTGCCATGCTCGATCCCGCTGCCGCTTGTTCCGATCCCGTTGCGCTGGTGGCCGCGCGCATCGACCGCCTGCCGGCGACGGCCACGCTGTGGCGCCTGGTCGCGCTGCTGGCGCTGGGCGGCTTCTTCGAGCTGTACGACCTGTTCCAGACCGCCTACATCAGCCCGGGCCTTCTTCACGACGGCATCTTCACCACCGGCGCGGCGGGCGTGTTCGGCATCGCCGACCAGGCCGCGTTCGCCTCGGCCACGTTCCTGGGCCTGTTTCTCGGCGCCAGCCTGCTCAGTCCGTTCGCCGACCGCTTCGGACGCCGCCCGGTATTCGCCTTCGCCCTGCTCTGGTACACCGCCGCGACCGTGGCGATGGGCCTGCAGAGCACGGCGCTGGGGGTGATCGCGCTGCGCTTCGTGGTCGGCATCGGCCTGGGCATCGAGCTGGTCACCATCGACACCTATCTGTCCGAGCTGATGCCCAAGCACATGCGCGGGGCAGCCTTCGCGTTCGCGTTCTTCGTGCAGTTCCTGGCGGTGCCGGCGGTGGCGGCGAGCGCGTGGGCGCTGGTGCCGCATGCGCCGTTCGGAGTCAGCGGCTGGCGCTGGGTGGTGCTGCTCAGCGGCACGTTCGCAGTGGCGATCTGGTGGCTGCGCCGGCGCCTGCCGGAATCGGCGCGCTGGCTGGCGGCGCAGGGCCGGCATGCCGAGGCCGATGCCGTGCTGCGCGATCTGGAAGCACGCTGCGCGGCCGACCTGGGCCGCGCGCTGGACACGCCGCAGATCGAATCGCAGGTCGTCGCCTCCGCTGCGACGCAGGGGCGTTTCGCCGCGCTGTGGAAGCCGCCCTATCGGCGCCGCGTGGCGATGCTGGTGGCGTTCCACGTGTTCCAGGCGATCGGCTTCTTCGGCTTCGGCAACTGGCTGCCGGCGCTGTTGTCGGCGCAAGGCGCGGACAGCGTGCATGGGCTGGGCTATGCGTTCGCGATCTCGCTGGCCTATCCGCTGGCGCCGCTGCTGTTGCTGCGCGGCGCCCAGCGCTGGGAAAACAAGTGGCAGGTGGTGTGGTCGGCGCTCGGCGCGGTGCTGTTCGGCACGCTGTTCGCCTGGCAGACCCAGCCGCTGGCCATCATCGCCTGCGGCGCGGCGATCACCTTCTGCAATGCCTGGATGAGCTTCGCCTACCACGGCTACCAGGCCGAGCTGTTCCCGACCGCGCTGCGCGCCCGCGCGGTGGGCTTCTGCTATTCCTTCAGCCGCCTGTCCACCGCCGGCAGCAGCCTGCTGATCGGCCTGCTGCTGGAGCGTGCCGGCAACCGCGGCGTGCTGGCCTTCATCGTCGCCAGCCTGCTGGCGGTGGCCGGGATCATCGGCGTGTTCGGCCCGCGCACCCGCAACCGCACGCTGGAGCAGATCGCAGGCTAGGGCGTGGTGTGCCCGGCTTCGTCATCTGCCCGCGACAGCATCGCGGCGCCGACCGGTGCATGCTGTGCGCTCCCACGCCACCCCACCTGGCCATGACCTCCACTCTCCCCGTTCCCGCCATGGATGCCGCCGACCACCGCGACCTGGCCCAGGCGCATGCGCTGCTCGAGCATCCGGGCCTGGCGGCGAAGATCGCCAATACCGTCGGCGCGCCGATCGAGGACCTGCTCAGCAAGCGCCTGCCGAAGGCGCTGTCCTCGCGCATCGACGCGATCAGCCAGCGCGCGCTGCGCATCGCCTTGCGCTCGGCGCTGCTGACCATGCGCAGGCAGGCGCCGGGCACGGCACGGCCGCGCCTGCATGGCGTGGCGGTGGCCGCGACCGGCGCGGCCGGCGGTTTCTTCGGCCTGCCCGGCTTGCTGGTGGAGCTGCCGCTGACCACCACGCTGATGCTGCGTTCGATCGCCGATATCGCCCGCGCCGAGGGCGAGCGGCTGGACGATCCGGCCACTACCCTGGCCTGCCTGGAAGTGCTGGCGCACGGCGGGCGCAGCGCGCGCGACGACGGCAGCGAGTCGGGCTATTTCGCGGTGCGCACGGCGATGGCGCAGCAGCTCAGCGCCGCCGCGCAATACATCGCCGCGCACGGCATCGGCAGCAAGGGCGCGCCGGCGCTGGTGTCGCTGATGTCGCGGATCGCGGCGAAGTTCTCGATCACGGTCAGCGAAAAACTGGCGGCGCAGGCGGTGCCGCTGGTCGGCGCGGCCAGCGGCGCGCTGCTCAATACGGTGTTCATCGCGCACTTCCAGGCGATGGCGCGTGGCCATTTCATCGTGCGCCGGTTGGAGCGGCGCTACGGCGAGGCCGCGGTGCGGCAGGCCTACGAGGCGTTGCCGGCGTCGGCGTAAGCCAGCGCAGCCGCATCGCTTCCCGCCGCTGCTGTTCAACACCGGCACGCGGGCGGCCGAACGGAGCACTGTCGCCTCCCCCCTTCGCGCCTGGTCGATCTGCGCCGCAAAGCGGATCTGCATGTAGGGGACGGCATGGGCCATGCGTTCGTCATCGCCCCAGACTGGCCGCCGCTGCCCCGCAGTGGCACAGTGGCAGCTGGCGCCGCAGCGTGCCAGCGCGGCGCCGCCGCCGCTTTCGTTTCCACGCAGGTTCCCGCCATGAAAACCCGTTCCAGATCCGAGACCGACGACGACCAGCCGCGCCTGGCGGTGCTGATCGACGCCGACAACGCGCAACCCTCGGTGATCGAAGGCTTGCTGGCCGAGGTGGCCAAGTACGGCGTGGCCAGCGTCAAGCGCATCTACGGCGACTTCACCAGCACGCGCATGACCCAGTGGAAGCAGGCGCTGCTGAAGCATTCGATCAGTCCGGTGCAGCAGTTCGCCTACACCAGCGGCAAGAACGCCACCGACAGCTCGCTGATCATCGACGCGATGGACCTGCTGTACACCGGCCGCTTCGACGGCTTCTGCCTGGTCTCCAGCGACAGCGACTTCACCCGCCTGGCGCAGCGCCTGCGCGAGGAGGGGCCGACCGTGTACGGCTTCGGCGAGCGCAAGACCCCGGACGCGTTCGTGCAGGCCTGCGACAAGTTCATCTACACCGAAGTGCTGCGCAGCGAGGCCGCCGGCAGCGAACCGTCCACGCCGTCCACGCCCGCCGCCAAGCCTGCGCGCAAGGCAAGCAAGGCGCCACCGGCCGCGCAGGCGGCCAAGCCCGAGGCGGCTGCGGCCGCGGCAACGCCTGCCGCGCCCGCCGAGGCCAAGGCGCAACCGCTGTCGGCGCCGCTGAAACTGCTGCGCCAGGCGATCGAGGAAGCCTCCGACGACCAGGGCTGGGCCGGGCTCGGCAGCGTCGGCAGCTACCTCAACAAGGTGCGCCCGGATTTCGATCCGCGCCTGTACGGGCACAAGAAGCTCAGCGACCTGCTGCGCCGGCTGTCGGCGCAATTCGAACTCGAGGAACGCGGCAACGAAGGCGGTGGCAAGCGCATCTTCGTGCGCACCCGCAGTTGAGCGTCTGACCGTCACGCATCCGCGTGGCCGCGGCGCGCTGCAGCCACAACCCACCTGCAAGAGCGATGAACGCCAGACCTTACGCCCCTTCCTGCGAGCGCAATCGCGAGCCGATCCTGCAGGTGCTGCGGCGGCATTTCGCCGCGCGCCGGCATGTGCTGGAGATCGGCAGCGGTACCGGCCAGCATGCGGTGCATTTCGCCGCCGCGCTGCCGCCGCTGATCTGGCAATGCAGCGAGCGCGCCGAGCACCTGCCCGGCATCGTGCAATGGCTGGACGCGGCGGCATTGCCGAACACGCCGCCGGCCCTGGCGCTGGACGTGCAGGCGGGGCCGTGGCCGCGCGCCGGCTACGATGCGGTGTTCACCGCCAACACCCTGCACATCATGGGCTGGTCCGCGGTGCAGGCGTTCTTCGCCGGTGTCGGCCGGTTGCTGGCCGACCGCGACGGCGGCACCTTGGCGGTGTACGGGCCGTTCAATTACGGTGGTGCGTTCAGCAGCGACAGCAACCGGGAGTTCGATGCCTGGCTGAAGGTGCGCGATGCCGCGAGCGGTATCCGCGACTTCGAGGCGATCGACGCGCTGGCGCAGGCGCAAGGACTGCTGCTGCAGGAGGATGTGGCGATGCCGGCGAACAATCGCTGCCTGGTCTGGCGCCGCGGCTGAGCGCATGCCGCGTTGTGCGTAGGTGCCGCGGCGCCGCTCACGGGGCCGCAGCCGTTGCGACGGCGTGACGGGAGCCGCTGTGCCGCCTCATCGTGCGCATTAACCGAACGCTTGCCACTGTGCCGCCACCACGGGCCGCTGCGCAGGGCCGGTGATCCTTTCACTGCGGAGCCTTCCCATGAGCAACAGCAACGAAGCACGCGATCTCAATCGCGATCCCATCTCCGGCACGCCGGGTTCGCATCCGCTTGGCGTCGGCATCGGCGGCACCGCGGGTGGCGTTGCTGCCGGCGCATTGGCAGGCACCGTGTTCGGTCCGCTCGGCACGCTGATCGGCGCGGCGGTCGGCGTGGTCGCCGGTGCCGCGGCGGGCAAGGGCGTGGCCGAACGCATCGACCCCACCGGCGAAGCCGAATACTGGCGCGAGGAATACCGCAATCGCGACTACGTGAAATCCGACTACGACTACGCGGCCGCCTACGGCCTCGGTCTGCAGGCGCGCGAGCAGTATCCGACCCGCAGCTGGGACGAGACCGAGACCGACATGACTGCCGGCCGTATTTTTTCTGTGGGAGGGACTTCAGTCCCGACGCCTTCGATCCTTCAGATTCCTGTTTCGTTCGTCGCGACTGATGGCCCAAGGCCACCCAGAGTCGCTCCCACAGGGGGCGAGGCCTGGGCAGGGTGTGCTGGACGCTGTCAAAGTCAGCGCATCGATCTTCGCCAGCACAGCGCAGGTCGCGGTTGAAACCGTTCCTACGATTGCGTGCTGGCCGACCGGGTGCACTGCAGGAGCGGCTTCAGCCGCGACCGCCGTTGCTGCATCGCGCAGCGACTCCGTAGCTCAAGCCGCCTGCACGATATGCAGCGCCTTCGGGTTGCGCCAGGTCGCCAGCAGCCGCGCTTCGCGCTGCTTGGCCTCGTGCAGGTGCGCTGCCTTGACGTGGCCGTAGCCGCGGATGTGTTCCGGCACGCTGGCGATCTCCACCGCCAGCGCCAGGTTGTCGGCGCCCAGGCGTTCCAGCAGCTCGTCCACGCTGCGTTCGTAGTCGGCGATCAGCTGCCGCTCGCCGCGGCGTTCGGCGCTGTAGCCGAAGAGGTCGAACGCACCGCCGCGCAGCACGCGCAGCTTGGCCAGCCACTTGAACGCGGTGAACATCCACGGCCCGTATTCGCGCTTGAGCGCGCGGCCCTGCGCGTCCTTCCTGGCCAGCAGCGGCGGCGCCAGGTGGAAGCGCAGCGAATAGGCGCCGTCGAACTGCTGCTGCAGCTGGCGCTGGAAATCGCCGCTGGTGTACAGCCGCGCCACTTCGTATTCGTCCTTGTAGGCCATCAGCTTGAACGCGTAGCGTGCCACCGCCTCGGTCAGCGCGGTCGAATCGGCGGCGACGCGCTGCTCGGCCTCGCGCACGCGCTCCACCAGCGTGGCGTAGCGCGCGGCGTAGGCGCCGTCCTGGTAATCGACCAGGAACGCACGGCGGCGCGCGACCAGTTCGTGCAGCGAGCACGACAGGCGCGTGTCGTCCAGCGGCGCATGGCCGCTGTCGGCGGCATCGCCGGCGGCGGGCAGGTCGCGCGCCTGGCGCGCGTTGTGCGGATTGCGCGGTGCGGCGCTGGCGGCGCCCTCGTGGCCTTCCCACTCGCCGGGCGGCAGCTGCTGCAGCCGTTGCGCGGCGGCTTCGGCCGCGGCCGCGACGCTGCCCGGCGTGCCCGCCGCCTGCTGCACCGCGGCCAGGTCCAGCGCCGCCAGGCGGCCCCAGGCGAAGGCCTGCTGGTTCATCGCCACCGCCGCGCCGTTGAGTTCGATCGCGCGCATCAGTGCGTCGTGCGACAGCGGCACCAGCCCCTGCTGCCAGGCGTAGCCGAGCATGAACAGGTTGCTGGCGATGGCGTCGCCGAGCAGCGCGGTGGCCAGTTGCGTGGCGTCGAGCAGCAGCGGCTCGCGTCCGCCCAAGGCCAGGCGCACGCCGGCGACGATGGCGGCGGCGGGGAACTGCATGTCCGGATGCGTGGTGAAGGTGCCGGGCATCGCTTCGTAGGTGTTGAGCACCACCTGCGAGCGGTCGCCGCGTACCTTGGACAGCGCCCAGTAGTCGTTGACCACGACCATGTCGCAGCCCAGCACCAGGTCGGCCTCGCCGGCGGCGATGCGCACCGCGTGCAGGTCCTCGGGCTGGCGCGCCAGGCGGATATGGGTGGTGACCGCGCCGCCCTTCTGCGCCAGCCCGGTCTGGTCGAGCACGCTGGCGCCCTTGCCTTCCAGATGCCCGGCCATGCCCAGCAGCGCGCCGATGGTGACCACGCCGGTGCCGCCGACGCCGGTGATCAGGATGTTCCAGGGCTGCGCCAGATCGCTGCGGAACACCGGCGCCGGCAGGTCCTGCAGCAGCGCGGCCGCGTCGGCCTTGCGGCCCTTGCGCAGCTGTCCGCCGTGCACGGTGACGAAGCTGGGGCAGAAGCCGGAGACGCAGGAGTAGTCCTTGTTGCAGCCGGACTGGTCGATCTGGCGCTTGCGCCCGAACTCGGTCTCCTTCGGCAGCACCGACACGCAGAAGCTCTTTTCGCCGCAATCGCCGCAGCCCTCGCAGACCAGCGAATTGACCAGCACGCGCTTGGCCGGATCGGGCAGCTTGCCGCGCTTGCGCCGGCGCCGCTTCTCGGTGGCGCAGGTCTGGTCGTAGATCAGGATGCTGGTGCCCTTGACCTCGCGCAGGCGCTTTTGCACCGCGTCCAGCTCGCTGCGGTCGTGGAACTCCACCTCGCTGGGGAACTGCTCGCGGCGCCGCGTCCACTTGCCGATGTCGTCGCTGACCAGGGCGATGCTGTGCACGCCTTCGGCGCGCATCTGCCGGGCGATGTCGGGCACGCTCAGGCTGCCGTCCACCGGCTGCCCACCGGTCATCGCCACCCCGCCGTTGTAGAGGATCTTGTAGGTGATGTTGACGCCGGCGGCGATCGATTGGCGGATCGCCAGCGAACCGCTGTGGAAGTAGGTGCCGTCGCCCAGGTTCTGGAACACGTGCGGGGTATCGGTGAACGGCGCCTGCCCGGCCCAGGTGACGCCCTCGCCGCCCATGTGGGTGAAGGTGTCGGTGGAACGGTCCATCCACGTCACCATGTAGTGGCAGCCGATCCCGCCCAGCGCGCGCGAGCCTTCCGGCACCACGGTGGAGGTGTTGTGCGGGCAACCCGAGCAGTAGTGCGGCACGCGCGGGAAATTGGCGCGCGGCAAGGCCATTTCCGCTTCCTTGGCCTCCATCCAGCGCAGCCGCTGCTCGATCGACTCGGTGTTGATCGCACTCGATTGCAGCAGGCGCTGGATGCGCCTGCCGATCACCGCGGCGATGGTCGCCGGGGTCAGCTCGCCGGTGGACGGCAGGATCCATTCGCCGGCCTCGTCGTACTTGCCGACGATGCTCGGGCGCGGGCCGGCGCTGGCCGGCCAGTTGTAGAACTGCTCCTTCATCTGCCGCTCGATGAAGGCCTTCTTCTCCTCCACCACCACGATGTCGTCCAGGCCCTGCGCGAACGCGGCGATGCCGAGCGGCTCCAGCGGCCAGCTCATGCCGACCTTGTACACGCGGATGCCGATGTCGCGGCAGGCGCGCGCGTCCAGGCCCAGGTACTCCAGCGCCTGCAGCACGTCCAGGTAGCTCTTGCCGGTGGTGACGATGCCCAGCCGCGCGTGCGGCGAATCCATCACCGTGCGGTCCACGCCGTTGGCGCGGGCGAAGGCCTGCGCGGCGCGCACCGCGTAGCGGTGCAGGCGCATCTCCTGGTCCAGCGGCGGATCCGGCCAGCGGATGTTGAGCCCGCCCGGCGGCAGTTCGAAATTTTCCGGCAGCACGATGCGCCGCGCGAACGGATCCAGCTCCACCGAGGCCGAGGATTCCGCCGTCTCGGCGATGGTCTTGAAGCCGATCCAGCATCCGGTGTAGCGGCTCATCGCCCAGCCGAGCAGGCCCAGGTCGAGGATGTCCTGCACCCCGGCCGGATTGAGCACCGGCATCATCGCGCTGACGAATTCCTCTTCCGAGCCGTGCGGCAGGGTCGAACTGCGGCAGGCGTGGTCGTCGGCGGCCAGCGCCAGCACGCCGCCGTGGCGCGAGGTACCGGCGGCGTTGCCGTGCTTGAACACATCGCCGCAGCGGTCCACGCCCGGGCCCTTGCCGTACCACATCGCGTACACGCCATCCACGCGCGCGCCGGGGAACAGGTTGGTCTGCTGCGTGCCCCACACCATGGTCGCGCCCAGGTCCTCGTTGAGGCCGGGCTGGAACTTCACGTTGGCCGCGTCCAGGTGCGTGCGTGCGCGCCACAGCTCCAGGTCGAAGCCGCCCAGCGGGCTGCCGCGGTAGCCGCTGACGAAGCCGCCGGTGTTCAGCCCGGCGGCGCGGTCGCGCAACTGCTGCATCAGCGGCAGGCGCACCAGCGCCTGCACGCCGGACAGGTAGATGCGGCCGTCGCTGCGGGTGTATTTGTCTTCCAGCGTATAGCCGGCGTCGACGCCGGCGGCCGCCGGCACGGCGAGGGAAGACGGCGGACGCGGATCGGCGATGCGGTTCATGGCTTGCCCGGGATGGAAGGCTGGCGCGCGCGCGGCGCAGACCGTGCACGATCGGTGGATTGTATCAGCGGCATTTTTGTGAACCTGCCCCTCGCCCCCGGTGGCGGACGCGGTTAGGATGCAGTCGGGTGAGGGGACCACCTCCAGGGGTTGTCAGCAGTGAATGCACATACATATGCGCTGGCCGCGATGCTGGCCTGGGTGGGCGCGAGCGCGGCCGGGGCGCAAGCGGCCGTGCCGGCGCCGAAGGAGTTCTACTTCGACCAGGACCGCAGCACCACGCGCCCGGTGGTGGCGATCGCCGGCAGCGGCAATGCGCTGGTCGACCGCCTTGCCGCCGCGGTGCGGCGCGATCCGAACGCGGCCGAGGCACGCGCGCAGCTGGCGTCCATCGCCATGGCCGGCGGCCGCCGCGAACTGGGCGAAGAGCTGTACCAGGCGGTACTGCGCACGCTGACGGTCGGCGCGCAACGCCGCCAGATCGAATGGAACTACGGCTGGGACCTGCTGCGTGCCGGCGATCCGGGGCGCGCGCTGGCGCAGTGGAGCGGGCTGGTCAACGGCCGCCCGGCGGCACCGGACTGGGTGCCGCCGACGCTGGCGCTGGTGCTGTGGCGGCTGGACCGCAAGGACGAGGCGGTGAAGTGGTATGCCGCCGCGGTGCGCACCTGGCCGGACCAGTGGGGCCCGGGCGCCGACTTCGCCAGGCTGCTGCCGGCCTGGCGCGAGGACGAACGCGCCACCCTGTCCGAGGTGCAGGCGGCCTGGCAGGCCAGCCCGCCGGCCTGGCCCTGAGGCGCGCTTGCCCTCGCGCCACGGCCAGGATCGCGCCATCGCGCGCGATGGCGCGAGGCGCCGAGCGATCCACCACTGCGCTTGTCGCCGCGGATGGCCGAGGGATGGCCGAGGCACCCGCGGCGGCTAGCGATGGCTCGGCTGGACGCTGTAGGAGGGGCTTCAGCCCCGATGCTTTTCGACGTCGTCAAGATCTAGATCTATTGCTTCGTTGCCGACGACGATCACCGCCGCCGCGCCGGCGATCTCGCACCGGGCGGCGGCGCTGGTCGGCTACGGCAGCCTGCTGTCGCTGGCCACCCTGCCGGCCTGGGCGTGGCGGCTGGGGGCGCTGGGGTAGCCGAATCGAAGGCGTGCTGCGCGCGCTGTACGCAGTTGCGCGACCTTCGAGTCGAAAATGCGAACGTCATCGTTAACCAGCTGGACCCAATCGAGCTTCTCGCCGAGCAATTCCTCGATCATGGAGCCAGGTTCAGCCTCAAAGCCTCGTCCTAGGAGCGTGGCGTAGCGTTGGCGGAATCCGGCGTCATTCTCTTGGCTGAGGGCATACAGCTTGACCGCAATCAGCCCGGCATAGAGGTAGTTGGCGAGGTAGAGTGGATCCTGATAGAAGAGCCGCTTGCTCTCCCAGGTACCAGCAAGCTCTGGATGCTGGCGTGGCCAAAGCTCGTAGTTGCACAGGATCGAGCGGGTAAGTTCATCCAGCTCGGAGGATGAACCGATTTTGCCATCTAGAACGCCGCGATAGATCGCATCTTCAAGTTGCGCTTCCTCCGCCGATGTAAACAACTGCAGCGCCAAGTCGTCCACCAGGCTTCTGAGGTAATACTCCTGCCGGTCCGGGTCCTTCGCCTCCCGGACGAGCTGCTCGCGGAAGAGCAATTCATCCAGGATGGCGAAGGCCTCCATCAACCAAGGCGCACCGTTCCGATTCAAAGGAGAAGTCCCTTGTGCGTTCATAAGTTGCCCATGCACGGCATGCGCGGCTTCATGCACGACTTCGACGTCGCTTTCCAAGTCGGGACGACGGTAGCCGACAAACAGGACCGAGGAAACGCCGGGTGCCGTGATGGAGAAGGCATCCATTGCCCTTGCACCCTGACGAGTGGAAAAATCCATCCGATGACCGTTTGGATCGAGGACTGCTGCGATCTCCGCGGAGTGCGTTGCGCCCAGCCTGCGAGTAGCGCGACGCGCAATCTGTTGTAGTTGGGATAGGGAAAGGAGATGCGATTGCTGGCCGCCTTCCGATGCAGCCACGTCCCAAGGAGGCACGGTTTCCCGCTGATCGGCGCTGTCGGCTGCACCCAGCAGTGCCTGATACGCCTTCAATGATCGAGAGTGGTGTTGCATGGACAGGATCGTGGCGCTCACCTCCGGCACAGTCAGCCCCATGGCGGAATACGCGGCATCGGCAGCATTCGGATAGCCTTGTGCGATGGCTCTGCCATTCTTGACCTCGGTAATGCCGAGCAGGATATTCGCCAGTATCTGCTTGCTGGATTGGAGTCCCGACCAGTAGCTGTTCCATGCCGCTTGGCGGATAGATGCATCGGGAAGCGCCATCAGGGTCTTGTAGTCGAAGAACGCATTGAGCGATTGGGTATTCGCCTGGATAGTCGCGAAGTCGGCAGCGCGGAGGGTCAGGCCGTAGAGACGCTCGAAGCGCTCCAAAGCGCGTGCCGACGATTCAGCCAGGGCATCGCTGCCTTGAGCGAAACTATGCGCCTGGTCGCGCTTGGCCTTCAGACGAAGATAGGCGTAGGGCTTCGTCCAGGACGCCGTTGGGGAGCTGCTCAAGAGCGCTTTCTTTGCACCGGCCGATGCCTCGGAACAAAGCTTCTCTATGTTTTCCAAGGCTTCCCGCGCCGATGTATTGTCGCCATCGCGGGAGCTGATGAGCTCGTAATACGCGTAGTGCTTCAAGCAGGCGCCAAAAATGCTTTCAAACGCAGAGAATGTTTCATGCGCGGTTGCCGAGCGATCGGCCTGAGATCGGACCCGAGTAAGTCGTGTCTCAAGTCCGCCGCGCGAGGCGAGCTCGTCGGCAGACGATGGAAAGAACTGCGACTCATCAGCAGACCGAGATTCGGTCGATGGCGGCAATGACTCGGCGGACGCGGCAGATCCGAGGCTCGCGCTAAAGCAAAGTGCGGCTAACCAACGTCTGAAAAGCCGTACCGAAAATTTTTCGGCCATCTGATTTCACCCATCTGCAAGGCACGCCAGAGCTTACCTAAAACAGGCTGCCGAAATGCCTTTCCTGCCGTAGCGTGACGTCATCCAATTCCATGCGTGGCGCAGACGTCTTCAGCGAGCAGTTGTTCACGGTCGAGCGACTGCCGGAATTCATCCCTGCAAGCCATCCGTTGCGCCCGGTACGCGAGAGGGTCGACGAGGCGCTGCGGCGCCTGGACGGACTGTTCGAGCAAGGCGCGCCACGGCTGTCGCGGCGTCCGGGGCGGGGTCGCCGACAGGTGGCCGAGAACCTGTGCCACCAAGACTGCACTGCGCAACGTCCAAACCAGGCATGAGCCTGCGACCTCCCCCCGGTTGCGGCCAGCGGCGCAAGGTCCATCCAGCTCGCTGGGGACGAACACCCTCGTTTGCCGCCCCCGCGAACCCCATGGTTCGTCCACTACCTGCCCAACGATGGGGTTCTCCCCACACTGCACCCCAAAAGTTCCTGAACACGGCGTCTAAATTTATATACCGGTCAGTTTGAAATTCAGGGCAAGTTCGGGTCGCTAACGGATAATTTACATCTCGGCAGCGAACGGCCCACGCCTCAGCGCCGACTAAACCAATAACAAGGGTATCCCGATCATGAAGACTTCTCTGCTCGCTCTCGGCCTCCTGGCCGCTCTGCCGTTCGCTGCCTCCGCGGCCGAAGGCCTGTCCTACAACTACGTCGAAGGCGGTTACATCAAGACCGACGCCAGCGGCGGCGACGCGGATGGTTGGGCCGTCAAGGGTTCCTACGCGATCAACCCGAACTTCAGCGTGTTCGGCGACTTCAGCCGCCAGAAGACCGACCTGGGCGACGTCGATGTCGACCAGTGGCGCATCGGCGCCGGCTACAACCACGAGATCTCGACCAGCACCGACCTGGTGACCCGCGTGGCCTATAACCGCTTCGACCCGGAAGACGGCACCAAGTTCAACGGCTACAGCGCCGAAGTCGGCATCCGCACCGCGTTCAACCCGTACTTCGAGGTGTATGCGCTGGGCGGCTACGAGGACTACACCAAGAAGGACGGCATCAACCCGGACGGCGAGTTCTACGGCCGCCTCGGCGCCCAGGCCAAGCTCAACCAGAACTGGGGCCTGAGCGCGGACCTGAAGATGAACCGCGACGGCGACAAGGAATGGTTCGTCGGCCCGCGTTTCAGCTGGTAAGCGGCACCGCGTAGCACTGCGCGCCGCGTCTCTCTCTCGCTGCGCGCGGTTCGAAGCCCGGTCCCAGGACCGGGCTTTTTTTGCGCGCCCCCCTCCCCGGCGCGAACGGCTGCAGACACAAAAAAGCCCGGCCGGAGCCGGGCTTTTTCGCTGCCACCGCAAACGATCAGCTGAACAGCGTGGTCGGATACTCGGGCTTGCGCTCGCGGGCCAGCAATTGCTGCAGGCCCACCGCCGGGGTCAGCTCGCCATGCAGCACCGCGCGCACCGCGTTGGAGATCGGCAGGTCGATGCCATGGCGTTCGGCCTGGCGCATCACCTCGTCGGCGGTCTGCACCGACTCGACCACCTGGCCGATCGCGCGGACCGCGTCCTGCAGGGTCTGCCCGCGGCCCAGGGCCAGGCCCAGGCGCCGGTTGCGCGACAGGTCGCCGGTGCAGGTCAGCACCAGATCGCCGAGTCCGGCCAGGCCCATCAGCGTTTCCGGCTTGCCCCCGATCGCTGCGGCCAGCCGCAGCATTTCGTTGAGCCCGCGGGTGATCAGGCCGGCGCGGGCGTTCAAGCCCAGCGCCATGCCGTCGGCCACGCCGGTGGCCACCGCCAGCACGTTCTTCATCGCCCCGCCCAGCTCCGCACCGACCATGTCGTCGCCGGTATAGGCGCGGAAGGTGGGACCGTGCATCGCGTCGGCGACCTGCTGCGCGAACGCGGCATCGCCGTGCACGGTCACCGCGGTCGGCAGGTCCAGCGCCACTTCCTTGGCGAACGACGGCCCGGTCACCACCGCCAGCGGCACGTCCTCGCCCAGGATCTGCTGCGCCACTTCGTGCAGGAAGCGTCCGGACCCCGGCTCGAAGCCCTTGGTCGCCCAGGCCACGCCGGCCTGCGGCGGGCGCAGCGGCGCCAGCTGGTGCAAGGTTTCGGTGAAGGCGTGCGACGGCACCACCACCAGGATCCAGTCGGCGCCGTGCACGGCCGCCGCCAGGTCGGTGGTGGCCTCCAGCGCCGCCGGCAGCGCAATGTCCGGCAGGTAGCGCGGGTTCTCGTGGCGCTGCCCGATCGCCTCGGCGACGGCGGCATCGCGTCCCCACAGCACGGTCGGAAAACCGTGCCGGGCGACGAGCGCGGCCAGGGCGGTGCCCCAGGAGCCGGCGCCGAGGACGGCGATCTTCTTCGCAGGGTTATCGCGCATGTGGAACGGCGGACGCGCTCAGGCGTTGCCGGCCGGCTCCGAGTCGGCCAGCGACTGGGTCTCGTCCTGCTGCGCGCGCTGGCGCAGGGTCTCGGCGTACAGCGCTTCGAAGTTGATCGGCTGCAGGAAGAACGGCGGGAAGCCGCCGGCCTGGATCAGGTCGCTGACCAGCGCGCGCACGTACGGGAACAGGATGTTCGGGCACTGCGTGCCGAGCAGCACGTCCACCGCCTGCGGGTCCAGGCCGACCAGGCCGAACACGCCGGCCTGCTGCACTTCGGCCACGTACGCGGTCTTGCCGGCGGCGGTGCAGGTCAGGGTCACCGCGAGCACCACTTCGAAGGCCTGCTCGTTCAGGCGCTGCACGCGCTGGTTGAGGTTGAGCTGCAGCTCCGGCTGCACGTTGTCGTTGAACACCGCCGGCGCGTTGGGCGACTCGAAGGACACGTCCTTGACGTAGATCTTCTCGATGGTGAAAGCGGGGCCAGCCGCGGTTTCGGCCGGCGCCGTGGCGCCGTTGTTGGTGACGTCGGACATTCTCTTGACTCCGGTGGATTCAGCTAACAAAAAGGATCGGGATTATCACATCACATCACATGCCGGCCGCGGCGCTCGGCGCCCGGCCGGGAAGCGCGCTCAGCGGCCCTTGACCAGCGGCAGATCGGCCTGCTGCCAGGCGGCGATGCCGCCGTCGAGCACGGATACCTGCTCGAAGCCGGCCTTCTTCAACTGCTTGGCGGCGGCATCGGCGGTGCTGCCGGTGCGGCACACCAGCACCACCGGCGCGGCCTTGGCGTTGGCCACCAGCTTGTGCTCGGGGCCGAACTGGCTCGGCGTGGCGTTGCGGCTGCCGGCGATATGGCCCTTCTCGAAATCGGCCGCGGCCGACAGGTCGACCAGCACCGCGTTGCCGGCATTGATCAGGCGGGTCAGTTCGGCCGGACGCAGGGTCTTGAAGCCGCGGAACAGGCGCGCGATTTCGGTGACGATCAGGGCGATGGTCAGGCCAACCAGGGCCAGGGCCAGCATCGGGTTGCGGCCGGCGAAGGCCAGCAGTTCTTCGAAGTTCACAGGAATGGGGGGCTGGAAGCGGGCGCCGATTGTCGCACAGCTGGCCGGCGGCGCTACTGGCCGTTCCACACGTCCGGCAGCCCGTCCAGCAGCCACCAGGTCCTGGCCTGCGCATCCCAGCGCCAGCGCTCGCGGTAGCGCACGATGCGCTCGGCCTGGGTATTGCGGTTGATCACGCCCAGCTCGATGTCGCGCACCGCGTCGCCGTCCAGCGCGCCGACCCGCCCGACCTTGTAGGAGGACACCTGCACCTGGCGATAGCGCTCCAGCTCCAGGTCGGTCAGCGGATGCGCCTGCCGGTAGGCCGGGTCCACCGCTGCCCAGGCCGACTCGAACTCGCTCCAGCGCATCGCCGCGCCGTAGGCGGTCTGCAGATCGTCGAGTTTGTTCTGCTGGCTGCGGCTGCCGGCCAGCGCGGTGCCGGCGAAACCCAGCACCAGCAGCAGCGCCAGAGCGCGGAACATCGAGGGCATGGCGGGTTTCCGGGTAGGCGCGAGCGGTGCGCGCATCCTACCCTTTCGCGATGGCGACGAAACGCCCGCTCAGCGTCGCCGCCGCGGCGGCAGCGGCCGGCCCGACCTGGGCCTGGATGCCGATCCGGGCGCGGCCGCGCTGGCGGAAGGTCTGCACGAAGCTGCCCCAGTCGGCATCCGCATCGGCGCTGGCCTGCGCATGCAGGTCGGCGTACAGCGGTGCCAGGTAGCGCACCTGGGTGTCGGCGACGTAGACGTCGGCCTGCAGGCCGGCGCGGTGCAGTTCGCAATTGACCAGCGCCCAGCCGGCCAGGGTCATCACCGAGCCGAGGCTGCCGCCGAAGGCATTGCCCTTGTCGTTGAGGTTGGCCGCCAGCGGCGCGACCAGGTGCAGGCGCTGCGCGGCGTAGCCCTGCAGCGCGACCTGCAGCGCCGCCACCGGCGGCATCGCCTCGAACTGCCGCTGCAGCTGCTGCAGGAACGCATCGAAAGGAAGATCCGCGGCCATGGTGCGATTGTGCTGCCGGTGGGGGCTCGCATAATGCCTGGCATGAGCGCACATGCAACCGCTGCCGCCGCGGCCTGGACCCTGATCTCGCTGCGCCCGCAGGGCGAGCACGCGCCGCTGCGGCGTGCCGCGGCGCGGGTCGGCGCGCGCCTGCTGGCGGTCTCGCCCTGGCGCCTGCAGGCCTGTGCCGACGCCACCACGCGCGCCGCGCTGGCGCTGGCGCTGGCCGCGCCGCGGGTGATCTTCAGCAGCCCCGCCGCGGTGCGCGCGGCCGCGGCGCTGCAGCCGCTGGCGGCGGCGCCCGGACAATGCTGGCTGGCGGTGGGCGCCGGCACCGCGCGGGCGCTGCAGCGCCATGGCATCGCCGAGGTCGCGGTGCCGGCCCGGATGGACAGCGATGGCCTGCTCGCCCTGCCGCAGTTGGCCGCCATCGACGGCGCCGTCGGCCTGGTCACCGCGCCCGGCGGTCGCGGCCTGATCGCCGAACGCTTGCAGGCGCGCGGCACGCCGCTGCAGCGCGCCGATGTCTACCGCCGGGTGCCGTTGCCCCTGCCCGCCGCGCGCATTGCCCGGCTGCGCGGCGCGGCGCCGGGGGTGCTGGCGCTGAGCAGCGGCGCCGCGCTGCGGCTGGTGCTGGCGCAGCTGCCCGACGATCTGGCCGCGGCATGGCGCGCGCAGCCGCTGGTCGCGGCCAGCGCGCGGCTGGCCGCGCTGGCCGCCGAACTCGGCTTCGCCGACATCGCCTGCGCCGCCGGTCCGCTGCCGCGGCAACTGGCCACGGCCGCCGCCATGATCGTGACGCGCTCGCCACCTCGCTGAACGCGCGCCGGCCAGCGGCTTGCGGCCGCAGTGCCGCTCACGCCATGCTCCCGCGGTGCCGTGCGTGCGGCCGTCGCCATCGTCGCGACGGGACGCAGGCCGACAAGGATGCTGCCGATGACCGAAATCTCGTCCACGCCCCGCCGCTCCACGCGCTGGATCTGGCTGCTGCTGGCGCTGGCCATGCTGGCGGCGCTCGCGCTGGCCGGCTGGCGCGGCTGGGACGGGTGGCAGGCGCGCAGCGCGCGCGCGCTGGCCGAACAATCCGCGACCCAGCAGCAACTGCAGGCCCTGCAACAGAATCTGGAAACCCTGCGCCGCGACCAGCGCGCCACCGTGCAGCGGGTGCAGGACGCGGCCAGCACCAACCGCGTGCTGCGCGACGAGATGCTCGGCCTGAGCCAGCGCAGCGCGCTGCTCGAAGACAACCTCGGCAAGCTCGCCGACTCCAACCGCCACGGCGCGCAGGCGCTGCGCCTGGACGAGGTGGAACTGCTGCTGAGCCAGGGCCAGCAGCGTCTGCACCTGGCCGGTGATGCACAGGGCGCCCGCCGCGCCTATGCGCTGGCCAGCGGCGTGCTGGACGGCGTGGACGATCCGCGCTATCTCAACCTGCGCCAGGTGCTGCTGCAGGAGCGCACCGCGCTGGACGCGCTTGGCGAGGGGCCGCAAGCGCGCCTGTCGGCGCAGCTGGACGCCTTCGCCGCCAGCCTGGAGGCATTGCCCACGCAACTGCCCGAGCGCGCGCAGGCGCCGCTGTGGCAACGGCTGCTGTCGCCGCTGGTCAAGATCCGCCCCGCCCAGGGCGGCGTGCTGGCCACGCGTTCGGAGCGGGTCGCCGCGCGCGACGCGCTGCAGCTGGACCTGAACCTGGCGCGCGCCGCGCTGGAACGCGGCGATGCGCGCGGCTATCGCGCTGCGCTGACCCGCGCCGGCACCTGGCTGCAACGCCTGTGGCCCGATTCGGTGCCGCTGCGCGAACGCCGCCGCACGCTGCAGACCCTGTGCAACGCCGCCCTGCGCCCGGCCGTCCCCGAGCTGGGCACCACCCTGCAGCAGTTGCGCCACATGCGCGACGCAAGGAGCCAACCATGAAATCCCTCCGTTCCCTGATCGTATTGCTGGTGGTGATCGCGCTGGGCGTGATCGGCGCGCAATGGCTGGCGCAGGACAAGCTGGGCGACCTTGGCGAAGTGATCGTGCGTGCCGGCGGCAACGACTACATCTCGCCGCTGCCGCAGGCGGCGCTGCTGCTGGTGATCGCCTTCCTGGCGCTGTTGCTGCTGTGGAACCTGCTCAGCTTCCCGCTCCGCGCCTGGGGCCGGCATCGCCGCAAGCAGTCGCGCGCACGCCTGATCGAAGGCCTGACCGCGCTGCACAACGGCCAATGGACGCGCGCCGACAAGCAATTGCATGCCGCCGCGGAAGATCCCGAAGTCAGCGCCATCGCCCTGGTCGCGGCGGTGCGCGCAGCCGATGCGCGTGCCGATGCGGAGGCTGCCACCGGCTACCTGCAACGCCTGGCCGCGCGCGACGCGGGCGCGCACGCGCTGCTGCAGGCCGAACGCCACCTGGCCCGACAGCGTCCGGTCGATGCGATCAATGCGCTGGACGTGGCCGCGGCGCAGCCGTTGCCGCCGCGCGGGCTGCTGCTGCGCACCGAGGCGCTGGCCAGCATCGGCCGCGCCGGCGAGGCCTATGGGCAGCTCGGCGCGATCCGCCAGCAGCAGGCCTTGCCGCTGGAGGCGATCGGCCCGCTGGAAGCGCGCCTGGCCGCGGCGTCGCTGCAACAGGCGAGCGACGCCAACGCGCTGGCCGAGCGCTGGGAATGCCTGCCCAAGTCGCTGCGCAGCGAAGCGGCCGTGGTCGAGGCCTACGCGGTCCGCGCCGCCGCGCTGCACTGGGACGACGCGGCGCTGCGCAGCATGGAACAGGCGCTGGAAACGCGCTGGGACGAAGGCCTGGCGGCGCTGTACGGACGTCTGCCGGTGGAGAAATACGATTCGCGCCGCGCCAGTGCGCAGCGCTGGCTGCAGAGCCATCCGGACAGCCCGGGCCTGCTGCTGACCCTGGCGCGGCTGGCGCGTCAGCAGCAACAGTGGCCGCAGTCGGAGGAGTTCCTGCACCGCGCGCTGGCGCTGGGCGCCGGTGCCGAGGCCTGGGAGGCGTTCGGCGATGGCTATGCCGAGGCCGGCGACCCGTTCATGGCGCAGCGCTGCTACGCCAACGCATTGCGCGTGCAACGCGGCGAACGCGCCCAGCCGCTGTCCGCGGCCCGCGCACCGGTGATCCCGAGCGATCCGGATCCGGGCAGCGCCGAGCGCCGCGACGAACACGGTTTCCCGCGCCTGCAGGAATGAGGCCGGCGGCGGCGCGCGGGGTAGCGCGGCGGATGCGCCGCGATAAGCGCTAAGCGTTGGGCGCAGGGACGGTTCGGCGGCAACGCGGGCACGCAACCCGCCTGCGATCGCGGCCGGGGTGACGCTCAGCGCTCGACGATCGCCACCACGCCCATGCCGCCGGCGGTGCAGATCGAGATCAGCGCGCGGCCGCCGCCGCGTTCCACCAGCTGCTTGGCCACGGTGGCGACGATGCGCGCGCCGGTCGCGGCGAACGGGTGGCCGGTGGCCAGCGAGGATCCCAGCGGATTGATCTTGGCCGGATCGATCTGCCCCAGCGGCGCGTCAAGGCCGAGCCGGGTGCGGCAGTAGTCCTCGCTCTCCCAGGCGCGCAGCGTGCATAGCACCTGCGCGGCGAAGGCCTCGTGGATTTCGTAGATGTCGAAGTCCTGCAGGCTCAGGTTATGCCGCTTGAGCATGTCCGGCACAGCGATGGTCGGCGCCATCAGCAGGCCTTCGCCGTGCACGAAATCCACCGCCGCGACCTGCGCATCGCGCAGATACGCCATCGGCACATGGCCGTGCGCCTGCGCCCATTCCTCCGAGGCCAGCAGCACCGCGGCGGCGCCGTCGGTCAGCGGGGTGGAGTTGGCCGCGGTCAGGGTGCCGCGGCCGCTGACCTTGTCGAACGCCGGCTTCAGCGTGGCGAGCTTTTCCAGCGAGGTATCGGCGCGCAGGATGTTGTCGCGCTCCACGCCGCGGAATGGCGCGATCAGCTCGGCGAAGAAGCCGCGCTCGTAGGCCGCGGCGAGCTTGTGGTGCGAGGACACCGCCCAGGCGTCCTGCGCGTCGCGCGCAATGTTCCACTGCTTGGCCATGTCCTCGCAGTGGTCGCCCATGCTCTTGCCGGTGCGCGGCTCGGCCACGCCGGGGAATTCCGGCTTGAGTTCGGCGAACTTGAAGCTGCGGGTCAGCGCGCGGATCTTGTCGCCGGTGGTCTTGGCGCGGCTGGCGGCCAGCAGCCGCGCGCGCAGCTTCTTGCCATAGACGATCGGCACCTCGGAGGTGGTGTCCGAACCGCCGCCGATGCCCGACTCGATCTGCCCCAGCGCGATCTTGTTGGCCACGGTGATGATGCTATCCAGGCTGGTGCCGCAGGCGCGCTGCAGGGTGATGCCCGGGGTCAGCGGCGACAGCCCCGACGACAGCGCTGCCTCGCGGCCCAGGTTCCAGTCGCTGGAGTGCTTGATCACCGCCCCCATCGCCACCTCGCCCAGCTGCTGGCCGTGCAGGCCGTAGCGCTCGACCAGTGCGCCCAGCGTGCGCACCGACATGCCGAGGTTCCCGACATCCGCATACGCCGTGTTCTGCCGGCAAAACGGAATACGGACGCCGCCGAGAATGGCGACGGGGCGGGCTACTGGCATGGGATTACCTCGCGCGAGGGGTCGGGGACATGGCCTGCACGTTAGCGCAGGCATAATGCAGCGAGTGTAGCTTTGCGCCCGCGACGGGCCAACCGCCAAGCCATGAGCCAAGCCATTGCCAGCATGAATGCCCGCGGCGTGATCGCCCTGGAACTGTCCGCCGGGCTCGCCCCGGCCCACGCGGCGCTGCCGCACGCCCTGGCCGCGGAGCTGGCCGGGAAGGTCGGCCGCGACCTGGCGCAACTGGTGCCGGCGCTGCGCGAATTGGAATTGAGCCTGGCCGGCGCGCATTTCGACCCCGCCGAGGTGCTGCGCCCGGGCTGGCCGATGCACCGGCGCCTGGACGAGCTGCGCGCGCGCGCGCCCGGTCGCGACGCCGGCCCGCGCCTGCTGGCGTTCGGCGCCGCTGCCGATGGCGCGGTGCCGCTGCCGTTCCAGGCCGATGCCGGCCTGCGCGGCGGTGCGCTGCGGGTGGTGCCGTTCCTGCTCAGCGGGCCGGCGCAGACGCTGGCGCCGGTCGCCGCGGCGCTGGAGGACGTGCTGCTGGCGCAGGGCATGGCGCAGCCGGACACCGCGCTGCTGGCGCAGCAGGCGTTCGGCGCGCAGATCGAACATGCGCGCTACCTGACGGTCAACGACTTGGCCGCGATGATGTCGATGCAGTACGACAACCAGGGCCTGGCGCCGCTGTGGCCGCTGATCGAGACCGCGCTGCTGGCGCCGGACCAGGAAGAGTGGCTGGCCAGCCCGCCCGAGCCGCTGCTGCGCTACCGCGGCGGCGAAGTGCGCATGGCCTTGTTCGACCCGGCCGGCTGGTGCGCGTACTACGCCCACGACCGCCAGGACTGCGAGCGCCTGCAGCGGGTCTACGAACACTACCTGGCCCGGCAGCGGCAACTGGCCGCGGTGCTGGAAGCGCACGGCATGCCGGTGCTGTATGTGCACTGCGAGGCCGGGCAGGACGCGAGGCAGGCGTTGCTGGCGGCGTGAAGTGCGCTGATCGCGGGGCAGCCGACGCGGTCGGCAATGGCGTCATCGGCAGATCCACGAGCGGGCGACGTGCCGGCGCGGTTGGTCGCGGCTGAAGCCGCCCTACAAAAACGTCCGGCATCCGGCCGGGTGCACTATGGGAGGGGTTTCAACCCCGACTGGCTGCGAAGCCAGCCGGCTGGCTGACTTCGTCTGTCGCGGCTGAAGCCGCTCCACAAGAAGGCTAAGGCGCCGAAGCCGGCCGACTGGCCGGCTTCGGAGAACCCGTCGCCGCCGCTGCGCTGGGCCAGCGGCCATCCTGCAGCAGCGTGCGACGGCTTGCGTCGCGCCTTACTGCGCGGCGGGAGCTGCCGGGGCCGCCGCCGCCGCGGTCGCATTGCCCTTGATCACGCCGCAGGCCAGGCGGCCGCCGGCGTTGCCGGTGGGCTGGGTCTTGTAGTCGTCCGGGTCGGCGTGGACGATCACCGCGTGGTTGAGGATGTCGAAGCCGTCGCCCTTGCCGATGTTGACGTTGTTGGACACCGCCGCGTCGATCGTGGCCTTGCCGTCGGCGTCGGCCTTCAGGTTCGGCATGTCGCCGCCGTGGTGCGGATCGGCGCTGACCTGGCCGTGTTCGGACTTGGCCGGATTGAAGTGGCCGCCGGCGCTGCTGCCGTCGGGCGCGCTGCAGTCGCCGAACTCGTGGATGTGGAAGCCGTGCTCGCTGTTGGGCGCGAGTCCGGTGATGGTGCCGGCGACGTGCACGACGCCGTCGACCACGTCGAACTTGACCTCGCCGGCAACCTGGTTGCCCTGGGTCGGACTCAGCGCGGCGCTGGCGGCGGCCTGGGCCGCGGCAGCGGGCACAGGCTCGGCGGCCGGGGCCGGGGTGGCGGCCGCCGGCGGCGTCGCCGCGGCCGGAGCGTCGGCAGCAGGCGCTTCGCGCTTGCAGGCGCCGAGCGCGAGGGTGGTGGCCAGAAACAGCACAGTGGGAAGCGCACGCATGAGTGGTTCTCCTTGCAGGGGCCGCGGAATGCGGACGTTCGCCGCGGAGCAAGCCCCGGGCGGATGATCGGTCAGCGCAACACGCGAATCACGCCGCAGGCCACGCGCGCGCCGGCGTTGCCGGCCGGCTGGCTGCGGTAGTCGTCCGCGTCGGCGTGCGCGACCAGTGCGCGGCCGGCGATGTCGTTGGCCGCGCCGCCGCCGAGCACCACGCCGTGCAGCAGCACGTCGACCTGGGCGATGCCGGCGGCGTTTGCGCTGAGGTTGTCCATGTCGCCGGCGTGGTGCGGGCCGCTGCCGGCGCGGCCGTGCGGGCCGCCGAGCGGATTGAAGTGGCCGCCGGCGCTGCTGGCATCGGCCGCGCTGCAATCGCCGCGCTCATGCACGTGGAACGCGAACGCGCGGTTCGGCTGCAGGCCGCCGAGGGTGCCGGTGATGCGCACGCCGCCGGGCGCCGCGACCAGCGACAGCTTGCCGCTGACCAGGCTGCCCGAGGCCGGCGCGAGCACCGCCTGCGCCTGCTGCGCGGTGCCGGTGGTGGGCATCGGCGGCGCTTTCGGTGGCGGCGGTGGCGCTACCGGCGGCGCACTGCTGCAGGCGGCCAGTATCAGCAACGCGCTTCCCACGATGGCATGCAAGCTGTAACGCATCGGCATTGGCTCCTTGTGCAGCGGAAACTAGAGGGATGGCCGTTCACAGCTCATGAAGGCGGCGCCGGCGGGCCAAGTCTAACCGTCGCGTGCGCACGCGTAGTGCGCCGCGCTTTGCTGCAATGTGTCAAGCCTCGCACCGGCGCTGCGCCTATAGTCCCGGCGCGATGACGACCCGCAAACTCCGTCCTCCACTGGTGGCGCGCGCCTGGCCCCGCGGCGCGTTGACCGCGCTGTACCAGCGCTGCCGGCCGGCGCTGATGTCGTTCTTCCGGCGCCGCGTCGCCGACCCCAGCGAGGCGGAGGACCTGACCCACCAGGTGTTCGCCAATCTCGCCGCCTCGCCGAGCGCGGTCTGCGACGACGGCTACCTGTTCCGCAGCGCGGCCAACCTGCTGCGCGACCGCGCGCGCCGCGAGAAGGTGCGCACGCTGCACCGGCAGCAGCACGGCGTGGTGGCCGAGCATCAGGTGGAGACGCTCGATCCGCCGCGGGTGCTGGCCGGACGCCAGGCGCTGGGCGAGGTCGCCGATGCGCTGGAGCGGCTGGCGCCGCGCACCCGCGCGATCTTCCTGCAGTTCCGCCTGGAGAACATGAGCCAGGCGCAGATCGCGCGTTGCTACGGCATCTCGGTCAGCGCGGTGCAGAAGCATCTGCTGCGCGCGATGACCGAGCTGGCGGAATTGATGGAAGAGGCGCCATGAGCGGCGAACGCAGCGCCGCAGCGGCGGCGCGCTGGTGCCTGCTGCTGGCCGCCGGCGCGCCGGCGCCGGCGCAGCGGCAGGCGTTGCAGCGCTGGCTGCAGGAAGACCCCGCGCATCCGCGCCTGTTGCAGCGCGCCCAGCGCATCTGGGACATGACCGGCGCCGCCGCCGCGCATCCGCAGGTGCAGGCGCTGCGCCGCGCCGCGCGCGCCGATGCGCAGCGCGCGCGGCGGCCGGCAGCGGCCTGGGTGGCGGTCGCGGGCCTGGCGCTGGCAGCCGTCGGCAGCTGGTGGATGCTGGCGCCGACGGTGTACCGGACCGGGCTGGCGCAGCAGCGCCAGGTGGTGCTGGACGACGGATCGGAGGTGGCGCTGGATGCCGACAGCCGCGTGGAGGTGCGCTACAGCGGGCGGCTGCGCGAGCTGCGGCTGCGCCGCGGCCGCGCCGCGTTCACCGTGGCCAAGCAGCGCGAACGCCCGTTCGTGGTCGCCGCCGGTGCCAGCCGGGTGGTCGCCACCGGCACCGCGTTCAGCGTCGAACGGGTGAGCGACCAGGTGCGGGTGGTGCTGTACGAAGGCAGCGTGCGCATCGAAAGCCAGGACCGCAGCGCGGCCGCCGCCGCGCCGGCGCCGCAACGGCTGGCCGCCGGCCAGGCCTGGACCTCGGCGGCCCCGGGGACGACGAAACCGCACGTGGTGCGGGTGGATCCGGCGCAAGAGCAGGCCTGGCGCAGCGGGCTGCTGCTGTTCGACGACGAACCACTGGCCACCGCGGTGGCGCAGGTGAACCGCTACAGCCCGGTGCAGCTGCAACTGGGCGACCGCGGCGCCGGGCAGTTGCGGGTCAGCGGCCTGTTCAAGGCCGGCGACAGCGCCGCCTTCGTCTCCGGCGTGACCGCGGTGCTGCCGCTGCGCGCGCGCACCGACGATGCCGGGGCGATCGTGCTCGAGCCGCGCTGAGGGGCCGGGATTGGGGATTCGCAACGGCGCATCCAGGGCACGTCATCCGCCCGCGCGCTGCCCCAATCCCCAATCCCGCGGCCAACGGCCGCAAGTGTGGGTTTGCGCCACTGGTGCGTGTTCTTCCTAGCGAGCGCGTCGCCCTGCCTGCGGCGCCGTCCCTGCCATGAGGAGAGAGCCCGTCATGTCGCTATCGTCGCATTCCCGTTTGCTTCCTCAGGCCGTGCACGCCTGTCTGCAGCTCGGCCTGGCCATGGCGCTGTGCGCCCCGGCGCTGGCGCAGACGCCACCAGCGGCGCCGGCCGCGGCGCGCATCGCCTTCGATATCCCGGCGCAGGACCTGGCCGGCGCGCTGGTCGCCTTCGGCCGCGTCTCGCAGCAACAGCTGGCGTACGACCGGGCGGTGGTTGCCGGCAAGCGCAGCAGCCCGCTCGGCGGCAGCTACGGCATCGAGGAAGGCCTGGACCTGTTGCTGGCCGGCACCGGATTGGCGGTGCGCGCGGCCGGCAACCACGTGCTGGCGATCGAGGCGGCGCCGGCCAGCGGCGGCGCGCAGACGCTGGATGCGGTGATCGTCACCGGCACCACGGCGGCGCACCGCACTGTGCTGCAGTCGTCCTCGGCGATCACCGTGGCCGATCAGCAGGCGCTGGAACGCAAGGCGCCGCGCAGCACCGCGCAGGCGCTGGAGCTGATCCCGGGCATGTTCGTGGAGGCCTCCGGCGGCGAGATCTCCAATAATTTTTCGGTGCGCGGCATGCCCGGCGGCAGCCAGCAGTTCGTGCAGCTGTCCGAGGACGGCCTGCCGGTGTTCTACAGCAACGCGCTGGCCGACACGATCCTCAAGCAGGAGGTGAGCATCGACCGCATGGAGGCGGTGCGCGGCGGCACTTCCGGCATCCTCACCGTCAACGGCGCCGGCGCCACGGTCAACTTCCTGACCCGCAAGCCCGGCGCCGAGCCGGAAGGCACGCTGCGCCTGACCACCTCCGACTTCGGCACGCGCCGCATCGACCTGTGGCAGGGCGGACCGATCGACGCCAATTGGCAGTACAGCGTCGGCGGCTTCTACCGCCGCTCCGACGGCGTCCGCGACTCGGGTTTCACCGGCGACCACGGCGGCATCTTCCGCGCCGCGATCGGGCGCATGTTCGAGCGCGGTCAATTCGGCTTCAACCTCAAGCTGGTCGACGACCACAACACCTTTCAGTTGCCGATCCCGCTGCAGGATGCGGACGATCCGCGTGGCGTGCCCGGCCTGGACGCCACCACCGGCACCATGCTCAGCCGCGACAACGCGGTGATGCGGGTACGTACCGCACCGGCCTCCGGCCGCAGCTGGCAGCGCCACGACCTGCGCGACGGCGTGCATGCCACCGCGTTCGCGCCCGGCTACCAGTTCGAATACGACATCGACGACGGCCTGAGCTTCCGCTCCAAGGGCCGCTACACCGATTTCAAGAGCGACTTCAACGCGGTGTTCAGTTCCGACAACGCCTCGCTGGTGCCGGCCGCCTACCGCCTGGACCGCGCCAACTTCAGCGACATCGGCGTGCTGCTGGACCGCTTCGCCGCGCAGGGCGCGGTGCAGGCCGGGCTGCGCCGCGTCCGCAACGGCGAGGTGATCGCCGGCGCCGACGCGCTGAACGCGCTCAACGGCAACGGCCTGGTCACCCACAGCATCACCGGCGACAACCGCCGCGATGTGGAAGAATTCGTCAACGACGCCAGCCTGACCTGGCACAACGAGCGCAACAGCTTCACCGCCGGCCTGCTGTATTTCCACAGCCGGGTGCGCGATTCCAACATCGGCGCCTCGACCTTCGTCAGCGAGGTACGCAACCATCCCGATCGCATGGACATCGTCGCGCTCGACGCGGCCGGCAACGTGGTCGGCGCGCTGACCGAGGACGGCCTGCTCAACTACAGCAACTGGGGCGACAGCAACAACCACTACAGCGCCGATTCGTTTTCGCTCTACCTCAACGACGAGTTCCAGGCCACCGAGCGCCTGCGCATCGACGGCGGCGTGCGTGTGGAGCGCTACGACATCGACTTCTACGAGGGCATTTCCACGCCGATGCAGCCGATCGAAGGCGCCTTCGACGCCAACGGCAACGACGTGGACGACATCATCGCCAACAACTACCTGGCGCAGTTCGGCGGCGGCGCGTTCACCGGCCGCTACACCCACTACGACCGCGGCTTCACCCAGACCGCGGCCACGCTGGGCGGCACCTACCTGCTCGGCGACAACTTCGCGCTGTATGCGCGCTATGCGCGCGGCTTCCAGGCCAACGGCCGCTTCGATCCGGTCAAGATCGACTTCGGCGAGATCGGCCTGCGCTACCAGAGCCGGGCGCTGACCGCGTCGCTGACCGGCTTCCGCACCACCTACAAGGACTTCCTGTTCTCGCGCCTGCCGCCGGGCGCGGCGACCGAGGTGCGCTTCTATTCGGACATCGTGTCCAACGGCGTGGAGTTCGATGTGCTGTGGAAGCCGGCGCGCTATTTCCAGCTGCAGGTCACCGGCGTGGTGCAGCGTTCGGAGATCCAGGTCAACGACGACCAGGGTACCGGCTTCGCCAACGTGTTCGACGGCAACAAGCCCGAGCGCACACCGCCGGTCAATGTCACCGTGACCCCGAGCCTGCTGCTGCCGGACGGACGCGGCGAGGTCTACCTGTCCTACCACTACCTGGACAAGATGTATTCGGACATCGCCAACAGCCTGGAACTGCCGAGCTACGGCGTATGGAGCGCAGGCGTGATGTACCGGCTCGCGCCGAAATGGCAGCTGCAGGCGAACCTGGACAACCTGACCGACGAAGTCGGCCTGACCGAAGGCAATCCGCGTTCGGGATTCGTCGAGAACAGCGGCGTGTCCGGCGCGTTCTACGCGCGGCCGATCCTGGGCCGCAACCTGCTGCTGAGCCTGACCTACGATTTCTGAGCGAGGAGCCGCCTCCATGCCCGTTCTTTTCCGCCGCACCGCCGGCGTCGCGCTGGCGCTGGCGCTGTCGATGGCGCTGGGCGGCCCTGCGCTCGCCGCGCAGGCGCCGGCCGCCGCCGCCGCGCAGGCCGCCAGCGACACCGGCGACACCGGCGACATCTTGCGCTTCCGGATCCGCGAAGGCCGCAACGACAACCTGTTCTACCGGCACGGACCGGTCGCGGCGCATGCGCTGCTGACCTCCGGCACGCAGCCACGGTTGCTGGCGGCGTTCCCTGCCGGTAACAGCGGCGTCGGGCTGTGGTTCGAGGCCGGCGCGGCGCCGATGCAATGGCAGGCCCAGGGCGAGCTGCGCGAACTGGTCCGCGCCGACGCGCGCGGGCGCACGCTACGCGGCATCGCGCTGGAGGCCAGCAGCGACGCGGCCACGCTGACGGTGCGCGAGGCGGTGCTGGGCAGCATCCGCGTGCTGCGCGATTTCCAGGCATTGGGCGAGCGGCCGGACGCGGTGGCGAGCGTCGTGCCGACCCGCGACGGCCGGCGCCTGCGCTGGGCGCGCGAGCGGCTCGACGGCGCCGCCGGCTATGCGCTGGAGCTGGAGCTGCTCGATGGCCGCATCGACGCGCGCGCCGGCCAGCCGATCATGCTGCATGCGCCGCCTGGCAAGCCGCTGCGGGTGCGCTTCAGCGCGCTCACCGGGGAGCCGCCGTTGACCCCGTTGGATGCGGCGCAGCTGTTCGCGCCGGCCGCCGGCCGCGATCCGCGCAGCCGCCAGGCGCTGGCGTTCCTCAGCTACCGCGAGAAGCTGCTGGCCGGCTCCTGGCGCTTCGATACCTATTTCGGTCGCGACACGCTGATGTCGCTGCGCCTGCTGCTGCCGGCACTGGTGCCGGAGGCGGTGGAGGCCGGGCTGGGCTCGGTGCTGGCGCGGCTGGACCGCGACGGCGAGGTCGCGCACGAGGAGGACATCGGCGAATTCGCGGTGCTGCGCCATCGGCAGCGCGACGGGCGCGACGATGCCACGCCGATCTACGACTACGGCATGGTCGACGACGACTTCATGCTGGCGCCGGTGGCGGCCGCGTGGCTGCTGGACAGTGCCGATGGCCGCGCCCGCGCCGCTGCGTTCCTGGCCCGCACCACGCCCGCCGGCGAGCGCTACGGCGCGGCGCTGGCGCGCAACCTGCTGTGGGTGGTGGCGCGCAGCGCGGCATTCGCCGAGACGCCGCGCTGGGATCGCCTGATCGCCCTGCAGCCGGGCCACAACGCCGGGCAGTGGCGCGACAGCGAACACGGGCTGGGCGGCGGCCGCTATGCCTACGACGTCAATGCCGTGTTCGTGCCGGCGGCGCTGCAGGCGATCGCGCGGCTGCAGGCGCAGGGCCTGCTGCAGCCGTACCTGGGCCTGGCGCAGGCGCAGCGCCTGCAGCGCGCCGCCGGCTTCGCCGAGTGCTGGCAGCGCCATGCGCCGGCGCTGTTCGCGGTCGAGCGCGCGCCGGAGCAGGCGCGCGCTGCGGTGGCCGCCTACGCGCGCACGGCCGGCGTCGATCCGGCACCGGCGCTGGCGTCGCTGCCGCGCACGCCGCTGCGTTTCGCCGCGCTGGCGCTGGACGCCGACGGACAACCGCTGCCGGTGCTGCATTCGGACGGCGGCTTTGCGCTGCTGTTGCTGGATCCGTCCGCGGCCGCGCTCGATGCGCTGGTGGACGCGCTGCTGCGCCCGTTCCCGGCCGGACTGATGACCGACGTCGGCCTGCTGGTGGCCAATCCCGCCTATGCGCCGGCGCTGCAGCCGCGGTTCGGCGCCGATGCCTACCATGGCACCGTGGTCTGGTCGTGGCAGCAGGCGGTGCTGGCCGCGGGCCTGGAGCGCCAGCTGCGGCGCGAGGACCTGCCGGCGGCGACCCGCGCGCGCCTGCTGGCGGCGCGCCAGCGGCTATGGACGGCAATCGATGCGGCGCGCACGGTGCGCACCTCGGAGCTGTGGTCGTGGCGCTATGCCGACGGCCGCTACGCGGTGCGCGCGTTCGGCCAGGACCACGGCGATGCGGACGAATCCAACGCCGCGCAGCTGTGGAGCACGGTGTTCCTGGCGCTGCGGCCACCGCCATGAGCGGGTGCGGCCATGACGCACACGATGCGCGGCGCGCCTCCGTGGAAGGGGCTTCAGGCCCGACGCGCTATCGGTATGCGTCGGGGCTGAAGTCCCCCCGACAGGACGCTGCGGCGTTCGCTCAGCGCCGGCGCCGCCCCGGCCCCAGCTTGCGCGTGACCGTGTTGCGGCCCACGCCCAGGCGTGCGGCGGCTTCGGCGCGGCGGCCCTGGGTGAAGCGCAGCGCCACTTCCAGCAGTGCCTTGTCGAAGCGGTCGCGCGCTTCCGCATGCAGGCCTTCGGCGCCGTCGGCCAGGCGCTGCTGCGCCCAGGCCGACAACTGCGCGTCCCATTCGCCGCCCTCGCCGCCCTCGCCGCTGCGCTCGCGGCGGCTGCCGCGCAGCAGCGCGCCGTCCACGTCGTGCGCGTCGATGACCTCGGCCGGTGCCAGGGCGGCCAGCCGCCAGCACACGTTCTCCAGCTCGCGCACGTTGCCCGGCCAGGCGTAGCCGCGCAGCGCGTCCAGCGCCGCCGGCGACAGCCGCTTGGGGGCAGTGTCGAGCTTGCGTGCGGCCATCGCCAGGAAGTTCTCGGCCAGCTGCGGCACGTCGGCGCGGCGTTCGCGCAGCGGCGGCAGCTGCAGCCGCACCACGTCCAGCCGGTGCAGCAGGTCGGCGCGGAAGCGGCCCTGTTCGACCAGCGCTTCCAGGTCCTGGTGGGTGGCGGCGATCACCCGCACGTCGACCCGGATCAGTTCGCGGCCGCCGACGCGGAAGAATTCGTTCTCGGCCAGCACGCGCAGCAGCCGGGTCTGCAGCGGCAGCGGCATGTCGCCGATCTCGTCCAGGAACAGGGTGCCGCCGTCGGCCTGTTCGAAGCGGCCGATGTGGCGCCGCTGCGCGCCGGTGAAGGCGCCGGCCTCGTGGCCGAACAGTTCGCTTTCCAGCAATTCGGCCGGGATCGCGGCGGTGTTGAGCGCGACGAACGGCTTGCGCGCGCGCGGCGACTCGGTATGCAGCGCGTGCGCGACCAGTTCCTTGCCGGTGCCGGTTTCGCCATTGATCAGCACCGACAGCGGCGCCTGCGCCAGGCGGCCGATGGCGCGGAACAGCGCGCGCATCGCCGGGGTGTCGCCGATCAGTTCGGCGCTGCCCTGGCTGGACACCGGCAGCGCGACCTCGGCGACGCCGCCGGCCTCCGGCAGCGCGCGCGCGGCCAGCGCCACCGCGTCGTCCAGGTCGAACGGCTTGGACAGGAATTCGTGCGCGCCGCCGCGGAACGCGCCGGCGGTGCTGGCCACGTCGGTGTAGGCGGACATCACGATCACCGGCAGTTGCGGATGCGCGGCCTTGAGCTTGTCCAGCAGCACCAGGCCGTCGTCGCCGGGCATGCGCACGTCGGTGAACAGCAGGTCCGGCAACGGTCGCTGCGCCAGCGCCTGCAGCGCCGCGGCGGCGCTGTCGAAACCGTCCACGCTGTAGCCGGCGTCGCGCAAGGCGGTGGACAGCACGAAGCGGACCGAGCGGTCGTCGTCGACCACCCAGATGCGTTGCGATCCTTCCAGGGATTCGGTCATCGGAATGCTCCTATTCGGGGTCCGCTGCGGCCTGCGGCAGCAGCAGGGTGAAGACGGTATGCCCGGGGCGGGAGCGGAAGGTCAGCGAACCGGCGTGTTCGCGCGCCACCTGCTGCGCCAGCGCCAGGCCCAGGCCGCTGCCTTCGGCGCGGCCGCTGACCAGCGGCAGGAACAGATGTTCAGCCAATTCCTCCGGCACGCCGCGGCCGTCGTCGACGATCTCCAGGCGCACGCCGCGCGCATGCACGCGGTCGCGGATGCGCTGGGCGTGCTCGACGCGGGTGCGCAAGGTCACCTGCGCGGCGCCGGCCTGGATCGCATTGCGGACCAGGTTCCACACCGCCTGGGTCAGGCGGTCGGCGTCGCCGAGGAACTCGGGAATGCTGGGGTCGTAGTCGCGCTGCAGACGCATCGACCAGCCGCCTTCGTTCTCGGCCAGGCGCAGCACCCGCTCCAGCACCGCGTGGATGTTGAGCATGGCGTGCGGCCGCGCCGGTGCCGGCGACAGCAGCTGGTCGAGCAGGCTGTTGAGGCGTTCGATTTCCGCGCCGATCAAGTCGATCAGCTCGCGTTCGTCCTCGTCGCGATGCTGCGCGCGCCGCGCCAGCAACTGCGCGGCGCCCTTGAGTCCGGCCAGCGGATTGCGTAGCTCGTGGGCCAGCCCCTTCAACGCCGCGCCGAGCGCATTGGGCAGCGCCTGGGCCGGATCCAGGGTGGGAAATTCGTCGACCGGATGCGCTTCGAGCAGCCAGCCGCCGACGTCCAGCCGCGACAGCCAGCCCTCGGCGAAGCGCGGGGTCTCGCCTGGAATGGCCAGCGCCATGCGGTGCAGGCGCAGCACGTCGCGTTCGTCGTTGAGCAGGAACCGCGCCAGCGCGTCGCCCTGCGCTTCCAGCGACGCCAGCGGCTGGTCGAGCAGGCGCCGCACGCTGACGCCCAGCCAGCGCGCGAAGGCCGGATTGGCGCCGAGCAGGCGGCCGTCGGCATCGGCCCAGACCACCGGGGTGCCGAGCGCATCGAGCGGGGGTGGAGGCGAGGTCATCAGCATTGCACCAATGTAGTGCAAAAGCGGCTGGAGAGCGCTGAACGCCTGGCAGTGCGGAACGCGCGCCGGAACACGCTGGCGCCGCCGGCCGCCGCCGCGCGGCCTATCGCCGCCACCGCCGCCCCGGGGCGCAAGGCCCCGCAGGCAACGGGAAAAAAGTAATTAGGGGGTCGGGCGAGGCGAGCGGCCACGCAGGAATACCTCGATCGCTAAGAAAACTGCCGTCGTTCCGCCCCATGGAGCGCCGGCGATGGCCTCTGACCGCCAGGACCGGGCATGCCGGTCGCAGGCGGGATTGCTGCAGCGGCCCGCGACGCGAGGTCGCGGGCCGGTCTTGCTCAGGACTCGTAGGCGGCTTCGCCGTGCGAGGTGATGTCCAGGCCCTCGCGCTCGGCTTCTTCCGACACCCGCAGGCCGAACACCAGCTTGGCGACCAGGAAGCCGACCACCGAAACCACGCCGATCCAGACCACGGTCACGCCCACGCCGGTGGCCTGCACCAGCACCTGGTGGCCCATGCTCACGCCTTCGGCATAGCCGGCGCCGCCCAGGGCCTTGTCGGTGAACACGCCGGTCAGGATCGCGCCGACGATGCCGCCCACCCCGTGCACGCCGAACACGTCCAGCGTGTCGTCGGCATTGAGCAGCTTCTTCAGGCCGGTCACGCCCCACACGCAGATCGCGCCGGCGGCCACGCCGATGGCGATCGCGCCGAACGGGCCGACGGTACCGGCGGCCGGGGTGATGCCGACCAGGCCGGCGACCATGCCCGAGGCCACGCCCAGCGCCGAGGACTTGCCCTTGACCAGCTTCTCGACCAGCGACCAGGCCAGCACCGCCGCGGCGGTGGCCAGCAGCGTGTTGAGGAAGGCCAGCGCCGCGGTGGCGTTGGCTTCCAGGGCCGAACCGGCGTTGAAGCCGAACCAGCCCACCCACAGCAGCGAGGCGCCGACGAAGGTCAGGGTCACGTTGTGCGGCTTGAGCGCGGTCTGGCCGAATCCCAGGCGCTTGCCGACGAAGTAGGACCCGACCAGGCCGGCCACACCGGCGTTGATGTGCACCACGGTGCCGCCGGCGAAGTCCAGCGCGCCCTTGGTGAACAGGAAGCCCGGCGCCGCCCACACCATATGCGCCAGCGGCAGGTAGCCGAAGGTGAACCAGATGACGATGAACAGCAGCACCGCGGCGAACTTCACGCGCTCGGCGAAGGCGCCGAGGATCAGCGTGCCGGTGATGCCGGCGAAGGTCAGCTGGAAGGCGACGAACACGTACTCCGGCAGCTTGAAGCCCTTGGAGAAGGTGTCGGCCAATGTGGTGGTGTCCACCCCGTGCAGCAGCGCCTTGTTGAGCGTGCCGATGTACGGACCGCCGTCGGCGAAGGCCAGGCTGTAGCCGTACAGCACCCACAGGATCGAGATCAGCGAGAACACCACGCCGACCTGGATCAGCACCGACAGCACGTTCTTGGAGCGCACCATGCCGCCGTAGAACAGCGCCAGGCCCGGCACCACCATCAGCAGCACCAGCAGCGTGGAGGTCAGCATCCAGGCGACGTCGCCCTTGTCCACGACCGGCGCGGCGACAGCCGGCGCGGCAGCGGCCGGCGGCGCCGGCGGGGTCAGTTGTTCGGTGACCACGTCCGCCGTCGGCACCGGCGTCACTTCGGCCTGGGCGAAGGCCGTGCCGGGCACGCCCACCGCCATCGCGCTGACCAGCATCAGCATGCATACCGCGTAGAACCGGGCCTTCCACCCGGAGAAAAGACCTGTCTTCATGAGGGGCTCCAAGGTGGGGTTAGAGCGCATCTGCGCCGATCTCGCCGGTGCGGATCCGGATGACCTGTTCGATCGCGGTGACGAAGATCTTGCCGTCGCCGATCTTGCCGGTTCCGGCCGCGGTCTGGATCGCCTCGACCACGGCATCCAGACGCTCGTCGGTCACCACGGTCTCGATCTTGATCTTGGGCAGGAAGTCGACGACGTACTCGGCACCGCGATATAGCTCGGTGTGGCCTTTCTGCCGGCCGAAGCCCTTGACCTCGGTGACGGTGATGCCGGACACGCCTGCCTGCGACAAGGCCTCGCGGACCTCGTCGAGCTTGAATGGCCGGATGATGGCGGTGATCAGTTTCATGCGCATACCCCGTTGGTGGAAGGAGCCGGCCGCCGAACGCCGGCCGGCGGTTTGCATGTCATCGGCGCCGCGAACGGCGCCGTCCTGCTGCGCGGTGCGTCCCGCGGATCGCGCCGTGGCGCGGCGGCAACGGCGACGTGGGAGGGAGCGTGGCCCACGGCACGCAAGCGCTTCTTGCGTGGTGCATCCCCTGGAAAAACGGCGGTTGCCACTGATTCGGGCGCGGACCACCGCCACGGCTCCCCAGCCGGGCAGGTGGCGGCGATGACGAAGGAGGGAGGGGTAACCTTCGCCATCGCCGCGCGTGGAACTCAGTTGGCGTAGTACAGCTGGTACTCCAGCGGGTGCGTTGCGGCGCGGAACTTGGTCACTTCCTGCATCTTCAGCGCGATGTAGCCGTCGATGAGGTCGTCGCTGAACACGCCGCCGGCCTTCAGGAACTCGCGGTCGGCGTCGAGCGCTTCCAGCGCCTGGTCGAGGCTGGAGCATACCTGCGGGATCTTCTTCTCTTCTTCCGGCGGCAGGTCGTACAGATCCTTGTCGCTGGGCGCGCCCGGATCGATCTGGTTCTTGATGCCGTCCAGGCCGGCCATCATCAGCGCGGCGAAGGCCAGGTAGCCGGACTGCAGCGGATCCGGGAAACGGATCTCGATGCGCCGCGCCTTCGGGTTGGACACCCACGGAATGCGGCACGAGGCCGAGCGGTTGCGCGCCGAGTAGGCCAGCATCACCGGCGCCTCGAAGCCCGGGACCAGGCGCTTGTAGCTGTTGGTGCCGGAGTTGGTGAAGGCGTTGATCGCCTTGGCGTGCTTGAAGGTGCCGCCGATGTACCACAGCGCCATCTGCGACAGGCCGCCGTAGCCGTCGCCGGAGAACAGGTTGGTGCCGCCCTTGGTCAGCGACTGGTGCACGTGCATGCCCGAGCCGTTGTCGCCGACGATCGGCTTGGGCATGAAGGTCGCGGTCTTGCCGTTGCGGTAGGCCACGTTCTTGATGATGTACTTCATCATCATCAGCTCGTCGGCCTTCTTCACCAGCGAATTGAACTTGGTGCCGATCTCGCACTGGCCGGCGGTGGCCACTTCGTGATGGTGCACCTCGACCTCGATGCCGACCTGCTCCAGGGTCTTGCACATTTCCGCGCGCAGATCCTGCAGCGAGTCGGTCGGCGGCACCGGGAAGTAGCCGCCCTTGACCGCCGGACGGTAGCCGCTGTTGCCGCCTTCGATCTTGCTGCCGCTGCTCCACGCCGCTTCTTCCGAATCGATCTTGAAGAAGGTGTGGCCCATCTCGTTGCCGAAGCGCACGCCGTCGAAGACGAAGAATTCCGGCTCCGGGCCGAAGAACGCCTGGTCGGCGATGCCGCTGGACTTCAGATAGGCCTCGGCGCGCTTGGCCACGCCGCGCGGGTCGCGGCCGTAGCTCTGCATGGTGGCCGGGTCGAGGATGTCGCAGGTCAGGACCAGGGTCGGATCGGCCATGAACGGATCGATGAACGCGGTGTCGGCGTCGGGCAGCAGGACCATGTCCGACTCGTTGATGCCCTTCCAGCCCGAGATCGAGCTGCCGTCGAACATCTTGCCCTCTTCGAACAGCGCCGGCTCGATGATGCTGACGGGGAAGGTCACGTGCTGCTGCACGCCACGCAGATCGACGAACCGCAGATCGACGAACTCGACCTTGTTGTCCTTGACGAGCTTCTCAATATTTTCCGCAGACATCGATGAAACCTCGGGCTGGTGAATGACTTGGCCCCAGTGACAGCAATCACCGTGCCAACCGCAACAGATTCACAAGTCCTTGATTTTGGTGAAGAGAGCACGCCAACGGGGCGAAATGCATGCACCTAAGTGGTTCTATGCCAATTAATGGCACCAAAATGGTGCTCAAAACAATGTTCTATCCTTGCCCGGCATTTCCTCTCCCACGAGCCGAACCCTCTCCCATGAGCGACATGTTCTCTGCCCTGCTGCTGGGCATCCTCGAAGGCCTGACCGAATTCCTGCCGGTCTCCAGCACCGGCCACCTGCTGATCGCCGAGCAATGGCTCGGCCGCCGTTCGGACTTCTTCAACATCGTGATCCAGGCCGGCGCGATCCTGGCCACCACCCTGGTGTTCCGGCAGAAGCTGTGGTCGCTGGCCACCGGGCTGGGCGACCGCGGCAACCGCGATTACGTACTCAAGCTCGGGACCGCGTTCCTGGTCACCGCGGTGGTTGGCCTGGCGGTGCGCAAGGCCGGCTGGCAGTTGCCGGAGACGGTACAGCCGGTGGCCTGGGCGCTGGTGATCGGCGGCGTGTGGATGCTGGTGGCCGAGCATTTCGCCGCCAAGCTGCCCGAGCGCGAGCTGGTGACCTGGAAGGTGGCCATCGCGGTGGGCCTGGCACAGGTCGTGGCCGGCGTGTTCCCCGGCACCTCGCGCTCGGCCGCGACGATCTTCCTGGCGATGCTGCTGGGCCTGAGCAAGCGCTCGGCCGCGGCCGACTTCGCGTTCCTGGTCGGCATCCCGACCATGTTCGCGGCCAGCGGCTACTCGTTCCTGGAGCTGTACAAGGACGGCGCGGTAGGCAGCGAGGACTGGGGCGATGTGGCCATCGCCTTCGCCGCCGCGGTGGTGACCGGCTTCGTCGTGGTGAAGTGGCTGCTGGGCTACATCAAGTCGCACCGGTTCACTGCCTTCGCGGTATACCGCATCGTGCTCGGCGCGGCGCTGTTGCTGTGGTTGCCGGCGGCCTGAGGGCTGGTTTGCTGGCGCGCCGGACCCTCACCCCAACCCCTCTCCCGGGGGGAGAGGGGCTTATGCCAAGGCGGGATTCAGGCTGTAGGTGCCGTGCAGGCTGGCCTCGCCCAGCACGTGGCCCTGCATCGCGCGCAGCGCGTCGGCGGCGGTGAAGCGCGCCGGCAGCGCCAGCGTGGCCACGTCCAGCGCGAACAGGCGGAAGAAGTAGCGGTGCAGGCGCAGGTCGTTGGCCGGCGGGTACGGGCCGTCGTAGCCGTAGTAGTCCCCGCCCATCTCGGCATCGTCGGCGAACCAGTCGGTATAGCTGTTCAAACCCTGCCGCGCGCCAGGCAGGCCCGGCGGTTGCCGCTTGCCCTGGGCGACGACGCCGGCGCTGGCGCTGCCCTCGGCGATCTCGCGGACGTCGGCCGGAATCTCAACCGCAGCCCAATGCACGAAATTGGTGCGTGGCTGCTCGACCGGGATCTGCACATCGTCGCGGCCGACCATCTCGGCCACGGTCGGCGCGTCCGGATCGAGGCACAGCAGCGCGAACGCCGCGGTGCCGGGCGGCACCTCGTCCCAGGCCAGGTGCGGATTGCGATTGGCGGCGAAGCCGTCGGCCTGGCCCATCGCGTAGGTCGCGGCGATCGGCTGGCCGGGTTGGATGCTGTCACTGCGAAGACGCATGCGGAAACTCCTGTGGGGGGAATCAGGTTTCGGCGTAGCCGAGGCGCACGGCCACCGGCGTGAGCAGCGCGAACGCCGCGGCCAGCGGCACGGCGTAGGCGCGCCAGTGGCCGGACGGCAGGCGCGGCGGGCCGAGCGTGGACACGCTCGGGAACGGGATGCCGAAGGCCTGCTGCAGCGCCGCGGCCACGCCCGCCGGATCGGCCTCGATGCCGTCCAGGCGCAGCAGGCGGTGCGGATACAGGTCCTGGTCGTGCAGGTCGGCGACCTGCGCCAGCACCGCCGCCAGCCAGCGCGCGCCGGCCTCCGGGCTGGCCAGGCCCAGCGGTGCCGGGGCGCCGTTGGCCAGCCAGTCCAGCAGCATGTCGCGCGGGTCGCGCAGCGCGATCAGCAGCCGCCCTTCCGGCAGCTGCGGGCGCAGCGCGCGCAGCAGCGCGTTGTCCCACCACAGCAGCCAGTCGACGATGTTGCCGTCGTCGATGCCGCGCGCCGGCAGCTGCGCGCGCCATTCGGCGAGCAGCGCCGCGCCGTCGAGTTCGCCACTGTCGAGCTGGGGGATGGTGCGGTAGCGCTGGAAGCCGTCGGTCGGCGGCTGCGCGCCGAGGCGGTCGCTGCGCAGCACCTGGCTGGTCGCATCCATCACCGCGATCACCCGCTCCACGCCGCTGCCCGGCGCACCCCACACGAACAGCGGCCGCGCCCGCAGCTGCGGATCGACCGCGGCCAGCGCCGGCCACGGCGCCGTGGCCTGGCCCAGCGGCGGCAGCGGCAGGCGGTGCGGCAGCTGTTCCTGCTGGAACGCCAGCCACGTCGCCAGCGCCTCGGTCGGGCGACCGGCGCGGTCCTGCACCGCCGCCAGCCACGGCCGCAGCGTGGTCTGCTCGTGCTTGGGCATGCGCTGCAGCAGGCTGCGCACGTGGGCGATGGCCGCGTCGTGCGCGCCGCGTTCCAGCAGCGCTTCGACCAGGCGTTCCTCGCCGCTGATGCGGCCCGGCTCCAGTGCCACGATGCGTTGCGCCACGGCTTCGCCCTGGTCGCGCTCGCCGGCCATGTCGTGCACCCGCAGCTGCGCCTCCAGCGCCGGCAGGTGGCCCGGCATCGCCGCCTGCCAGCGTGCGATCAGCGCGCGCGCCGCGGCGCCGCCGACCGGCTCCAGCGCCAGCCGCGCCAGCCACAGGTCGTGCGCATCGGTGGTGGTGGCCAGCGCCGCTTCCAGGGTGGCGCGGGCATCCTCGACCGCGCCCAGCCGCTGCCAGGCGATCAGCGCCGCATGCAGGGTGCGGCGATCGGCCGGGGCGGCGCCCAGCGCGCGCCGCAGGTGCTCCAGCGCGTCGGCCGGGCGCCCGGCCTGCAAGGCGTATTCGCCGGCCAGCCGGCGCATGCCGGCGGTGTCGCTGGCCGGATCGGCCAGTACCGCGTCCAGCGCCGCGATGGCGTCGTCCAGGCGGCCCTGGCGGTGCGCCAGCTGCGCGACCAGCGCCATCAGCGCGCTGCTGCCGCGGGTCAGCGCAGCGACGCGGCGGAACGCGGTCTCGGCGAAGGCCAGGTGCTGCTTGTCCAGGTAGGCGAAGCCCAGCGCGTACAGCAGCCGCGGATCGTCGGGCAGCGCCTTGCTGGCGCGCGACAGCAGCGCCAGCGCGCGATCGGCGTCGCCGCGGCGCAGCGCCAGCATGCCGTCCAGGCCCAGCAGTTGCGGGTGCTCCGGGTCCAGCCGCGCAGCGGTGCGGCTGAGCCGCTCCACTTCGTCCAGGTCGCCGCGGCCCAGCGCCAGGTGCGCGCGCATCACGTAGGCCAGGAACTGGTTGGGATCCAGCGCGGCGGTACGCGCCAGCGCGTCCTCGGCCTGGGCCAGGTCGTTGGCGCCGAGCAGCATGCCGGCGCGCAGCAGGTGCAGGCCGGCGTCTTCCGGCGCCAGCGCGATGGCCTGGCCGATGCTGTCCAGCGCCGCGGCGGTGTCGCCATTCTGCTGCTGCGCCAGCGCCAGCCAGCGGTGCGCCTGCGCGTCGGCGGCGGCATCGGCCACCCAGGCCTGGGCGATGCGCAGCGCGTCGGCGTTGGCCTGGCGGCGCAGGGCGTCAAGAATTTGCTCTTGCATGTGGGCCGGTTCGGGGCAAACCGGCATTGTAGCGGGAGCGCCCGGCCGGCCCGCGCCAGGGCGCGTCGGCCTGCTCGGGAATGGATGACGCGCCCCAGGCTCAGGCCGGCAGGCCGTCGGTCAGGCGCTCGGCCACCCAGCGCTCGGCGAAACCGTCGCCGCGCGCGTTCTCGATGAAGCCGCAATGCCCACCCCAGCGCGCGATCTCCAGCCGCGCCGGCGGCGGCAGGCGCCAGCTGCGGAAATCGTCCAGCGGGATCACCGGGTCGTCCTCGGCCATCAGGATGTCGGTCGGCACGCGCAGATCCAGCAAGCGCGCGCCGGCGATCGAATAGCTGTCGAAGTAGTCGTCGAGGCTGGCGAAGCCGGCGTGGCGCTGCGCCAGCCAGGCCATCAGCTCGCGCATGTCCAGCGCCAGCGTGGCGTCGTCGTAGCCGTGCCGCTCGGGGAACAGCTCGCGCTTGCGCAGCAGCGATTCGCGCCACTTGCGACGGAAATACCAGTCGTAGAACTGCGGGCCGTTCTCGATCCGCTGCATGGTCTTGGCCGGATCCAGCAGCGGGCACACCGCCGCCACGTGCTGCAACGGCAGGCCGGCGGCCGGTGCGCGCAGCGCCAGGCGCAGCGCGAAGTTGCCGCCCAGCGAATAGCCGGCGGCCAGCAGCGTCGGTGCCGGAAAGCGCCGCCACAGATCGCCGGCGGCATTGACCACTTCGTCCAGCCGATCGGAATGGAACAGGTCCACATTGAGGTGGTGGGTGCCGCCGTGGTCGCGGAAGTTGAGCCGGAACACCTGGTAGCCGCGCGCCAGCAGCTGCGCGGCGGTCAGGCGCATGTAGCTGGAGTCGGCACTGCCTTCCCAGCCGTGCAGCAGCAGCACGGTGCCGCGTGGCTCGGTGGCGCCGGCCGGCACGCTGAGCCAGCCCTGCAGGCGCACGCCGTCGCCGCCGTCGAGGATGTGCGAGCTGGTGGTCGCACCGCTGGCGGCGAGCAGCTGTTCGCCGCGACGCACGCGCAGGGCGCTGGAACCCAGCACCGATTGCAGATGCGGGTTGCGCAGCCAACGCGGGGGGAGGTAGTCGGCGGCATTCATCATCGGCAGCGAGCTTGCGCCGGGCGATTGGAGCAATAGGTCAAATCGCCCGGGCCGCAGTGTTCCATGGTTAGCGTTGCGCCATCGCCGCGGCGATACGCGCGCGCGAGATCTCGGCGATGCGCCGGCGCCCTTCCACGTCCTGCAGCCGGATCGGCTCCAGGAAATGCACCTCGGCCGCGCGGCCCGGCTCGCCGAGCAGGCGCAGGAAATTGGCGAAGAAGCTCTCGTGCGGGGCGAACGCGATGACCGTTTGTGCCGAGCCGCCGGCGCCGTAGCGCACCGCCACCGGCTGTACCGCCACCGCGGCTTCCACCGCGGCCTGGAAGATGCGCGCGTGGAACGGACCGACGTCGTGGCCGCCGCGGGTGCGCCCTTCCGGGAACACGCCGACCGAGCGCCCCGCGCGCAGCCGCTGCAGCATCGCCTGCAGCACCCCGCCCAGCGATTCGGTGTTGCCGCGCTGGTGGTAGATGGTCTGCCCGCGCGTGGCCAGCCAGCCGACCAGCGGCCAGCCGGCGATCTCGCGCTTGGCGACGAAGCCCATCATGCGCTGGCTGTGCAGCATCACGATGTCGATCCAGCTGACGTGGTTGGCCACGAACAGCACCGGATTGGGCAGCGGCGTGCCGACCCGGCGCACGCGCAGGCCGAAGATGCGCAGCAGCCAGGTCGACCACCAGCACACCACCCGGTCGCCGAACGATTCGACGCCGGCGCGGCCCGGCGACAGCGCCATGCATGCCAGCAGGAACGGCAGCGACAGCAACACGTGCAGCGCCAGCAGCGGAACACGGTAGCCGTAACGGACCCAGCGCAGCGCCCCACCGTGTTGGCGCGTGGCGGGTGGGGAGAACTCGCTCATTCGGGTCAAGGTACCGGAAGCCGGGAAGGAAGCGCCCTATTGTGTCAGCATGAAGACGGTTGCGGCTGAGCGCACGCTAATTGCGTGCGATCACCGCCAGGGTCAGCCGCGACACGCACACCGGCTTGCCGGCCGCGTCCTCGATGCGGATCTCCCAGACCTGGGTGGCACGGCCCACGTGCAGCGGCCGTGCGGTGCCGGTGACCGTGCCGGCGCGGGCGGCACGCAGGTGGTTGGCGTTGATCTCCAGGCCCACGCAGATCCGGTCCGGTTCCACGCACAGGTTGCCGGCGCTGCTGCCCAGGGTTTCGGCCAGCGCCACCGAGGCGCCGCCGTGCAGCAGCCCGTACGGCTGCAGCGTGCGCGCATCGACCGGCATCGTCGCGCGCAGCCAGTCCGGCCCGGCCTCGGTGAAGACGATGCCCAGGTGCGCGATCAGGGTGTCGCGGGCGGCGGCGTTGAGGGCATCGAGATCGACAGGGTCGCGGAAGGTCATTGGGTTGGTTCCAAAGATGGGAGATTAGCGGGCGCGTGCCAGGTTTGGATTCAAGTCCTAGATGCGGATCGGCGCAAGCAACCGCCTCGACGCGCATGAAGCCGCTCTACGATTCCCCATTCCCGACTCCCCATTCCCGGCTCTCTAAAGAATCGGCACCAGCCCCGAGCCGAACGCGGTCAGCATCCGCACCAGCAGCCACTTCGGGCCGACGTTGACCTCGGGGAAGTCGCCGACCGCGCTATAGCAGCGGTGGAAGCCGGGATCGCGCCGGGTCAGCGGCGCCGGGCACTGCGGGCCGGGCTGGAAGGCGTAGTCGGTGGCATAGCGCCACGGCCAGAAATCCAGCACCGGCAGCGCCTCGGAGGCCTTGCCCATGCTGTAGTTCAGGCCCGACAGCAGCGGCGGCTTGATCCGCGGCGCCACCGTCCAGGAGTTCTCCGGTTCGATGTCGCGGCCGATGCTGGCGGCCAGCGCCTGGGCGAAGGCCGGGTCGTCGATGATCACCGCGCCCTCGGTGTTGTAGGTCTCGCTGCGCGGATCGAAGTTGTGGGTGCCGATCACGCCGACGCGCCGGTCCACCACCAGCGACTTTGCGTGCAGGCCCATGCGCGCGCCGTCGCGGGTCACAGGCAGCGGCCGGTTGGCGACGCGGCGGCTGAGGAACGACGGCCGGGTCTCGGTGCGCAGCACGCGCCGATCGACCTGGCTGCCGTCGCCGCGACGGCTGCTGCCGGAGGGTCCGCCGCTGCCGCTGCCGAGCACCGAGCTGCGGCCGGCGGCACTGCCGCCGATCAGCGGATTGCGGCCGCCGGCCTCCCCGGCGTCCGGCAGCTGCAGCGGCGACGGCAGCAGGTTGGCGTAGTCCACCGGCGCGTCCAGCGGGAACGGCTTGTATTCGTAGATGTCGAAGCCCATCTCGCGCAGGTTGCGGCGCTTGTACTTGTACGACAGCGCATACACCACCGGGTTGTCGGTGCTGGCCAGGCTGTTGGTGGCCACGATCACCTTCGGCGGCTGCGCGCGCTTGCGCAGGTCGCGGAAGATCGCCTGCGCCGGATCCGACAGCACCAGGTACGGCGTCTGCAGGATGATTTCCTGCTGCGCCTCGACGATCAACTTGTCCAGCCTGGGCGCGGTCGAGATCGCCTTGGGACCGTGCTCGCGGCGATGCTTCTGCGGCAGGTCGGCAACGTAGTCCACGTGCCTGACCGGCAGCGCCGGCAACACGAAGGCGTCCTCGACGAAGGCCGGATCGGCGGCCTCCTCGCTCACCCGCTGCACCCGCTCCGGACGCAGGAACTGCGCCGGCGGCATCGGCGGCACGCCGTCGCGCAGCAGCAGCTTGCCGACATCGTTGAGCCGCGCCACCGGCACACTGCGCCGCGCCGCCCAATATGCGTCGAAGTTGGCGGCCATGCTGCGCGCCACCGGCCCGGCCACCAGCACGTCGCGGTCGCGGAAGTTGTACTCGCTGTCCCAGTCGTAATAGTCGTCCTGGTAGTTGCGCCCGCCGACCACGCCGATCGCGTCGTCCACCACCAGCAGCTTGTTGTGCATGCGCTGGTTGAAACGGCGGAAACAGCACAGCACGCTGGCGGCGTAGTGCATGTAGTTGGGCTTGGCCAGGCCGAAGGTGGGGTTGTAGATGCGCAGCGAGAAGTTCCGGTGCGCGCCGGCCAGCGCGCCGAGGATCTGCAGGTCCGGGATCGCCGACAGCTGGTCGATCAGCACCCGCACCTGCACGCCGCGCCGCGCCGCGGCCAGCAGTTCGTCGAGCACCAGCCGCGCGCTGTCGTCCTTGTCGAAGATATAGGTCTGCAGGTCGATGCTGCGGCTGGCGCTGCGGATCAGGCTGACCCGCGCCACCAGCGCTTCCTCGCCATGGTCCAGGATCGTGGCGTAGTGGCGCGGCGCGGCGCCGGCGGACGCGGCGAAGGCCTTGCCGGCCAGTGCGCGCAGCGGCGAGGCCAGCGCGCAGTGGTCGCTCTGCGCGCAATCGACGCGGCCATCGCGCGCCGCCTCGGCGATCGCCATCGCGCGGCCGTGCTGGGCCTGCGACAGGCTCGCGCAGCCGCTGCCGAGCAGCAGCGCCGCCAGCGCCAGGACCCGCAGCGGCGAGGTCACGGAGCATCCGCTCCCATCAGCCGTGCGCGCAGCACGAAGGTGACCCGATCGCTCAAGGCCAGATCCCACTTGTCCATTCCATACCGTCCACGCAGAACCGTACCGCGGCTGATCACGTCGCAATCATAGCCCGGGCGGGCGCACCCGGCCGGCATCACGGTCAGGGTTTCGGCATGACTGACCCCGCGGATGCTCAAGGTGCCGGCCAGCGCGCCGCCGCTGATCAGCAGTTGCGGGGAGAGTGGCTGCGAATCGAAGGACACGGCCGGAAAGCGCGCCGCGTCGAAGAAGTCCTCGCCGCGCATCCAGTCGGAATAGCGCGGCTTGCCGGGAATCTGCACGTAGGCGGTGAACAGGCGCAGGCGCACCTGGTGGCGGCCGTCGGGCAACATCTCCACGGTGCCTTCGAAGCGCGGGAAGAAGCCCTCGATGCGCTGCCCGAAGCGGGTGCGGATCTCGAAGCCGAAGCGCGATTGGGCCGGATCGAAGACATGCTCCCCCGGCGACAGCAGCGGCGGCGCCTGCGCGCTGCCCCAGCCCGGCAGCAGACATAGCGACAACAGCAGCGCCGGGCGCCTGCGCCGGCGCGGTGCGCGCCGTGCGTTCAGGGCCACCAGAACGCGGTCAATCGCGCCACGCCCGGCTCGATCGCCGCGTCCTGCGGCACCGTCAGCAGCACCACGCTGGCGGTGGGCATGCCGCGGTAGTCGCCGGACTGGCCGCTGTGCATCAACGCCGCCAGCTGCTCCAGGCCGGGGTTGTGGCCGACCAGCAGCAGGCGCTCGACGTCGCGCTGCTCGTCCAGCAGCGTGGCCAGGGTGCCGGAAGTGGCTTCGTAGATGCGCGGCTCCAGGCGCTGCTCGGCATAGCCGGTCAGCCCCAGCACCGCTTCCAGGGTTTCGCGCGCGCGCCGCGCCGGCGAGCACAGCACCCGGTCGGGCACCAGCCGCTGCTCCAGCAGCCAGCGTCCGGCCGCCTCCGCCTCGGCCAGGCCGTGCGGCGACAGCGGCCGGTCGAAATCGGCCTGGCTGGTATCGGCCGGTTCGGCATGGGCATGGCGCAGCAGGATCACTTCACGCAGGACGATGGTCATCGGTCAGGCCTTCTTGAGCCACTTGAGCAAGGGTTCCCAGTCCTGCTGGTGATCGCGCACCTGAGCGGAACGGTAGTCGAACAGGCTGCGGCCAAGGCCGACCAGCACCACATAGGCCTGGCTGTCGCGCAGTTGCGCCAGCACCGGGTACGGCCAGCCGCCGAGCATCTCCAGCGCCTGCTGCGCGGCGTGGGTCCACGGCTTGCTGCGGTTGATCACCAGCCCCACCGGCAACTTGCGCTGGTGCACCCGCGGCACCTTGGCCAGGGTGTTGAGGAAGCCGACGGTGGCCTCGATGTCCAGCGCCGACGGCATCACCGGCACCACCACCGCGTCAGCCTCGTCCAGGAACTGGGCCAGGTCCTCGGCCATGGCGCCGGCGGCGCCGTCGATGATCACCCGCTGGGTGTCGTCCGGCAGCGCCGCACGCCAGTTGCGTTTGCGGCTGGCGTCGATCGGCAGCACCGCGCTGTCCAGGCCGGCGCGGCGCTCGGCCCAGCGGGTCGAGGAGCCCTGCGGATCGGCATCGGCGAGCACCGTGCGCTTGCCGGCCAGCGCGTAGTACGCGGCCAGGTGCGTGGCAATCGTGGTCTTGCCCACGCCGCCCTTGGAGCCGGCCACCAGGATCGTCTTCATGCGCGCCTCGCTTCCGGAAGAAGAGGCCGCAGCGTACACCGGCCCCATGTTGGCCGGTAGTCAACGCGTAGCGGGCCGGGCGGCGCGTTGCTAGCGTGGCGACCCCACGGCAACGGATCGCCCATGAGCGAGAGCTGCAGGACCTGACCGCGCTGATCCGCGCCAACACCCCCTTGATCGTCATCGAGACCCCGGAGGAGGCGCGCATCGTGGCGCTGTTCCGGCAGGCGCTGATGCAGGTCTGGCGCGCGCTGCACCGCTGGTCGATCACCGAAGGCCTGCGCCGCATCGACCTGGACCGCGAGGACGAGCCGAGCGGCCCGCCCGATGCCAGCGCGGTGCTGCAGGCGATCAAGCAGGCCGACCAGCGCGGCATCTGCCTGTTGCTGGACGTGGTACCGGAAAAAGGGGCCTTCCTCGGAAAGTGGGTTGGACGTCTGCGGAAAAAGGGGCGGAAAAAGGGGCCGGCGGAAAAAGGGGCCCGGAAAAAGGGGCCAGGGAAAAAGGGGCCAGAGAAAATATCCACTTCAACCCACTTCAACCGCATATTTCCTCCGGCCCCTTTTTCGCAATCAAGTCGGTCAGTCGTGACACAGCGCCCCCTGTAACGTGTTCATGCATTCCCCAACGGCAAATACAACGTATGCGAATTCGCCGTGGCTACGCGGAAGCCATAGGCGTGATAGAAACGGGCCGCCTTCTCATGCAGCGCATCCACCAGCAGCACACGCACCCCTAGCTGCTCGCGTAGCCCCAGGCAGCGCGCCACGGCATGCGCCAGCAGGTAATCACCGTGACCCTTGCCCTGCTCACTGGCCGAGACGGCCAGCCGCCCCATACGGATGGCCGGCACCGGATAGTTGGGCAGGTGCTTGCGATCCGCCTCCTGCAAGTCTGTCAGCAAGAGTTGGGCAGCGGACAGGCTGTAGTAGCCGAGGATGCGGGTCGGATCGGCGTCATCCGCCAGGACGTGTGTGGTGCTGATACCATCACGGTGATGCTGGGCGGCCTGCCGGCACAGGTAGGCATCCAGCGTGGGTTCGCCACAGACAAACCCGTCGCGATGGTGCCGCTTGGGCTTGAGTTGCTCGACAACGAGCACGTATCACGCCTGCGCGACGCGGGCGAGGGCCTTTTTCAGCTTGGTGTTCGGCTGGAAAGGAGCATCCAGAGCCTTGAGGAAGCGCCGAGACTCTTCCACCGACAGGGTGACGGTCAGTTCCGCAGCCATGACGTTCTCGGCCTCGCGCAGTACCGCATCACGCACGAAAGCGGACAGCGGCACGCCTCGCAGGTCGGCGGCACGGGTAATACGCGCCTTGTCCGCGGGGTTCAGGCGCAGGTCGAGACGGGCGGCAGCAGTGTTCATGGCAGTTCTCCTTGTACGGAATAGTACCGTACATATGCCGAAAGTCAAACCCCAGTTGAGTACTGCGCAGCAGGTCATTGACTGGCGTGGCCCTGAAGTGAGGGCACGGGCTAGCGCCGGCCAAGCGGCATGGGATCGCGCTGCGCTAGAGCTATGCGCGGCAAGTTCCTGCTCTGAGCCGCAAGGCCGGGCGGTATGCGCACGCGCGCCAGTTTAAGCGGATGCAGCGAGTGCTGCGGCGTCAGCGCACGTTGCTGGGGCGTGTGTTGCGCGATATGCAGCGCAAGCTTAAGCGCCGTGCAATCTGGTTGAGGTTCCGGCCCCAGGCCAACAATTGGTAGTTGGACTCTCCAAGCACATCGACCTCTTTGTCCCGAATTGAGGTTCGCCGGTAAGGCCTGCGCGAACAGCGTCTACCACCCATCGGCTCATCGAACACCTTTCGACATTGGCAAGCTCTCGGACTGCTGCCTTCTCGGAAGCAGGGCGATGGCATCGTGGCGATTCCTGTCTGGAGGGAGCCCCGCATGGTCGCCGTACCAACCCGGCATCCGCTGCTCAAGCACAAACGTATTCCACTGGAAGAACTGCTGCGCTATCCGTTGGCACTATGCGATCCGCAGGCATGCGAAGGCCATGCCAAGCATATCGAACGCGTGCTGCGTCAGGCCGACGCAGAACCGCTGATTGCAGAACGGGTGGCCTCATGCGACATGATGATGGTACTGGTGTTGAAAAAGTGAAAAAGGGGCCAGAGGATGAAAAAGGGGCCGATGAAAAAGGGAAAAAGGGGCCAAGGGAAAAAGGGGCCAGTGGGAAAAAGGGGCCAGAGGAAATACCCACTTCAACCCTGAGGTATCCCCACGTTTTCCTAAGTAAGATCAACCGGTTAACGGTGATCAGACAGGAAACAAGTGCGCGCATGGCGCAGTCTTGAAGGTGACGAAACCAAAAAGGACTGACCGCCATGCGCGCCAGCCAAGTATTGCAGAAGTGCCTGAGGGATTCATTGGAGCCGATGCACGCGCTGCGCGAAGCGGTGTTGTTGCGTTCGATCGAAGCGCTGATTGCCGGGCAACGACTGACCCTGACCGATGTCGCACGCGCCTGGCCCGGCGCCGAGCGCGTCAAGGCGCCGCTCAAGGCCTTCGACCGATTGCTAAGCACCGGCATCTGCATGATGAGCGCGAGCGGATCTACGCCGGCATGGCCCGCTGGCTGCTGCGTGGGCAACGGCCGGTGATCGTGATCGATTGGAGCGATCTGAAAGCCGACAAGTCCTGGTGCCTGCTGCGTGCGGCCGTTCCGGTCGGTGGACGCACGCTTCCGGTGCTGGACATGGTGTTTGCGGGCAAGCAACAGGGCGCGCCTGCGGCAGAGAAACGCTTTCTCAAGCGCCTGGCGGCCCTGATGCCGGCGCATGCACGGCCGATCCTGGTCACCGACGCCGGCTTCCGCAGCCCCTGGTGCCGGGCAGTCTCCGCACAGGGTTGGGACTGGGTGGGACGGTTGCGAGGAACCACGTTGGTCAAGCCTGTTGAAGTGGAGGATCACGACGATCAATGGGGGCCGTGTCGCGCCCTGCATCCGTTGGCCTGCGAGAGGCCCAGGTTGCTTCCTCCGATGCACATCAATCGCAGCAGTCCGCTGGAATGTTGCCTGGCGGTCTATCGCAAGCTGGCCAAGGGTCGCAAGCACATCACCCGGCACGGGACAGTGGCGGGTAGCAAGCTCAGCCGGCAATGTGCAGCGCGGGAGCGCGAACCGTGGTTGATCGTGGCCTCCCCTGACTTGGCGGATATGAGTGCACGACAGTTGGTCGCACTGTATGGCCGCAGGATGCAGATCGAATCCTCTTTCCGCGATCTGAAATCGCACCGCGACGGCCATGCCTTCGAGGACAGCTTGACCCACAAGCGCCGTCGGTTGGACATCCTGCTGCTGATCAACGCTATGGCCAGCTTCGCCCAGTGGTTGACCGGACTGGGCTGCGAGGCGACCGGGATCGACCAATGGCTGTATCCAGCCAAACGGCGACGAAAGCTGTACTCGACCCTGCGCGTGGGCCGGGAGGCACTGGTCCGAAGTTGGCCCATGGAGCCGGTCTGGAAGTGGCTGCAACGACTGCGAGAACTTCCGGAACACGTGCTCGATCAGATGGTCGCACCCTCATGAAAAATGTGGGGATACCTCAGGGTTGAAGGAGCTTTTCAGGCCTGAGGTTCGCTCTCTCTACCCCCGATAAACATCCGTAACCGCACTTCCCTTTACGTCCGCTATTGGGCCCGGAAGCAGCGATGTGCAGCGCTACCTCGCAGCAAAGGAAGGCTCAGTTCGCTGAGCTCAGCCCTCGCGAGATTGCTGATCGTCGGCTCCGATGAGCACGTAAACGGATTTGATGCGGCCGTCCTGCAGATGCACCACGTCGACTCCGGAGATTGCAGCTTCCACCGCGGGGGCGCCCAATTTCCAGGCCAGGCACGCGACGTTGCCAAGACCCAAGCCCCTTCCATCGGCCCTGAAAGAGAAGTCCTCCGGAAAGCTTGCTAGCAGTTCGTCGATACGTTCTGAGATCGCCTTCAGGCCGATGTAGCTTCCTTCCGGATCGAGCATCTCGGCGTTGGCGTGATAAAGCTTCACCAAGGCAGCCGAGCGCCTATCTGGATCACGTTCGTTGAATATTTGCTCAAGATGCGCGCGCAGCAACGCGTCGTAGTCAAAGTCTGCTGGCGCAGGTACGGGTATGGTCTGCATGAAACTTCCGAAGAGCGAATCCATTAAGTGAGGTCTAGGTCACGAGGGTCTGGCGTGGCTATGCGCAAGAAAATCAGCCTTGCGCGGCGGCAGAGGTGGCGAAACTGTCTTCCAGCATCAGGAAGCGCGTGATCTCATCGCCCACGATGGTCAGCACGATCGCGTATGCGGTTTCGATGGTATTGCCGGTCGAAAGGATCCGAGTGGCAAGCTCGCCGAAGATGATGGCGCGTTGTTCGCCGGCCATCACGTCGTGGATGTCCAGGCTCAGGCGTTCGATCATCTGGCTCGATTCGCGCACGAAGTCGGCGACGGCGGCGCGGCCGGTCTTGCGGCCCACCCAGGGCAGCACGCCGCTGTCGCCGGGGATGTGCCAGTCCAGGTCGGCGCTGAACAGCTTTGCGATCTCTTCCGGCGAAGCGCCCGAGCCGAGCCTGGCGAGGAATTGATTGGCGATGTCGAGGTTTTTCTGCACGCTCATGGCGTTGATTCCTTTGGGGACAAGTCGGTATTGCAGCGCCCGGCGGAAGCGCCGCGGGAAAGGTCAGATCTGGGTCACGCCGCCGTCGACGACCAGCTCCGTGCCGGTGATGTAGCTGGCATCGTCCGAGGCCAGGAACGACATCGCCTTGGCCATCTCGTCGGCGCTGGCAGCGCGACCCAACGGCGTCGTGACAGCGACCTGCTCCAGGTATTGGGCGATGTCTTGGTCGCTCATGCCCAGCTCGGATTTGTATGCCGGCGTCACCACCACGCCCGGCGCGATGATGTTGACCCGGATGTCGCGCCCCTTCAGATCCGATGCCCAGGTGCGGACGAAGGAGCGCAGCGCCGCTTTGGTTGCAGCGTAGACGCCGAATGCCGGCGTGCCCTGGCTGGCGGCGATCGAGCCGGTGACGACGATCGCACCGCCCGGCCCCATCAGTGTCAGCGCCTTCTGCACGGTGAACAGCGTGCCTTTGACATTGATGCCGAAGTACTTGTCCACCTGGGCCTCGGTGGTCGCGTCCAGAGGCGCGAACTCGCCGCCCCCGGCATTGGCGAAGAGCAGGTCCAGTCGGCCGCGGGACTGTCCAATGGTGGCAAAGATCCTGTCCAGGTCGGTCGCCACCGCGATATCGCCGCGGATGGCGCTGGCGCCGTGGCCGATCTCGGCGACGGCCGCGTCCAGCTCCGGCCGGCGGCGCCCGGTGATGAAAACGGTGGCTCCTTCCCGGGCCAGCCGCTTGGCCGTGGCCAGGCCGATGCCGGAGCTACCGCCGGTGACCAGGGCGATCTTGCCCGCGTGCTTTGTGGTGTGGACGTTGTCCAGATCGGTGACGTGCATGATGGAACTCCGGTCGGCGGCCTTGCCGCGCTGTGGAGCCCACTCTATTCCTGGAAAAATAGTCGATAAACCGGTAGTTTATGGTTTCTTTATTTCCTTATGGAAATAATCAAACCACGCCAGGAGCGGTCATGGATCATCTGCAAGCCATTCGTGCATTCGCGCGGGTCGTGGAAACCGGCGGATTCAGCCGGGCGGCCGAGTCCCTGCAAATGCCCAACGCGACCTTGAGCAAATCGATCGGCGCGCTGGAAAAGCACCTGGGCGTCAAACTGCTGGAACGCAGTACCCGGCGGGTCAGCGTGACCAATGATGGTGCGGCCTATTACGAACGCGTCCTGCACCTGCTCACCGAATTGGACGATGTCGAGGCCACCCTGGGTCGGGCCCAGGCCAGCCCACGCGGTCGGCTCCGGGTGGATACCGGTGGTTCCACCGCCAGTGGCCTGCTGATTCCAGCGTTGCCGGATTTCTGCGCGCGCTATCCCGATATCCAGCTGCAGCTCGGGGTGACCGACCGCACGGTCGATGTCATCGGCGAGAACATCGACTGCGCTATCCGCAGCACGGCCAACGATGGCGCGCTGATCTCGCGCAGGATCGGCGCACTGGCCTGGACGACCTGCGCCAGCCCGGCCTACCTGCAGCGTCATGGCGTGCCCACAAATCCTCAGCGGCTGGTCGATGGAAATTTCCCAGTAGCCGGCTATTTCTCGGCGCAAAGCGGCGTAATGCCGCCGCTGCATTTCGCCCGCGACGGCACGCCACTGCAGGTTTCACCCGACTGCGCGGTGATGGTCAACGAAAGCAATGCCCATCTGGCGACGGCGCTGGCTGGCATCGGCTTGGTCCATACATTGGATTTCATGGTCCGCCCGGCCATCGCGCGTGGCGAGCTTGTCGCCGTGCTCGAGGACTGGCGGCCAACGCCGCTGGACGTCTACATTGCCTACGCACCAAGCCGGCAGCTCAGCACCAAGGTGCGCGTGTTCGTCGACTGGGTCAGCGCGCTGTATGCGCGTGTCGAACATGGACTGCCCACCTCGGCCTGATGCCGCTTCGGAATCCGAAACACACTGCGCCAAGGCTTTCAGCCTAGCGCTGCATCGGTGCCAATCGACAGTTCTCGCCATCGCGCGATTTCGGCCAGCATGCCGTTGAGTTTGGTCGTGGCGGCCTCGACGGCCATCGCGCCGGCGAGGAACCGCAGCGGCGGATCAGGCTGTCCGGCAAGCTGCACCAGGGCCGCAGCCAGCCTGGCCGGATCACCAGGCTGTTGGCCGCTGCGTCCCTCGAAGCCCTGCCGCAACTGCTGCCTGCGCTGGTCGTAGTCGGCGATGGGATGGCCGCCGAAGCGCAGCGACTCACTGCTCAGGAATTCGGTCCGGAACGGGCCCGGCTCCACGATGGTCACACCGATGCCGAATGGCTGCACTTCCCTGGCCAGACATTCCGAAAAACCCTCCAGCCCGAACTTGCTGGCGCAGTACAGCGATGCCAGTTCGCCGCCGACCAATCCGCCCAGGGAGGACACATTGAAGATGTGGCCGCGCCTGGCTGCGCGCATCAAGGGCAGCACCGCCCAGGTGACGTTGAACGCGCCGAACAGGTTGGTCGCCAGCTGCGCCTGCGCATCGGCCAGTTCCAGTTCCTCGAAGAAGCCCATGTGCCCATAGCCGGCATTGTTCACCAGCACGTCGATGCCGCCGAAGCGAGCCACTGCGGCCTGGGCGGCTTCAGCCGCCTGCGATGCGTCACCGACCTCCAGTTCGACAGCGAGCAGCGATCCTGTCTGAGTGCCCAGTGCCTGCTGGATCGCCTCAACGCGGCGTCCGGTCGCGACCACGCGGTCACCTGCCTCCAGCGCCGCCTTTGCGATTGCCACGCCCATGCCGCGCGTGGTCCCTGTGATCAACCATGTCTTGCCCATCGATATGCTCCTGAAGCCAGCGCCCATCAGAGCATCGCGACGCATTGACGCCGTAGACCGGTGGGCGCAGGTTCTTGCACGATCCACCCAGCCACACCACGCACGCACTTCAGATCACCATCCAGCACGCCATGACCCTGCTGACAGACATTGCCCAACTGATCGCACGCCATGCGCTACCCGACAGCGCGGTCGAACCTTTGGACGGATTGCGTCTGATTCATGCCACCGCGCCTACCGCGCCGAGCCACACGTTGTGCGCACCGACGTTTGCCTTGGTCGCCCAGGGCAGCAAGCGCACGGTGCTGGGTCACCAGATCTTCAACTACGTTGCAGGCGAATATCTTGTGGCCTCGGTTGATCTGCCGATCAGCGGCCACGTGGTGCAGGCCAGCGCGCAGGCGCCCTACCTGGCCATGACGGTCACGCTGGATCCGGCCGCCATCGCATCGCTGCTGCTGGAGGATGCGGACCCGCCCATGGACATGCGCGGGCCAGGCATCGGCGTCAGCGTGGCATCGCAAGATCTGCTGGAGGTGGTGCGAAGGCTGTTGCGCCTGGTGGAGCAACGCCAGGACATCCCGGTGCTGGCTCCGATGTTCAGGCGTGAACTGCTGTGGCGCCTGCTGGCCGGTGAACACGGCGCGATGGTGCGCGAGATTGGACTGGCCGATAGCCGGTTGGCCAGGATCAGCCGCGCCATCGCCTGGATCCGCGACCACTACGCGCAGGGACTGGAGGGCGAAACGCTGGCCGAAGCGGCAGGCATGAGTCCCTCCAGCTTCTATCGCCATTTCCGCAGCATCACCGGGATGAGCCCGCTGCAGTTCCAGAAGCAGATCCGCCTGCAGGACGCCCGCGCGCGCCTGCTTGGCGGCGCCCCGGACGTGGCGTCGGTCGGCTTTGCGGTGGGCTATGACAGCCCGTCGCAGTTCAGTCGCGAATATGCACGCCTGTTCGGCGCACCACCTGGACTGGATGCGAAGCGGCGACGCGAAACCGGCGGCCTCGAACCTGGCTTGCCCTGAGTCCGCACACCAGCAGAACCACTGCAGCGATTGTCCACCGTCGGAAAAACAGAAACCACGGCGAGCCATCCATTCGACGGACCCGGAGTCAATAGACTGCGATCGGTTCCAGGCAGCAGCACGATGCCTGCAACCGCGCGGGCCACGTCACACATCGACAGAGAAGACAGGAGACACACATGCCGAAAGTCGCGGTCGTCACCGGCGCCAGCCGCGGCGCTGGCAAGGGCATTGCCATTGCACTGGGTGAGGCGGGTATGACGGTCTATGTCACCGGCCGCAGCACCGCGAACGACGACACCGCCTTTGGCGGATCGATCGGCGAGACCGCAGCAGCGGTGACCGCGGCCGGCGGCCGTGGCATCCCGATGGCAGTGGACCACGCCGACGACGCCGCGGTCGCCGATTTGTTCGCCAGAGTCGCCCACGAGCAGCAGGGCCTGGACGTGTTGGTCAACAACGCGGCCAAGGTTTCAGCACCGGCGCCGGGCGGTTTCTGGAATGGCCCGCTCTACGCCATTGACCTGGTCACTGTCGGCCTGCGCTCGCATTACGTGGCGAGCTACCACGCAGCCCCGCTGTTGATCGCCCGCGGACGCGGCCTGATTGTCAACACCGGCCATTACGGCGCGGTCTCCTATTACCAGGGGCCTGCGTACGGCGCGCAGAAGGCAGGCGCCGACAAGATGGTGGCCGACATGGCCAAGGAGCTGCGGCCTCACAACGTCGCGGCGGTCTCCATCTGGATGGGCAGCCTGGATACCGAACGTGCCCGGGCCTACCTCGCATCGCTGCCTGCACACAGCCGGCCAACCATGCAGCGCGAATCACCCGAATTCACCGGCAGGGTGATCTCGGCCCTGCATGCCTCCGACGACATGATGGCGTTCTCCGGCCGGGCCCACATCGGCGCTGAAATGGGAGCGCTTTTCAACATCACCGAATCCGACGGAACGCGGCCGCGCTCGCATCGCCTCACTATGGGCGGCCCGCCGGAACTGCATCGGAGCCTGCTGGCATGACCCACTACACCCGGCCCAACTTCCAGCGCTCGGCGCTCATCACCATCGACACCCAATGCGACACATTGGACGGGCAACCGCTGGAGATCGCCGGCACCAGCGCGGCATTGAAGCCGATGGCGGCGCTGGTCCAGGCCTATCGCGACGCAGGCAGGCCGATCGTGCACGTGGTGCGGATCTACCGCGCCGACGGAACCAATGTCGACCTGTGCCGGCGAGAGGCTGTCGAACAGGGCGCAGCGATCCTGGCCGCGGGCTCGCCGGGCTGCGAGATCGCGCCGGCCCTGCTGCCATCGCCGGACACCCGCCTGGATGTCGATGCCCTGCTGCTGGGCCAGGCGCAGGTGATCGGTCCCCATGAAACGATCCTGTACAAGCCACGCTGGGGCGCGTTCTTCCAGACCACGCTGGAGGATCAGCTCCACGAGATGCAGGTGGACACGCTGGTGTTCGCAGGCCGCAATTTCCCCAACTGCCCGCGCACCTCGATCTACCAGGCCAGCGAGCGGGATTTCCGTATCGCCGTGGCCGCCGATGCCCTGTCCGGACTCAAGGAAACGGGCACCGCAGAGCTTCGCGGCATCGGCAACATCAAAGGGGCCAGAGGAAATATCCACTTCAACCGCATATTTCCTCCGGCCCCTTTTTCGACGCTCCACGCGCGCTTGCCGGGCTTCTGCGACGCGGGTTTCTGTTTCGAGATCCTGTTCGAGTTGGATGCGCAGCTCACGCATGGAGCGCGTTATTTCCTCCCAGGCAACATCAAAGGGGCCAGAAGAAATATCCACTTCAACCGCATATTTCCTCCGGCCCCTTTTCCCCCGCCCCTTTTTCCCCTTTTTCCCGCAGACGGTAGCTAGGGATGTCACCATTGGGGTAGTGCATCCAGCACGCACCATCGATCAACCACCGAATTCCAGCGCCCCATGCCCGAACTCCCCGAAGTAGAAACCACCCGGCGTGGCCTGGAGCCGCATCTGCTGGGGCGCCGCATCCATGGCGTGATCCTGCGCCGGCCGGACCTGCGCTGGCCGATCCCGCCGGAAGTGGCGCAGCGGCTGCCGGGGCAGCGCATCGACGGCATCCGCCGTCGCGCCAAGTATCTGCTGCTGGAGACTGAGGCCGGCAGTGCGCTGCTGCACCTGGGCATGTCCGGCAGCCTGCGCGTGCTGCCCGGGGATACGCCGCCGCGGGCGCACGATCACGTGGATATCAGCCTGGAAGACGGACGCGTGCTGCGCTTCAACGATCCGCGCCGGTTCGGCTGCCTGCTGTGGCAGGCGCCGGGCCAGACTCACCCGCTGCTTGGGGAGCTGGGGCCGGAGCCGCTGTCGGACGAATTCGACGGCGATTATCTGTTCCGGCGCAGCCGTGGCCGCAGTGCGCCGGTCAAGACGTTCCTGATGGACCAACGCATCGTGGTCGGAGTCGGGAACATCTATGCCGCCGAAAGCCTGTTCCAGGCAGGCATCAGTCCGCTGCGCGAGGCCGGGGAGGTCTCGCGGGTACGCTATGCGCGCCTGGCCGCGGCGGCCAGGGCGATCCTCGGCTATGCCATCGCCCGCGGCGGCACCACGTTGCGCGACTTCATCAGCCCGGACGGGGCGCCTGGCTATTTCGAGCAGGAACTGGCGGTCTACGGCCGCGAGGGCGAGGCATGCAAACGCTGCGGGCGGGCGCTGCGGCACGCCAGCATCGGCCAGCGCGCCAGCGTCTGGTGCGGGAGCTGCCAGCGCTGACGGACGCCCGCCGGGCAGCGCGGCAAGCTGCTGCTGCAGCCGTCGGCCGGCTGGATCGCCGCTTTTGCCGGCGGCCAGGCCTGGGTGGTCCGCTTCGCGCACCAGCCGCACGCACGCATCCATCCCGTGCAGGGCCAGGTCGAGTTCTACCTGGATGCGCCGGCTTCCGATCCGGGTGGCGGCCTGCTGCAACTGGAAGTGCACGCGCCGTACCGGACCCGTGCGCCGGGCCAGCAGATGCAGGCCGAGGAGCGGTGTGACGTTGCTGGACGATGCCGGTGGCGGCGACCCGGCGCAGCAGCGCCGCTTCCTGTGCCGGCATGCCGCGGCGCTGGCGCTGGATGGCGCCTGCGCCACGCCCTAACGCCGCTTGTCTATGATGGAGCCCCTTTCCGCTTCGATCCGGCCCATGCAACGACGCGATTTCCTCAAGAACGCCGCCGCCGCCTTCGCCGCCATGGGCTTGCCCGCGATGCCGATGCTCGGCCAGGCCGCCCCCGCGGTCGGCCTGCGCCGCCTGGGCAAGCCGCAGCCCTTCGATTACGCCTGGCTCAAGGGCCACGCCCGGGCCATGGCCCAGGCGCCCTACCAGAGCCACAAGCGGGTGCTGCCGGGACCGCTGGAAGCGCTGAACTGGGACCAGTACCAGTCGATCCGCTACCGCCAGGACCATGCGCTGTGGGCGGTCGACAACGGGCCGAAATTCCAGGCCAAGTTCTTCCACCTGGGCCTGTACTTCAAGTCGCCGGTGCACATGTTCGACCTGGTCGACGGGCAGGCGCAGGAACTGGCCTACGACGGCGCCGCGTTCGACTACGGCAGCAGCGGTTTGCAGGGCAAGCACCTGCCCAAGGAGCTGGGTTTCGCCGGCTTCCGGCTCAACACCAAACAGGACACCGACCGCGACTTCGCCGCCTTCCTCGGCGCCAGCTATTTCCGCGCGGTGGGCAAGGAAGGTCAGTACGGCCAGTCCGCGCGCGGGCTGGCGATCGATACCGGCACCGGCGGCCCGGAGGAATTCCCGGACTTCATCGCCTACTGGCTGGAGCAGCCCAAGGCCGGCTCGGACACGGTGGTGGTGTACGCGTTGCTGGACTCGCCGAGCGTGGCCGGCGCCTACCGTTTCGCGATCACCAACGGCGACGTGCTGCTGATGGACATCGACAGCGCGCTGTATCCACGCAAGACCATCGAGCGGCTGGGCCTGGGCCCGTGCACCAGCATGTACCAGGTGGGCGAGAACGACCGCCGCATGGACTGGGACTGGCGCCCGGAAATCCACGATACCGACGGCCTGGCGATGTGGACCGGCGGCGGCGAGTGGATCTGGCGGCCGCTGTGCAATCCGCCGCAGCTGCGCTTCAACATGTTCGTCGATGAGAACCCGCGCGGCTTCGGCCTGCTGCAGCGCGACCGCAACTTCGACCACTACCACGACGACGGCGTGTACTACGACAAGCGCCCGTGCCTGTGGGTGGAACCGAAGCAGGGTTGGGGCAAGGGCTCGGTGCAGCTGGTGGAGATTCCCACCATCGACGAGACCTTCGACAACATCGTCGCGTTCTGGAATCCGCAGGACAAGCCGCAGCCTGGGCAGGAATTGCTGTTCGGCTATCGCCTGTACTGGGGCGCGCAGCCGCCCGCCGCCTCGCCGCTGGCGCAGTGCGTGGCCACGCGCACCGGCCTGGGCGGCGTGGTCGGGCAGAAGCGCAGCCACTTTTCCTGGCGCTTCGTGGTGGACTTCGTCGGCGGCGAGCTGGCCGCGCTGGGCAAGGACAAGGACGCCAAGGTCGAGGCGGTGCTGCAGCTGAGCCGCGGCAGCACCGAGATCGTCTCGGCGCGGCCGCTGCACGAACTCTCCGGCTATCGCGCGATGTTCGACGTGGTGCCGCCGGACGAGAGCACGCAACAGATCGACATCCGCCTGTTCCTGCGCGCCGGCGCCACGCCATTGACCGAAACCTGGCTGTACCAGTGGACGCCGCCGCCGGCGGCCGAGCGCAAGCTGTATTGAGGGCGGCCGAGCGCTGCCGCGTCATGCGGTGTCGCTCGGCTGCAGGGTGTGTCCGTTCGCTCGCCGCACTCGAGTTCGCGTGCGGTTGCCAGCGATGGCCGGGCGCCGCATTCGATCCCGGAGCAATTGTAGGAGGAGGGGTTTCAACCGCGACGCTTTTTGCGGTGCGTTGAAACTGCCGGCGCCGTTCGTCGCGGCTGAAGCCGCTCCCAGCAAGAGGCGCGCGGCCAACGCGCAGGGTGCACGGTGGGAGGGACTTCAGTCGCGACGCTTTTCCGCGGCACTGCGCACAGACCGGCTTCGCGCGTTGCGGCGGACTCAGGGCTTGGCCGGCGCCTGCGGCGTCGGCGCGCTCTCCTGGGTGATGTCCTCGACATCGCCGATATCCACGCGGCCGGGCGTGCGGCCGTCCCAGACCCGGTCCTGCAGCTTCCAGTACGCCGCCGGTTCCCAGAATTCCTTGGCGTAGAACACTTCCGGATCGATGCTGCCGCCGCGTGGACCGTTGATCTGCACGCCGGAGGCGCCGGTGTGGCCGAGCATGCTGCCGGTGCTGCGCGACGCTTCGCGGCGCAGCACCGCTTCCTGGCGCGGCTTGGCCGCCTGGTCGCCGTACTCGGCCAGCATCTGCTTGTCCTGCTTGATCGCGCGCTGGCGCTCTTCGGGGGTCAGCTGGTTCCAGTACTCCATCTTGCGCGTGGTGAACGCGTCGTAGCCGCGCTCGGAGGCCAGCGCCATCCACAGGAAACCCATCGCGCGATCCTGCGCCACGCCCTGGCCTCCCCAATACATTTCGCCCAGCCGCGCCTGCGACGGCTTGTCGGCATAGCGCGCGGCGAGCTGGTAGTTCTTTCTGGCCTCGGCGAACTCGCCCTTCTTGTCGGCGCGGATACCGGCGCGGCGGTAGAACAGGTCCAGATGCGCCTCGAGGAAACCGTCGGTCATCACCTGCGCCGGAATGTCCTCGAACGTGCGCGCATTGTCGGCGGCGGCCGCGTTGCCGGACAGCGCGAGCGCAACCGCAAAGGCCAGGGCGGTGCAGCCGCCGACGGCGTATCCCTTGAACTGATGCATGTAACTCTTCCCATGAGTGCGATCGCTGGCGATTCTAGACGTGCGCTGCGGCGGCGATCCATAGACGGATGGCCTATGCGGCGGCTGCCATGCAGGCGTCGTCAATCGTCGTTCATGATCGGCGCGTCCGCTGCCTGCAGCCGTGCCGAACCGGCGGATGTACCCACCAGGCCATTGCATAGCGCTCATGGCAGCTGTCGCCTGCGCATGCGGCCAAGGCGTAACGCCTCCCTGCCGAGGCCTTTCTTGCGCCTGCGCGACTACGCAGTGGCTACCGCGGCAGCGCGATCTGCAACGGATCGATACGGCCTTCGCCACGCATGATCTTCTTGAACTCGGCGCGGCTCACCGACACGTAGCGTTCGTTGCCGCCGATCTCCACCTGCGGCCCGTCCTGCACCGCGTGGCCGTCGGCGTCCACGCGCACGGTCATCGTCGCCTTGCTGCCGGTGTGGCAGATGGTCTTGATCTCCTGCAGTTCGTCGGCCCAGGCCAGCAGGTACTGGCTGCCTTCGAACAGTTCGCCGCGGAAATCGGTGCGCAGGCCGTAGCACAGCACCGGGATGCGCAGCCGGTCGACCACCTCGCTGAGTTGCCAGACCTGCGCGCGGCTGAGGAACTGCGCCTCGTCCACCAGCACGCAATGCAGCGCACCGTCGCGGGCGATGTCGTCCTGCAGCAGCGCCAGCAGGTCGGTGTCCGCCACGAACGTGTTGCCATCGGCGCGCAGGCCGATGCGCGAGGCGACCACGCCGCTGCCGTCGCGGTGGTCCAGGCGCGGGGTCAGGATCGCGGTGCGCATGCCGCGCTCGCGATAGTTGTGCGCCGACTGCAGCAGCGTGGTGGTCTTGCCGGCGTTCATCGCCGAATAGTAGAAGTACAGTTTCGCCATGCTCCGATTCTAGCGCGGCGGCCAGCCCCGTCGCAGGCCGGATGCGCCAGGGAAAACCCGTTCAGCGCCAGCGCGGTGGCGCGGTCCTCGCCGCCGGCCGGCGCCCGCTACAATGCGCGGCCCAGGGAAGTCTTCATGCACGGTCTCAATCTCCCCCAGCGCGCCGCGGTGCTGCATTGCGAAGGCCCGTTGCTGGTGCTGGCCGGCGCCGGCAGCGGCAAGACCCGCGTGATCGTGGAAAAGATCGCGCACCTGATCGCCACCGGCCGCTACCCGGCCAAGCGCATCGCCGCGATCACCTTCACCAACAAGTCGGCCAAGGAAATGCGCGAGCGCGTGGCCAAGCGCATCCGCGGCGACGCCGCCGATGGCCTGACCATCTGCACCTTCCACGCGCTGGGACTGAAATTCCTGCAGATCGAGCACGCCGCGGTCGGCCTCAAGCGCGGCTTCTCGATCTTCGACGCCGACGATGCCGCCGCGCAGATCAAGGACCTGATGCACGGCGCCAAGCCCGATGCGATCGACGACGCCAAGAATCTGATCTCGCGCGCCAAGAACGCCGGGCTGTCGCCGGAGCAGGCGATGGCCGCGGCACGCAGCAACCGCGAGCAGGAAGCGGCCAGCCTGTACGAGCGCTACCAGGCGCGGCTGAGCACCTTCAACGCGGTGGACTTCGACGATCTGATCCGCCTGCCGGTGCAGGTGCTGGAGGAGAACGAGGACATCGTCATGGCCTGGCGCGAGCGCATCGGCTATCTGCTGGTGGACGAGAGCCAGGACACCAACGACGCGCAGTACCGGCTGCTGAAGATGCTGGCCGGCCCGCGCGGCAACTTCACCTGCGTGGGCGACGACGACCAGAGCATCTACGCCTGGCGCGGCGCCAATCCGGAAAACCTGATGCAGATGGGGCGCGACTATCCGGCGCTGCAGATCGTCAAGCTGGAGCAGAACTACCGCTGTTCCAACCGCGTGCTGCGCGCGGCCAATGCGCTGATCGCGCACAACCCGCACGAGCACCTGAAGACCCTGTGGAGCGACCAGGCCGACGGCGAGCGCATCCGCGTATGGGAATGCCGCGACAGCGAGCACGAGGCGGAGAAGGTCGCCGCGGAGATCGCCTACCTGGGCACCGCCAAGCAGGTGCCGTGGAGCGATTTCTGCATCCTGTTCCGCGGCAACTTCCAGTCGCGGCCGCTGGAAAAGGCCTTGCAGATCGCCGGCGTGCCCTACCACATCACCGGCGGCACCGCGTTCCTGGAACGGCAGGAAGTGAAGGACGTGCTGTCGTGGCTGCGGCTGCTGGTCAATCCCGACGACGATGCCGCGTTCCTGCGCGCGGTGCAGGCGCCCAGGCGCGAGGTCGGCGCGACCTCGCTGGCCAAGCTGGCCGAACTGGCCGCGGCCAAGCATCTGCCGATGTCGCGTGCGGCCGAGTCGATGGGCGCGCTGCAGCAGCTGCCGCCGCGCGCGGCCAACGGCCTGAGCGATTTCGTCGACGTCCTGCACGAGCTGCGCACCGCCTCGTTGACCCTGTCCTCGGCCGACCTGGTGCGCCAGCTCGCCGAGCAGTCCGGGCTGATCCGCGAACTGCGCAGCCAGTGCAAGGACGAAACCACCTTTCAGCGTCGCCGCGGCAACCTGGAAGAACTGGCCAAGTGGTTCGAGGGCGGCCCGCGCGGCGCCAGCGTCGGCGACCTGGCGGCGCAGCTGGCGCTGCTGTCGCGCAACGACAAGGACGATGGCGGCAACCAGGTGCGGATGATGACGATGCACGCGTCCAAGGGCCTGGAGTTCCGCTACGTGTTCATCGTCGGCTGCGAAGACGGCGTGCTGCCGCACGAGGTCAGCCTGGAGGAGGGCAACCTGCAGGAAGAGCGGCGCCTGCTGTACGTGGGCATCACCCGCGCCAAGGAACAGCTGTGGATGAGCTACAGCAAGCTGACCCGCAAGTTCGGCGAGCACATCCGGCTCAAGCCCAGCCGTTTCTTCGCCGAGATTCCGGCCGAGGAAATGCAACGCGACGGCGCCGACCCGGTGGCCGACGCCGAGCGCAAGAAGGAGCGCGCCACTGCCGGGCTGGCGGCGATCCAGGCGTTGTTCGATTGAGGCTGGGATTGGGGATTGGGGATTCGTAACGGCGGTAGTGCGCAGTGCGATGCGTGGCATGCCTGAGTGAAGCGCGTGCTTGCATTTCCCTTCTCCCACCGGGAGAAGGTGCCCCGTAGGGGCGGATGAGGGTACGGGCGCAGCCTCGTGCACCCAACCCCAGCGAGACGCTTCGCGCCGTACCCTCACCCCAACCCCTCTCCCGGGGGAGAGGGGCTCAACCCGCTGCTTGTACATGGCCAACCGAGTGCACTGTAGGAGGAGGGGCTTCAGCCCCGACGCTGTTTTCTCAGCACTGCAGGATTACCGCTTCGCTCGCCGCCACTGAAGCCGCTCCCACAAAAAAGAAGAGGCTGCTTTCGCAGCCCCTATATGCCTCTGTCCGTCTCCCTACTTACGACGACAGATGCTCGATCGCCGCGACGCTGCCGAGGCGGTCGCCCAGGCGCTTGAGCAGGGCCAGGCGGTTGCCGCGCAGCGCCGGGTCCTCGACGTTGACCATCACCCCGTCGAAGAACGCGTCCACCTGCGGCCTAAGCCGCGCCAGGAAGTTCAGCACGGTGACGTAGTCGTGCTGGCGCAGCGCGCCGTCGGTTTCCACGATCGCCGCTTCCACCGCCTCGGCCAGTGCGCTTTCGGCCGGCTCGCGCAGCAGGGTCGGGTCGATCTGCGCCGGAATCGCGCCCTCGGCCTTGCGCAGGATGTTGCGGATGCGCTTGTTGGCCGCGGCCAGCGCTTCGGCCTCCGGCAGCGTGGCGAAGATGCCGATCGCGTCGATGCGGCGATCGAAGTCGTAGAGCGATCCGTGGGTGGCGGTCGCGGCTGAAGCCGCTCCTACAGAAGCTGCGCTTCCTTCAGCCCCGACCGAGAACAAGGCGGCCACCGCGTTGAAATGCGTTGCCGGCACGCCCTTGTCGGCGTAGTAGCCGCGCAGGCGGTCGAGGATGAAGTCGAACAGCTCTTCGATTCCTTGAGTAGGATCACCATCTCGCTTTCGGATCACTTCATCTCGGTACTGGATCGCCGCGTTACGTTCCTTATCAGATTTCGCGCCGGTAACTGCCGCCTCTGCCATTATTGCTGCCGAAGTCAAAGCAAAATGGCGCGAGAGGGAAAGATAATTCCGTAGGTCCACATCAAACCCACTCTCGATCACCGTCCGCGCCAACCCCAGCGCATTGCGCCGCAGCGCGAACGGATCCTTGTTGCCGGTCGGCTTCAGCCCTGCGGCAAACCCGCCGGCCAGGGTGTCCAGGCGCTCGGCAATCGCCAGCACCTTGCCCAGCGGCGACAGCGCGATGTCGTCGCCGGCGAAGCGCGGCTGGTAGGCCTCGTCGATCGCCAGCGCGATCTCGCCCGCCTCGCCGGCGGCCCTGGCGTAGTGGCGCCCGGCGATGCCCTGCAGTTCGGGGAACTCGTTGACCATGCGCGACTGCAGGTCGTTCTTGCTCAGCTCGGCGGCGCGGCGCGCCTGCGCGGCATCCACGCCGACCAGCGGCGCGATCGCCTCGGCCAGCGTGGCCACGCGCTGCACCTTGTCGGCGATGCTGCCGAGCTTGGCCTGGTAGGTCACGCTGGCCAGGCCCGCGCCCATCGCCTCCAGACCCTGCTTGAGGTCCTCGTCGAAAAAGAACTTGGCGTCGGCGAAGCGCGGGCGGATCACCCGCTCGTAGCCCTTGGCCACTTCGGCCACGTCGCGCGAGACGATGTTGGCGATGCCGATGAAATGCTCGGTCAAACGGCCGCCATCGTCCAGCACCGGGAAGAATTTCTGGTTGCTCTCCATCGTCTCGATCAGCGCTTCCTGCGGCACCGCCAGGAACGCCGGTTCGAAATGGCACAGCACCGCCGACGGCCATTCGACCAGGTTCACCACCTGCTCCAGGTTGTCCTCGGCGATGCGCGCACTGCCGCCGGCCTGACGCGCGGCCTGCTCGACCTCGGCGACGATGCGCGCGCGGCGCGCGTCCGGATCCACCAGTACCTGCGCCGCCTGCAGCGCGGTCACGTAGTCGCCCGGCTGCGCCAGCGGCACCGGCGCGTCGTGCAGGAAGCGGTGGCCGCGGCTGATGCGATCGGCCTGCACGCCGAACAGCTGCACCGGCACCACGGCGCTGCCGAACAGCAGCACCAGCCAATGCACCGGCCGCGCGAAACCGTAGTCGTGGTCGCCCCAGCGCATCGGCTTGGGGATCGGCATCGCCGCGATCGCCTCGCGCAGGATCTCCGGCAGCAGCGCGGCGGTCTGCGCGCCCGGGGTCAGCGCGCGGTGCACGAAGCGCTCGCCCTTGGCGTCGCTGCTGCGCTCCAGCGCGGTCCAGTCGATGCCGGCCTTGGCGGCGAAACCGGCCAACGCCTTGGTCGGCTGGCCGTCGCCGTCCAGGGCGATGTTGAGATACGGGCCGAGCACTTCCGAACGCTGCTCCGGCTGCTCCGCGGCCACGCCCGGCAGCAGCACCGCCAGCCGGCGCGGGGTGGACAGCGGCTTGGCGTCGCCGCGCTCGACCGCGATGCCGCGCTTCTCCAGCCCGGCGATCACGCCGTCGAACAAGGCCTGCGCCAGGCCCGGCAGCGCCTTGACCGGCAATTCCTCGGTACCCAGTTCGATCAGGAGGGGACGTAGTGCGCTCATGTGTCAGACCTTGCTAGCGTTTCCCTTCTCCCTGCGGGAGAAGGTGCCCCGAAGGGGCGGATGAGGGTACGGGCGGAGCCATGCGAAGTTCGGGTGTGGTGGGCTGCCCGTGCAGGCGTACCCTCACCCCAACCCCTCTCCCGGGGGGAGAGGGGCTCAATGCCTCAGCGCTTCACGCCGGGGAAGCCCAGCTTCTCGCGTTGCGCGTGGTAGGCCTTGGCCACCGCCTGCGCCAGCGCGCGCACGCGCAGGATGTAGCGCTGGCGTTCGGTCACCGAGATCGCGCGGCGCGCGTCGAGCAGGTTGAAGGCGTGGCTGGCCTTGGTCACCTGCTCGTAGGCCGGCAGCGGCAGGCCGAGCTCGACCAGGCGCTGCGCCTCGCGCTCGCAGGCGTCGAAGCGGTGCAACAGCTCGGCCACGTCGGCGTGCTCGAAGTTGTACGCGCTCTGCTCCACCTCGTTCTGGTGGTAGACATCGCCGTAGGTCACCGGCGCGCCATCCGGGCCGTAGGTCCACATCAGGTCGTAGACGTTGTCGCAGTTCTGCAGATACATGCACAACCGCTCCAGGCCGTAGGTGATCTCGCCCAGCACCGGCTTGCACTCCAGCCCGCCGGCCTGCTGGAAGTAGGTGAACTGGGTGACCTCCATGCCGTTGAGCCACACCTCCCAGCCCAGGCCCCAGGCGCCGAGCGTGGGTGATTCCCAGTTGTCCTCGACGAAGCGCAGGTCGTGCACCAGCGGGTCGATGCCCAGCGCCTGCAACGAGTCCAGGTATAGCTGCTGGATGTTGTCCGGGTTCGGCTTCATCGCCACCTGATACTGGTAGTAGCGCTGCAGGCGGTTCGGGTTCTCGCCGTAGCGGCCGTCGGTGGGACGGCGGCACGGCTGCACGTAGGCCGCGTTCCACGGCTCGGGTCCGAGCGCGCGCAGGAACGTGGCCGGGTGGAAGGTGCCGGCGCCCACTTCCAGGTCCAGCGGTTGGATCAGCACGCAGCCGTGCTGCGCCCAGAACTGGTTGAGGGTCTGGATCAGACCCTGGAACGTGATCGGAACGGACCGGGAGACGGGCATCTAGCAAGGGGCCGGTAGAGGGGTGCGCTAGTATAGCGACCGACTTGCGGGGGACTTCCGCGCACCGGACCTGACCATGGATTCGCGACCTGCCGCGCAGCCGCCCGCCGTGCCTGTACCCGCCACGGTGTCGCTGCCGCCCGGGCGCCTGAATGTCGAGCGCGTGGCCGCCGCGCTGCTCGCCGACGGCCTGGTCGCGCCGGCCGAGCGCGGCCGCATGCAGTTCTCGGCGCAGTCCGCGCGCACCGTCAGCGACGTGCATCCGCTGGTGCTGCTGTCCAACCTGAAACTGGCCGCGACCCGCCCGCCGGGCAGCGGGCTGGGCCTGGAACGGCTGACCGAATGGCTGGCGCAGCGCTGCGGCCTGCGCTACCTGCGCATCGATCCGACCCGGGTCGACGTGGCCGCGGTCACCGCCTTGGTCTCGCACGCCTACGCGCGCCGCCACCGCATCCTGCCGCTGGCGCTGGACGGCGAACGCCTGCTGGTGGCGACCAGCGAGCCGCTGGCGCTGGACTGGCTGGCCGACGTGCAGCACCTGGCGCGGCGCCGGATCGAGATCGCGGTGGTCAACCCGCTGGACCTGCATCGCTACACGATGGAGTTCTTCGGCGTGACCCGCTCGGTGCGCGGCGCCAAGGATGGGCGCAACGAGCAGAGCAGCGGCCTGCCCAGCTTCGAGCAGCTGGTGGAACTGGGCCGCGGCGGCGACGTCAACGCCGACGACCACCACATCGTGCACATCGTCGACTGGCTGCTGCAGTACGCCTACGAGCAGCGCGCCAGCGACATCCATCTGGAGCCGCGGCGCGAAGCCGGGCGCATGCGCTTCCGCATCGACGGCGTGCTGCACAAGGTGCTGGAAGTGCCGCCGGCGGTGATGACCGCCATCGTCAGCCGGATCAAGGTGCTCGGGCGCATGGACCTGGCCGAGCGCCGGCGCCCGCAGGACGGGCGCATCAAGACCCGCTCGCCGGGCGGGCGCGAGACCGAGATGCGCCTGTCGACCATGCCCACCGCGTTCGGCGAGAAGTGCGTGATGCGCATCTTCGACCCGGACGCGGCGTTCAAGAGCGTGGACCAGCTCGGCTTCAGCGCGCAGGAAGCGGCCGGCTGGGCGGCGCTGGTCGAACGCCCGCACGGCATCGTGCTGGTCACCGGCCCCACCGGCTCGGGCAAGACCACCACGCTGTATTCCACGCTCAAGCGCCTGGCCACGCCGGACGTGAACGTGTGCAGCGTCGAGGACCCGATCGAGATGATCGCGCCGGAGTTCAACCAGATGCAGGTGCAGACCAACATCGACCTGGACTTCGCCAGCGGCGTGCGCACCCTGCTGCGGCAGGACCCGGACATCATCATGATCGGCGAGATCCGCGACCTGGAGACCGCGCAGATGGCGGTGCAGGCCTCGCTGACCGGGCACCTGGTACTGTCCACCCTGCACACCAACGACGCGCCCTCGGCGATCACCCGCCTGCTCGACCTGGGGGTGCCGCACTACCTGGTCGCCTCCACCCTCAACGGCGTGCTGGCGCAGCGCCTGGTGCGCACGCTGTGCAGCCACTGCAAGCGCCCGCACACGCTCAGCGACATCGAATGGGACGCGCTGCGCGAGCCCGGCGAAGCGCTGCCGGACGCGGTGCAGGTCCACGCCCCGGTCGGCTGCCTGGAATGCCGCCGCACCGGCTACCTGGGCCGGGTCGGCCTGTACGAACTGCTGCCGGTGACGCCACGCCTGCGTACGCTGATCCGCGCCGACATGGACCTGGCCGGCTTCAGCCGCGCCGCGCAGGCCGAGGGCGTGCGCAGCCTGCGCCGCGCCGGCCTGGAAAAAGTCGCCGCCGGCCTGACCACCATCGAGGAAGTGCTGTCGGTGCTGCCGCCGCGCGAGTGAGCCTGCGGCCGCCGCCGGGGCCGGTGCGGCGCCTGCCGGGCGACTGTCGTGCAGCTGAATTGCCGCACCCGTCAGCGGCGCAGTGCGCCGCCGCCTTGGAAAAAGCCGTGAAGGTCTGTCTACAATCGGGTGACCCCCATCCGAGTTGCCGCCCGCCGATGACGCCTGCGCCCTTCCTGATCCTCGAAACCGGCGAGCCGGTGGCGACGATGCGGCGCTACGGGCGCTTTCCGCACTGGATCCGCGTCGCCGCCGGCCTGGCCGCGCGCGACACGGTGGTCGCCAATGTCGCCGGCGCCGCCGCATTGCCCGCGCGCGACGGCTTCGCCGGGATCATCGTTACCGGCTCGGCCGCCTTCGTCACCGACCGCGCCGACTGGAGCGAGCGTTCGGCCGACTGGCTGCGCGAGGCCGCCCACGAAGGAATTCCGCTGCTGGGCATCTGCTACGGCCACCAGTTGCTGGCGCATGCGCTGGGCGGGGAAGTCGCCTACAACCCGGCCGGGCGCGAATCGGGCACCGTGCACATCGACCTGCATCCGCCGGCGTTCGACGATCCGCTGTTCGCCGGCCTGCCCGAGCGCTTCCCGGCCCACGCCACGCACCTGCAGACGGTGCTGCGCGCGCCGGACGGCGCCACCGTGCTGGCGCGCTCGGCGCAGGACCAGTGCCATGCCTTCCGCTGGGGCGAGGCGGCCTGGGGCGTGCAGTTCCACCCGGAATTCGCCACCCACCACATGCGCGGCTACGTGCATGCCCGCGCCGAGTGTCTACGCAGCGCCGGCCGCTGTGCCCGGACCATCGCCCGCGAGGTCAGCGCCGCGCCGCTGGCGCGCAAGCTGCTGCGGCGCTTCGTTCAGCACGCGCGCGGTCAGCAAACCGCCGGCGGCCAGGCAAAATCGCGATAATCTGTACACGCGCCGCGCTGTACGGCGTCCCCCACTTCGGATTGGCAATGATCGAGATTCGCAAGCTGCCGGCCTCGGCCGGCGCGGAATGGCTGTTGAGCGGGATTGCGCTGCTGCGCCGGGCGCCGCTGGCGTTGGGCCTGCTGGGCGTGATCTGGGGCCTGGCGGCGCTGCTGGCGCTGCTGCTGGGCGCGCTGAATCCAACCCTGGGCATGCTCGCGCAACTGCTGCTGGGCCTGGCCGGGCCGTTGCTGTTCGGCGGGCTGGTGTGGGCGGTGCGCGAAGTGGATCAGGGCCGCAGCGCGCAGCCGGCGCACCTGCTGCAGGGCCTGCACGACGGCCGCGCGCCGCGCCTGCTGGTGGCGCTGCTGCCGCAGGTGCTGGTCGGCCTGGCGCTGGGCGCGCTGGCGCTGGTGGTGGTCGGCCAGAGCGGCTGGGAGCAGCTGGGCACGGTGATGAACCAGCTCAACGAGCTCGGCCAGTCCAGCGCCCAGCCGGATCCGGCGCAGGTCGAGCAGCTGGTGGCCACGCTGCCGGCCATGCGCATCCTGCTGTGGCTGCTGCTGGTGTTCGTGGGCTTCGTGGCGGTGACCCTGACCCTGTTCGTGCTTGCCCCGCAGGTGATGTTCGACGGCCGCGGCGGCCTGGCGGCGATGCGCAACAGCCTGCGCGCCTGCCTGCACAACCTGCCGGCGATGCTGGTGTTCTTCGTGCTCGCCTTCATCGCGATGTTCGCGCTGTATTTCGCGCTGGTGCTGGTGATCCTGCTGCTGCAGGCGCTGGCCGGGCCGACCATCGCCGCCCTAGTCGCGCAATTGCTGCTGATGGCGCTGGCGCTGCCGGCGCTGGCCGGCGCGGTGTACGCGGCGTGGAAGCAGATGTTCGTGCACCGCGGCGATGCCGCGTCGGCGGTGCCGCCGCCTTCGAATGTGTTTGCAGCTTGAGAGCTGGGAATCGGGAACGGGGAATCGGGAATCGGGAATCGGTAACAGCAACAGCAGGCGGCCCTTCGGGGCCGCTTCTTTTTTGCGTGATGTGCGGGCGAGATCCGCTGGTTGCTGCGGCACTAAGCGGTGCCCGCTGGTGCGGGGAGCCTTCAGCCCCGACGCACTACGCCGTTCCCATTCCCTATTCCCGAGCCTCGATTCCCGGCTTCTTGGTTACCGCACTGGCCGCAATGATGCCGATCTCGTACAGCAGGCACATCGGGAGTGCCAGCATCAGCTGCGAGACCACGTCCGGCGGGGTCAGCACCGCGGCCAGCACGAAGATGCCGACCACCGCGTAGCCACGGCCTTCGCGCAGCTGCTGCGGGGTGACCCAGCCGAGCAGGGCCAGGATCACCAGCGCCACCGGCAGTTCGAAGCTGGCGCCGAAGGCGAAGAAGATCGCCAGCACGAAGTCCAGGTAGGAGCCTGCGTCGGGGGTGAGCTGGATGATGTCCGGCTTGAACGTGGTCAGGAAATGGAACACCGCCGGCAGCACCAGGAAGTAGGCGAACGCGCAGCCCACGTAGAACAGCAGCACCGCCGAGGCCAGCAACGGCAGCGCCAGGCGCTTCTCGCGCTGGTATAGGCCCGGCGCGACGAACGCCCAGGCCTGGTACAGCAGCCACGGCACGGCGATGAACACGCCGAGGAAGAAGGTCAGCTTGATCGGCGCCAACACCGCGCCGGCAGGATGGGTGGCGATCACGCTCTGGCCCAGCGGCAGCTGCGCGAGCATCGGCGCGGCCAGCCAGGTGTAGATGCGCTTGGAGAACGGCAACAACGCCACGACCACCACGGCCAGGCCGATCAGTGCGCGCATCAGCCGCGCGCGCAATTCGACCAGATGCTCGATCAGGCTGCTTTCGGCTTCCGGATTCATCGCGGCGCCTCAGGGTCGCCGCTGGGCGGTGCGGCGCCAGGCGCCGGCGCGGCGGCGGGTGCGTGCGGGTGCGGCATCGCCGCCGCCGCCGTGGTGGGCGCGGTGGATGGCCCCGCGGCGGCGGGGACGCTGGACGGCGGCCGCGGTTCGGGCGCTGGCGTCGCCGGTTCGGCGGGCGCCGGCGCGGCGTCGGCGAGCGGTTCCGGTCCGCTCGGGTCGATCTCGCGGCGCAGCGCGTCGGTCTCGCGCTGCAGCTGCTGGCCGCTGTCGCGCAACTGCGATTCGGCCTGGCGCAGCGAGGCCTGCACGTCCTGCAGGCTGCGCTTGAGTTCCTCGGCCTCCAGTTCGCGTTCCAGTTCCTGCTTCACCGAGTCCCACTGCGCGCGCGCGCGGCGCACCCACAGTCCGGCGAAGCGCGCGGCCTTGGGCAGGCGTTCCGGGCCGAGCACCACCAGCGCCACCACGGCGATCAGCAGCAGTTCGCTGAATCCGATATCGAACACGCCGGCGGCTTCCTGATTCAGCGCGCGTCGCGGTCGCGTTCGGCCTGGGTCTGGGTCTCGCGGGACTGTTCGCTGCTGCGCGACGCGTCGCCGAGCTGGCCGGCGGGTTTGTCCTCGTCGCGCATGCCTTTCTTGAATTCCTTGACCGCGCTGCCCAGATCCTTGGCACCGCTGGTCAGCCGCTTGGTGCCGAACACCAGCAGCACGATCACCAGCACCACAAGCCAGTGCCAGATGCTAAAACCGCCCATGATCCGCTCGCAGAGAAGTCGTAAGGAACGAGCAGGATAACGCACCGCGCCGCGGTGCGTTCAGTGCCGCGGATTCTAGTGGTTGCCGTCCAGCGACTCGGTGCGGATCTCGCCTTCGGACACCGGCTGGAAGCCCTGCCGCGGCGGCGTCTGCGGCGGGGCCTGCAAGGGCGCGGTGCTGGCGCCGTCGGCGGGTGCGGCGACCGCTGGCGGTGCGGCGTGCGCCGCCGGCTGCGGTCGCGGCGGGGTGGCCGTGGAGGTGCCGCGGTTCTGCCGCGCCGCGTAGGTGGCTTCCTCGAGCTTGTCGCGGAAGGCGACCACGTCGTTGGACGGCAGGCCGGTGGCGCGGCCTTCGAAGATCATCCGCGGGGTGGTGTTGCTGCCGTACACGTTGAGATCGGCGGCATCGTCGATCTGCAGCGCTGCGCCGTCCAGCGCCACCCCGGCGAACAGGCCGCGCGCGCGCGACCACGACCAGATCTCGGCCTTGAGCTGGCCGTCGGTGGCGGCGGAGGCGTTGCGCCCGACTGGGCCGGCGGCGACGCCGGCATCGGCGCCGAGGGTGAACTTGCCGTTGACGATGTTGTCCAGGCTGCGGTCGTTGCGGAACACCAGCACCACGTCGGAGGACTGCACGCCGACCTGGAAGCCGATGCTGCCGCCGGTGAGCTTGACGAACACCGGGTTGGACCAGGTGCCGTCGGGGCGCTTGACCGACATCAGGCCGTGGCCGCGGCGGCCGCCGATGACCAGGCCGGCCTTGAGCGTGTCCGGGATCACCACGATCGCGCGGCCCTCGTCGAGCAGCTTGTCGGGGATGGATTGCTCCGGGATCTGCTGGATGTCGCTCAGCACGCGCAGCGCGTTGCGGGCGCGCTCGTCTTCTTCCGGGCCGGCCACGGCGTGGCCGACGAACAGCGTGGTACTCAACAACAGGGCGAGGCGCGGCAGGCGGGGCATGGCGGGCTTCCGAAATAGGTCCGCAGCAAGATACTGCAAGTCCTTGAAGTTAGTCACAGCGCAATGAATCGGCAATGAGTGCGCGCGGCCTGCCGCGCCGCGGCGGGTCGGGTTGCGGCCGGCTGGTTAGACTGGCGCACACTATTGCTGGAGCGCGTGCGCATGAATTCCTGTTCTCTGCCGGTATCCCTGATCGGCGTTCCTACCGACATCGGTGCCGGTCACCGTGGCGCGCGCATGGGCCCGGAGGCGCTGCGCATCGCCGGCCTGCACGAGGCGCTGGCCAATCGCGGCATCGAGGTACGCGATCTGGGCAACCTCGACGGTCCGCGCAACCCGTGGCAGTCCCCGGTCGGCGGCTACCGCCACCTGGACGAGGTGGTGGCCTGGAACCGTGCGCTGATGGAGGCCAGCTACGCCGAGCTGCGCGCCGGGCGCATGCCGATCATGCTTGGCGGCGATCATTGCCTGGGCATCGGCTCGATCACCGCGGTGGCGCGGCATTGCCGCGAGCAGGGGCGCAAGCTGCGGGTGCTGTGGCTGGATGCGCATTCGGACTTCAACACCAGCGAGGTGACCCCGTCGGGCAACGTGCACGGCATGCCGGTGGCCTGCCTGTGCGGGCTGGGGCCGCAGGCGCTGACCGAACTGGGCGGCGCCGCGCCGGCGCTGCGCCCGGAGCAGGTCCGCCAGATCGGCATCCGCTCGGTGGATCCGGACGAGAAGCGGCTGATCAAGCAGCGCCGCATCGATGTGTACGACATGCGCTACATCGACGAGATGGGCATGAAGCGGACCATGGAGGCGGCGTTGGACGGGGTCGATGCCGAGACCCACCTGCACGTCAGCTTCGACGTGGATTTCCTCGACCCCAGCATCGCTCCCGGCGTCGGCACCACCGTGCCCGGCGGGCCGAATTACCGCGAAGCCCAGCTGGTGATGGAGATGATCGCCGACAGCGGGCGCATGGGCTCGCTGGACATCGTCGAGCTCAATCCGGTGCTGGACCATCGCAATCTGACCGCCGAGCTGGCGGTGGACCTGGTCGAGAGCCTGTTCGGCAAGTCCACGCTGATGCGCGACTGATGCGCCTTTCGGCACAAAGCTGAACATTGCGACGCTTCATTCACGTGAAATCCACAGTCATGAAGTCAGATTCACCGCCAGACGGCAGCTCGGCAACGGCGATCGCCGCTGCCACCAGACCGATCCACTGCGAGGACTCCACGATGAAGCGACTGCTCACCTTGATGCTGCTGACCCTGTTCTGTGCGGGCATGCTGACTGGCTGCAACACCATGGCCGGCGCCGGCAAGGACATGCAGGAGGCCGGCCAGAAGGTGGAACACAAGGCCGACGATTGCAGCGACGGCAAGTGCTGAGCGATCTTCCGCAGTGGCTTGGCTTTACCGATCTACCCAATGCGTAACCCTGACGCGGCCGCACGCCGCGTTCCCATGACCAATGAAGGAGTAAGACCTATGAAGCGTACTTTTGCGTGGATGCTGCTGGCGATGTTCTCGGTGGGCCTGCTGTCGGGCTGCAACACGGTTGCCGGTGCCGGCAAGGACGTGAAGAGCGCCGGCGAGAAGGTCGAAGACGCTGCCAAGAACTGAGCCCCGCGCTCGGTGACGAAAGACGGGTCGGCTTGCCGGCCCGTTTTTTTTGCCTCGCGCGGCTCAGCGCAGCGGCGGATCCGGCACGAAGTCGCCGGGGAAGGCATCCGCTGCCGCGGCCACGCGCGGGTAGCGCCGCGGCCGCGGGATCACGCCGCGTGCGATCAGCCGCGCACGGCTGTCGTAGCGCAGTTGCAGGCGCTGCTGCGGCACGTCGCTGGCGCGTTCGAACGCGGTGACGCTGGAGGGCGACCATTCGCGTTCGCCATGGCCGGTGCCCAGGCGCTGCGCCTTGCCCAGCGCGGCATCGCTTTCCTGCATTCGCGCGGCTGCCGCGGGGGCGGCCGCCGCCATCGGCGCGTCCGCGCGCTCGCGGCGCTGCTCGACGCTCGCCTGCGGCACGATCGTCGGCGCCTCGTCGAACACCGCCATGCCGATCACGCCGACGTTGTCGGGGCGGCCGGTGCGCGCGGCGTAGCTGTCGGCGAGGTCGGTGAACACGAACTGCGCGATCTCGCGCTGCGACTTGCGCCAGCCGGCGATCTCGCTGCTCTGCCATGGGTCCAGCACGTAGCCGCGCTGGTCGCTGGACGCGGTTTCGCCGCTGACCGCGTTGACCCCGTCCACCGACAGCACCACCAGCACACGGCGGTCGCTGCGGTTGGTCAGGCGCAGCGCATAGCGGTGGCCCGGTTCGGCAGCGATCCAGCGTTCGCCGCGCTTTGCGTATTGCGGCAGGTCGGCGCCGTCGGCGTCGCGGTCGATCACGCGCAGCGTCACCAGCGGCGAGAGCGCGGGCGGCGCAGGGTAGGGGCGGAAACCGCACATCAGGCCGATGCACAGCAAGGCGATCGAGATCGGGACGATCGGGCGGGTCGGGAAAAACAGGCGGGCGGGTTTGCGCATCACGGCGACTCCACGGAAGGGACCTGCTGTTGAACGCGCCATGCGCCGGAACGGGGTTGCCGCGCAGCGGTTAAACTCGCCGGGTTTTCTTCCGGCCGCCGATCCCTCCGCATGACCACCCGCGTCCTTACCGGCATCACCACCTCCGGCACCCCACACCTGGGCAACTACGTCGGCGCGATCCGCCCGGCGCTGCAGGCCAGCTTGCGGCCCGGCATCGAGAGTTTCTATTTCCTGGCCGACCTGCACAGCTTGATCAAGGCGCAGGACCCGGCGCGCACCCAGCGCTCGACCCTGGAGATCGCCGCGTCGTGGCTGGCGGCCGGGCTGGATCCGTCGAAGGTGTGGTTCTACCGGCAGTCGGACGTGCCGGAAACCAACGAGCTGACCTGGTTCCTGACCTGCGTCGCCGGCAAGGGCATCCTCAACCGCGCCCACGCCTACAAGGCGGCGGTGGACAAGAACCGCGCCGACGGCGAGGACGACGATGCCGGGGTCGGCGCCGGACTGTTCATGTACCCGGTGCTGATGGCCGCCGACATCCTGCTGTTCAACGCGCAGCAGGTGCCGGTGGGCCGCGACCAGATCCAGCACATCGAGATGGCGCGCGATTTCGGCCAGCGCTTCAACCACGTCTACGGCCGCGACTATTTCACCCTGCCCGAAGCGCTGATCGACGAGAACGTGGCGACGTTGCCCGGGCTGGACGGGCGCAAGATGAGCAAGAGCTACGACAACACGATTCCGTTGTTCGCTCCGCGCGAGGAGCTGAAGAAGCGCGTGTTCGCGATCGTCACCGATTCGCGCGCGCCGGGCGAGCCGAAGGACACCGAGGGGTCGGCGCTGTTCCAGCTGTACCAGGCCTTCGCCACTGTCGAGGAAACGGCCGCGTTCGCGCAGGCCTTCGCCGGCGGTATCGGCTGGGGCGAGGCCAAGCAGCAGTTGTTCGCGCGCATCGATGCGGAGATCGCGCCGATGCGTGCGCGCTACGAGGCGCTGATGGCGCGGCCGGGCGACATCGAGGCGATCCTGCGCGATAACGCGCAGCGCCTGCGCGCGCGCCATGCCACGCCGTTCCTGGCCGAGTTGCGCTATGCGGTGGGTCTGCGCGACCTGTCGCTGCGTGAGGCCGGGCAGGCCGATGCGGCACAGGCCAGGCCGGCGCTGCCGAGCTTCAAGCAGTACCGCGAAGGCGACGGCCGTTTCTACTTCAAGCTGCTCGATGGCGAAGGCGCGCTGCTGCTGCAGAGCGGCGGCTTCGAGTCGCCGCGCGAGGCCGGGCGCGTGATCGGCACGCTCAAGCAGGTCGCGCAGGCCGATGCGCTACACGGCGCGGAGCTAACCCTGGCGGTGCCGGCCGAGGCCGTGCTGGCCGCGCTGCAGCGGCTGCGCGACGCGGGCTGAGGGTAGACAGCGGGCCGGGCCATGAATGGTTGTGGGAGGGACTTCAGTCCCGACGAGGCTTTGGCGATAAGGCGTCGGGACTGAAGTCCCTCCCACAACGGCCGAAGATCGCAGTCGACCGTCATGGCGGGTCATTCGCGCCGCAGTCCGCCAGGACCGCATGTCCCGATGGCAACCGCGGGTGCCGTGGATGGCTTGAAGACCGAGGCGTAGCCAGCAGGGCTGGCAACAACCTCCATACGGCCTAGAATGGAGCTTCGCCCAGCCACCGCCCTGCGCCATGCCACGCGACCCCAGCATCCATCTCATCGACACCGGCTTCCAGCGCGCGCAGTTCGATGCGGCCTACCTGATCGTGGAGAACGGGCGCGGCGCGTTCGTCGATTGCGGCACCAGCCACTCGCTGCCGGCAATGCTCGCCGCGCTCGATGGCGCCGGCCTGGCGCCGGGCGACGTGGACTGGCTGATCCTGACCCACGTGCATCTGGACCACGCCGGTGGCGCCGGCGCGCTGCTGCAGCAGTTGCCGAACGCGCGCCTGCTGGTACATCCGCGCGGCGCGCCGCACATGATCGCTCCGGCGCGGCTGATCGCCGGCGCCACCGCGGTGTATGGCGAGGCCGAGATCGCGCGCAGCTACGGCACGATCCTGCCGGTGCCGGCCGAACGCGTCGTCGTCGCCGAGGACGGCCATCGGCTGTGGCTGGGCGAGCGCGAACTGCTGTGCATCGATACGCCCGGCCACGCGCGCCATCATCTGTGCGTGTGGGACGCGCGCAGCCGTAGCTGGTTCAGCGGCGACACCTTTGGGCTGGCGTATCGCGAACTGGCCAGCGCACAGGGCGCGTTCGTGATCCCGACGTCCTCGCCGGTGCAGTTCGATCCGGAGGCGATGCGCGCCTCGATCCAGCGCATGCTCGGCTATGCGCCGGAAACGCTGTATCTGACCCACTACGGCCCGGTCGGCGCGGCGGATACGCTGGCGGCGGATCTGTTCGAACAACTCGATGCGATGGTGGCGATCGCGCGCGGTTGCGACGGTCGCTCCGATCGCCATCGCTGCCTGGTCGCGGCGTTGAGCGCGCTGTACCTGGAGCGCGCGCGGCTGCATGGCTGCCCGCTCGACGATGCCGGCGTGGAGCGGGTGCTGCAGATGGATATCGAGCTCAATGCGCAGGGCCTGGCCTGCTGGCTGGATCGTTGAGGGGCCGGGAATGGGGAATCGGGAATCGGGAAAAGCAGCTGTCTGCGCTTCTCGCGTCTCGATCCACCTCATTGCTGTTTCGTGACGGTGTCACGCTCTACACTGTGCGGCCAGGTTTTTTCAGGTCGTTGCCGTGAATCCGATGCGCATGTTGCTGTTGTCCGCCTGCCTGTTCATGGGGGGCGCCGCGCAGGCCGCCAACGAGGTGCTGCCCGGCGGCGGCATCGATGCCGAGGCGCTGGAGCGGCATGTGCGCACGCTGGCCTCCGATGCGTTCGAGGGCCGTGCGCCGGCCACGCCCGGCGAGGACAAGACCATCGCCTATCTCAGCGAGCAGTTCCGTCTGGCCGGCGTGCAGCCGGGCGGCGACAACGGCGGCTGGACCCAGGCGGTGCCGCTGGTGCGCGCGCAGGTGGACGGGCCGGTGACGGCGACGCTGCGCGTGGCCGGCGCGTCGCAGGCGCTGGTCAACGGCGAGGACGTGGTGCTGCAGAGCCTGCGCCCCGGCACCAAGGTGGCGCTGAAGGACGCGCCGCTGGTATTCGTCGGCTACGGCATCCATGCGCCCGAGCGCGGCTGGGACGACTACAAGGGCGTGGACCTGAAGGGCAAGATCGCGGTGATGCTGATCAACGACGCCGACTTCGAGACGCCGCAGCCCGGCGCCTTCGACGGCCGTGCGGTCACCTACTACGGGCGTTGGACCTACAAGTACGAGGAAGCCGCGCGGCAGGGCGCGGCCGGCGTGCTGATCGTGCACGAGACCGCGCCGGCGGCGTACGACTGGGCCACGGTGAAGAGTTCCGGGCTGTCGCCGCTGTTCGACATCGAGCGCAGCGACGCGCAGGCGCGCGCGCAGCACGTGCCGGTGCGCGGCTGGATGCAGCGCGCGCTGGCGGTGTCGCTGTTCCAGCGCGCCGGGCTGGATTTCGAGGCGGAGAAGAAGCGCGCGCAGCGTGCCGACTTCCGCCCGCAGGCGCTGGGCGATGCGACGTTGTCGGTGCGCTTCGCGCTCAAGCGCGAGCGCGTGGTCACCCACAACGTGGTCGCCAAGCTGGAAGGCGCCACGCATCCCGAGGAGACCGTCATCTACTCGGCGCATTGGGACGCGTTCGGCATCGGCGCGGCCGACGCCAGCGGCGACCGCATCCGCCGCGGCGCGATCGACAACGCCACCGGCGTGGCCAGCGTGCTGGAGCTGGCGCGGGTGTTCGCGGCCGGGCCGCGGCCGCAGCGCACGCTATACTTCATCGCGCTCACCGCCGAGGAGAAGGGCCTGCTCGGCGCGACCTATTACGCCGCGCATCCGCTGGCGCCGCTGGCGACCACCGTGGCGGTGATCAACAGCGAGATGTTCAGCCCCGACGGCGCCACCCGCGACATCGCCTCGTGGGGCCGCGGGCGGGTGTCGCTGGAACGCGACCTGGCCGCGGCGGCGCAGGCGCGCGGCCGCGCCTATTCGCCGGATCCGAACCTGGAGGCGGGGTTCTTCTATCGTGCCGACCACTTCGCCTTCGCCCGCGCCGGGGTGCCGGCGATCACCGTCGGGCCGGGCTTGGACAAGCGCGACGGCGGCGTGGCTGCGGGCAAGGCGATCCGCGACCGCTATTTCGCCGACTGCTACCACCAGCCCTGCGATCGCTGGAGCGCCTCCTGGGATCCGGCCGGGCATGCGGCCGACACGCTGCTGCTGTACGCCCTGGGCCAGCGCCTGGCCGACAGCCGCGAGTGGCCGCGCTGGGACGAGGGTTCGGAGTTCAAGCCGGCGCGCGATGCGAGCGAGGCGGCGCGGCGCTGAGGGCAGGGCGGTCGCTGTCGCACCGTCTTGAGTTGCTTCTGGAAGGGAGGGCCGAGGCGGCCCCGCTGGAGGGGCTGTTGGGGCTTCGGGCGACCTCGCGCCATGGTCGCCGCCGGTTCCGAAGCCACGCAGCAGGCAGTATCGCCAGCGCTTCAGCGCGGCTGCGGGTCTTGCTGCTCCCCTCTGCGCGATGGCGGCTGCCTGCCGGAGACGGCCAACCGTTCCCCGCGGCTGCAGCCGGTATCTGCAGTGAAGAGGCAGCACGCGCGCTACGCGGGTCCTCCGTTGAAGCGGCCCGGGGCAACCGCCCCGGACGTTCAGCTGAAGCATGCGGCGCGATCGGCGCGCGCTGTCATCGCGCGCAGGCGCATGGGCGGTATGCTGTGCGCATGCCCGATTTCCTCCGTCGCCTGCTCGCGCCGCCCGCCGCGGCCGTCGAACGCGACCTCGTCCGCCTGCGGCTGGACGAGCGCGAGATCGAGGTGTTGCGCGTGCGCGACCCGCGCGCGCGGCGGATCAAGCTCAGCGTCGACGAACGCGGCGCGCGCCTGACCCTGCCGCTGCGCGCCAGCCTGGTGGCCGGCGAGCGCTTCCTGCTCGAGCACCGGCACTGGCTCGGCGAGCAGCTGGCGCGCTACCAGGACGAAGACGACGAACCCGGCCTGCAGCGCGGCGTGCCCGGCTGGCTGCCGCTGCGCGGCGAACGCCTGCCGCTGCGCTGGAGCGAGGGCCGCTATGCGCGGCTGCAGGTCGATGCCGACGGCGCGCAGCTGCAGTTGCCGGCGCGCGCCGGCGATGCGGCGATCGCGCGCGCGCTGCGCGAGTTCTACGAGGCGCAGGCGCGCGCCGACGTCGGCCGCTGGCTGCCCAAGTACCTGCCGTCGCTGCCGCGCGCGCCGGCGCGGGTGCGGCTGAAGGTGATGTCCTCGCAATGGGGCTCGCTGGCGCCGGACGGCTCGCTGGCGCTGGATCTGGCGCTGGTGCTGGGGCGGCCGTCGGCATTCGAGTACGTGCTGGTCCACGAGCTGTGCCATCTGCTCCAGGCCAACCACTCGCCGGCGTTCTGGCGCGAAGTGGAAGCGCGGTTCCCGGCCTGGCCTGCCGAGCGCGACTATTTCCATGCACAGGGACGGCGCCTGAAAGCGCAGTTGCGGCGGCTGTTGAGCTAGGGCGTGTCATCCATCTCCCGCGCGCGGCAACGAAGGGCGAGGACCTGGACCTGCGTCCCTGCCCGTACGCCGAGCCGGCCCAGGGCACGCACAAGCGCGGCCTTGCGGGATGGTCCGGCAGGCCTGTTCGGATATGGATGAGCGCCTCAAGGCGCGTTGCGCCGCGGCGATGGGTCGGACGGAACACGCAACCGATCGGCGGGTTCGCCTCAGCGCTGCGGCAGAAGAGCTCCATGCGCAGCGCTCGGCAGGCCCCCTCTCCCCGCCTACCTCACACCTGGCACGACCTCCGGCGCCAGCGAACGATCCGGTCCTTGCGGCACTACGCCGGCATGTCAGGACGCCGGGATCGGGCCGCGAACGCAAGACGTATCGCGTCTATGCCTGTTGTCGGCAGGCGTGCTGCGAACTTTAGCGAAATTCTGTCTGCACACACAAGCTTCACAGGAACTCGTGTAACAGCGCCGCCACCGCAGCCGGCTGCTCCATGTGCAGGTGATGGCTGCCCGGCAACACGTGCACGCGGCCGTGGCGCAGCCGCGCCGCACGCTGGCGCCGCAGCGGCTCGGGGAAATACGGCTGCGCCGGGTCGGCGTAGATCACCCGCGCCGGGCACTCGATGCCGGCCAGCAGCGCCTGCACCTGCGCCTCGCTCAGCCGCACCGCGGTGGGCAGGGTCAGGCGCCGGTCGCTGCGCCAGACATGGCCGCCCTCCACCGGCATGACTCCGCGTTCCACCAGCAGCCGCGCCGCCGGCTCGCTGAGCTGGTTGGCCAGCATCCGCGCGCGCACCGGCGCGGCCAGGTCGGGAAACACGCGCAGCGGCGTGGCGTTGGCGCGGCGGGTCGCGGCGACGCTGTCGCGCAAGCGTTCCAGGGTGCCCTCGACGGTCTCGGCGAGGCCGCCGAGCATTTCGATCGCGACCAGCTTCTCCACCCGCTGCGGCACCGCCGCGGCCAGGGTGCTGGCGATCGCCGCGCCCATCGAGTGGCCGATCACCGCGAAGCGCTCCCAGCCCAGCGCATCGGCCGCGTCCAGCAGCGGATGCAGCGCGCCGGTCAGCAGGTAGTCGGCGGCGGCCGGCAACGCGTCGCTGTGGCCGTGGCCGGGCAGATCCAGCATCACCAGGTCCAGCTGCGGCAGCTGCGCGCTCAGCGGCACGAAGCTGGCGGCGTTGTCCAGCCAGCCGTGCAGGGCCAACACCTTGGGGCCGTGCGGATCGCCGCTGCGCAGCCCGGCCAGCCTGCCCACCCGCGACGGGCAGGCGAATTCGCGCAGGCTCATGCGGTGCGGGCGGCCAGCTGCGCCAGCGCGCGCGCGTGCGCCGGCGCGTCGTTGAGGCAGGGGATGTAGCGCACCTGCATGCCGCGCGCGGCGCAGGTCTCGATGAAACCCATCGCCACTTCTTCCAGCGTTTCCAGGCAGTCGGTGGCGAAGCCGGGGCAGATCACATCGACCCGCTTGCGGCCCTGCGCCGCCAATTCCCACAGGCTCGGCTCGGCGTAGGGCTGCAACCAGCGCTCGGCGCCGAAGCGCGACTGGTAGCCGAGCTGCCATTCGCCGGCGCCCAGCCCCAGCGCCGCAGCGATCGCCTGCGCGCTGGCCTCGCAGCGCTGCGGGTACGGATCGCCGTTGTTGGCCACGCGCTGCGGCAGGCCATGGAAGGAGAAGAACAGGGTCTCGCCGCGGCCGTGCTGCGCCCAATGCGCGCGCACGCTGTCGGCCACCGCCGCGACCCAGGCCGGGTCGGTCGGATAGTCCTCGATCAGGGTCACCGGCAGCTGCGGGTTGCGCGCCTGCCAGGCCTGCACCACGTCCTCGATCGAGGCGGTGGTGGTGGTCGAATACTGCGGGTACAGCGGCAGCACCACGATCCGGCGCACGCCGCCATCGCGCAGCGCGTCCAGTGCCGGCGCCAGCGCCGGCGTGCCGTAGCGCATCGCCCAGGCCACGCGCTGGCCGGGCAGTTCGCGCTGCATGCCCTCGGCCAGGCGCCGCGTGTACACCGCCAGCGGCGAGCCTTCCGGCAGCCACACCAGCGCGTATTTCTGCGCCGAACGCGGCGAGCGCCGCGGCAGGATCACCCAGTTCAGCAGCGGCCACCAGAACAGCCTGGGAATGGCGACCACGCGTTTGTCGCCGAGAAATTCGGCCAGGTAGCGGGCGACCGCAGGCGCGGTCGGCGCCTCGGGCGTGCCTAGATTCACCACCAGCACGGCGGTATCGGGTGCGTCGGACATGCGTGCATTGTGGCAGAGGCGCCCGCCGCGCGTGGACCGGCCAGCTTTTCATGGACATCCGGGAGCCATAATTCAGCAATGGCCGAGGTGTTTATGAGCAGCTACTGCAGGCGGTACACGGATGAGTTCCGGGCCGTGGCGGTGAAGCGGGTGATCGAGCGTGGCTTCACGGTCGTGGACGCGGCCTCGCGCGTCGGGATCCTCCGGACCTACGAGGACTGGCCGTTCCCGGCGGCGGGGATGGACCTGTCCTCGCGGAGATGTTCTACAACCTGATCCGCGAAAAAGGGGCCGGGCGGCGAAAAAGGGGCCCCGAAAAAGGGGCCCGAAAAAGGGGCCGGAGGAAATATGCGGTTGAAGTGGATATTTCCTCTGGCCCCTTTGATGCATTGGCGGTGCGGGCGGCCAGCATCGCGGCGGCGACCTTGCGGACGCCCTCGCTCATCTGCTGTCCGTTCATGTACTTGCGCAGGTCGCCCATGCGGTAGCGGATCAGCTTCGGTCCGACGCGGACGTACTTTGGGCCGCCTCCATGGCAGCGATACCACGCCAACGTGGCGCGCTTGAGCCGCAGGGTTGCCGCGGCCTCCTCGGGCTTGACCATCACCTCGTCGGGCAGTGCGTGCAGTTCGGCCAGCTCCTCGGGGGTGAGCTTCTTGAGTTCGGGGGTAGTCACAGGCGTGCTCCATCTCCAGCATTCCCGCGGCGGCGGAATGGCGCCGGGGGACTGGGCCTGCTGTGCGTCGCAGAGATGGGCTGCTCAGTTCGTCATGCTGGGCTGGCCTCGGCTGTTCTTGCCACCGAAAGCACTTCTGATCGCCATAGCCATTGCCGACGATCCTCGGGCTGATCGCCAACCCGATTAGTTCACATAGTACCGGCCTGACTCGCGTGCCGACACCAACATTCCCGATCATCCGTCAAAGGTGACCGAGAACGTCATTGGAAGCAGAAACTACCGTGTGCAGTAGTAGGGATAAACGGGAAACGATAGCGAGCGAGCAGGGTCAACTGCGATGACCTCCGCATCACCAAATGCTGCATAGGCAACGCTTGCCCGTAAGGTCTGGCCTGGCTCCAAGCGAACCTCACCACATCCTCCGGGGCAGTATGCCGTCATAGCTGCTTTCGGATGCAGAGGGCCGGTGGTCGTGGTCAAGACTGCCCCTTCGTACCCCATCGGAAATGTGCCGTCTTCGGCAGGCCAGCTTTCCTTCGAAAGGCATAAAGGCGCGCCGACGGCAGACGTTAGGGCTACGTCGTATCGCTTTTCCGTCGGGTTATCAACCACCGAAACACTGAAATCCTGAGGTTCCGCGCGTCGAAATGGGCTAGCACAGGCAGCTATCACCATGCACAGCAAGGCGACAGCCAGAAACCTGCTCATCGAGCTTGGTCCATGATGTGGTCAGGATTGATAAGGCGCTGCTGGCTGGGCAGCGTCTTGAAGATGTTTTGTTGCTGAGGGGTCCCGTACTTGTATGCCGTGTCGCCATTGAAGAACTGGTCTTTATGCCCCAGCACGGCATGCCCGGTTTCGTGACCCGCTCCCCAAGCTAACCTCGACGGATCATTGAAACTCGCATGCGTAGTATTGACGATGACCATTTTCGGCCCGGTGGTAGGCACCCCCGCCAAGGTATCTCCACCGGCACCATACGTGGCGTTGATTTGCGCGCCCGTCATGCCATTAGCTGGAATGGCTCCTGCACTGGTATCCCGCAATGCCGCAGCCATAGAACTCATGTCTGAGGCAGCCTTGGCCATATTCCCTGGCGTAGCTGAGCCAGCACCGAAGTTGCGCTCGAATGCCTTCTCGGCGCGCTGGAGCGCTTTGCCGCCTTCGGCCATCGCGCCGGTGATCTTGCCCGCGGCCTTCTCCAGGCTGCCGGCGGCGCTCTGCTGGGCGCGGTCGAACTGCTTCCACTGCCTGTCCGTCCAACCGGTGCCACGCGACAGGCGTCCGTCTGGATCGGTGAAACGGTAGGGATTGTTGTTTCCATACCAGTAGCGGTTGTAGTTGGCGCCCGTGTTCGGGTCGGCCTGGACGGGGTCGGTTGAAACGAATCGCGCGGACGCGTTGAAGGCAATGGCGCACAGCGCCACGGTCAACAGTCCTGGAATGGTAATGCGCATCACTGCTCCCTTTTCGCGCGTTCGCGCTGGATGGATTGTAGGTAGCTGGCTTCCTGCTCCGGCGTTTTTTGCGTCCAGCCGAGCGATTCGGCCTTGGCGAACCACGCCAGGTTCTCGTTGCTCAAGCGGCGGTAATCCTCGTGAAGCTCAGGAGGCACGTCCGCCGGGTTGGGATACTTCGCTTTGTAGCGGTGCTGAATCTGGAGGTAGTAGGCGTTTGCCTTCCAAATCATAGCCACCGAGTCTTTGGGGTTGGATGCCAGCGCCAGGTCGGCCACCGCCATCAATGATTCGGCATCTTGTTTGGCGCCGTAGTGCTCCATCAACGAACTGGCGATGACGCCCACAGCCTCGTGGGGCAGCAGCGGGTGAAGGTAAAGCCCGTTATCCATCGCCTGCTCGGTGATGCCTGTTTCGCGTTCGTAGCTGGAATCCCATTTGAAGCCTCCGGCGGTGGCTTCCACGTTCACCCACGCCTGCTGCTCGTCGTCGGCGAACTTCACGAGCACGTGGTTGGGCGCGGTGGCCAACGCGACAGGCAAGCCCAGCCTCTGGCCCAGGATTGCAAAGAGAATGGGCATTGAAACGCAGTTGCCCTTGCGCGTGGCCAAATAGGTGACCAATTGCTTGTTCTTCGGATTCTTGCCCAACGGGTCCGACAAGTCGTAGGTGAACGGCCTGGCCCTGGTTCCACTCGCCTGGCACGTAGAGCGTCTTGAGCAACGCGTCGAGAACTTGGCGCGCCGTCGGGTTGGCGGGCACCTCGCCGCGCACAGCGCGTTCCCAGTCGTCGAGCTGCCAGCGCACGGCCGCGGTGTCGGTGGACGGGTCGATGATGCGGTCCACTGCCAGCTTGGCGGCGGCGTAATCGACGCGATCGTCGGGGAGTTGGAACGGGGCACGCAACGGTGAGAGGTCAGAGGCGGCCAACGAAAGCGGGGCCAGGACGAATAACCACGCGCCCCAAGCCCATTCGATGTCCCGCCCTTCGAGGATGACCCTTCCGTCGCCGAACACGAAGCGCCGGAAGCCCATGTACCCACCGTAGCTGTTCTTGGCGTTGACCCTGCCGCAGGCGACCACGCCGATCCTGCTGCGCCTTCTTCTCGGCCGCCGACATGGGGCGCTCGGGCTGCGGTGCCGCAGGCTCCTGCGCCTGCTTAGGCAGTGCCGCTGCCGCAGTTGCCGGTGCAGCGGCAGACACGGGCTCGCTGCGTGGCACCAGCTTCGACCCGATCCAAGCCAGGACCACCAGGACGACCAGAAGAATCCCTATCCGCTTCATGCACTCCCCCCAAGCAACGCCAGTAAATAATCTATTTTGGACTAATCCAATACGGACTCTAGCGTGCGGTGACCTGCCTGTCACCGCACGATGGCCCAATCGACCCACAACTCTGACTACCAGCTACTGCTGACCGTCCTGAAGGCGGCCCGCAAGCGGGCTGGCGTGTCGCAGGTTGATCTGGCCGAACGGCTGGGGAACACGCAGACCTTCGTGTCCAAGTGCGAGCGCGGGGAGCGGCGCATCGATGCCGTGGAGCTGGTGGAGTTCGCCGAAGCGCTCGGCGTCAAGCCGCTCGGGCTGCTGGGCGAGTACCTGGAACAGCGCGCGGCCAGGCTGCAGCCGAAGTCCAGAAAGAGCAGCGCAAAGCGGCGCTGACTACGAGAGATGGTGCCGCTTGTCCGAATCGAACGGACGACCTACTGATTACAAATCAGTTGCTCTACCGACTGAGCTAAAGCGGCACGGAAACCATGGCAGTACCCGCACGGCGGGCCGTCGCAGTCTACCTGCTGGCAGGCCGCTGCGGCACATCGCCGCGGCCGGACCGCGATCTGCGCCGGCCTGCGCAGATCGCGAAGCGCAGACGCAGCGCGGCATTCTAGCGCAGCGTGGCGCAGTCCAGCGCGCGCTGCCGCGCTGCGCCGAGCTGCCGGCGCCGCGCCGCGGCCTGCGCCGCGGAGTCGGCGCGCAGGTCCAGCCACCAGCGCGACTGGCCGCTGCCGCCGCTGGGAATCAGGTCGGCGTTGAAGCCGGCGCGGGCCAGTTCGGCCTGGCGGCGTTCGGCGCCTTCGCGGCTGCGGTACTGGCCCAGGGCGATGGCGTTGCCGGCCTCGCCCTGGCGGATCGGGTAGTAGTCGCGGATGCCGGCGGCGACGATGCGCTCGACCGCGGCCTCGACCCCGTCCTCGCCGCCGATGGTCGGCAGCAGCACGCGGAAGCTGGTGGCGTCGTCGTCGCCGACCTCGCGCAGGCGCGGCCGCGGCGCGGCGGCGCCGAGTGCGGCCACGGCCGTCTCGGCGGCGGCGCGGTCCGGATACGGCCCCAGGCTCAGACAGACCGGCGCGGCGGCAGGATCGGCGGTGGCCGCTGCGGCACTGGACGCCTTGACCGGCGCGGGCGGCGCTGTGGCGGCGGCCGGCGATGCGGCGGTGGGCACCGCAGTGCTCGCCGCCGCGTCCGCGGCGGGCGCGCCGGGAATCGGAGCGACAGCGGCCGACGTTGCGGGGTCGGCCGCAGCCGGCGCCGCAGCGGCGGCCTGTGGCGCAGCCTGCGGCGCCTGCACCAATTGCAGTGTCCCCACGCCGGCAGGCAGCGCCGGCATCGGTACCGCTGCCGGGGTCTGCGGCTGCGTCGCCCACCACAGCGCGACGCCGAGATTGAGAATGGTCAGGACGACGAGCAGGGCACGGACCAGCATGCGCGGATTCTACCCGGCCGCCGCGGCCGCGGCGTGCGCCTGCGCCCACAGTGCCAGCCCGTCCAGCACCAGCGATGGCCGCTGCTCGGCTGCCGGCAACGCGTGCAGCAACGGTGGCGCGCCGCCGCCGTGCAACAGCAGCCGCGGCCGCCGCGCCAGCAGCGCCTCGCCCCGCTGCAGGCTGCGCTCGATCAGCGCCAGCGCCGCGCCATCGCAGCCGGAAGCCAGCGCATCGGCGGTATCGGCGGCGAACTCGTGATAGTCGCCGCCCTCGGCCGGCAGCTGCGCGGCGCGCTGCTGCAGGGCCTGGCGCATCGTGGTCGGCGACGGCGCGATGCGCCCGCCGTGGTGCAGGCCGTCGCGATCGAGCAGGTCCAGGGTCAGCGCAGTGCCGACCCCGACCACCAGCACATCGCCGCCGCCATGCGCGGCGAGCAGCGCCAGGAAGCGGTCCACCCCGAACTTGTGCGGCTGCGCGTAGGCGATGCGCACGCCGGCGCAGATGGCTGCGGTGCGCGCCACCTGCACCCGGGCGAAGCGGGCGCGCAAGGCGTCCAGCACCCTCGCAGTCAGTGCCGGCGCGGCGACGCTGGCGAGATAGGCGGCCTCGCCGCGCGGCAGCGCCGCCACCGCCGCCGCGTCCATCGCTTCGGCACCGTGCGCCCAGGCCTGCACCGCACCGGCGCGGCCGTGCTCCAGTGCGGCGAACTTGAAGCGCGAATTGCCCAGGTCGAACAGCCAGTCGCTCATGCCGGCCTCACGCTGACTTCGCCGGCATGCAGCGCGCGCTCGCCATCGGCGAAGGCCACCCGCAATGCGCCGTCGTCGGCCAGGCCCAGCGCCATGCCCTCGCGGGCGACGCCGCCCTCGTCGATGCGGATCGCGCGCCCGGCGAGCAGGTCCAGCGCGGCATAGCGCGGCAGGAACGGCGCCAGGCCATCGGCGTCGAACAGCGCCAGCGCCGGCAGCAGGTGCGACAACACCGCGGCGGCGATCGCGTTGCGCGAGACCTCGGCGCCGGTACCGGCCAGCGTGGCCAGGTCGGTCCACGGCTGGCCGATGGTCGCGGCGCTGGCCGCCGGCATGCGCACATTGAGGCCAAGGCCGAGCACCGCCCGCGCCGGTCCGGCGAACTCGCCGCCGCCTTCGACCAGCAAGCCGCCGAGTTTGTGCCCGTCGACGAGCAGGTCGTTCGGCCATTTCAGCCCGACCGTGGCGAAACCGGCCGCGCGCAGCGCCTCGGCCACGGCCACGCCGGCGGCCAGGCTCAGCCCGCCCAGCCGCCCCAGCCCGCCATCGAAGCCGCGCGCCACCGACAGGTACAGGTGCGCCGCCAGCGGCGAGGCCCAGACCCGGCCGCGGCGGCCGCGGCCGCCGGTCTGGCGCTCGGCCAGCAGCACCTGGCTGCCGCGCACCGGCGCCGGCCGCGCCAGCAGGGTGCTGTTGCTGGAGGCCAGGCTCCAGGCGATCTCCAGCCCGGCCAGCTCGGCGCGCGCGGCCGGCGCCAGTGCGGCGCGGATACGCTCGGCCTCCAGCAATTCCAGCGGCCTTGCCAACCCGTAGCCCTCGCCGGCGCGGCCGTCGATCTCCACCCCGGCCGCGCGCAGGCCCTGGATGCGCTTCCACACCGCGGCCCGGGTCAGCCCGAACGAGCGCGCCAGGGCGTCGCCGGAAAGGCGGCCCTGGCTGAGCCGGGCCAGTAGTTCGCGCTCGTCCACGCAGATTCCATCGCCTCGTTTCAATCCACACGCCCCTGAAGACGTGACCTCGAAGCGGAAAAGTATGCGGGAAGCGCCCTCCCCGCGCCCAGCATTGGCCCTGCAGCGGATGAAAACCGCGTTAGAATCGGGGTTCACCGCCGCTCGCCCTGGATGCCGACGATGCGCCGTTTCCTGCCGTGCCTGATCCTGCTGCTGCTCCCGCTGGCCGCCGCCCACGCGTCCGAGGCGCTGGCCAGCAAGCAGTGCAACGACTGCGTCTATACCGACGCAACCGACGCGGACGCCGTCCAGGCACGCCCGGCCACGGCAGCGCGCCCGCCCGCCGCCAAGCCCGCCGCGGCGCCGAGCGGCGGCGACAGCGACAGCGACCTGGTGCCGCGCCTGCGCATGCCCAAGTGGCACAGCTTCCTGCCGGGGATGTTCCGCTGATCCCACGCTGGTTGCGCTGGCTGGCGCCGGCGCCTGTTGCGATCGACGATGCGACCTGGCAGCTGGTGCGGCAGCGCTGCGCGTGGGTGGCGGCGCTGGATGCGGATCGCGCGCGCAAGCTGCGCACGCTGGCCGCGCAGTTCCTGCAGCGCAAGACCATCTCGCCGCTGGCCGGGCTGACCCTGGATGCGGCGCAGCGCACCGTGCTGGCCGCGCTGTGCTGCCTGCCGCTGCTGGAGTTCGGTGCCGAGGGTCTGCGCGGCTGGTCGCAGTTGCTGGTGTATCCGGACGCGTTCCGCGTGCAGCGCAGCCACGTCGATGCGGCCGGCGTACTGCACGAATGGGAAGACGAGTTGATCGGCGAATCCTGGGACAGCGGCCCGCTGATCCTGTCCTGGGCCGACGTGCAGGCCGACCTGGACGACCCGCGCGCCGGCTACTGCGTGGCGGTGCACGAGATGGCGCACAAGCTCGACGTGCTCGACGGCGCGCTGGACGGCACGCCGCCGCTGCCGCGCGACTGGCAACGGCGTTGGGCGGCGGATTTCCAGCGCAGCTACGACGCGTTCTGCAAGCGCGTGGACCGCGGCCGCGCCAGCGCGATCGACGCCTATGCCGCCGAGGCGCCGGAAGAATTCTTCGCCGTGGTCAGCGAATACCACTTCTCCGCGCCGGAGCGGCTGCAGCGCGAGATGCCGGAAGTGGCCGCGCACCTGACGCGGTTCTACGGCCGTTCTCCGTTCGCCGGCAGGTAAGCGCGCGGTGTGAGGCGCGCAGGCGGCGATCACGGCATGACGAATGCGGGTTCAACCGCGACAAGCGCAGTGGCGAACCCTCTGGCGTCGGATGCTGTCGGGACTGCAGTCCCTCCCACAGGGCACCCAGCCAACCAATCGCGCGCTTCCTGCAGGAGCGGTTTCAACCGCGACAGGCATTACCGGTATAAAAGCCCGTCGCGACTGATGGCCCGAGGCCACCCGGAGTCGCTTGTGTCTCCCACCGGATGCTATCGGCGCTTCCCCGCCGCATGCGCCTGCGCCAGCTGCCACAGCTGGCGCACCACCGGCAGCGCCTGCGCGGTGGCCGGCAGCGCCGCCAGCGCCAGCCGCGCCATCGGCACGCGGCCTTCGATGTCCAGGTAGCGCACGCCCGGCAGCTGCACCTGGGTGGTCGAGGCCGGCACCACCGAGACGCCGAGTTCGGCCGCGACCAGGTTCACGATCGACGACATCTGCGGTGCTTCCTGCTTGATCTGCAGTTCGAAGCCGGACTGGCGGCAGGCCTCGAGGATTTCGTCGTACAGGCTGGTGCCGAAGCTGCGCGGAAACAGGATGAACGCCTCGCCGGCCAGCGCCGCCAGCGGCGCGCGCTGGCGCTTGGCCAGCCGATGCGCGGCCGGCACCGCGATCTTCATCGGCTCGTCGGGAAATTTCAGCAGTTGCAGCTCGGGCGGGGTGACCACGCTGTAGCGGATGAAGGCCGCATCCAGGCGCCCCTGCACCAGCGCGGCGAGCAGGCCGGCGGTGTTGGTTTCCTCCAGCGCCAGCGCTACCGCCGGCCAGCCGCGGCGGAAGTTGCGCACCAGCGTCGGCACGAGCGGGTTGAACGCGGCCGAGGCGGTGAAGCCCAGCCGCAGCACGCCGCTCTCGCCGCGGGCGGCGCGGCGGGCGGCGTCGCCGGCGCGTTCCAGGTCGGCGAGCACGCGCTTGGCCTCGACCCGAAACGCGCGGCCGGCCTCGGTCAGCTCGGCGCCGCGCGGGGTACGCAGGAACAGCGGTGTGCCCAGTTCCTGTTCCAGCGCACGGATCTGCTGGCTCAGCGGCGGCTGCTGGATGCCCAGCTGCGCGGCGGCGCGGGTGAAATGGCCGGCCTCGGCCACGGCCAGGAAATAGCGCAGATGGCGCAGTTCCATGTCATATCCAGAAGATATGGAGAATGCCTGGATCATATATTGGACGCCGGAGCGGTGCAGGCAAATACTGGCCGCCCTTGTTCGTTGCCGCGTCGTTGTGACTACTTCCAGCCAATGCCCGCCGCTGCACGCCGTGGACGCTGCGCCGCTGCTGCGCATCCGCCTGGCGCTGTTCCTGGCCGGTTTCGCCACCTTCTCGCTGCTGTACAGCGTGCAGCCGTTGCTGCCGGCGTTCGCGCGCGAATTCGGGGTCGACGCGGCGACCAGTTCGCTGCCGCTGTCGCTGGCCACCGGCGGCCTGGCGATCGCGATCTTCTGCGCCGGCGCGGTGTCGGAGAACCTCGGCCGGCGCGGGCTGATGTTCGTGTCGATCGCGCTGGCGGCGCTGCTCAACCTGCTCGCCGCGTGCCTGCCGCATTGGGGCGCGCTGGTCGTGGTGCGCGGGCTGTCCGGCGTCGCCCTGGGCGGGGTGCCGGCGGTGGCGATGGTGTACCTGGCCGAGGAATTGCCGGCGACCAGGCTCGGCGCGGCCACCGGCCTGTACGTGGCCGGCAACGCGTTCGGCGGCATGGTCGGGCGCCTCGGCATGAGCGTGCTCACCGATCATTTCGACTGGCGCACCGCGCTGGCGGCGGTCTCCGCCATCGACCTGCTGGCCGCGGTCGGCTTCGTGCTGCTGCTGCCGCCGTCGCGGCATTTCGTGCGCCGCCGCGGCATCAACCTGCGCTTCCACCTGCAGGCCTGGGGCGGGCACCTGCGCGACCGCTACCTGCCGTGGCTGTTCGCGATCCCGTTCCTGGCGATGGGCGTGTTCGTCAGCGTCTACAACTACGCCGGGTTCCGCCTGGGCGGGCCGGAGTTCGGCCTCAGCCAGAGCCAGCTGGGGCTGATCTTCAGCGCCTACGTGTTCGGCATCGTGTCCTCCTCGGTGGCCGGCGCGGCCTCGGACCGCTTCGGCCGCGGCCCGGTGGTGCTGGCCGGCATCGCGGTGGCCGCATTCGGCGTGGCGCTGACCATCGCGCACGTGCTGGCGCTGGTCATCGCCGGCATCGTGCTGCTGACCATCGGCTTCTTCGTCGCGCACTCGGCGGCCAGCGCCTGGGTCGGCCGCCTCGGCGGGCGCAACAAGGGCCATGCCGCGTCGCTGTACCTGCTCGCCTACTACAGCGGTGCCAGCCTGATCGGCTCGCTCAGCGGCGCGGCCTGGCTGCACGGCGGCTGGAACGCGCTGGCCGGCTGCTGCCTGCTGTTGCTGGGCATCGCGCTGGTCGCCGCGCAGGTGCTGCGCCGCGGCGCCGACGACAGCCGGCCCTACGGCCGCTTCGGCCCGCATCCGCCGCGCGGCGAATAGCGCAGGCCGCCTCATCGTTTCCGTCATTCGGAGGCATGCATGCAGATCGACCATCTCGACCACCTGGTCCTCACCGTCGCCGACATCGACGCCAGCTGCGCGTTCTACGCGCGCGTGCTCGGCCTGCAGGTGCAGCGCTTCGGCGAAGGCCGCACCGCGCTGGCGTTCGGCCGGCAGAAGATCAACCTGCACGCCGCCGGCCGCGAGTTCGAGCCGAAGGCGCGCGCGCCCACGCCCGGTTCCGGCGACCTGTGCTTCATCACCGCCACGCCGCTGGCGCAGGTGCGCCGCGAACTGGAGACGGCGGCGGTCGCCATCGAGGACGGCCCGGTGCAGCGCACCGGCGCCACCGGCCCGATCCTGTCGCTGTACTTCCGCGATCTGGACGGCAACCTGATCGAGGTCAGCAATCTCCTGTAGCGCGGGCGATTTGTGTGCGCATTGCGGTCATGCTGCACGCGTTCATGCGTGCCCTTGCGTTGTCGGTGGCAGCGCCCAAGATAGGCGCTATCCGTGGTCACCGAGCATCCGCGATGCGCCCATTGCCGCAGCATCACGCGTCCGCCGACGCCGCAGCGCTGCAAGCGTTCCTCGCGCGCCACCGGCGCCTGTTGGTGCTGACCGGCGCCGGCTGCAGCACCGATTCGGGCATCCCCGACTACCGCGACGCCGCCGGCGACTGGAAGCGCGCGCAGCCGGTCACCTACCAGGTGTTCATGGGCGAACTGGCCACGCGGCAGCGCTATTGGGCGCGCAGCCTGGTCGGCTGGCCGCGCTTCGGCCACGCCCGGCCCAATGCCACGCATGCGGCGCTGGCGCAGCTGGAAGCGCGCGGCCAGGTCGAGCTGCTGCTGACCCAGAACGTGGACCGCCTGCACCAGGCCGCCGGCAGCGAAGCGGTGATCGACCTGCACGGGCGTCTGGACGTGGTGCGCTGCATGGGCTGCGAACGGCGCCTGCCGCGCGAGGACTTCCAGCAGCAACTGCTGCAGCGCAATCCGCACTGGGCGACGCTGCAGGCCGGGCAGGCGCCCGATGGCGACGCCGACCTGGAGGACGTGGACTTCGCCGCCTTTGCGGTGCCGGCCTGCACCCGGTGCGGCGGCGTGCTGAAGCCGGACGTGGTGTTCTTCGGCGAGAACGTGCCGCGCGCGCGCGTGGCCGCCGCCTTCGCGCACCTGCAGCAGGCCGATGCGATGCTGGTGCTGGGCTCCTCGCTGATGGTGTATTCTGGCTTCCGCTTCGTGCAGGCCGCGGCCAGGGCCGGATTGCCGATTGCCGCGGTCAACCTGGGCCGCACCCGCGGCGACGATTTGCTGAGCCTGAAGCTGGCCCAGCCCTGCGCGCAGGCGCTGGATTTCCTGCTGCCGCCGGTGGCCGCGTAGCGCCCCGCGGCGCGGCGCGTTCCGAATCCGCGCACGAACTGATCCATCCGCAGTGGTTGATCGGCAGCGGCAGCAGGAGTGCAATGGCGGCCTGCCCGCAGTGCAGCGGGCGCCCCCACGGAACGCCACCTTGAGCCATCTGTTCTCGCCCCTCGCGCTGGGGCCGCTGTCGTTGTCCAATCGCATCGTCATCGCGCCGATGTGCCAGTACTCCGCCGAGCACGGCCAGGCCAGCGACTGGCACACCATCCACCTCGGCCAGCTGGCGCAGTCCGGCGCCGGCCTGCTGATCCTGGAGGCCACCGCGGTGGAACCGCGCGGGCGCATCAGCTACGCCGACCTGGGCCTGTGGGACGACGCCACCGAAGCGGCGCTGCGCGGCGTGCTGGCCTCGGTGCGGCGCTGGTCGCCGATGCCGCTGGGCATCCAGCTGGCGCATGCCGGGCGCAAGGCGTCCACGCACAGGCCGTGGGACGGCGGCGGCGCGATCGCGCCGGGGCAGCCGAACGGCTGGCAGACCGTGGCGCCGTCGGCGCTGGCCTTCGCCGAGAACGGTCCGCCGCCGCAGGCGCTGGACCTGGCCGGCATCGACGCCATCGTCGCGGCCTTCGTCGCCTCGGCGCAGCGCGCCGAACGGCTGGGCTTCGAGCTGATCGAACTGCATGCCGCGCACGGCTACCTGCTGCATCAGTTCCTGTCGCCGCTGAGCAATCAGCGCGACGACGCCTACGGCGGCAGCCTGGAGAACCGCATGCGCCTGCTGCTGCGCGTGCATGCGGCGGTGCGCGCGGCGGTGTCGGCCCCGGTCGCGGTGGGTGTGCGCATCTCCGCCACCGACTGGGTCGAGGGCGGCTGGGACGTGGCGCAGAGCGTCGCGCTGGCGCAGGCGCTGCAGGCGCAGGGCTGCGACTACCTGCACGTGTCCAGCGGCGGCCTCGACCGCCGCCAGCAGATTGCGCTGGCGGCCGGCTACCAGGTGCCGCAGGCCGAGGCGATCCATCGCGACGTGCGCATGCCGGTGATCGCGGTCGGCCTGATCACCGAGCCGCAGCACGCCGAGGCGATCCTGGCCGCGGGCCAGGCCGACGCGATCGCGCTGGCCCGCGGCATCCTCTACGACCCGCGCTGGCCGTGGCACGCCGCTGCCGCGTTGGGCGCCAGGCTGAAGCCGTCGCCGCAATACCTGCGCTGCGAGCCGCGTTCGGCGCGCGGCCTGTTCGACGCGTGATACGCGCGCGCTGCGCCGCGCGGGGCGCGGCATCCACCTCGCGTTGTGCAAGGAGTTTGCGATGAGCATCGGATTTCTCGGCCTGGGCACGATGGGCCAGCCCATCGCGCACAACCTGCTGCGCGCCGGGCATGCGCTGACCGTGTGGAACCGCAGCGCGGCCGCGGCGCAGCCGCTGCTCGAGGCCGGCGCGCGGCTGGCCGCGCAGCCGGCCGACGCGGTGCGCGGCCAGGTGCTGTTCTCGATGCTGGCCGACGACGCGGCGGTGCGCGAGACCTTGCTCGAGCGTGGCGCGCTCGACGCGCTGCCCGCCGGCAGCGTGCACGTCAACATGGCCACGATCTCGGTGGCGCTGGCGCGCGAACTGAACGCCCTGCATGCCGAGCGCGGCGTGGCCTACCTGGCCATCCCGGTACTGGGCCGCAACGACGTGGCCGCGGCCGGCCAGCTCAACCTGCTCGCCGCCAGCGACGCCGCCGCACTGGCGCGGGTGCAGCCGCTGCTGGATGTGATCGGGCGCAAGACCTGGTATTTCGGCGCGGCGCCGGAGCAGGCCAATGCGGTCAAGCTGGCCGCCAACCTGTGCCTGGCCAGCGCCATCGGCACCATGGCCGAAGCCTCGGCACTGGTGCGCGGGCACGGCGTGGACGCGGCCGATTTCCTGGGCATGCTCGGCAGTACCCTGTTCGCCGCACCGGCGTACCAGAACTACGGCGGCATGATCGCGCAGCAGCGCCACAGCCCGGCCGGCTTCAAGACCACGCTGGGGCTGAAGGACGTGCGCCTGGCCTTGAACGCCGGCGAGACCCGGCACGTGCCGATGCCGCTGGCGGCGGTGCTGCGCGACCAGTTCATCGACGCGATCGCGCACGGCGACGGCGGGCTGGACTGGTCGGCGCTGGCCAAGGTCGCCGCGCGCCGCGCCGGGCAGGCCTGAGCGCCCGGTACCGCCCGCTGCGTCGCCCGCGTGCGGGCGGCGCCCCGGACCCAGTGCGAAGCGCAGGAACAGGCCAGGCAGGTTGTCGAACGCCGGCGCATGCGCCCATCCACGATCCCGGCGACGCAACGGCGCACACCGCCGGCGACAACGCCGCGATCGCCAGCGAGGCGGCGATCGCGGGCGGCCGGCCGCCAGGCACGCAGGCCGGGTTCGCCGCGCCATGGCGCAGGGCTCGGGCCGCGGGCGAAGCAGGCGATCCCGGCCGGCGCACAGCGCCCGCACCGGGATCTCCCGCCGCGGCGCTGCGGCCGCGGCGGTCGTCGCCAGCGCCGACTCGGCCAGGATCAGGCCGAACCGGGCTTGCCGTCAGCGACCATGGGCCAGGTCCGCAGCCATGCTCGGCGCCAGCAGGTCGCCCAGCCCGATGCGACGCAGGAATTCGCTGCGCACGCGGTCGGCGACCGCGTTGACCACCGCCGCGCCGTCGTCGGCCGGATCCACGTGCACGCGGAACGGGCGCTTGCCGTACGGCGCGTCCACGATGGCGACCATCGCCCGCGCCACATCGGCGACGTCGGCATCGGCCGGCGCGCAGGCGGCCAGTCCGGACTGCGCCTGTTCGGCCAGGCCGGCGCCGGCGCCGTGGGCGTAGGCATCCGCGCGCGCCTGGTCGCCGGGCGCGCCGGCGTGGGCGAAGTGGTTGGTGCCGTGGGTGAACGCGCCCGGGACCAGGATGCTGCTCTCGATGCCCCAGCGTGCCAACTCGCTGGCATAGCTCACTGCCAGCGCGTCCATCGCCGCCTTGGCCGCGAAGTAGGGCGCAAGCAACGGCGGCGTGCCGCCGCGGGTGCTGCTGCTGCCGACCCACAGCAGCAGGCCGCGGCGCTGCCGGCGCAGCACCGGCAGCGCCGCGCGGTTGACGCGCTGCGTGCCGAGCACATTGACGTCGTACTGCTGCGCATACTGCTCGGGCAGGAACGCCTCGGCGGGGCCGAACGCCATGTGTCCGGCGTTGTGCACCAGCACGTCCAGGCGGCCTGCGTCGGCGAGCACCGCGGCGACCGCCGCGTCGGCGGACGGCTGCGACAGCACGTCCAGTTCCAGCGTGCGCAGGGCCACGCCGTGGTCGCGTGCGAAGGCGGCGGCCGCGGCGACCTGCGCCGCGTTGCGGCCGGCGGTGTCGCGCATGCTGGCATAGACGGTGTGCCCGGCCTGGGCCAGGGCGCGTGCGGCCAGCGCGCCGAAGCCGCTGGACGCGCCGGTGACCAGAATGACCTGCGGGTTGGGGCTGTCGGTGATACGCATGGATGGGTTCTCCGGGAAGGGTGGGCGGCGAGCGCGCCGCCGTGCGATGGTTCGGGTAGGCGCGGGATTCAGGCGAAGCCGCCGTTGGCGCGCAGCACTTGCGCGTTGATCCAGCCGCCGTCCGGGCCGGCGAGGAAGGCGACCGCCGCGGCGATGTCCTGCGGCGTGCCCAGCCGCTCCAGCGGCGCCTGCATGGCGATTTGCTCGATCTGTTCGGGACGCTTGCCGGCGAGGAACAGCTCGGTGCCGACCGGGCCGGGGGCGATGGCGTTGACGGTGATGCCGCGTCCGCGCAGTTCGTTGGCGAGCACCCGCACCAGGCCTTCGACGCCGGCCTTGGACGCGATGTACGGGCCGTAGCCGGGGAAGGACTTGGCGATCACGCTGCTCGACAGCGCGATGATGCGGCCGCCGTCGCCGAGGCGTTCTGCGGCCTGGGCGAGCACCAGGAAACTGCCGCGCAGGTTGGTGGCGACGACCCGGTCGAAGGCGTCCAGCCCGGCCGCGGCGATCGGCGCCATCGGCATGATGCCGGCGCTGTTGACCACCACGTCGAGGCGGCCGAAGGCCTGCATGGCGGCATCGAACAGCTGCGCCACCGCCTGCGGGTCGGCGACATCGGCGCGCAGCGCGATCGCGCGGCCGCCGTCGGCCTGGATCGCCGCGACCGTGTCCTGGGCGCTGGCGGCGTCGCCGGCGTAGTTGACCGCCACCGCGAAGCCGTCGCGGGCCAGGCGCGCGGCGATGGCGCGGCCGATGCCGCGGGAGGCGCCGGTGACCAGCGCGGCCTTGCCGGGGGAGGAAACGGGATCGGTGTTCATGGAGGCTCCTGGGATCTGGGGACGTTGCCGGCACGGGCGGCCGGCGCAGGAGCAGTCTGGCTATTGCGCCTTGCTGGATAAATCCTGCAGAACTGGCAAAACAATTCAATTTTCGCCAACAATGCAGGCATGGACCGATTCGATGCGCTTCGCCTGTTCGCCCGCATCGTCGAGCTCGGCAGCTTCACCCGCGCCGCCGCCGAACTCGACCTGCCGCGGGCCACCGCCACCTACGCGATCAAGCAGCTGGAAGCGCGGCTGCAGGCGCGCCTGCTCGAGCGCACCACCCGCCAGGTGCGCGCCACCGTCGACGGGCAGGCGTTCTACGAGCGCTGCCGGCACATCCTGGCCGAGCTCGACGACGCCGAGGGCGCGCTGCGCGGCGCCGCGCGCAGTCCGCGCGGGCTGTTGCGGGTGGACATGCACGGCAACCACGCGCTGCGCGTGGTGCTGCCGCGGATCGACGAATTCCATGCGCGCTATCCGCACATCCAGCTGGCGATCGGCAGCGGCGACCGGCTGGTGGACCTGCTGCGCGAGGGCGTGGATTGCGTGGTGCGTTCCGGCCATCCGCGCGAGTCCTCGCTGGTGGTGCGGCGCCTGGCGACGCTGCACGAGGTTGTCTGCGCCAGCCCCGCCTACCTGGCCGAGCATGGCGTGCCGACGCATCCGCAGCAGCTGGCGCAGCATCGCGCGGTGCGGTTCTTCGCCAGCGGCCACGACATCGACTATCCGTTCGAGTTCCTGATCGACGGCCAGGTGCGCCAGGTGCAGGTGCAAGGCTGGATCGCGGTCAACGACGCGCAGGCCTACGTGGCCTGCGCGTTGCGCGGGCATGGCCTGATCCAGATCCCGCGGCTGAGCGTGGAGGAGCATCTGGCCGACGGGCGCCTGCTGCAGGTATTGCCGCAATGGCGTGCGCCGGCGCTGCCGGTGTCGGTGCTGTATCCGCAGCACCGGCAGTCCTCGCCGCGCTTGCGCGTGTTCGTCGACTGGCTGGCGGCGCTGTACGCGGAGCGCTTCGGCGAGGCCGCCGCCGCGCATGCGCACTGAGCATCCGCGGTGGACGCGCTGCATTGCGGCAGGTTGCGCATGCACGCGCGCTGCCGCGCGTTCTTCAGATCGCCTTGCCGCGGCGTGGCGCAGACTGCGTCGTCACGCTTGAGCTTGGCGCATGCTTCCCGCTAAGGTGCGGCGGCTTGCAGGCGCATCATAGGAGGATGCCATGTGCCCGAATTCGTCCGACCCCGGCGCCATGACGCCCATCCAGCCGCCGCGCGCCGTCGCGCGCGCGGCCGCGCTCGGCCCCGAGCATCCGGATCACCCCGACCACCTGCTGTACGCGCAGATCCGCGAAGGCGTGCATGCGCTGGACGCCGCCTGCGGCCGCGCGCCCGATGCGATCAGCGAACGCATGGTGGCGCGGCTGTTGCCGCTGGCGAAGGAATACGGCTTCGACCAGGTCGATCACGTGGTGCTGAGCCGCGAGCTGGGCGAGGTGGAGCAGGGCGAGAACGTATTCCTGGTGCGCGGCGACCTGGACGACCCGGCGCATCTGCGCGCGCACATCACCACGCATGAGGCGGTCGGCATGTCGGTGCAAGACTCGCTGGCGCGGCTGGAGAAGGTCAACCGGCGCCTGGCGCTGCGCTTGCGTCCGGAGTGAGCGCGGCGTGGCGCGCTGGCGAGGCCGCGTGCGGCCAGCGCGCGGATGCGCCATCCTGTGGGAGCGGCTTCAGCCGCGACAGGCCCTACCGGTAAAGCCCGTCGCGGCTGGAGCCGCTACTACATCGGCAAGACATCCGGCAGTGCCCCAGCGGCATCCCACACCCGATGCCCGGGCAACATCCGTAGCCGACCATCCCGAATCCCGAATCCCGAATTCTCCCCTATCATTGTCCGGATGCGCCCCGACCACATCCTGACCCTGTCCTGCCCGGACCGTACCGGCATCGTCTACCGCGTCAGCGGCCTGCTGTTCGAGCACGGCTGCAACATCCTCGACGCACAGCAGTTCGGCGACGAGGAGAGCGGCCGCTTCTTCCTGCGCGTGCATTTCGACGTGCCCGCGGCCGACACCGCCGTCGCGGTGCAGGCGCAGCTGGCGCCGCTCGCCGCCGACTACGCAATGGACTGGCAGCTGCACGATGCGCGGCGCCGCGCACGCCTGCTGGTGCTGGTCAGCAAGCAGGGCCATTGCCTCAACGATCTGCTGTTCCGCGCGCACAGCCGGCAACTGCGCGTGGACATCGCCGCGGTGGCGTCCAACCACGACGATTTCACCGCGCTGGCGCGCTCCTACGCGGTGCCGTTCCACCACCTGCCGGTCGACGCGGCCAACCGCGCCGAGCAGGAAGCGCAGCTGCTGGCGCTGGTGGAGCGCGAGCGCATCGATCTGGTGGTGCTGGCGCGCTACATGCAGATCCTGTCGCCGACGCTGTGCGCCGCGCTGGCCGGGCGTGCGATCAACATCCACCACAGCTTCCTGCCCAGCTTCAAGGGCGCGCAGCCGTACCACCAGGCGCACGCGCGCGGGGTCAAGATCATCGGCGCCACCGCGCACTACGTCACCGGCGAGCTCGACGAAGGCCCGATCATCGAACAGGACGTGGCCCGCGTGGACCACGCGATGACCCCGCGCGAGCTGGTGCGCCTGGGCAGCGACACCGAATCGCTGGTGTTGGCGCGCGCGGTGCGCCGCCATGTCGAGCACCGCATTCTGCTCAACGGACACCGCACGGTGGTGTTCAGGTGAGCGGCGGGGACTCGGGATTGGGGATTCGCAGCGGCGACGCCTCCCATCTCACCGTTCCTGGGCGCCGGCAACAGATCCTTCCCCTGTAGATCCGTTGCCGGGCCAATCAGCGCGCCGCGTTGGCGTTCATCGCCGCGTTGCGGCTGGCGTCCAGGTAGTGCGCCGGATCGCGCATGCCGGTGGTGTGGCATTGACCGGTGGTGTGGCCGCGGTTGACCCCGCCCGGCAGCTGCGCGTTGACCTGCTCGATCACGCCATCCTCCGGGTCGTCCAGCACCAGGTCCGAGGCCGCGTTGCAGTAGTCGTTGGTGTACCAGTTGGTCTTGGCGAAGGAGGTCGTGTAGTAGTCGACTTGCGCCCGTGCCGAGGTCGGGATGCCGGCCAGCCAGGCCTTGGCGCCGTCGTAGGTCAGGTCGCTGTTGCTGCCGCAGCCCACGCCGAACCACGAGCCCACCGTGGCCAGGATGCCGGACAGGTTGGTGCCCTGGTACGGCGTGCCCAGCGACTGCATGACGCGGCCGCCGCTGGCATTGTCCAGGCCGCTCCAGTAGTAGCTGTACAGGTGCAGCGCGGCCATGCCGCCCTGGCTGTGCGCCACCGTGCCGAACGAATTCCATTGGCTGCCGAACTGCCCCCAGCAGCTGCGCGAACTGGTCGTTGCTGCGGTTCTGGTTGGCGTCCAGGAAGGTCGAGGCGTTGCCGAACTGCGCCACCGGCCAGATCCCGCCCGAGCAATAGCCATGCACCAGCACCAGGCGCGCGCCGGTCGCTTGCGCTTGCGCATCGGTCGCCGCGCGCTGCAGCGTTGCCGGGCGCTCGCCCATGCGCATGCTGGCGTCGATCGCGCCGCCGCGCGCCATGCTGCTGCGGCGCAGCGCCGGCAGGGTCAGCGCCAGCGTGTCGCGCGTGGCCAGCGGCACGAAATGGTCCGGGTCCTCGATGCGCAGGTTGCGCAGCGTGAACGGCGCACGCGCGCCGGCACGGACGATCCAGCGTTCGTCCACGCTCAGCGGCAGGCGTCCATTCTGCGGCGCAAGCATGCCGCCGAGCCACGCCACCGGCACCGCACTGCCGTCGCGGCCGGTGCCCCACAGTTCGCCGAGCACGCGGTAATGCGCCGGCGCCTGGCCGGTGGCGCTGACCGGGATCGGCAGCGCCAGGCGGGTGCCGTCCTGCGCGCTGGCGCTCACCGCATCGGCGGCGATGCGTAGCGTGGTGTCGAGCACCGGCAGCACGTGTTCGGTGCTGCGCACGAAGGCCTGGCCGGTGGCGGCGTCGCCATGCACCACCACCTGCGCGAGGTAGCTGCCGGGCGCCGGCGCCGGGAAATCGCCGGCGTAGATGCCGTCGCCGGCGGCGCCGTCGCCGTGGCGGCCGTCGTCGGCCATCGGCCACTGCGTCAGCGTGCCGTCGGGCGCGGTGACGCGCAATTGTGCGGCGCGGATGCGCCCGGCAGTGGCGCCGAGCGCGGTGGCGCCGTGGCTGTCGCTGCCGCCGAGCAGCGCGGTCAGGCCGATGCGCTGGCCGCGGTGCAGCTGCCGGCGAGCGCTGGGATAGGACGCCAGCCGGGTGCGCGCATCGCCTTCCATCAGCAGGTAGCCGCGTTGCGCGTCGGTGCCGTCGGCGTGCAGGGTCAGCGTCCAGCTGCCGTTGGCGGCGGCGTCCACGCGGTACTCGCGCGCCGGCAGCGCGGCGTCGCCGCTGCCCAGGCGGGTGGCGACCGCGTTCGGCACGATGCCGGCGGCGCGTGCGTGCGCCGCGCCGGGCGCATGCAGCTGCGGTTGCCAGTCGTGCGCGGCGGACAGCAGCACGAAGCGCAACGTGCCGTTTTCCACCGGCAGCGTCGCCTGCCACTGCGCCGCCTCGCCGCTGCGTGCGGAAGAGAATTCCACCGGCAGCAATGCGCTCTTGGACAGGATCGCGGCCTCGGCCGGCGCCGGCGCGCGCATCTGCGCGAATTCCTCGGGCGGGCCGGCCAGTTGCTTGGGGACCAGGTCGGCCGCATGCGCGAGCAGCGGCGACAGCAGCAGCGTGGACAGCAGGGACAACGTCGGTAACGTCGGCATGGCGGCTCTCTCCTTGAACAGTGCGAAGCCGGGCAGTCCGGCAATCGCGAGCGCAGGCCTGCGCAGCGGATGCAGCGCCCTTATACCCCGCCACGATGACAGTTCCACCATGCGCTGCAGCACCGGCACGGCACCGCGTTGCGGCGATCCGGTGCGGCCGCGGCGCGGATGGGCCGGGCCTGCGCCGGGGCGGCATGGCGGTACCGATCGCGACGACCGCAAGCTGTTCGGCGGTCGTCGACGGCCGCCTCGCCATGCCGGCCGGGATCAAACCGATGGACGTGTCGCTGCAGATCGATGGCCGGCCGGTCGGTGCTCCGCAGGATGTGCCAGCGCGGCTAGCCGGAGCGCACGCTGCGTCCATCGCCGCGTGGCCGGATGCATGCCTGTCCCGCCGACGTGCGCCGCACGAAGCGGACGGCGCGCGCGGTGCCCACGAACCGGCATGTCGCCCACGCCTGCCGCGGCGATGCCCGGCGTGCCGCACGCCGGGCATCGTCGGTTCAGGCCGCTTGCGCCTGCTGCATGCGCAGCTGCTTGGCTGCGGCCACCATCGCTTCCAGCGCGCTGCGCGTTTCCGGCCAGCCGCGGGTCTTCAACCCGCAATCCGGATTGACCCACAGCTGCTGCGGATCCAGCACCGCCCGCGCCTTGTCCAACAGTTGCACCATCTCCTGCGTGCTGGGCACGCGCGGCGAGTGGATGTCGTACACGCCCGGGCCGATCGCGTTCGGATAGCGGAAGCGCACGAACGCGTCGAGCAGTTCCATCCGCGAGCGCGAGGTTTCGATCGAGATCACGTCCGCATCCATCGCCGCCACCGCCTCGATGATGTCGTTGAACTCCGAATAGCACATGTGGGTATGGATCTGGGTCGCGTCGCGCACCCCGGCGGCGGCGATGCGGAAGCACTGCACCGCCCAGTCCAGGTACGCCTGCCAGTCGGCGCGGCGCAGCGGCAGGCCTTCGCGGATCGCCGGCTCGTCGATCTGGATCACGCCGATGCCGGCGGCCTCCAGATCGCGCACCTCGTCGCGCAGCGCCAGCGCGATCTGCCGGCAGGTCTGCGCGCGTTCCTGGTCGTCGCGCACGAACGACCACTGCAGCACCGTCACCGGCCCGGTCAGCATGCCCTTCATCGGCTTGTCGGTCAGCGACTGCGCGTACTGGGTCCAGCGCAGCGTCATCGGCGCCGGACGCTGCACGTCGCCGTAGATGATCGGCGGCTTCACGCAGCGCGAGCCGTAGCTCTGCACCCAGCCATGCCTGGTGAAGGCGAAGCCGTCGAGCTGCTCGCCGAAGTATTCGACCATGTCGTTGCGCTCGAACTCGCCGTGCACCAGCACGTCCAGCCCGATCTGCTCCTGCGCGCGCACGCAGCGTTCGGTCTCCGCCGCCAGGAACGCGTCGTACTCGGCATCGCCGAGCTTGCCCGCCTTGTGCTGCGCCCGCGCCTGCCGCACCTGCGCGGTCTGCGGGAACGAGCCGATGGTGGTGGTCGGGTAGGCCGGCAGCCGCAGCGCCGCCTGCTGCGCATCGCGCCGCTGCGGATACGGCGATTGCCGGCGTCCGGCGTCCTCGCTCAGCGCCGCCACCCGCCGGGCCACGTCCGGGCGATGCACGCGCGCGGACGCGCGCCGCGTCGCCAGCGCCTCGCGCGCCGCGTCCAGCTCGGCCTGCGCATGCGGCAGCTCCTGCAGCGCGTCGGCCAGCGTGCGCAGCTCCTGCAGCTTCTGCCTGGCGAAGGCCAGCCATGTGGACAATTCGCGGTCCAGCGTCTTTTCCTGCTCCAGGTCCACCGGCACGTGCAGCAGCGAGCACGACGGCGCCAGCCACAGGCGCTCGCGGCCGACATGCCCGGCCGCGTAGCGCGCCAGGGTCAGCGCAGTGTCCAGCGGCGTGCGCCACACGTTGCGGCCGTTGACCAGCCCGGCCGACAGCACGCGCCCGGCCGGCAGCGCCTGCAGCACCGCGTCCAGCTGCGCCACGCCGCGCACCAGGTCCACGTGCAGGCCGTCCACCGGCAGCGCCGCGGCCAATTCCAGGTTGTCGCCCAGCTCGCCGAAATACGTGGTCAGCAGCAGCTTCGGCCGCGGCGCCTGGGCCAGGAACGCATAGGCGCGGCGATAGGCCTCGCGCGCGGCGGCGTCCAGGTCCAGCACCAGCGCCGGCTCGTCGATCTGCACCCAGTTGGCGCCGGCCGCGTCGAGCTGCTGCAGCAGTTCGGCGTAGACCGGCAGCAGGCTGTCCAGCAGCGCCCAGCGATCGCTGCCGTCCACGGTCTTGGACAGCAGCAGGAAGGTCACCGGCCCGATCAGCACCGGCCGCGTGGTGATGCCCAGCGCCTTGGCTTCCAGGAACTCGGCCAGCGGCTTGTCGCCGCGCAGGCGGAAATGCTGGCGCCGCGCCAGTTCCGGCACCAGGTAGTGGTAGTTGGTGTCGAACCACTTGGTCATTTCCAGCGCGTGCAGGTCCAGGCCGTCCTCCTGCGTGCCGCGCGCCATCGCGAAGTAGCCGGCCAGCGGATCGGCATCGGCCAGCGCGCGGTAGCGCTGCGGGATCGCATCGAACAGGAACGCGGTGTCGAGCATCGCGTCGTACAGGCTGAAGTCGTTGCTGGGCGGCAGCTCCACCCCGGCCTCGACCTGCAGCCGCCAGTGCCGCTGGCGCAGCTGCCGCGCCGTGTCTTGCAGGTTGGCGCCATCGGTGTCGCGGCGCCAGTAGCTTTCCAGCGCACGCTTGAGCTCGCGCCGCGCGCCGATGCGCGGGAAGCCCAGGTTGGTCACGATCGTCATTTGCGTTTCCTCATTGCGTTCATAGGCATTGAGGAACGAAGGAACCGCGCGCCGTCCGCCCGTTCGCACGGGACGCCCGCCACGCCAGCGACCTTCGCCCCCGCGGGCGAACCGGCGCCACGCGGGCAGGCGGAAGAACGTGGCGCGGCGCAGGGCCGCGGCACGGCTTCCGGCCGCCTCCCCGCGGAGACGCCAGGTCGAATCGGAGGACGCACAGGTCCTCCGGCCGGGGCCGGTATTCGGGCTGATGGACGAGCGCACCGTGCCGGCTGCGCGCCTACTGTCCGCCGCTTCCCAGGCCGGCATGCGCCGGCCCAGTGCCATTGACGGAGGTCGTTTCCATTCACCGCTGCGGGGCAGCTCCGGAATGGGCAGGCGCTTGCGGCGCCGGCCTTCACCGGATTCCCGTTTAAATCCATCCCTTCATCCGAATGAAGCGATGGATACCTTCGGCGAGCGCACGATAGGCCGGATGCGGCGGCGGGTCAAGCGACCTGTGGATTTGCGGGGGACGCGCCGGCGGCGCACAGCGAACGTGTAGTCTTTCCAAAACCTATGAACCGACGCTTCTCCTGCAGACGACAGCGCAGCACCGCACGGCCGCGCCCGATGCCGCTTTCACTCACGACTTCCGATGTGTCCGCGTGCTACGCCTCGCTGAGCCTGTCTGTCGTCCCAATGCTGGAACGGGTAGAAAGCATCGTATTTTCAATTGCTTAAGTTGGCCCGTGTGCAGCGCGTGCGCACTTCATCAACGACCAATAACTTATCCGTAAATAGTGTGACCTGTCGATGCGCGCCGCATTCGGCGCGGCGCCGGAGCGAGATCTTGGCGAAACGTGACGAGTCGTGGGTGGTCGCCGATGCGTTCTGGCGTCGTGTGGAGCCGCTGATTCCCGCACGCGCGACAGCGGACACGATCTACGTGCGCAAGCCGGATGCCGGCCGGCCACCGAAACCGGCTCGACTGGTATTTGAGGCCATCGTCGCCCGAGTCGAAGATAGGCGCTGATTTTGTTATCGCTACTTGATTCAACATTCGATGATTTCCTCTTCCCAACACGACTCTCATTGCCTCAGAGTGCCGCTGCTCTTCGGTTGATCCGATGCCGAACCGCTAAAAGCGCGCCAGCTACGATCAGCATTGCCACCGCCAACGCGACAAAAAATGCCGCGCCATGCGATGCCAGGAGCAGCGGACCAATGAAGGCGCTGGTGACTGCTCCCAGCCGTCCGACGCCAGCCGACAGGCCCACGCCGGTGGCGCGGATGGGCGTGGGATATATTTGGCCGGCAAGGACATAGATGGCCGCTTGGGTGCCTGGGATCAGCACGCCGGCGAAGAACAACGCGGCCAGAATGGGCACCGTCGTATCGACGCCTGGCGCCTGGGCCAGCAGCAGGATCAGGACAGCACAGGCGCTGCCGCCAACGCTCATGGCCACTAACGCAATGCGTGAACCAACACGTTGGACCAGGCGTGCGCCTAGGATGCCACCGACCAATCCACCCGCGCTGAAGCAGGACAGGCTGGTTCCAATTGACTTGGGCGAAAACCCGAGGTCCGAGAACAGCGACGGGAACCACGTGTAGACAAGATAAGTGGACAGAACCACAAAGAAGAACGCGATACAGAGTAGATAGGTGTCCCGGGCGAATTCACCGGCAAAGATCATGCGGAGAGGCGCATGTTTGCGCGGCCCCTCTTCGCCGGTGTCAATGACCGTCATGTCTGCCGACAGGGACGCCCCCATTCTCGCTGCCAGTCGCGTGACGCGCGTGGTGTGCCCCTCGGCACGAAACCTGTAGCGCAGCGACTCGGGAAGCCATACGGTCAGTACAACCGCCAGCAGCAAAGGCAGCCCGCCAGCCACCATGAAGAGGGTCTGCCAACCATGGGCAGGCAGCAGATAGGCCCCCAGGAATCCGAGCAGGATGCCGCCGACCGGCAATGCGCTCATGCAGATGCCAAGAGCCAAGTTGCGCTGCTTAAGTGGTGTCGACTCAGCGACGAGCGTGGCGGCATTGGGCATTGCAGCGCCCAGTCCAAGCGATGCGATACCCCGCAGAATTCCAAGGCTCAGGATCGAATCGCTGAACGCACCGGCAAAGGTGAACGCACCAAAGACGGCGGTAGCAAAGATCAACGTCGGCTTGCGGCCCAGGCGGTCGCCCGCCAAGCCGCCCAACGCAGTGCCCACTGCCATGGCGATGAACGACAGCGCCATGAGCACGGCGAAGTCCGCGCGCGCCACGCCCCAATCCTTGGTGATCATGGGCAACGAAAGGCTCAGCACCTGGGCATCGACGCCGTCGACAACGCCCACCAGGCTGATCAGAATCAGCGCACGCTTCTGCAGCGCAGTCCAAGATCCGTGGTCGAGCAGGCTTGCGATGTCAAAGCTCGTCCGTTCCCGTGGTGAGGAAAGAGTGTTCATGTATTGAAGTCCCGGAATTTGATGTTCGCTGTTAGAAGCGGAAGACAGCCCAATAGCCGAAGTAATTCGAGCTCTTACCGCCGCCACTCTTGAAAGATCGGCTGGCATCGAACTTTGTCGCGAACAAGCGGAAGCTGAGATTGCGCGTGGCCACGTAGTCGACCTGGAGATTCCAGTTGGTGCCGACCAATCTCTTGCCATCTGTGGGGGTCAGCAGGGGCGCGGTCGACGGTCCGAAGTACACCGCGTCGTTGCGACTCTGTCGCCAGAACAGCTCAGGACCGGCACTGACGGTGAGTCTTGATGCGGGTTTGAGCGTGATGGTTGGATAGAAATCCAGCAGATTTGAAAAATTGAGCCAACTTGCGTCGGAATACAGGGGCAATCGCGGAAACGGGGGAACGAAGGTGCCGATCTTTCCATCGCCCCGGTCGCCGTCACCGCTGAAAGCATTCAGACGTGCGCCAAGTCGCGGTGACAACCGGGAACCGGCGAAGGTATAGCCGCCTTCCAGCAGAAGCCCCCAGGCTTCGATCCGCTGGTTGCCCACGCTGCCGTCTTGGTAGGTCGCTTCGCCATCGAAGTCGATGCCATGGGCGCGGATCGCCAGCCTGGTGCCATAGGAGCGTCGTACCTCCTTGCCGCTTGTGTCGCGGTAGCGGGCCAAGGGACGGGCTACATCGTAGTAGTACGCATCCAGCGTCGAGGTGGGCGCAAGCAAGACTGAGCCATAGAGTCCGTTGAAGTGCGTGCCGGCCTGGACCGAGTCATCGAATCTGCCCGGAGCGTAGGACACTGGCTTGACGCTGAAACCATCCAGCTTGAAGCGCCCTTGGTCGATCAGGGTGGCGCGCAGGCCTTGGTAGATGAAGCGCACATTGGTGCCGTCCCGCATGCCGATGAGCTTCCCATTACCCAGCGGCATCTCGAACCGGCCCGGACGCACGGTCAAGCTCAATCCGTCCTTGAGCGGGATGCGGACATCGAGAAACGCCTGCCTGACATCGAGCTTGTCGCGGTTGGGAGGCGTTACCGACCTGGCGAAGAATTCGCGGTCGTCACCTATTTCGAAGAAAGCGCGGAGATTGTTGCCGACATGCAGATCGGCATTGAGCCTGAGGCGCTGCTGGAGATGGTCCAGTCGATCGTCTGGGCTGGCGCCCAGGCGCAGGTGCTCCCAGTAGTTGTAGTAGTAACGGACCTCTCCACCAATTGAAAGATAGGCCTGGTCTCCCAGCGGAAGATAGCGCAGCGCTTCCAGTGGACGCCTGTCCGATGCGGTTTTCAGGCTGCTCCAGTCTTCGCTCCAACGTAGCGACTGCGGCGTGCGCGCCGGTCCTTTGCGTCCGCCTGGGACCGGTTCGGGAATGGGAGCGCCGGCGGGTGCGGGAACCGGGCCGGGCGCGCCGATCCTCAGCAGCGCAGTGTCTTTGGCCGGCGCCTGCGCCTGCGCTTGCGGCGTGCGCTCGGCCCGGGACTGGACGTTTTCTTGTGCCATTGCCGCGAAGGGCAGGAACAAGCCCGTCATGACCGCAGGCCAGGCCATTCGCTGGAATGCCGGCCAGCCGACTACCGCACCGCTCGCCGCGGTTTTGCTTCCACACATGTTCATTCATCCCCTCTCCTGATGAAGCGATCCGTTGCTGTGGATAGATCGCGCGTTTTATTTGCCGCTGGTCGCAGCCCTCCAGCTGCAGCCACGGCGCTGCCTTTCGCCAGATGGCTTCCTTGCTGGAAATGCTTTCCAGTGCCTGCATGGTCTGGTCGATCTGATCGGTGCACGCCATCAATCGAGCGCGGAGTAATGGCTCGATTGCGAATCCGATGTCGAAACGCGCATCGACGGTGATGCGTTGCGGCTCTGGGTCCAGGTCGATCGTGGCCGCGTGGGCGGAGGCTTGCATGCGCTGGCCGATTTCGGCGTCGCCCAACGCGATGGCAGCGATGCCGTTCTACCTCGCGTTCTGCCAGAAGATGTCGGCGAAGCTGCTCGCGAAGATCGCCCTGATGCCGATGTCAGCAAGGCACCAGATCGGCACGTTGTGGTCGGCCATCGCCAAGGTCATTGTCGGCCTGCGCACCGTGCGCGAAGTCAGGCGCAGGGACTCCAATGCCTGCGGGCTGGTCAGTTCATGCACCAGATGCCGATCGACGCAGATCAGGCACGTGCCATCGTCACGCTCTTCGATGGCATGTGCGTCCCGGAGCCTGTCGTATAGAGTGTGCGGGATGGCGTTCATGCCCACCCTCCCTGATCCGAAGACGAATGCGCCTGCGCCTGCGAGAATGGGGATCTCCAGTACGAGAAAAGGCCACCTGCCGCGTGACAACCAGAACCTCTGACCGGTTGATTGAACTGCTTGAGCTTTTTGGGTCTGGTGGAAGCATCTGGACCGTAGAGCGCGGTGCCGCAAGACTTGGGATTTCGGTGTCCAATGCCTACCGCTATTTCCGTACGCTGGCCAGTGCCGGCTACATCGTGAGTAATGGCCCCGGGCGCTATGTGCTGGGTCCTGCAATCATGAAACTGGACCGCCTCATGCGGCTCAACGATCCGCTGATCAACCTGGCGCGCGCGGAGATGCGGAGTATCGTCTCGGCCGCGCCGCCCTACAGCGTCGCCATCCTGTGCCGGCTCTACAACGGGCAGATTATCTGCATCCACGAAGAGTTGATTTTGCCACCGCAACTTTCGGTCAGTTACGAGCGCGGCCTGCCCATGCCGCTGTGGCGTGGCGCCGCATCCAAGGCCGTGCTGGCGCATCTGCCTCTCAAGACCATCAAGACGCTCTGGGATGCCCGTCAGACCGATGCCGATACCGCATCCAGTGGCCTCGGCCCCGACTGGGAGCACCTCAAGGCGCAGGTGCGCACGTTGCGCACGCGAGAAGCAATCACGACGCTTGGGGAGCTCGGTACCCCGACGCGGGGCGTCGCTGCGCCGATCTTCGATAATGGCCAGGTGATTGGTAGCCTCGGTTTGGTCCTGCTGACCGACCAGGCCGGATTCGACGACCCGGCCCTGGAAAGGTCGGTGAGCGCTGCCGCGGTGCGCATCACCACCAATTTCGGCACGACCGCTGGCAGCCCGCAGCTTCACGCGGCACGCGCCGCATCTTGATAGAGCCAGTCTAGGCCGGCATAGGCCTGGGCAGGTGTGCGGCCGGCCAACATTAGATTGCGCATCTCGGCCTTGACACCGTCGGCGTGATAGAACTCGCCATGCACCCGCGCCATGACCTGGCAACGACCCGTCCTCAGGTAGCGCTGCGCCTGATAGTCCTGGAATACGGCGGACAGGTCGGAAGGCTTGTCGGCCACGCACTGGCCGAGCGCGACCGCATCCTCCAGCGCCATACATGCGCCCTGTGCCAGGTACTGCAACATCGGGTGGGCCGCATCACCGACCAGGGTGATGTTGCCCCGCGTCCAGTTTTTTACAGGCTCGCGGTCGCACAGCACCCACATGCGCCAGGTTTCGATCCTTGAAAGCAGCGCGCGCACCGTGTCGCATGCACCGGCAAACCTGCGTCCAAGCTCGGCCGCATCGCCCTTCGTGTTCCACCCTTCCACATACTTGTCGCTGTGGAATACTGCGACCAGGTTGAACAATTCGCCGCCGCGCAGTGGATATTGGACCAGGTGATGCTTTGGGCCGCCCCACAGGATCATCGCGTTCTGCCGGAACTCCTGGGGCACATCGGCAGTGGGCAGCACCGCGCGATAGGCGATGTGTCCAGAGACCATCGGGGCGCCATCGGCAACGACCAGCTCGCGGGTCTTGGACCACAGCCCATCGGCGCCGATCAGGGCCGAGCCAATGAAGTTGCAGCCGCTGTCGGTGGTGAGGGTGATGCTGGCGCCTTCGGTGATGCTGGTCACTTTGACGTTGGTGTGCAGTTCGATCAAAGGATCGCGCCGGGCAGCGGCCAGCAGCACCGCGTGCAAGTCCGCTCTGTGGATCAGCGTGTAAGGGAACTCGAAACGCTCCATGAATTCCTTGCCGGTGGGGATCGTGGTGACCCGGCTGCCGGACACGCTGTCCATGAACACCAGCTCGTCCGGGAAGATGCCCAGCTGCATGGCCTCCTCGTCCAGGCCAAGGGCCCGCAGCGCGCGAAAGCCGTTGGGCCCGAGCTGAATACCGGCACCGATTTCGAGGAACTCCCTTGCCTGTTCGACCAGGACCGTGGGTATCTGCCGCTGTGCCAGCGCCAGTGCCGTGGCAAGGCCGCCGATGCCGCCGCCGATGATGAGGACGGGAAGGTCATTCATGGGTCACCGCCATTTCGAGTTTGCCGATGCCACTGATGGATGCGCACAGGCGGTCGCCCGGATGGATCGGCCCAACCCCCTCGGGTGTTCCGGTGAAGATCACATCGCCCGGTTCAAGCGAATAGAACTTGCTGGCGAACTCGATCAGCTGGCCAACATCCAGGATGAGGTCGCGCGTGTTGGCACGCTGACGGACTTCATCGTTGATTTGCAGCAGCAGCTCACGCCCGGAGGGGTCCTGCAGTTCGTCGGCGGTCACCAACCACGGGCCGAGTACCGAATAGGTGTCCAGCGACTTCCTCAGACTGCGTTCTTCCGGGCCGCGGATCGTGATGTCCAATCCGATGCTGTACCCAGCCACATGATCGAGGGCGTCGGCAGCCTTGACCTGCTTTGCGGGCTTTCCGATGACGACCGCGAGTTCGATTTCGTGATCGGTGCGGCGGTCGGGAAGCCCGATGACGATGGGCTGGCCAACACCGATCAGTGAACTGGTGGCCTTGAGGAACACGCCGGTCTCCTGAATCTTTCGCGCGTGCGCCCGCGAAAATGTCGCGGTGTCGGCAATGGCCTCGTCCAGGTGGGCCTGATAATTGACAGGCGCGGCGATGAGTTTGCCTGGACGCGGCACGGGCGATCGCAGCGAAACCTGAGCCAGTGGCTTGCGCGTTGCCTCGGCCTGTAAGGATTGAATGACAGGCTTCAGCACGTCCAGATGACGGATGAATAAGTCGCCGGACGGGTGCGGATAGCGGGTGGCAGGGAGCGAATCCAGTGCGGCCGTTACATCGAGGACCTGGTTGCCCTCGATTACACCCAGGCGCCATTCGTCGAAAAAGCAGATCTTCAAGCCAGTACTCCTTGGGTGATGTCGGGTTGTCGGGCTGCCGCGCGTTCGCCGCGCCAGAAGCCGAGGTATTCCTGCAGGGGACGGTCTGAAAAGCTGAAGAGGACGCACTCCTGGTCGGCCTCGAAATGGCGCCACAGCCAACCTGGTGCGACAAAGACATCGTTCTCGTGAACCGTCAGGATTTGATCGCCCAGCCGGATGCGCGCACTGCCTTCCACCACACACATCACCGCTGCATCGGTTTCACGATGTGCAACGCCGCGGAAGCCTGCCGGCAGCAGCTGCAGATATGCGCCCATCGTGCGGATCGGTGATCGGCCTGTGGTTGGGTCAGAAAAGGCCATCTTCAGGCCGTGCTCGGGATTCCATTCTTGAGTGCGCGCCAGAGCGTTAAGTGCTGGGCGTGTGGTGGCATAGGGATAGTGGAACAGAGGGCTGGCTGCGCCGGTGGGTTCCTGTCCTACCGGAATGAGGCCACTGGCATAGCGCGCTTGCGCATCGCCGAGCGGACGGCCTTCTGGCTGGTGTTGTTCGGGATAGTCGGCGGAAAAGCCGGCGTTGAGCATCTGTACGATCGGCACGTCCAGACCGTCGAGCCACATGACCGGCGCATCACCCAGTGCCCCGTGATCGTGGAACACGTTCGTGGGGGTGATAATGAAATCGCCGCGCCGCATCTCCACCCTTTCTCCCTGCACGGTGGTGAAGCCTTTACCGCCCTCCAGGATCAATCGCAGGGCTGATGCGGTATGTCGATGGCACGGTGCAATCTCACCAGGCAAGATCATCTGTATGCCTGCATATAGGGAGTTCGTCGCCAACGAGCGTCCCTGTAGTTTGGGATTTTCCAGCACAAGCACGCGCCGTTCGGCGTCCTCGGCCGAGATCTCAGCACACGCGCGCGTCATGTGCTGTCGAATGGTGTCTGCGCGCCAGATCACCGGATCGACTACCTGTTTTGGCTCACGCGGCGTCAGACCACGCAGAACTTCCCAGAGGGGAGCCATGAAGTCCTGGGCGAGCATTTCTCGAAAGTCGAAAGAGTCTGGAGCAGCAGCGCTTCCCTGGGTCAACGCATGGGCGCGAGTGTTCATTGGGCCTCCTCTTAGATGCGGACGAATGGCCACTTGTCCTGTCGACTTGCAGCGCGATGTTGGACGTGCGGTCCCGGCAACAGCAAAAGGCTATCGCTCAATCCATGTCAATTAATTATCATATTGCGATAAAACAGCAATCCATGCAGTGCGTCAAGCTGCGCTGCAGCAAATACCTCATCGCCCCGTTTAAAAAAGAGAAATTACGAGAGATTCAGGTGCTTCAACACTCTTTAGAAGTCCTGCCAATGAGGACATAAATATCCTTATATGATAAGTAAGATGGCGACATTGGCGTTTTCGCAGATGACGCGATACGCGCCGGTGTCGTCCCGGACCCGGATCTCTTCGACACCCTTGCCGATCGATGGCATGGGCTTGACGTTGTCCGGCTGCAGTCCGCGCTGCACGCGATCCAACGGGTAGCCGGCATCCCGCTTCGCGTCCTCCGAGAACTCCCGGAGGCGATCCAGGGAATCACCGAGGAACGCTATCGGCTTGGTGTGCGTCGCTATATGCGTATTGATATAAATGGCAAGCGAGTCAAGGGACCGGCTTGGTGCCTGCTCTTCGACCTGCATGCGGTGACCAGCTGTCGACGATCGAAGGCCTCCGACTCGGAGCGAGGCACGTCTTGCCGGCGGAGACCGATCTGGGCCGTGTAACCTAGCGAGCCGTCTTTTGCGGCGACGCCTGACGATGTTTCCCGCGTGGCCGATGCTACATGGACGTTTCCGTAGCATCCAGCGCAGCAACGGACACCCGAAAACTCGCGAAACCGACCGATCATGAGCGCAACTGAGGAACCCGAAGACACGAGCAAGGCATTGGAGTTGCGCGAGAAATCGCGCTATGAGGACGCCCTGCGCCTGTCCGTGGCGCCGATGATGGACTGGACCGACCGCCACTGCCGCGTATTCCACCGGCTGCTGGCGCCGTCGGCGCGGCTGTATACCGAGATGGTCCACGCCAATGCGGTGCTGCTGGGTGATCGCGTGCGGCTGCTGGGCTTCGATGCGATCGAGCATCCGCTGGCGCTGCAGCTCGGCGGCAGCGATCCGGCGCTGCTGGCGCAGGCGGCGCGGATCGGCCAGGAGTGGGGCTACGACGAGATCAATCTCAATTGCGGTTGCCCGTCCGACCGGGTCCAGGCCGGGCGTTTCGGCGCCTGCCTGATGCGCGAGCCGGCGCTGGTCGCCGATTGCGTGGCGGCGATGGCGCAGGCGGTGGACATCCCGGTCACGGTGAAGTGCCGGCTCGGGGTCGACCAGGACGCCGACTACGCGGTGTTCCTGGGTTTCGTCGACCAGGTCGCCGCGGCCGGCTGCGGGCTGTTCGTGGTGCACGCGCGCAATGCATGGCTGCAGGGGCTGTCGCCGAAGGAGAACCGCGAGGTGCCGCCGCTGCGCTACGACTGGGCCTACCGGCTCAAGCGCGAGCGTGCGCAGCTGCAGATCGTGCTCAACGGCGGGCTGGCCGACGTGGACACGGCGCGAGCGCAGCTGACTGCGGTCGATGGGGTGATGCTGGGCCGCGCGGCCTATCACGATCCCTATGTGCTGCATCGGCTGGACGCGGCCCTGAGCGGCGCGGCGCCGCGGCCGCGCGCCGAGCTGCTGCGCGCGCTGCGGCCCTATGTGGAGGCGCGCCTGGCCGACGGCGTCGCGCTCAAGCACATCGCCCGGCATCTGCTCGGCCTGTTCCACGGCCAGCCGGGCGGCCGTGCATTCCGCCAGGTGCTCAGCGAGGGGGCGCACCGGCCGGGGGCGGATTGGGCGCTGTTGGAACAGGCTTTGCTTATGACCGAGGGCACGCCGCGCGTCGCAGCATAGCGACCCCGGGACGCGCGGCGGTTCGCCGACGCCACGCTCCCGAGTCCCCAACGCAAGCTGTCTCGACGGAGGCCGCGCTCCCCTTTCGAACGCCCGTTCAGTTACTTTGTTCAGCTTGCCGCGGCAGCATGTGCTGGCGCAGCAAGGGCGGCAGATCCTTGCCGAGGGCGGCCGGGCACTGTTGGCAACGGACCGTCGGGCGGAGCCGGAAGTTCATTTCACTGAACGCCGGCAGCCGCGGCAGGAAAAGTTCAGATCGGATTCACCCCGAAAAATCAAGAATTTGGCTCGTTTTTGCGAAACCTTGGCGGCGCTGCCAGGCGTCCCGTTTCACAACTTTTGAACGTTTCCGATCCGTCCGTTAGGATGCCCGTTCGTGACCTCGCCCACTCTCCGCCGCTGCCGCACCGCCGCCGTGATCGCATTCGCGCTCATGGCCGTGGCCGATGGCTGGGCGCAGCAGCCGGGTCCGGGCATGCCGATGGCTCCGGGCGGGTCGATGGCGCCGCCCCACGACGCGGCCCGGACCCGCGACTACAGAAGTAGTTCGCTGTCCGACGCGGTACGCCGGGTGCAGCGGTCCACCGGTGGGCAGATCCTCGGCGCCGAGCGCGTGCCGTTCGACGGGCGCGACATCAATCGCGTCAAGTACATGGATGACCGCGGGCGCGTGCGCTACATGGACGATCCGCCGCCTGGCCGCGCCGCGCCGCAGCGTGGCCGCGCCCCGCTGCCGCGCCCCGGCGACGCGCAGGAACCACCACGCGGCGATAACCCCTGACCCGGATAGTCTGGTTCAGCTTGCAATACCCACTGCCCCGGCCGCCGGCCATCGGGGCCATCTGTAAGTCACTAGGGAGAGTTCATGCGTATCCTTCTGGTCGAAGACGAAGCTCCGCTGCGAGAGACCCTGGCTGCTCGCCTGAAGCGCGAAGGTTTTGCGGTGGATGCGGCGCAGGACGGCGAGGAAGGCCTGTACATGGGCCGCGAAGTGCCCTTCGACGTGGGCATCATCGATCTCGGCCTGCCGAAGATGTCGGGCATGGAGCTGATCAAGGCGCTGCGCGACGAAGGCAAGAAGTTTCCGGTGCTGATCCTCACCGCGCGTTCCAGCTGGCAGGACAAGGTCGAGGGCCTGAAGCAGGGCGCCGACGACTATCTGGTCAAGCCGTTCCACGTCGAGGAGTTGCTGGCGCGGGTCAACGCGCTGCTGCGCCGCGCCGCGGGCTGGAGCAAGCCGACCCTGGAATGCGGGCCGGTGGCGCTGGATCTGGCCGCGCAGACGGTCAGCGTCAGCGGCAGCAACGTCGATCTGACCAGCTACGAATACAAGGTGCTCGAGTACCTGATGATGCATGCCGGCGAACTGGTCTCCAAGGCCGACCTCACCGAGCACATCTACCAGCAGGACTTCGACCGCGATTCCAACGTGCTGGAAGTGTTCATCGGCCGCCTGCGCAAGAAGCTGGATCCGGACGGCGAACTGAAGCCGATCGAGACCGTGCGCGGCCGCGGCTACCGGTTCGCCATCCCGCGCACCGAAGGCTGATCCCACGCGCCTGCGACGAGCAAGCGAAGGACGCGACGGGGTGGTGGCACGGCCCAAGTGGTACAAGCGCTGGCGCCCGCGTTCGTTGCAGGCGCGCCAGCTGCTGGCCGCCAGCCTGAGCCTGGTGGCGTTCCTGGCCGCGGCCGGCTACGCGCTGGACCAGGCCTTCGCCGACACCGCGCTGAGCAACCTGCGCGAGCGCCTGAAGAGCTACGCCACCGCCTACGCCAACAATGTCGACGTGGCGCGCGACGGCTCGCTGTACATCAACGACGACAAGCCGCCGCCGGACCCGCACTTCGACCGGCCGGGCAGCGGCCTGTACGTGCAGATCGTGATGCCCAACGAGCGCTGGATCTCGATGTCCAGCGAAGGTCCGCTGCCGCCCAAGGGCGGCATGCTCGAACCGCGCCAGGAGACCTTCGACGGTCCCTGGCCGATGACCCAGATCGACGGCAGCGAAGGCGAGGTCTACCGCTACGGCATCGGCCTGGCCTACGTGCGCCGCGACAAGGAAACCCCGGTCACCATCTACATCATGGAGGACACCCGCGCGCTGGGCGCGCAGCTGCGCGTGTTCCGCGGCCGGGTGTGGTTCAACCTCGGCGGCGCCGGGCTGATCCTGTTGCTGCTGCAGGCCTTCATCCTGCAATGGAGCCTGCGCCCGCTGCGGCGGGTGATCAACGAACTGACCAGGGTGCAGCGCGGCGAAGCGGTACGCATGGGCGATCGCCATCCGCGCGAGCTGGAACCGCTGACCGACAGCATCAACGCCTTCATCGAGAGCGAGCGCGAAAACCTGGACCGCCAGCGCAACACCCTGGCCGATCTGGCGCACAGCCTGAAGACGCCGCTGGCGGTGCTGCGCACCCAGCTCGACAGCGGCACCGACGGCCCGGAGCTGCGCGAGGAACTGGACGCGCAGCTGCGGCGCATGAACAACCTGGTGACCTATCAGCTCAGCCGCGCCGCTTCCAGCGGCCACAAGCTGTTCTCCGCGCCGCTGCCGATCGAATCCAATGCCGAGGAGATCGTGCGCGGTCTGGAGAAGGTGTACGCGGCCAAGGGCGTGTTGTGCGAGTTCGACATCGAGCCGAGCGCGCGCTTCCACGGCGAACCCGGCGACCTGCAGGAACTGCTCGGCAACCTGCTCGAGAACGCCTTCAAGTGGGCGCGGCGGCGGGTGCTGCTGAGCGTGCGTCCGGCCCCGGCCGCCGGCAGCCGCCGCGCCGGCCTGGTGATGTCGGTGGAGGACGACGGCCCCGGCATCGCGCCGGACGAGGTCGCGCACATCCTGCAGCGCGGCGTGCGCGGCGACGAGCGCGTGCATGGCCACGGCATCGGCCTGGCGATCGTGCAGGATCTGGTCAAGGGCTATCGCGGCGAACTGCAGGTGAGCCGTTCCGAGGAACTGGGCGGCGCGCGCTTCCTGGTGACCATGCCGCCGGGCCTGTAGCCGCAGCGGCTGCACGCGGCCTGCAGGTGAATCCCGCGCAAACGCCGCAGACGCTTCCGACATCGGCTTAACGCCTGGCGCAGGCGGACGCGGATACTGCGCGGTTCGTCACACCCGGTTTCCCCCTCCAAGGAGCGCCGCATGCCCGAGCCCCGGCAACGTCCCGCATCGCGTCTGCGCGTGCATGGGCGCCGCGCGTTGCGCAACGCGCAGCGGCTGCTGTTGTCGCTGCTGCTGGTGCTGTTCACCGTGGCCGCCATCGCCGGCAGCCAGAAGGTGCTCGAACGCGACGATGCGCGCTGGCTGCAATCGATGACCACCGGCCTGGACAGCGCCAGCGTGTCGCAGCTGCAGCACGATGGGCGCAAGCGCTTCCTGCGCGACCAGCTGCAGGCCTCCGGCGGCGACGCCGCCCTGCCTGCGCCGGTGCGCGCGCAGCTGGACGGCTACGAGGCGCTGCATACGCCGGTGCAGGAGCTGCTCAAGCAGTTGGACGCGCGCCGGCAGTACATCAAGGCGATGCCCGATGGCGAGGCCAGGCTCGCGGCGAAGAAAGCCCTGCAGCAGCGCGCCGATGCGCTGCTGGCGCAGGCGCGGCAGGCGCAGCTGCTGCGCGCGGTGTATTCGCGCGACCAGTTGCGCGAGCAGATGGTGTGGTTCTGGCTCAACCACTTCAGCGTGTTCGCCGACAAGGGCCGCCTGCACTGGACCGTCGCCGACTACACCGACAACGCGATCCGCCCGCACGCGCTGGGCAAGTTCTCCGATCTGGTGATGGCGACGCTGCAGAGCCCGGCCATGCTCGAATATCTGGACAACGCGCAGAACGCCAAGGGCAAGGTCAACGAGAACTACGCGCGCGAACTGATGGAACTGCACACGCTGGGCGTGGACAGCGGCTACAGCCAGCACGACGTGCAGCAGCTGGCGCTGATCCTCACCGGCGTCGGCATCGCCCCGCCCCGCCGCGATGCGCCGCCGAAACTGCCACCGCCGCAGCAGGCGCACTACCTGCGCCGCGGCGCGTTCGAATTCAACCCGGCGCGGCATCAGCCCGGCGACAAGACCTTGCTCGGCCAGCGCATCGCCGGCGGCGGCTTCGACGAGGTCGAGCGCGCGGTGCAGCTGATCGTGCGCCAGCCGGCCTGCGCGCACTTCGTGTCGCGGCGCCTGGCCGAGTATTTCGTCGCCGACGAGCCGCCGCCGGCGCTGGTGGAGAAGATGGCGCGCACCTTCCAGCGCAGCGACGGCGATATCGCCGCCGTGCTGCAGGTGATGTTCACCGCGCCGGAAATGGCCGCCGGCGCGCCGCACAAGTTCAAGGATCCGTACCGCTTCCTGGTGTCGTCGCTGCGCCTGGCCTACGACGGACAGACCATCGTCAATCCGCAGCCGCTGCTGGGCTGGCTGAGCCAGATGGGCGAGCCGACCTATGGCCGCATCACCCCCGACGGCTGGCCGCTGCAGTCCAGCGCCTGGAACAGTTCCGGGCAGATGGCGCAGCGTTTCGAGATCGCGCGCGCGATCGGCGGCGGCAACACCCAGTTGTTCACCAGCGACGGCCAGCAGCGCGGCGGTTTTCCGCAACTGACCACACCGCTGTATTACCAGGCGATCGAGCCGCAACTCGGGGAGACCACCCGCCAGGCGCTGGCGCAGGCGCGCTCGCAGCAGGAGTGGAATGCGTTCCTGCTGGCATCGCCCGACTTCAACTATCGCTGATCCGGCCCATAGCGCTGGGCGCGGCGACCGCCGCTGCGTCCAGCGATCACGGAGGTCCTCCATGCACCGTCGCCATTTCCTGTTCGCCTCCGCTGCCGCGGCGGCCAGCCTGCCGTTCGCCGGGCGCCTGTTCGCTGCGCCGGCGCCATCGCCACGCCTGCTGGTGGTGTTCCTGCGCGGCGGCTACGACAGCAACAACCTGCTGGTTCCCTATGCCAGCGATTTCTACTACGCGTCGCGGCCGACCCTGGCGATCGCGCGGCCGGATCCGGCCAACCCGAACAGCGCCATCGCGCTGGACGCGCAGTGGGGATTGAACCCGCGGCTGCGCGAGACCTTGCAGCCGATGTGGAACGACAAGCAGCTGGCGTTCGTGCCGTTCGCCGGCACCGACGACCTGTCGCGCAGCCATTTCGAAACCCAGGACAGCATCGAGGCCGGGCAGCCGGCCGGGCAGCGCAGCGACTACCGCTCCGGCTTCCTGGCGCGGCTGTCGCAGGTGGCCACCGGCACCCCGGCGATCGCCTTCACCGATTCGCTGCCGCTGAGCTTCCAGGGTGGCGGCGACATTCCCAACCTGTCGCTCAAGCGCAATCCCACGCCGGGCTTCGACCAGCGCCAGGCCGGCATCCTGGCGCAGATGTACCAGGGCACGCCGCTGGCCAGCGCCGCGCACGAGGGCCTGGCGCTGCGCCAGCAGGTGTCGCAGGCGTTGCAGGACGAAATGCAGCAGGCCAACCGCGGCGCCGCCAGCGCCCGCACCTTCGCCGACGAGACCCGGCGCATCGCCACGCTGATGCGCGAGCGCTACCGGCTCGGCTTCGTCGATGTCGGCGGCTGGGACACCCACGTCGACCAGGGCAGCACCGATGGCACGCTGGCCACCAATCTGGCCAACCTGTCCGAGGGCCTGGCGGCCTATGCCGAGGCGCTGGGCCCGGAATGGCGCAACACCGTGGTGCTGGTGCTGTCCGAGTTCGGCCGCACCTTCCGCGAGAACGGCGACAAGGGCACCGACCATGGCCACGGCACCACGTATTGGGTGATGGGCGGCGCGGTCAACGGCGGCCGCATCGCCGGCGAGCAGGTCGCGGTGAGCAAGGACAAGCTGTTCCAGGATCGCGACTACCCGGTGCTGACCAACTACCGCGACCTGTTCGCCGGCCTGCTGAGCCGCATGTGGGGCCTGTCGCCGGCGCAGTTGCAGCAGGTGTTCCCGCAGGCGCAGGCGCGGGATCTGCAACTGGTGTGAGATGTGCGCTGTGCCGTTGCTGCATCAGCAGCGTTTAGCCGGCGGGGTGCACTGTGGGAGGGGCTTCAGCTCCGACGGTATCCGTCGCCGGAAGGCCCGTCGCTGCAATCGTCGCGGTTGAAAGCACTCCTACAGGGAAGCGTGCGCCGGCATGCTCACTGCGAAAGCACCTCCCATCCCGCGGCGTCGCGCAACGCCTGCCCGCCGTGCACGCCTTCGACGACCACCCGCACGCCCTGCGCGAACGGCCGCTGGCGTTGCTCGGGGAACCAGCGCCGCTGCCCATCGACCACGATCAACAGGCCCTCATGATCGCCGAGCGGCGCGAACACCTCGGATACCGGCAGGAACGGCATCAGGCCCAGCCGATCCTGCGCTGCGGCGGCGACCGCCGGCACCTGCGCGCTGGGCAATCCGATCTCGCTGATGCACAGCAGCTCGGCCGCGGAGAATGCGCCGTCGGCGATGGCGTGCACCGGCAACGGCTTGCGCGCGATCAGTTCGAGCACCGCGCCGTCTGGCCCGGCGAAATACAGCGACTGCGATTGCCACGCAGCGTCGAGTACGAAGCGGGATTCGCCCAGCGGATCGCGCAGCAACGGCGCGCGCCGGGACAGCCAGTCGCAGGCGGCGTCGAAGCGGGCCGAGGGGATGTTGAACGCCAGATGCGCGCTGCCGACCGCGGCGTTGGCGGCCACCAGATCGAGCCGGCTCCAGCCGATGCGCACCTGCGTGGCCGCGACCGGCAGTTGCAGGACATTGCGATAGAAGGCGGCGCTGGCCGCGGGAGCGCTGCAGGGCAGGCTGAGCTGGGCGATGCGCATGGAGGCTCCTTGCAGTGGAGCGTCCATTGGATGACCTCAAGCATGGTTGAGGTCAAGCGCGATGAGGAGCGTGTCTGGCGTGCTGCCGAAGTCGCCTGCCACGCAGCGCCGACCATGCTCGGCAGGTGCAGCTGCGCTCTGCAGCGCAATGCGTCCGGTGGGAGCGACTTCAGCCGCGACAAGGTCTACCGGGAAGGCCCGTCGCGACTGAAGTCGCTCCCGCAAGGATGCTGCGCGGGCAACGAACAGGCTGGCCGTTGCCCGGGAATTCAGCGCGACAGCGTAATGCGTGACAAGCCTCCGCTTTCCGATGGCCGCCCTCAGGCAGTCGCTCATGCACGATTTGCCGGGTGCGGACACAGCGGCGAACACGTACTGGCCGATCGACGCGCGGCGTCCGCCGCGGCGGACGCGCTCAGCCCAGATGCGCGCGCACCGCTTCGTCGATCTTCGCCGGCGGCACGAAGCCCGGCACCCGCGCCACTTCCGCGCCCTGGCGGAACAGCATCAGCGTCGGCGTCTGGCGCAGGCCCTGGGCGCGGAAGAAGTCCTCGCCCACGTCCTCCATCTTCACCTTCAGCAAGGTCACGCCCTGCGCGCTGTCGCTCTCGGCGAAACGCTCCAGCGACTTGTCGAGCATGCGGCAGCCGGGACAGTTGTCCTTGTTGAAATCGGCCAGCACGCGCGGATGCGCGGCGATGGCGTCGGCGAACTGCTCGGCGGTGGCGACGGTGATGGTGGTGAACATGGAGCGGGACCTTGTCTGCTGTCGGAGGATGCCTGGCGAAGAATGTCGCGACGCCGGCGATGCCATGAAACGGCGGGTGAAAGAAATGCAGCATCAGCCGCTGTCGTGCAGCGGCAGCGGGGCGTAGCCGGCGGCCCGGCTCAATGCAGGCTCGGCAGCCGCCACGTCGGTCGCCGCCGTGGAACCAGCCGCCGCCGCACGCGCGGCGCGCAGCGCCAGCACCTGCGCGGACCAGGCGTCGATCGCCGCGCTGTCGCGCTCGCCGTGCGGCATCTGCTCGATCTCCAGCACCGGATAGGCGCTGTCGAAGAAGCGGGCGATGCGCTTGACCGCGCCGCAGTAGTACTCCAGTCCCCACTGCGTCTCGCCGGTGCCGAACGCGGCGACCTCGATCGTCTTGCCGGCCGCCTCGACCAGGTCGGCGATGTAGCGCTTCATCTCCGCCGGGGTGCGCCCGGCGTTGTCGCTCCAGCTGCCGAGCAGGTGCAGGTCGAAGCTGGCCGCATGCGCGGCGTCGCCAAGCGCGCCGTGCAGGGTCTGCACGTCGGTATGGATCCAGGTCACCTGGTGCCCGGCCGCCGCGCACTGCGCATGTACGCGGCGGGCGACGTCGCGGGTATTGCCGCTGAGCGAAGCGTAGGCGAGCAGGATGCGCATGAGCCGGGATTGGGGATTGGGGATTGGGGATTGGAAAAAGCGGGTTCGACGTTGCTGTTACGAATCCCCAATCCCGAATCCCGGCCCCTCACAGATCGTCGAAGCCGTTGTCCGAGTTGGTCTTCTTGTAGCTGGCGTTGCGCATCTCGAAGAAGTCGGTCTTGGTCTCGGTGAAGTTGTCCGCGTAGGCCTTGATCCACGGCATCACGTTGTCGCTGGCGTCGGTGTACAGCTTCTCGATGCCGAGCATGCCGGACATCTTGTTGGCGCGGTACTTCACGTACTGGATCATCTCGTCCACGTCGATGCCCTCGATGCCGTCCAGCACTTCGGCGGACCACTGCGTCTCCAGCCGGATCGCATGCTCGAACGCCTGGTGCACGTAGTCGGTCAGCTCGTTGCTCTGCAGCGCGGCGTTCTCGCCGATGATCGCGCGGATCAGCTCGCTGATGAACTTGGTATGCGCCAGCTCGTCGCGGTTGATGAAGCTGATGATCTTGCCGGTGCCGGTCATGCGGTTCTGCCGCACCAGGTTGTAGAAATACGCGAAACCGGAATAGAAGTTGATGCCTTCCAGGATCGAGGACTGGATCAGCGAGCGCAGCAGGGTCTCTGCGGTCTTGTCGCGCATGAAGTCGTCGTAGGCCTGCATGATCGGCTGGTTGCGCGCGATGATGGTCGGGTGCGTACGCGCGATCTCGAACACGCGGTTCTGGTCGGCCAGCCCGGCGATGGAGGCCAGCACGTAGGAATAGCTCTCGTTGTGGATCACTTCCTGCTGGCCGATGATCGCCGCGTTGGCATGCGCGGCCGGGTCGGTGATGTATTCGGCGACGTTGTAGATGAAGCGCGTCTGCGGCGAATCCAGCGTGGCCAGCAGGCCGATGATCGAGTCGTAGGCGTTCTTCTCGCGCGCCGACAGTTCGCCGTACTGCTTGGCGTCGCCCTTCATGTCCACCTCGTCGGGGATCCAGAAGTTGGTCGACAGTTCCTTGTAGGCGCGATAGAACGACGGGTACGGGATGTCGTTCCAGTTGAGGATGCCGCTGGTGGTGCCGTTGATGATCCCGGTGGAACGGTTGGGATGCATCGGTTCGAGGATCTTGATGCGGTCGAGCGCGATGGCCATGGTCGGATTCGGTAGTCGGTTGAACGGCGCCGGCGAGCGGCGCGGCGATGCGGGACGACGCGGCGGGCGCATGGCGTCCCTGGATGGGGAGGCCATGCGCGCGCAGGCGCCGCTACGGGGTGGCGATCAGCTTGAGCACCACTCGCATTCGCTGATATCGATGTCGTTGGAGCGCACGTAGTAGGTGGTCTTCAGGCCTTCCTTCCACGCGGTCATGTGCAGGTCGAGCAGGGTGCTGGCGCGGATGGTGCTGGGCACGTAGAAGTTGAAGCTGATCGACTGGTCGACGTGGCGCTGGCGGCGCGCGTTCTGGCGCACGCTGGCGAACTGGTCGACCCGGTAGGCGCCCTTCTCGTAGTACGGATAGGTGTCCACGGTCAGGCCCGGGGCCACCACCGGACGCCGGAAGTCCTTCTTCTCTTCGTAGTAGAACGCGCTGTAGATCGGGTCGATCGAGGCGGTGGAGCCGGCGATCTGCGCGGTGCTCATGTTCGGCGCCACCGCGATCATCCACGCGTTGCGCACGCCGTTGATGCTGACCTGCGCGGCCAGTTCCTGCCACTGCGCGCTGTCGTAGCCGCGCTTGCTGAAGTACTCGCCGTTCTGCCAGTCGCTGCCCTTGAACACCTTGTACGCGCCCTTCTCCTTGGCCAGCGCCAGGCTCGCCTGGATGGTCAGGTAGTTGATGCGCTCGTACAGCTCGTCGCAGTAGTCCTCGGCCTGCCTGGAATTCCACTCGATGCCCTTCTGCGCCAGCAGGTGGTGCCAGCCGAAGGTGCCCAGGCCGATCGCGCGGTACTTCTGGTTGGTGATGGTGGCCTGCGGTACCGGCAGGTCGTTGAGGTCGATGACGTTGTCGAGCATGCGCACCTGCACCCGGATCAGCCGTTCCAGCACGTCCGGCGAGAGCAGGTCCGGCTGCGCGGTGACCGCGCGGCCCAGGTTCACCGAGGACAGGTTGCACACGACGAAATCGCCGGCCTGCTTGGTGGTCACGATCTGGTCGCCGCTGATCATCTCCTGGATGACCCGGGTCGGGCTCATGTTCTGCAGGATCTCGGTGCACAGGTTGCTGGAATAGACCATGCCCTGGTGCTTGTTCGGGTTCATGCGATTGACTTCGTCGCGATAGAACATGAACGGGTTGCCGGTCTCCAGCTGGCTGACCATGATCCGCTTGAGCATGTCGATGGCCTTGACCACCTTGCGGCCGATGCGCTCGTCGGCGACCACTTCCTCGTACCTGGCGCGGAACGTGCCTTCGCCGCGCTTTTCGTCGAAGAAGTCCTGCAGGTACCAGCCCTTGACCTCCTTCACCTCGTGCGGGTCGAACAGGTACCACTCGCCGCGGCGCTCCACCGCTTCCATGAAGATGTCCGGCACGCACACCGCGGTGAACACGTCGTGCGCGCGCAGGCGCTGGTCGCCGTTGTTCAGGCGCAGGTCCAGGAACGCCTCGATGTCGCGGTGCCAGATGTCCAGGTACACGGCGATGGCGCCCTTGCGCTGGCCGAGCTGGTCCACCGACACCGCGGTGTTGTTGAGCTGCTTGATCCACGGCACCACGCCGCCGCTGGAGTTCTTGACCCCGCGGATCGCCGAGCCGGACGAACGCACGTAGCCCAGGTAGGCGCCGACGCCGCCGCCGTGCTTGGACACGCGCGCCACGTCGGTGTTGGAGTCGTAGATGCCCTGCAGGCTGTCGTCGACGGTGTCGATGAAGCAGCTCGACAGCTGCCCGCCGATCTTGCCGGCGTTGGCCAGGGTCGGCGTGGCCACGGTCATGTACAGGTTGGACAGCGCCCAGTAGGCCTCGCCGACCAGTTGCATGCGGCGCTCGCGCCCGCCTTTGCCGGACTTGCCCTCGTCCTGCATCAGGTACAGCGCGATGGTCAGCCAGCGTTCCTGCGGCAGTTCGTAGACCTTGCGCGAGTTGTCGGTGGCCAGGTAGCGCGTGGCCAGCAGGTACAGGCCGTTGTAGGCGAACAGCTTGTCGCGCTCCGGGTCGATCATCCTGCCGGCTTCGGCCAGCTCGTCCTTGGAGTAGTTCTTGAGGATGTCGATCGAATACACGCCGCGGTCGGCCAGGCTTTCCTGCAGGCCGACGTAGGAGCCGTACTTCTCGCCGGCATCGTAGAAGCGGTTCTTGCTGGCGCGCTTGTACAGGCGGTGCAGGTACAGGCGCGCGGCGAAGTACTCCCACTCCGGCGTGGCGATGTCCACGCGCGACTCGGCCTCGCGGATCAGGTAGTCGACCATCTCGTCGGCCGACAGGCTTTCCTTCTTCTCGACGAAGGCGAACGCCTTGCGCTCGTAGTCGGCCACGTCCAGCTGCGGGAACTCGGCATGGATCCGGTCCAGGGTGCGCTGCAGGCGCGAGCGGTCGAAGGCCATGCGGCGGTTGCCGCCGTCCTTGACGATCCAGGTCACGGCGCGCTGGTCGTTGCTCGGCTCGCTGGCGGCCACATCGGGCTGCGCGGCGGCGGCGGCAGGCGTGGGTTCGACGTCGGCGGTGTCGAGGGGGGCTGCGGCCGGCAGGCTGTGGGTCTGGCTCATGAAGGTCTCCAAGCGTGGTGCACCCGGCTGCCCGACCCGCGCAGGCAGCGGTCCGACCGGATCAGCGGGGTGCAGGCGCGGTGTCGCAGCGACCGCGACGGCGCAGGCGCAAGGCCTACGGGCGGTCACCGCTTCACCGACCATCTCCCCCCGGAGATGCAACGGTCGGCGCCGCGCTGTGTGCATCGCGCGGCTGTCGGCAGGTCTTCGGGCTGATGGGCGACGGCCGATGGCCGGTGTCCTAGCCCGTCGCTTCCCAAGGCAGGGCGCCTCAGTGCGGGTGACGGGTTCGTTCCCAATTACCGCTGCGGGGCAGCGCCGGCCTGAGCGCTCGCGCGCCGCACCGGCTTCCCTTTTGATCCCGCAGCCTGGTGGCCGCTGGAACCGACCACCACAAGATAGTGGGGTACCCGGGCGCCGTCAACGCTAAATGTAGTCATGAAACCGAAAACCCAAGCGGGGCAACCGTTTGCCGCGCCAGCGCCGCAAGCCCCTGCGGCGGGCGCCGGAGCGGGCCTTGCGCGGGCCGTATCGCATACGCCGCAGGGGCGGCGGCGCGGGCGCTGGCGGTGTGCCGCGAGTGCCGCGGCGAGGCGCTGGCGCGGGCGTCAGCCCGCCGGCCAGCGCTGCAGCAATAGCGGCAGGGCCACCGCGGCGCTGTCGCGCCAGTGCAGGTCGGCGCGCGAAGACAGGCCGCTGGGTTCGGGATTGATGTCGACCACGTAGGCGCCGCGCTCCTTGGCGCGCAGCGGCAGCCCGGCGGTCGGATGCACCAGGCCGGAACTGCCGATCACCAACACCAGGTCGGCCGCATCGGCGGCGCTCTCGGCGCGCGCCCAGTCGGCCGCCGGCAGCGCCTCGCCGAACCAGACCACGCCCGGGCGCACCGCGCCGCCGCAGGCCGCGCACCGCGGCGGCGCCAGGCGCTGGGTCGGCGCCTGCACGTCGATCGGCGGCAGCAAGCCATGCCAGGCCTGGCCGCAATCGCCACAGCGCAACGCCGACAGCCGCCCGTGCACGTGCGCGGCGACCTCGCTGCCGGCGCGCTGGTGCAGGTCGTCCACGTTCTGGGTCGCCAGGGTGGTGCTCTTCAGCCCGGCCAGGCGCACCAGCGCGTGGTGCCCGGCATGCGGCTGCGCCTGCGCGACGATCGCCATGCGCCAGCGGTACCAGCCCCAGACCAGCGCCGGGTCCGCGCGCCATGCCTGCTCGGTGGCCAACTGCTGCGGATCGAAGCGTGCCCACAGGCTGTCGTCCTGGCCGCGGAAGGTCGGCACGCCGCTTTCGGCGGACATGCCCGCGCCGGTGAGCACCAGCAGGCGGCGCGCGCCCTGGATGAAGGCGGCGACGGTATCGGCGTTGTAGGCGGAACTGAGCATGGCGCACACAAAGGTGATGGTCTTCGCACTATCACATTGACCCAGTTCCACCTCAATCTGCAGCACAGCAATGCCGCCGCTGCTGTGGGTGCGACAAAAGGTTCGGGACGAAGGCGATGCGATCGCTGTCGCCATGACATGCGGCCCGCCACCGTCGGCGCTGTCGTCAGCGTCATCGCGTGAGGCATTGCTGTTGCTGTTGCTGTTGCTGTTGCTGCTGCTGTTGCTCTGGCTGTTGCTCTGGCTGTTGCCTTTGACCTACCGGTTCCCTTCCGAAGCGGCGGCCATGGTGGGGAAAAACCCGAAGGGCGGCGCACAAGGATGTGCGCCGTTCGCGGCAGGGGCAGGGCTCGCCGGAAAAAGGCGAAGCACTGCTTCGCCCCGGCGGGCGGGCTGGCGCCGTGAGGCGAATGCCCCGGACTTGGCCGCGTAGCGGACAAGCCCCTTCCGCGAATCCCCGGTATGGACGCGGACCCGGAGCGCGCAGCGCGGAGGGCGCGAGGCGGGGCGCGCTTTCTTTGGGTTGCTTTTCTTTGCGCGAGCAAAGAAAAGTGACTCGCCGCAAGGCGAAAGCTTTTGCCTTTGCCGTTGTCTTGGCACTGGAATGTTGAAGCGTTGAAGCAAGAGCAACAGCTTCCGCTGGCGCGGGTCACTTTTCTTTGCTTGTGCAAAGAAAAGTAACCAAAAGAAGCGCTTTACCACAGCCGAAGGCTGGTCAAGCACACCCCGCAGCACGCCTTCCGCGCTGCGCGCTCCAGGTCCGCAGCCCCAACGGGCATTTTTCGATGGCACATCCATGTGCCAACGAAAAACGTCGCGCATCCTGCGCGCCGCCCTTCGGGTATTCGCCCGCCGGGTCTGCCGCGCTGAGGGGACCCGGTAGATCAAAAGCAAAGCAAAGGCAACGGCAACGGCAACGGCAACGGCAACGGCAACAACGGAGCTGGCAGCCACGGTCGGTGAGACGGCCAATGACCGCCGCGCGTGCACAGCAGAGCGATCGCGCGCCCTCACATCCGGAACATCTCGTACCAGGTCGGTTCCGCCGGCGAGTTCAACGCCGCCGACAACCGTAGTCCCAGCACCCCGCCGCGTCTGCGCGGATTGCTACTGCCGTCAATCCACAGCCGCGCGCTCGCGTAGCACGCATGGCCTGGCTGTTCGAATTTCTCGCGGATCGGCGTTTTGAAGGCCGTCTCGTTCTCCGCCGACCAACTCCGCCCTTTCTCTCAATGCCGTCGCAGCGCATGCGCCATGATGGCTCGGGCCACTGCCGTATTGCAGACAGCAAAAACCCCGCCGCGCAGGTCGCGTGACGGGGTCTTTGGACAAGCCGCATCGTTCAGTCGAGGACGACCAGGGTCACGTCGATGTTGCCGCGGGTCGCGTTGGAATACGGGCAGACCTGGTGCGCCTTGTCGACCAGCGCCTGCAGTTCCTCGCGCGGCATGCCCGGCACGGCGATGCGCAGTTCCACCGCGATGCCGAAACCACCGGGGATCTGGCCGATGCCGACGCTGCCTTCGATGCTGACTTCGCCCGGCAGCTTCTGCTTGTCCTGCGCCGCCACCGCCTTCATCGCGCCGATGAAGCAGGCCGAATAGCCGGCCGCGAACAGCTGCTCCGGGTTGGTGCCGTCGCCGCCGGCGCCGCCCAGCTCGCGCGGGGTGGACAGCTTCACGTCCAGCGCCTTGTCGGAAGACACGGCGCGGCCTTCGCGGCCGCCGGTCGCGGTGGCGTGGGCGGTGTAGAGGATCTTTTCGGGTGAGGCCATGGTGGTTGCTCCTGGTAAGGCGCGTCGCGCCGGTTGATTGACAGCTATTTAATAGCACACTACTTAATTAACGGAACGTCATGGGCGTGCGACGGTTTCAGCCGCCGCCCAGATTGCCGCGCAAGGTTTCCAGTTGTTGCTTGAGCTGGCGCAATTCCTGCAGCGAGCACGCCGCAGCGCAGAACACCTGCTCGGGGACCGCACCGGCCTTGGCGCGCAACGCGCGGCCGGCCGCGGTCAGGCGCACCACGACCTGGCGCTCGTCGTCGAGCGAGCGCTCCCGGCTCACCAGGCCGCCGGCCTGCAGCCGCTTCAGCAGCGGCGTCAGCGTGGCCGAATCCAGGAACAGGCGCTCGCCGATCGCCCCGACCGTGCGCGCGTCCTCTTCCCACAGCACCAGCATCACCAGGTATTGCGGATAGGTCAGGTCCAGCGTCTTCAGCAGGCCGCGGTAGAGCTTGTGCATCGCCAGGTTGGCCGAGTACAGCGCGAAGCACAGCTGCTGGTCCAGCTGCAGCGCAGCGTCGCGGCTGGGGATCTCGGCAGGGGTGCGCTTCTTCGGCATGGCCGCAATTTACATAGCGCGCTATTTAATTGCAAGCACTTTTCCAAGATCGCACCGGTCGGCACGTGCGCCGTTTCGCTCGTTGCGGCCGTCGGCGCTGGCAGGAGTGCGAAACCTGCCGGATGTCGTGCTTCGTTCGTCGCGGCTGAAGCCGCTCCTACAGAAACCGCGGCAGGCTGACTGGGTGCACTGTAGGAGCGGCTTCAGCCGCGACGAATCCAAGCGGCAAGCGCTCCGTGTGCGCCATACCTTCGCGGCCGAGGACCCGAGTCCACGTAAAGTCGGTGTCCAGGAGGAGGCCTGGCGAGAAAACGGCATGCCGCTCTCTCGCCAAGGCCATCGCCTCGCCACCATCCTCAGGCGCGGTGCGCAGTGGCCAGGTATTCGGCGCTCTGCATCTCGATCAGGCGCGAGGCGGTGCGCTCGAACGCGCCGGCCAGGCGCTCGCCGGTGTACAGCTGCGGCGGCGCGTCCTGCGCGGTGCAGACCAGGTTGACCTGGCGGTCGTACAGTTCGTCGATCAGGTTGACGAAGCGCCGCGCCGCATCCTCGTTCATGCGGTCGAAGTGCGGGATGCCGCCGAGCAGCACGGTGTTGAATTCGCGCGCGATCTCGATGTAGTCGGCCGGCCCGCGCGGGCCTTCGCACAGCGCGGCGAAATCGAACCAGGCGATGCTCTTGCCGCGGCCGCGCACCGCGATCTTGCGCGCCTCGATGACGATGTTGCCGCTGCGCGCGGATTCATTCCCGCTGAGCTCGCCCCAGCGCCCGTCCAGCCACGGATCGGACTGCGCATCCAGCGGCACGCGGTACACCGGCGAGCGGGTCAGCGCGCGCATGCGGTAATCCTCGGTGCCCTCGGCGTACAGCTCCACGCAGTACTTCTGCAGCAGCGCGATCGCCGGCAGGAAGCTCTCGCGCTGCAGGCCGTTGAGGTACAGGTTCTGCGGCGCGGTGTTGGAGGTGGTGACCAGGGTCACGCCCTCGGCGAACAGGCGCTCCAGCAGCCGCGCCAGCAGCATCGCATCGCCGATGTCGGTGACGAAGAATTCGTCCAGCACCAGCACGCGCAGCTGGGTGCGCCATTCCTGCGCGATCTTGGCCAGCGGATCGCTCTGCCCGGCGTGCTCGCGCAGGCGCTCGTGCACGCCGCGCATGAAGCGGTGAAAGTGGGTGCGGTACTTCTGCTCGATCGGCAGGCCGTCGTAGAACAGATCGACCAGGAAGGTTTTGCCGCGGCCCACGCCGCCCCAGAAATACAGGCCGCGCACCGGCTCGGGCTTCTTCCAGAACGCGGACAGGCGATCCAGCCAGCCGTCCTGGTCGCTGTCCACGATCGCGGCGTGGATGCGGTCCAGTTCGCCCAGCGCGGCATGCTGCGTCGGATCGCCACGCCAGTCGCCGCGCGCCACGCCGGTGGCGTAGCGTTGCGAGGGCGTCGCCGCGACATTCATCGGCACCGGCCCGCGCAGCACCGTGCGCGCGGCCATGCGGCCGCATGACGCCACATGGCGCTCACGCCGGCTGCGCCGGCAGCCATGCCTTGACCTCGTGCTGCAAGGCGCCGCGCAGGTCGATCAGCTTGCGGTGGAAGAAATGGCTGGTGTCGGGCATGCGCACCAGCTGCGGCTGCGGCTGCAGCGTCTCCAGCCAGTCGTACACGGCCTGCGGATCGACGATCTCGTCGGCGTCGCCCTGGATCACCAGCCACTGCGGCGGCGGTTCCACGCCGGCGAAGTCCCAGCGCCCGGCGGGCGGTGCGATCGACACCAGCGCCTGCGGCTGCAGTGCGGCGCTGGCACGCAGCGATACGTAGGCGCCGAAGCTGAAGCCGGCCAGCCACAGCGCATCGTGCGGGCGCTGCGCGTGCACCCACGCCGCCACCGCGGCCAGGTCCTGTTGTTCGCCGTCGCCATGATCGAAGCTGCCGGCGGAGGCGCCGACGCTGCGGAAATTGAAGCGCACCACCTGGACGCCGAGTTCGCGCAGCGCGCGCGCGACCATCGTCACCACCTTGTTGTGCATGGTGCCGCCCTCGGTGGACAGCGGGTGGCAGACGATCGCGGTGACCGGCAGCGCGGCCACCTCGGCATCGGGCAGATCGACCGCGGCCTCGAGCGGGCCGACGGGGCCGTCCAGGGTCAACGCGCCGGATTCGGTGGGGAAAGCGGGACAGGTCATGCGCTCATAATAGCGGGGCTGGGTGCAGGCCACATGCCGGCCATGCGCACGCAGCGTTCTCTTCCCCGAGCGGATCCCCTGCGCGTGGCGTTCGTTCTGCTGAGTGTGCTGTGCAGCGTGCTGGTCTCGGCGCTGCTGAAGCTGGCGCCGCGCCGGCGCATCGACCTGGCCCAGGCGGTGACCTGGAACTATCTGGCGGCGGCGTTGCTGTGCGCGGCCCTGCTGCCCCCCCGCTGGCCACGCTGCGCAGCGCGCAGGCGCCGTGGGCGGCGCTGCTTGGCCTGGCGGTGCTGCTGCCGGCGCTGTTCCTGGTGCTGGGCCGCGCGGTGACGCTGGCCGGCATCGTGCGTACCGACGCGGCGCAGCGGTTGTCGCTGCTGCTATCGCTGGCGGCCGCGTTCGCGCTGTTCGGCGAACGCGCCAACGGCGACAAGCTGGCCGGGCTGGCGCTGGGCCTGCTGGCCATCGCCGGCATCGTGCACCGGCCCGGACCGGCGCCGGCCGGCGCAGCGCGCGCCGCGCCATGGCTGCTGCTGGTATGGGCCGGCTTCGCGCTGATCGACGTGCTGCTCAAGCGCATCGCCCAGGCCGGGACGCCGTTCGCCGCCTCGCTGCTGGTCGCCTTCGCCATCGCCTGCGTGCTGCTGCTCGGCGTGCAGCTGTGGCGGCACCTGCGCGGCAGCGCGCCGCTGGCCTGGCGCAACCTCGGCGCCGGCCTGCTGCTGGGCGCGCTCAACTTCGGCAACATCGCGTTCTACGTGCGCGCGCACCAGGCGCTGCCGGACAGCCCGGCGGTGGTGTTCGCGGCGATGAACCTGGGCGTGATCGTGCTGGGTGCGCTGCTCGGCGTGCTGGCCTTCGGCGAGAAGACCAGCGTTTGGAATCGTGCCGGTCTGGGGTTGGCGCTGCTGGCGATCGTGCTGATCGCGGTCGGCGCGCGCGGCTAGCGATGGGAAGGGCCGCCAATTGCGCCGCAGAAGATCGAGGCGCCGCGATCGCCGGCCGGAGCCACCGTGGGAGGGACTGCAGTCCCGACGGCTTCCCGGCCGGACGGTTGCATGTCTGCGCTCGTCGCGGCTGAAGCCGCTCCCACAAACGGCATGGCGGCCAACCAGCACGACGCGTGGATCCCAGACCGGGGGATATTGGAAGACTTGCAGTCGCGACAGGCTCCGAAGCCGGGCTGCTGTACGACTCCGAGTACCCCGATCAGCGCCGCCAGACCGGGAACGGATCGGCCAGCGCCTGCCAGGCCACCGGACCGCGTCCCAGCTCCGCGTCGTCGAGCAGGCAGGCGTCGAGTTCGGCGCGCACCCGCGCCTCGTCCAGATCGACGCCGATCACCGCCAACTCCTGGCGGCGGTCGCCCCACAACGGATGCCACAACGCGCGCAGCGCCGCGTATTCGCGCGCGTCGCCGACCTCCTCGGCACGCGGCGGCGGCGCGCTCCAGCACGCGCTGTGCTGCCGCTGCCAGCCCAGCTCGGTGTAGGGCAGCGGTCGCGGCGGCAATGGCAGCGGCGTGTCCAGCAGGCCCTGCTCCACGCGTGTGCGCGCCGCGTACCAGAAGCCGGCCGCCTGGGTCTGGGTGGCCGCGCCGGCGATCGACAGTTCGCCGACCCAGTCCATGCGGCTGGCCAGCCAGAAGAAGCCCTTGCTGCGGATCACATCGCGCAGGCCGTGCTGCGCCAGGCGCGCGAAGCGCAACGGATGGAACGGACGCTGCGCGCGGTAGACGAAGCTGCCGATACCGAACTGCTCGGTCTCCGGTGTGTGCTCGCCACGCAGCGCCTGCATCCAGCCCGGCGCCAGTTGCGCACGCACGAAGTCGAAGCGGCCGGTATTCAGCACCAGGTCCAGCGGCACGTCGCCGTGGCTGGCTTCGACGATGTGCGCGTCGCGATTGAGTGCGCGCAGCACCGCGCGGGTGCGCGCCACCGTGGCCGGGGCGGCCAGGTCGCACTTGCCGATCACGATCACGTCGGCGAATTCGATCTGCTCCACCAGCAGGTTGACCAGCCCGCGCTCGTCGTCGGCGCCGGCCTGCAGGCCGCGCTCGGCCAGGCGCTCGGCCGAGCCGAAATCGCGCAGGAAGCTCGCCGCATCGACCACGCTGAGCATGGTGTCCAGCCGCGCCACGTCGGCCAGGCTGCGGCCGTGCGCGTCGCGCACCGCGAACGTGGCGGCGACCGGCATCGGTTCGGAAATACCGGTGGATTCGATCAGCAGGTAGTCGTAGCGGCCGCTGTCGGCCAGGCGCTGCACCTCCTGGCGCAGGTCCTCGCGCAGCGTGCAGCAGATGCAGCCGTTGCTGAACTCGACCAGGGTCTCCTCGGTGCGGCTGAGCGCGGCGCCGCCGTCGCGGATCAGCGCCGCATCGATGTTGATCTCGCTCATGTCGTTGACGATCACCGCCACGCGGCGGCCGTCGCGGTTGCGCAGCACACGGTTGAGCAAGGTGGTCTTGCCGGCGCCGAGGAAGCCGGACAGGACGGTGACGGGAAGGCGGCGGTCGCGCACGGCGGGCGTTGGCATGGTGGCTTGGACGTGGCGGAAGAAATATTATTATATAACACTTCAGTGCCGGAATCGCCGCCCATGAAATCGCTGCCTCACCCCTTCTTCGATGCCTCCGCCGTGCTCTTGTCCGGGCTGTGCCTGCTGCATTGCCTGGCGCTGCCGCTGCTGGCCGCGGCCCTGCCCCTGTTCGGCGTGTGGGCGCAGGCCGAATGGGTGCATGGGCTGTTCGTGGCGATCGCGCTGCCGCTGGCCGGGCTGGCGCTATGGCGCGCGCAGCGGCAGCGGCCGCTGCCGTGGCCGCTGTGGACGATGGCTGTGCTCGGGCTATGCGGACTGCTGGCCGGCGCGCTCGGATTCCCCAGCGCGCAGGCCGAAACCGCGGTCACCGTGGCCGGCAGCCTGCTGCTGGCGAGCGCGCACCTGTGGAACTGGCGGCGCAGCGGGCGTTGTTAGACGCTATTCCAGGGATTCGGGATGACCAGCCATGCGGCTGTTGGAAAGCCGGGATTCGGGATTGGGGATTGGCAAAAGCGGGGCTCGCGGCCTGGACGACCGCGCTTCTCCTTGCACATCCGGTCCCCACCCAGCAGCGCCATCCGCTATTCCGAGATTCGAACTAAGCGCAGCCGCGCGCGGCGCAGATCGCAGCCCTCCGCTTCAACGAATCCCCAATCCCCAATCCCCAATCCCGGCTCTCAAAGCTCAAAGCCCAGCAGCAACGGGTCGTGATCGGAGCTGCGCCACGGGCCGGGCAGGTTGCGCTCGCGGTAGCCGTCGGCATCGGGCGAGTCCGCATTGACGTGCCATTCGGCGGCGCCGCGCAGCAGCGGCGCCAGCGCCGGGCTCAGCAGGGCGTGGTCGAGGCGGCCGCTCAGGCCCTTGTAGATAAAGCTGTAAGGCCGCTCGACGTGCGCCTCCGGCAGCGCATCGCGCCAGCCGGCGTCGCGCAGCAGGCGCAGCGGGTCTTCCATCGCATAGGCGTTGAAGTCGCCGAGCAGCATGCTGGCACTGCTGCCGCTGGCGGTCGGATCGCTGCGCAGCCACGCATCCAGGCGCCGCGCCGAGTCGGTGCGGATGGCGTTCCAGCAGCTCTGGCCGTCGCCGCGGTCGGCATCGTCGCCGACCGCGGCGCCGCAGCCCTTGGACTTGAAGTGGTTGGCGACGACCACGAACGGCGGCCCGTTGCCGCGCCGGAACGCCTGCGCCAGCGGCACCCGGCTGTGCGCGGCGAACGGGCCGCCTTCCAGCACCGCCGGCTTGCCGACCGGGCCGACCCGCGAGGCGCGGTAGATCAGCCCGACCCGGATCGGGTTGTCGCCCGGGCCGCGCCCGGCATCGACGAAGCGCCAGTCGCCGCCGTCGCCGGCATTGAGCGCGGTCACCAGCGTGGCGATCGCCGAGGTCGGCCCGTAGCCGTCGTTCTCCAGTTCCATCAGCGCGGCGATATCGGCCTGCAGCGGGCGGATGGTGGCGACCAGCTTGGCCAGCTGCGCCTGGAATTCGGCCGCGCTGCGCGCCCCGCGCAGGGTCGGGAAGCCGCCGCCGCGGCCGTCGCCGTTGAAGAAGTTCTCCAGGTTGAACGCGGCCACGCGCACGCTGCCGGCGACCTGCGGCGGCGGCGGCGCCGGCGCCGGCGGCGGGGTCGGCTGCAGCGGCGCGGTCGGATACAGCCGCGCCGCGCCCTCGACCACGCCGCCGACGATGCCTTCCACGCCCTGCAGCGTCGTGCCGGCGCGCGGCGCCGCGGCGGCCTGGCCGGTGCCCAGGTAGGCGGGCAGGCTGTCGGGCGCATGCGCCGCGGCCTCGCCCAGGCGCAGCAGGCGCCGCGCATTGTCGGCGCTCGCCGCGGCGTGCTCGGCGCTGCCCGACGCGGCGATCTCGCTGGGCTGCCACAGGCGTCCGCCGAAGGCGACGCCGAGTTCGCCGGCCTTGGCCAGCGCGTCGGTATCGACCACGGTCAGCGGCGCATCGATGCGCACGCGCATGCCGGCCAGCGCCGACCAGTCGGCCGGCGCGGCGTCGAGCACCTGCAGCGGCAGCGGCTGCGCGCGCGCCAGCACGGTGTGCCCGGCGGCGCGCACGCTGCGCCCGGCGAACGGTGTGGCGGCGGACGCCAGGCTCGGCGCGCGCCGTGGCGCCAGTTCGCCCCAGACCCGCACCCGGTCGCCCGGCGCCAGCGTGGCGTCGGCATCGCCGCGCACCAGCAGCGCGTCGGCGGTGAGCGGATCGCCGTCGCCGGCGTCCTGCACCAGATAGCCGTCGCCGCCGGCCTGCAGGCGCGCGGTGACCACACCTTCGAACACCACGCCCTGCGCGCCGTCGGACGGCCTGCGCGCCGTCGGACGGCCGCAACTGCCCGACCGGCACCATCTGCGGCGGCGTCAACGCATGCGCGGCGGGCGCGCCGGCAAGCAGCAGCAACGACAACATCGGCGGCAACAGGCGCATGCGATCACGCTCCTTAGCTCGCCGGCACGAGCCGGCATCGAATACGAACGCGCCGCCCGGAGGCGGCGCTGGAACCCGCAGGATGCGGCAGGCTACTTCAGGTTGGACAGCATCCAGTCGACCGTGGCGTGGATCTGCGCTTCGCTGAGCGCCGGATTGCCGCCTTTGGGCGGCATGATCCCGCCATCGGGGCCGGTGTAGCCCTCGATCGCGTGCTTGTACAGCGTGTCCTTGCCTTGCGCGATGCGCGCGTCCCAGTGCGAATGGTCCAGGGTCGGCGCCTTGCCGACGCCGGTGGTATGGCAGGCGGTGCACAGATTGTCGAAGATCGCCTTGCCGTCGGTGGTGCCGCCATAGGCGACCTGCGCCGAGGCCTTGGCCAGCGCCGCCGCCTGCGCGGCAGCCTGCGTCGCGGCGCCGGTGCTGCCGGCATAGACCGCGCCCACCGGGGCGATGCGTTGCTCGGTGCGCTTGAGCGCCACCGGCGAGACCTCCGGCGGAATCGATCCGTGCAAATAGGCCGCGAACGCGATCAGCCCGAGCGTGATGATGACCAACAGGCCGATCACCAACGAGGACCGCTTGAGAAATTCGAGGTCGTAATTCCGCACATCACACCCCTTTGGCACGTGGTGACCGGACCACCGCTACGCGGCCGAGTATAGCCAGCGTTTGCCGCGCACGGCAGCCCGGCGAGGCGGCGGAGCGCAGACGCTGCGTGCTGCATCGCAGCAGTTGTGCCGCGCACCGGGAGCGCGTATCGGTCCGCGGCGGTCGCGGCGCGTCCTGTCCGGGGCGGGGGGGCGACCGGGCGCATCGCGCCGCCGCACGGCATGCCCGCCAGCGCCGCCCGGCTGCGCAGGTTCGGCTATGGCGCCGCTGCACTGCCGACCGCGCGCAGGCAGAAGCCGCACACCGCCTCGACCAGGCGTTCGCTGTCGCGCGGGCCGTCGCGGCTGGGCGCGGTCGGCCCGACCAGGGCTTCGGTGTAGGCGCCGACCAGACAGGCCGCGGCCGCGTCCAGGTCCTGCGCCGGAAATTCGCCGGCGGCCACGCCGTCGGCGAGGATGCCCTTGAACAGATCGCCGAACAGGCGCCGGCAGCGGATGCGCTCGGCGTCCACCTCCGGCTCCACCGGTTCGGCGATGAAGGCGTAGGCCAGTCCCGGCCCGGCCAGCGCGCGGCGCACGAACGAGGCGATCGCCGCGCGCAGGCGCTGCGCCGCCGGCGCCGGTTCGGCGGCGATGCCGCGCAGGATCGCCAGCTCGTGGTCCACCGCCGCGGTCAGCACTTCCACGAACAGCTCGGCCTTGGACGGGAAGTGGCGGTAGATCAGCCCGGTGGACACCCCGGCGTCGGCCGCCACCGCGGTCACCGGCGCGCCGCGGAAGCCGCCAGCCGCGACCAGCCGCCGCGCCGCCAGCAGGATCCGCTGGCGATTGCCGGCGAGGCGTTCTTCCATCAGCGCGGAGCGTTTGTAGGCCATGGGGTGATTCTATGTTCAATTAATGAATTATTGTTCACTTCTTCACCGTTCCCGGCTACGCTGGCGTCCATTCCCTGGCGCCGCCTGGATTCTAGGCGCCCCGTCTGCCGCACGCCTGCCTCCGGAGCCCGCCATGCTGATGCCGTCGTTGAATTTCGAACTGGGCGAGGACATCGACCTGCTGCGCGACACGGTGGCCGCCTTCGCCGCGCGCGAGATCGCGCCGCTGGCCGAGCAGGCCGACCGCGACAACGCGTTCCCGGCGCCGCTGTGGCGCAAGCTCGGCGAGCAGGGCCTGCTCGGGCTGACCGTGGAGGAGGACTACGGCGGCAGCGCGATGGGGTATCTGGCGCACGTGCTGGCGATGGAGGAGATCTCGCGCGCGTCCGGCGCCATCGGCCTGTCCTACGGCGCGCATTCGAACCTGTGCGTGAACCAGCTACGCAAGAACGGCAGCGCTGCGCAGAAGGCGCACTACCTGCCTAAGCTGTGCAGCGGCGAGCACGTCGGCGCGCTGGCGATGAGCGAGCCGGGCGCCGGTTCGGACGTGGTCTCGATGAAGCTGCGCGCCGACCTGCACGGCGACCACTACCGGCTCAACGGCAACAAGATGTGGATCACCAACGGCCCCGACGCCGACGTGCTCGTGGTCTACGCCAAGACCGACCCGGCCGGCGGTGCGCGCGGCATCACCGCCTTCATCGTCGAGAAGGGCATGCCCGGCTTCAGCACCGCGCAGAAGCTGGACAAGCTCGGCATGCGCGGCTCCAACACCTGCGAGCTGGTGTTCCAGGATTGCGCGGTGCCGGTGGAGAACGTGCTCGGCAGCGTCGGCGGCGGCGTGCGCGTGCTGATGTCGGGCCTGGACTACGAACGGCTGGTGCTGTCCGGCGGCCCGCTGGGGCTGATGGCCGCGGCGATGGACGTGGTGATGCCGTACGTGCACGAGCGCCGCCAGTTCGGCGAGGCGATCGGCAGCTTCCAGCTGATGCAGGGCAAGCTGGCCGATATGTACGTTGGCCTCAACGCCTGCCGCGCCTATGTGTATGCGGTGGCGCGCGCCTGCGACGCCGGCCGCACCACCCGCCAGGACGCGGCCGGCGCGATCCTGTACGCCGCCGAGAAGGCGACCTGGCTGACCGGCCAGGCGATCCAGGTGCTGGGCGGCAACGGCTACATCAACGACTACCCGACCGGGCGCCTGTGGCGCGACGCCAAGCTGTACGAGATCGGCGCCGGCACCTCGGAAATCCGCCGCATGCTGATCGGCCGCGAATTGTTCGAGCGGACCAAGTGATGCGCTTCGTGTAGGAGCGGTTTTCGCCGCGACACGCTCCTGGTGAAGCGTCGCGGCTGAAGCCGCTCCTACGCGGAATCTCTTTTCTCCTTTTCGATGGCCCCTGCCATGAGCGTGATCCAGACCCAGTTGCAACCCGGCAGCGACGCCTTCGCCGCCAATGCCGCGGCGCTGCGCGCGGTGGTCGACGACCTGCAGCAGACCCAGGCGCGCATCGCCCAGGGCGGCAGCGCCGCGGCGCGCGCCAAACACCAGGCGCGCGGCAAGCTGCTGGCGCGCGAGCGCATCGACGCATTGCTCGATCCCGGCAGCGCCTTCCTGGAGATCGCCCCGCTCGCCGCGCTGGGCCTGTACGCCGACGCGGTGCCGTGCGCCGGCGTGGTCGCCGGCATCGGCCGCGTGTCCGGCGTGGAATGCGTGATCGTCGCCAACGACGCCACGGTCAAGGGTGGCACCTATTACCCGATGACGGTGAAGAAGCATCTGCGCGCGCAGGAGATCGCGCAGCAGAACCGGCTGCCGTGCATCTACCTGGTCGATTCCGGCGGCGCGTTCCTGCCGCTGCAGGACGAGGTGTTCCCGGACCGCGACCATTTCGGCCGGATCTTCTACAACCAGGCCAACCTGTCGGCGCAGGGCATCGCCCAGATTGCCTGCGTGATGGGCTCGTGCACCGCCGGCGGCGCCTACGTGCCGGCGATGAGCGATGAGACGGTGATCGTGCGCGAGCAGGGCACCATCTTCCTCGGCGGCCCGCCGCTGGTGAAGGCGGCCACCGGCGAGGAAGTCAGCGCCGAGGAGCTGGGCGGCGCCGACGTGCACACGCGCATCTCCGGCGTGGCCGACCATTTCGCCGACAACGACCTGCAGGCGCTGGCGCGGGTACGCGCGATCGTGGCCCAGCTCAACTGGTGCAAGCCCGCGCCGGCGCTGGCGTTGCGCGCGCCGGAGCCGCCGCTGTATCCGGTCGAGGAGTTGTACGGGGTAATCCCGGCCGATCCGCGCAAGCCGTTCGACGTGCGCGAGGTGATCGCACGCGTGGTCGACGGCTCGCGCCTGGACGAGTTCAAGGCGCGCTACGGCACCACCCTGGTCACCGGCTTCGCGCACCTGCACGGCTACCCGGTGGGCATCGTCGCCAACAACGGCATCCTGTTCTCCGAGTCGGCGCTGAAGGGCGCGCACTTCATCGAACTGTGCGTGCAGCGTGGCATCCCGCTGCTGTTCCTGCAGAACATCACCGGCTTCATGGTCGGGCGCAAGTACGAGCACGGCGGCATCGCCAAGGACGGGGCCAAGCTGGTGATGGCGGTGGCCTGCGCGAAGGTGCCCAAGTTCACCGTGGTGATCGGCGGTTCGTTCGGCGCCGGCAACTACGGCATGTGCGGCCGCGCGTATTCGCCGAATTTCCTGTGGATGTGGCCGAACGCGCGGATCGGGGTGATGGGCGGGGAGCAGGCGGCGAGCGTGCTGGCGACGGTGCGCCGCGACGGCGTCGAGGCCAAGGGCGACAGTTGGTCGGCCGCGGACGAGGGCGCCTTCAAGACGCCGATCCGCGAGCAGTTCGAGCGCCAGGGGCATCCGTATTACGCCAGCGCGCGGCTGTGGGACGACGGCATCATCGATCCGGCGCAGACGCGGCGGCTCTTGGGACTGGGGTTGTCGGCGGCGTTGAACGCGCCGGCAGAACCGACCCGGTTCGGGGTGTTCCGGATGTGAGCGGGCGCGATCGCCCTGCTTTGCACGCGTGGCGGTCGTCGGCGGTCCCGCCGACCATGGCCGACAGCTCCGCTGTTGCTGTTGCCTCTGCCTCTGCCTCTGCCTCTGCCGTTGCCGTTGCCGTTGCCGTTGCCGTTGCTGTTGCCTCTGCCGTTGCTGTCGCCTTTGCTTTGCTTTTGATCTACCGGGTCCCCTCAGCGCGGCAGCCCCGGCGGGCGAATACCCGAAGGGCGGCGCGCAGGATGCGCGACGTTTTTCGTTGGCACATGGATGTGCCATCGAAAAATGCCCGTTGGGGCTGCGGACCTGGAGCGCGCAGCGCGGAAGGCGCGCTGCGGGGTGTGCTTGACCAGCCTTCGGCTGTGGTAAAGCGCTTCTTTTGGTTACTTTTCTTTGCACAAGCAAAGAAAAGTGACCCGCGCCAGCGGAAGCTCTTGCTCTTGCTCTTGCTCCAAAGCTTCAACATTCCAGTTCCAGAACCAAGACAAAGGCAAAGGCAAAAGCAAAAGCTTTCGCCTTGCGGCGAGTCACTTTTCTTTGCTCGCGCAAAGAAAAGTAACCAAAAGAAAGCGCGCCCTGCCTTGCGCCCTCCGCGCTGCGCGCTCCGGGTCCGCGTCCATGACGGGGATTCGCGGAAGGGGCATCCTGCCCCTGCCGCGAACGGCGCACATCCTTGTGCGCCGCCCTTCGGGTTTTTCCCCGCCATGGCCGCCGCTTCGGAAGGGAACCCGATAAGTCAAAAGCAATGGCAACAGCGACAGCCAAAACCAAAACCAAAACCAAAGCAATAGCCAAAGCAACCGCAACCGCAACCGCAACGGCAACCGCAACGGCAACCGCAACCGCAACTGCAACTGCAAGACACGACACCCCTCTTCCAGGCAACTGACCATGGCCACGCCCGAGCTGCCGATGTTCGACAAGATCCTGATCGCCAATCGCGGCGAGATCGCCTGCCGGGTGATCGCCACCTGCCGCACACTCGGCATCGCCAGCGTCGCCGTCTACTCCGACGCCGACCGCGACGCCCGCCACGTGCGCCTGGCCGACGCAGCCATTCACATCGGCCCCGCACCCGCGCGCGACAGCTACCTGCGCGGCGAACGCATCCTCGACGCCGCCCAGGCCAGCGGCGCCCAGGCGATTCACCCCGGCTACGGCTTCCTCTCGGAGAACGCCGACTTCGCCGAGGCCTGCGCCGCGCGCGGCATCGTGTTCGTCGGGCCGCCGCCGGCGGCGATCCGCGCCATGGGCGACAAGAGCGCGGCCAAGGCGTTGATGCACGCGGCCGGCGTGCCGCTGACTCCGGGCTACCACGGCGAACGCCAGGAGCCGGAGTTCCTGCGCACACAGGCCGACGCCATCGGCTATCCGGTGCTGATCAAGGCCAGCGCCGGCGGCGGCGGCAAGGGCATGCGCCGGGTCGACCGCAGCGAGGACTTCGTCGCCGCACTGGCCGCCTGCCAGCGCGAAGCGCAGGCCGCGTTCGGCAACGCGCACGTGCTGGTGGAGAAATACGTGCTGCGGCCGCGGCATATCGAGATCCAGGTGTTCGGCGATACGCATGGCGAACTGGCCTACCTGTTCGAACGCGATTGCTCGGTGCAGCGCCGCCACCAGAAGGTGCTGGAAGAAGCGCCGGCGCCAGGCATGAGCGCCGAACGCCGCGCGGCGATGGGCCAGGCCGCGGTGGAAGCCGCGCGCGCGGTCGGCTATGTCGGCGCCGGCACGGTGGAGTTCATCGTCGCGCCCGACGGCGCGTTCTACTTCATGGAAATGAACACGCGGCTGCAGGTGGAGCATCCGGTCACCGAGTGCATCACCGGCACCGACCTGGTCGCGTGGCAGCTGCGCGTGGCCGCCGGCCAGCCGCTGCCCAAACGCCAGCACGAACTGGCGATCCGCGGCCATGCGCTGGAGGCGCGGCTGTACGCCGAGGATCCGGCGCGCGGCTTCCTGCCCTCGACCGGGACGCTGCAGCATCTGCGCCTGCCGGCGACGGATGCGCATACCCGCGTCGATGCCGGCGTCGACCAGGGCGACGTCATCGGCCCGCACTACGACCCGATGATCGCCAAGCTGATCGTCTGGGACGAAACCCGCGAACGTGCGCTGCGGCGCATGCACGCGGCGCTGGCCACGTGCCAGGTGGTCGGCGTGGCGACCAATGCCGCGTTCCTGCAGCGCCTGATCGGCACCGCCGCGTTCGCCGGCGCCGATCTGGACACGACGCTGATCGAGCGCGAGCATGCGGCGCTGTTCGAGACCACGCCGGCCACTGCCGAGTCGACCTGGACCCTGGCCGCGCTGGCCTGGTTGCTGCACGACCGCGCCGACGCCGCGCCGCCGGGCGACCCGCATTCGCCCTGGGACCTGCGCGACGGCTGGCGCCTGGGCGAACCTGCACCGCGCCGCCTGATCCTGCAGCACGGCGAGGCGCGGCGCACGCTGCGCGCGACCGCCACCGACGCAGGCTGGCGCATCCACGACAGCGCCACCGATGCCGTGCTCCTCGCCACCGGCAGCCTGCAGGACGGCCGCCTGCTGGCGCAGCTCGATGTGCAGCGCGTGCATGCCGACGCAGTGTTCGCCGGCAGCCGCCTGCATCTGTTCGTTGATGGCCAGGCGCAGCTGTTCGACCTGCACGATCCGGTCGCCGAGGCCGACCAGCCGCTCGCCGACAGCGGCGGGCTGACCGCGCCGATGCCCGGCCGCGTCGTCGCCGTGCTGGTCGCCCCCGGCACCCGCGTGGCGCGCGGCACGCCGCTGCTGGTGCTGGAGGCGATGAAGATGGAGCACACCTTGCAGGCCCCCGCCGACGGCGTGGTGCACGGCTACCGCGTGCGCGAGGGCGAACTGGTCGGCGACGGCGTGGCGCTGCTGGATTTCGAAAGCGCATGAACGTGCGCGACACTGGCGCCCTGGATCAGGTCACCAGCTTGGTGACAAAGCGCACGCTGCCGTCTTCTTCGACGACCGCACCCAGCGGGCCATTGCCATTGGCCTTGCAACCGTCTCCGACCGCGCTGAATTCGACAGGGACGCTCAATTGTTGCAAAACCGTGTTGATCGCCATGATCTTTTTCATGCTTGCATCGGATGTATTGTCGCCGCCGTGGATTGCGACTTTCGCCGTGTAGCCATCTTTTTTCAGCTTTTGGATGTAATCCTTGATTTCCCACTGGGCCATGCGGTTTTCCGGCATCACGTGGAAAACCCTTGCCTTACCTTTGCCCTTCGTCTGGCTTTCGCCGCCAACCGCAACGGCCACGCACAGCTCCATCCCATCGGTCACGCACAGAACGCCGGGCTTGGAGGTACCGGTCGATGCGGTGCCATTGCTGCTGGTCGAGAAGCCGACGCCCTTTATCGGCGTATCTTGGCTGAGCTGGAACGACTGCTCACCACTGGATGTGGCATGCCGTCGCTGCAGCCTGCTGGATGCGAGTTTCGCCGGGAATGGCGTCTCATGGGCACGATTCTTCAACTGCTTGTCCTGGTTCTTGCGTTCCCTCTGATTGTCGTCAGCGGACAGCTGCTGGAGCTGCGGATGGGCATCGGGACGATACGCGTAGCGAGTGATCGAGCTGGTCATTGCGCCTTTCCGGCAGGGCGTGGGGCTGCAATCGTTCCACGCAACGCGTGGACGGATGCGACCAGCCGCGAAACTTTCCTGCGCAATGCGAATGTGATGCGGCAGCGAACCGATCGCGACAGCGGCTGCCAGTGAAACACCTAGGACCTGCGCCGGGAAGCGGAGGCGGGCAGAAATAGCTGGCTGAAACGGAACTTGCGCGGCCACTCCGCGGCGGCAAGCCGCCGCCGGTTCGGAGGATGCCGACCGGCCGCCGGCACGCTTCGCCTTTCATCCCTTGCCCACCGGCAATACCACATCCATCAGCGTCGCATCCTCCGGGTCCGGCGTGGCCTTGAAACCCAGGTGTTCGCACATCGCCAGCATGGTGCGGTTCTCGCGCAGGACCTGGCCTTCGATGACGTTGAGGCCGAGCCAGCCGGCGTATTCGATCATGATCCGCATCAGCTGCCAGCCGATGCCGTGGCCCTTGAGGTCGGAGCGGATCAGGATGCCGTATTCGCCGCGGTCGTAGTCGGCGTCGGCGTGCAGGCGCACGGCGCCGAGCATGTCGCCGGTCTTGGGCTCGATCGCCACCAGGGCGATCGAGCGGGCGTAGTCGAGCTGGGTCAGGCGGGCGATGAATTCGTGGCTGAAGTGCTTCACCGCCTGGAAGAAACGCAGGCGCAGGTCCTCGTCGGTGACGCGGGCGAAGAAGCTGCGGAACAGCGCGTCGTCTTCCGGACGCACCGGGCGCACCAGGGCGGCGGCGCCGTCGTTGAGCACGATGCGCCGCTCCCATTCCTTCGGATACGGGAAGATCGCGAAACGCGGATGGCCGCGGCCCTTGTGCAGGCGCCGCGACGGCGCTACCGCCACGCGCGCGTCCAGCGCGATCACGCCGTCGCGGTCGGCCAGCAGCGGGTTGATGTCCAGTTCGCGGATTTCCGGCAGGTCGGCGGCCAGTTGCGCCAGCTTGACCAATACCATCGCCACCGCGCGCTCGTCGGCCGCGGGCACGTCGCGGTAGGCCTTGAGGATGCGGCTGACGCGGGTGCGGCCGATCAGTTCGTGGGCCAGGCGCAGGTCCAGCGGCGGCAGCGCCAGCGCCTTGTCGTCGATCACTTCCACCGCGGTGCCGCCGCGGCCGAACACGATCACCGGGCCGAAGGTGGGGTCGTCGGCGATGCCGGCGATCAGTTCGCGCGCCTTCGGCCGCAACAGCGTGGGCTGTACCAGCACGCCGTCGATGCGCGCATCCGGGCGCGCGGCACGCGCGCGGGCGAGGATGCCTTCGGCGGCGTCCTGCACCGCCTGCGCGCTGACCAGGTTCAGGCGCACGCCGTCCACGTCGGACTTGTGCGGGATGTCGGCCGAATGGATCTTCACCGCGACCGCCAGCCCCTGCGCCAGCATCGGCGCCGCCGCCACTGCGGCGTCGGCGGCGCTGGCGGCGTGCACCACCGGCGCGGTGGGAATGCCGTAAGCGGCGAGCAGGCGGGTGGTGGCCAGCGGCTCCAGCCAGGTCTGGCCGGCGGCCAGCGCGGCGTCGACGATGCCGCGCGCGGTGGCCGCGTCGAACACGAAATCCTCGGGCAGGCTGGGCGGGGTCTCCATCAGCGCCGCCTGCGCTTCGCGGTAGCGCACCAGGTGCATGAAGCCGCGCACCGCGTCGGCTTCGGTGGCGTAGGTGGGGATGTGCGCGGCGTTGAGCGCGGCGGTGGCGCTTTCGTCGTTGCCGAGCCACACCGCGAACACCGGCTTGTCGCGGTGCTGGCGCGGGCGCAGGCCGAGGGTGCGGGTCAGCGCCTGCGCCGCGTCGGCCGAGGAGGTGAACGCGGTCGGCACGTTGACCACCAGCACCGCGTCGTTCTCCGGATCGGCCAGCAGCGCGGCGGCGGCGGCGGCGTAGCGCTCGCCGTCGGCGTCGACCACGATGTCCACCGGGTTGGCGTGTGACCATTCCTGCGGCAGCGCCTGCTCCAGGCGTTGCAGGGTCTGCGGCGACAGCGCGGCCAGGGTGCCGCCGAGGTCGGTGAGCTTGTCCACCGCCAGGCGGCCGACGCCGCCGCCGTTGCTGAGGATGGCCAGGCGCCGCCCGGGAAAGGTGCTGAGCCGGCCCAGGGTTTCGGCGGCGGCGAACAGCTCGTCCAGCGCGCGCACGCGCAGCAGGCCGGCGCGGGCGAAGGCGGCGCCGTAGACCGCGTCGGAACTGGCCAGCGCCTGCACGTGGGTGTCGGCATTGGGATCGATGCGCAGCTGGCGGCCGGACTTCACCACCACCACCGGTTTGGCGCGGGCCGCGGCCCGCGCGGCGGACATGAACTTGCGCGCGTCGTGGATGTGTTCGACGTACAGCAGGATCGCGCGGGTGCGGGAGTCGGTGGCGAAGTAGTCGAGCAGGTCGCCGAAGTCCACGTCCAGCGCGTCGCCCAGCGACACCACCGCGGAGAAGCCGACCGAGCGCGCCACGCCCCACTCCACCAGGGCGGCGGCGATGGCGCTGGATTCGGAGATCAGCGCCAGGTCGCCGGGCTGCGGGCAATGCGCGGCGATGCTGGCGTTGAGCTTGGCGTGCGGGGCGATCACGCCCAGGCAATGCGGGCCGAGGATGCGCAGGCCCTTGGCGCGCGCCGCCGCCGCGACCCGCGCCGCGGCCGAGCCCGGGCCTGCACCCAGCCCGGCGGTGAGGATGATCGCCGCGGCCACACCGCGCCGCGCGGCGATGGCGACGATGCGCGGCACGATCCGCGCCGGCGCGGTGACGACCACCAGGTCCGGCACCCACGGCAGATCGGTGAGCCGGCGCACGGTGGGCACGCCGTCGATCTCGCGGTAGCGCGGGCTGACCCAGCCGATCTGCCCGGGAAACCCGGCCGCGCGCAGGTTGCGCACCACCGCGCGCCCGGCCGAGCGCGCGCGCGGACTGCCGCCGACGATGGCGATCGAGGCGGGGCGGAACACGGACTGCAGGTGATAGGTGCTCATGGCGGGCGCGGGGCGGGCAAGCGGTGCGCCAACGGTACACGGGTGATGCCGGCGCGGGGACGATCGGGGAAGGTGTGCGCATCCAGAGCATGCCGGGCGGGCGGCGGCGGCGGCCGGCAATCCCGACGCCGTTCGTCGCGGCTGAAGCCGCTACAGGGCATTGTCGGTGGCTGACGGCGGCCTTCCGAAGCCGATGCATGCATCGCTTCGCTGGTCGCGGCCGATGGCCTGAGCGTCACTCGCAGCTCTGGCGAAAAAGCTGTGCAGATGCGCCGGGAACGAGCGCGGGCGCAGTGTCGATGCGGCTTGCGCCCGGCACGCGCGCAGCGAGCGCAAAACAGCGTGCCGTGCGTGTCGCGCTGCGCTGCTGTCGCTGGCCGTGGTCGCTGGCCTAGAATTCAGGTTCATACCGCCCGGTCCTTCTGCGCATGTCGTCCCCGTCTTCTCCCGTCGTCGCCGCCGTTCCCGCGCGCGACGGTTTCGTCGTCCTTGCGCTGCTGCTGGTCTACGTGGTCTGGGGCTCGACCTATCTGGCGATCCGCTTCGCGCTGGAGGGCGGCACGCCGCCGTTGAGCATGGTCTCGGGGCTGCGCTTCGTGGTCGCCGGTTCGCTGCTGTACGCGGTGCTGCGCCGCCGCGGCGTGGCCGCGCCGACGCGCGCGCAATGGCGTTCGCTGACGGTGCTCGGCGCGCTGCTGCTGCTGTGCGGCAATGGCATGGTGGTGCTGGCCGAGCGCCAGGTGTCCTCTGGCCTGGCCGCGGTCGCGGTGGCCTCGGTGCCGCTGTGGATGGCGTTGTTCGGCGCGCTGCGCGGGCAGCACGCCAGCCGCGGCGAATGGCTGGGCATCGTGGTCGGGTTCGCCGGCGTGCTGTGGCTCAACGCCGGCAGCAGCCTCAGCGCCAGCCCCAAGGGCCTGGTGCTGCTGTTGATCGCGCCGATCGGCTGGGCGTTCGGCTCGGTGTGGTCGCGCGGACGCGATCTGCCGACCCCGTTCATGGCCGCGGCCGGGCAGATGCTGTGCGGCGGCGTGCTGCTGGTCGCCACCGGCCTGCTGAGCGGCGAACGCCCGCACGCCTGGCCGACGCCGCACGCGCTGATGGCGGTCGCCTACCTGTGCGTGTTCGGCTCGATCGTGGCGTTCACCGCCTACGTGTGGCTGCTGCACAACGTGCGTCCGGTGCTGGCCGGCAGCTATGCCTACGTCAATCCGGTGATCGCGGTGGTGCTGGGTAGCTGGCTCGGCGCCGAGCGCTTCAGCGCCAGCGACCTGGGCGCGATGGCGGTGATCCTGGCCGGCGTGGTGGTCATCACCGTGGCGCGGACGCGGCGATGAGCGTCACCGAGCAGGAGACGCGCCGCGGCCTGTTGATCACCGCGCTGACCTTCGCGCTGTGGGGCGTGGTGCCGGTGTACTGGCATCTGCTCAAGGCGGTGCCGTCGGCCTACATCATCGCCCACCGCATCGTCTGGAGCGCGCTGCTGGTGGTGGGCTGGCTGCTGTACAGCGCGCGCCTGCAGTGGTGGCGCAGCATCGCCGCGCAGCCGCGCGCGCTGGCCATCCTGGCGTTGAGCAGCCTGGCGATCGCGTTCAACTGGGGCCTGTACATCTGGGCGATCAACGCCGGCCATGTGATCGAGGCCAGCCTGGGCTACTTCATCAATCCGCTGGTCAACGTGCTGCTCGGCGTGCTGGTGCTGAAGGAGCGGCTGCGCGCGTTGCAGTGGCTGGCGGTGGCCTGCGCCGCGCTAGGCGTGGCGTGGCTCACCGTCGATGCCGGTGCGCTGCCGTGGATCGCGCTGAGCCTGGCCGCCTCGTTCGGGCTGTACGGCCTGCTGCGCAAGCTGGTGCAGGTGGATGCGGTGGCCGGGCTGGGCGTGGAAAGCCTGTACCTGTTCCTGCCGGCGCTGGGCTTCGTGCTGTGGAGCGAAACCGGGCACGGCGGCGGTTTCGCCGCCGGCTGGGGCTGGCGCAACGATCTGCTGCTGGTGTTCGGCGGCGTGGTCACCGCGGTGCCGCTGATCGGCTTCGCCTACGGCGTGCGGCGTATCCCGCTGTCGCTGGTCGGCTTGCTGCAGTACATCGCGCCGAGCCTGCAGTTGCTGCTCGGGGTGTGGTTCTTCCGCGAGCCGTTCGACAGCGGCAAGGCGATCGGCTTCGCCGCGATCTGGGTCGGGCTGCTGCTGTTCGCGGGCGAGAGCCTGTGGCGTTCGGGCTGGGGGAGGCGCCGCGGCTGAGCCGGGATTCGGGATTCGGGATTCGCAAGGGCCGAAGCCGTTCCCCCTGATAGCGCGGCGGCCCGCGCAGGCCGCCGTTACGAATCCCGAATCCCGAATCCCGAATCCCCAATCCCGGCTCAACCGCGGCTGACGCTCGCAGCCGGGCTGCCCGTCAGCTGCTGCTCGGCGTCCACGCGCGGCGCCAGCGGCGCCGGGCAGTGGCCGTCGTGGCGCTGCGCCGGCAGTTCGGCGAACCAGTCCTCCACGGTCGGCGCCAGCAGGTCCAGCCGCATCGGCAGGCTCAGGTGGTTCTCGCCGGGCATCTCCAGGTAGTGCGCGCGCGGCGCGTCCAGCGCCAGCAGGCGGCCGTGCGCGACCGGGATGTGCTGGTCGGCGCCGCCATGCAGCAGCAACACGCAGGCCGGCGCGGCGCGCGCGGCGGCGGTCACGTCGACCTGGTCCAGGTTCAGCGCCAGGCGCTGGTTGGCGTTGGCGATGACCGCATCCAGGTTCTGCCCGGCGTAGCGCCAGCGCGCCAGGTCCATCGCCGCGCTGGCCATCCAGCCCTGCGGGCGGCTGGCGAGCATGTGCGGAATCATGTCGCGGATGCCGCGGCCGGCGTTGGCGAAGGATTCCATCGCCACCACGCCATCGACCTCGCCGCCCAGCTTCTGCGCGGTGAACAGGGCGGTGGCGGCGCCGTAGGACACGCCGAACAGGTATAGCGGACCCTGCACCTCGCCGCGCGCGCGCAGCGCGCGGATCACCGCGACCACGTCGTCGGACTCGCGGGTGCCGTAGCCGGCCGGGCCGCCACCGGAACGGCCGTGGTTGCGCAGGTCGATGCTGATGCTGCGGTAGCCGGCCTGGGCCAGGTCCAGCGACCACGGCAGCAGCGAATCGCCGTCCATCATCCAGCCGTGCAGCAGGATCACCGTGCCGCGCGGCGCGGCGTGGCTGCCTGGCTGCGGCGCGGCCACCTCCATCGCGAAATCGGCGCGCTCGTGGCCGCTGGCGTCGCGGCCGGCGTGCGCGTAGCGGTAGCGCATGCGGTAGTTGCCCGGATCGATCGCACGCCAGAAGATCGGGATGCCGCCCGGGGCGAGCACGTGCCCGCTACGGTTGGGCAGCGTCGCCAGCAGGCCCTGGATGCGTTCCTCGTCCATCAGCGGCGACACGCCGCCCGGCGCGACCAGGCGGTCGCTGAGCGAGGTGGAGGAGCGCGCAGCCAGGCAGCCGGCGGCCAGGCACAGGCTGGCGCAGAGGACGAGCAACAGGCGCAGGCGCGACGACATGGCGGTAGGCGGTGGGTGAATGGCCGCGCAGGCTAGCGCCTTCGCCGGCGCGGCTCTACCGCAATTGGATGACGAAACGATGACGCGGGCCGGGTGCGGCGTCCCGAGGTGGGACTGCCGGCCCGGTTTTGCTGGCGGCGCCTTGCGCTGCGGCGCCTTGCCCGGCCCGAGCGGGGCGCGCGTCGGAGCTGTCCGGCGCGCGGCCGGCGCCGCCTGGCGTTCAGGTCGGGCCGTGCCGGCAGGCCAGGCTGGCCCCGCAGCGCGATGCTTGCGCGGCTGCGGGTTCCTTTCCACTGTGTTTTCCACACGCCGAGCCGGGCACCGCCGAGCCCGCGGCGGATGGTTCCCGCTACAGCGCGCGCAAGGCGGTGGTGATCGGCAGCCGCGCCGCGCGCAGCGCCGGGAACAGCCCGCCGACCAGGCCGATGCCCAGCGCCCACTTCAGCCCGCTCCACAGCAGCGCCGGGGAGACCTTGAACTGGAACACCACCTGGCTGAAGTTGCTGCCCAGGGTGGACACGCTGTAGCCGTTGAAGATGATCCAGGCGATCAGCCCGCCGAGCACCCCGCCGAGCAGCGCCAGCAGCATCGTTTCCAGCATCACCGCGGTCACCACCGGCGTGCCGCGGAAGCCGATCGCGCGCATCGTGGCGATCTCGCGGGCGCGGGTGGCCACCGCCGCGTACATGGTGTTGAGCGCGCCGAACACCGCGCCGACCGCCATGATCGCGCCGATCACGGTGCCGAGGATGCTGATCAGCTTGCTGAGGTTGCCGCCCTGCTTGGCGTAGTAGGCGCGGGTGGTCTCCACGTCGAGCTTGAGTCGCGGGTCGGCGGCCATCGCCGCCTTGAACTGGGCGTAGCCGTCCCTGCCGGCGGTGCGCACGCTGATCGACTGGTAGGCGCTGCGGTTGTAGGTGGACGCCAGGGTCTGCGCATCGGCCCACAGCTCCGAGTCGTGCGCGTCGCCGGAGGCGAACACGCCAACCACGGTCCATTGTTCGCGGCCCAGGCTCAGCGTCTTGCCCACGTCCAGTCCGCGGAACTGCGCCTTGGCGCCCTGGCCGACCACGATCTCGCGCAGGCCGGCAGCGAAGCGGCGGCCTGCGACGATCCTGAGCTTGTCGTGCACCGCCCAGCCGGCGTCGCCGACGCCGCGGAACTGCACGTTGGTGTCGGTGCCGTCGGCCTTGCTCGGCAGGTTGATCACCTGCGACAGCTCCGGGGACACCAGCGGCTTGCCGTCGGCGCCCTTGGCCACGCCGGCCAGGCTGGCGATCAGCGGCACCTGGTCGCGGGTGATCACCGAATTGGTCTCGGCGCCGGAGCCGCCGCGCAGCACGATCGCGGTCGTGTCGTCGCCGGTGCTGTTGAGCGTGGCCTGGAAGCCTTCGCCCATCGCCAGCATCGCCACCAGCACGCCGACCACGCCGGCGATGCCGACCACGATCACCGACGAGGCGCCCCAGCGCTGCGGCAGGCTGGCCACGCCGATGCGGGTGGCGGCCAGCGCCAGGCGGCCGCCGCGGGTCAGCAACAGCCACAGCGCCACGCCGACCGCCAGCGCCAGCACGCCGTACCAGGGCAAGGCGATCCACAGCGCCAGCCCGATGCCGAGCAGCAGCAGCGAGAGCAGGTTTCCCAACCAGAGTTTGAGTTTCATCAGTGCGTCTTCCGAGAATGCGACAGGGAACGATGCGGCGGCGGGCTCAGCGCCCGGCCAGCGCGTCCACGATCTTCAGCCGCTGCGCGCGCAGCGCCGGCAGCAGCCCGACCACGATGCCGATGGCGACCATCAGCCCCAGCGCCACCCCCCAGGTCTGCGCCGGCACGCCGCGCATCGGCATCATGCCGCCGCTGGCCGCGGCCACGCCGGGGATGACCAGCGCCGCCACGCCCATGCCGATCAAGCCGCCGAGCACGATCAGCAGCACCGACTCCACCATCACCAGGGTCAGCACGGTGCCGTCGCGGAAGCCGAGCGTCTTCAGCACCGCCAACTCCGGGATGCGCTCGCGCACCGCCTGCGCCATGGTGTTGCCGGTGAGCAGCAGCAGGGTGAAGAACACCGCGGCCATGATCGCGGTGACGATCAGGCCGACGTCGGCGAACTGTTTGGCGAAGGCTTGCGAGAACGCGGCTTCGGTCTGGCTCTTGGTCTCGCGGTCGGAGTTGAGCGACAGCGCGTCGATCGCCTGCGCCACCCGCGAGGCCTGCTCGGCGCTGCCCAGTTGCACGGTGTACCAGCTGACCTTGTTCTTGATGTAGTCGTTGGACTCGTCGAAGTACTTCCAGTTCATCATCAACTGGTTCTCGGCCTGTACGTTCTTGGCGTCCTTGACGTGGAAGATGGTGGTCAGGGTCAGCGGCCAGTCGTTGCTGCCGCCGCGCGGGAAGATGGTGGCCTGCAGCGGAATGGTGTCGCCGAGCTTCCAACCATGCTTCTTGGCCAACGCCGCACCCACTGCCGCGGCGGTGCGGGTCTCGCGGAACGCCTTGAGCTGCGCCGGCGGCACCTCGTACTCGCTGTAGACGTCGAAGAAGTTCGGCGCCACCGAGAAGTTGGGGAAGAAGTTCTTCGGGTCGCGGTAGATGCCGCCGAACCACATCGCGTAGGTGACCTTCTTCACGCCCGGCACCGATGCGATCTGCGATTGCAGGCTGACCGGCAGAGACTGGGTGATCGACAAGCGCGAGGACACGATCAGCCGGTTGGCGCCTTCGACGCTGCCGCCGGAGTTGAACGCCACGCGCACCGAGTCGAGCATGCCGAACAGCAGGAACGCGGCGACCACCGACAGCAGGGTGAGCAGGGTGCGGGTCTTGCTGCGAAACAACTGCGCCCAGATCAACGAAAAATATTTCATGTTCGATCCTCCAGGGGACGGTAGGCCGGGGCGTGGAATGCGCGTCCAGGCCCGCGGCGCTGCGACAGCGGCCGGTTCAATGCGCCACGAGCGGCGCGTTGGCCAGCTCGCCCTTGTCCAGGTGCACGGTGTGGCTGGCGTACTCGGCGGCCTTGGGGTCGTGGGTGACCATGATGATGGTCTTGCCGTGTTCGCGGTTGAGCTGCTGCAGCAGCTGCAGGATCTCCTCGGCGGCGTGGCGGTCGAGGTCGCCGGTGGGCTCGTCGCAGATCAGGAAGGTGGGGTCGGAGACGATGGCGCGGGCGATCGCCACGCGCTGCTGCTGGCCGCCGGACAGTTCGTTGGGGCGGTGGCTGCGGCGGTCGGCCAGGTTGACCAGGGTCAGTGCGATCTCGGCGTTGCGCTTGCGCTGGGCGGCGTTGAGGTTGGTCAGCAGCAGCGGCAGTTCCACGTTCTTCTGCGCGGTGAGCATGGGCATGAGGTTGTAGAACTGGAACACGAAGCCGACGTGCTGGCTGCGCCAGGTGGACAGTTGGCCGCCGCTCATGCGGTCGATGCGTTCGCCTTCGATCTCGATCTCGCCGCCGCTGGGGGTATCCAGGCCGCCGATCAGGTTCAGCAGGGTGGTCTTGCCGGAGCCGGAGGGACCCATCAAGGCGACGAAGTCGCCGCGTTCGATGTCCAGGTCGATGCCGTGCAGGACTTGTACTTTCTCGGGCCCGCGCTGGTAGGTCTTGGTGACGTTGCGCAGTTTGACGAGGGTGGACATGGTGGTGTTCCTGGCAGTGGACGGGTAGTGGATGTGCCGATTGCGGTGAGGCGGTTCGCGGACGCTTGTGTCGCTTGCAGTTGCAGTGCTGTTGCTGTTGCTGTTGCTGTGCTTCTGCTCTTTAGTTTTTGCTTTACCGGGTCCCTTACGCAGCGGCGAATAGGGCGGGAAAAACCCCGAAGGGGCGGCGCACAGGGATGTGCGCCGTTCGCGGCAGGGGCAGGATGCCCCTTCCGCGAATCCCGTCCTATTCGCGGACCCGGAGCGCGAAGCGCGGAGGGCGCGGAGTAGGGTGTGTTTTCTTTTGGTTACTTTTCTTTGCACAAGCAAAGAAAAGTAACTCGCTGCAGGCGAAAGCTCTTGCTCTTGCTCTGGTGGAGTCAATGTAGGAGCGGCTTCAGCCGCGACACTTTCCTGACAGAACCAGTCGCGGCTGAAGCCGCTCCTACAAAAGCAAACGCCCAAGCAAAAAAGCAACAGCGGAGCAAAAGCTTCCGCCCTGGGGCGGGTCACTTTTCTTTGCTCGCGCAAAGAAAAGTAACCAAAAGAAAGCGCGCCCTGCCTTGCGCCCTCCGCGCTGCGCGCTACGGGTCCGCGGATGCACCGGGGATTCGCGGAAGGGGCATCCTGCCCCTGCCGCGAACGGCGCACATCCTTGTGCGCCGCCCTTCGGGTTTTTCCCCGGTCCATCCGCCGCTGCGGAAGGGAACCCAGAAAGTCAAAAGCCACAGCAGAGCCACAGCAGAGCAACAGCAGAGCAACAGCAGCGGAGCAGAACAGAGCAACAGCTAGAGCGGAGCAACAGCTAGAGCGGAGCAACAGCTAGAGCGGAGCAACAGCTAGAGCGGAGCAACAGCTAGAGCGGAGCAACAGCTAGAGCGGAGCAACAGCTAGAGCAATATCAAGAGCAAGATGTGGTGTGGCGGTTGGAGCTTGTGCAGCCAATTGCAGGCTTGATCCAGCACGAGCAAGAACCAAGCGATGCGATGAAACGACTGGCTGGAGCGATACTCGGTATGGCAAGAACTGGACGGAAACAAAGTGAACGCCGCCGTTTTTAGGGCGATGGAGCAAGGCGGTGGCGACACGGACGACATGCAGTGGTTCGCGCCAACGCGCGGTAACTCACATGCGGCCGCCGCTACTGCTCGGTCGCCTCCGCCATCTTTACCTTGACTCCGTCGTGCAACGTCTCCGGCGGATCCAGTACCACCGTGTCGCCCGCCGCCAGGCCCGACAGCACCTGGCGGTCGTCGCCCAGGGCGATGCCGGTCTTCAGCGCGCGCTGCTCGACGGTGTTGTCCTCCTTCAGTGCGAACGCCATGTCCCGGCCGCCGCGCTTGACGATCGCCGCGCCCGGCGCGCGCACGCCCTGCGGCTTGTCCTGCGCCTGCGGCGCCTCCAGGAAGCTCACCCGCACGCCCATTTCCGGCACGATCCGCGGGTCCTTCTGCTTCAGCGCCACGCGCACCTTCACCGTCGCCTTGCCGCGGTCGGCCGAGGGGATGATCGCGATCACCTCGGCCGGGATCTTCCACTCCGGATAGGCGTTGAGCGTGGCTTCCACCGGCATGCCCGGCTTGACCCGGCCAATGAAGGCCTCGCCCACTTCCACCTCGATCTCCAGCGAATCCATGTCCACCACCGTGCCGATGCCGGTGCGGGTGAAGCCGCCACCGGCCGACAGCGGCGACACGATCTCGCCCGGCTGCGCCGCCTTGGCGGTGACCACGCCGGCGAACGGCGCGCGCACGATGGTGTTGTCCACGTTGAGGTCGGAGATCGACAGCTCGTTGTCGGCCACCACCACGTTGCGCTGCGCGCTCTGCAGTTGCGCGCTCAAGGCGTCGCGCTGCGACAGCGCCTGGTCGTACTGCGAGCGCGATACCAGCTGCTGCGCGACCAGCGTCTGCAGCCGCTGCTCGTCGGCCTCGGCCTGGCGCAGCTGCGCCTGCATGTTGGTCACCTGGCTGCGCGCCGCGTCCAGCTGCGAGGCCGACAGCTGCCGCTGCGCGCCGGCGTCGATCGGGTCCAGCGTCGCCATCACCTGGTTCTGCTCCACGCGCATGCCTTCCTCGATCAGCACCTCGCGCACCTTGCCGGTGATCTTCGCCGACACCGTGGCCATGCGCCGCGCCACCACGTAGCCGCTGGCGTCCAGCACCGAGGCGCTGCTGCTGCCGGCGGCGATCGCCAGCACCGGCGCGGTGGTCACCTCGATGGCCTTGCCGCGCCCGAACAGCCGCCAGCCGCCGAGGCCCAGCGCGAGCAGCAGCACCAGGACCACGACGATCCACAGTCCGCGCCGCGAGGGCGGCGCGCTGGGCGGCGCCTTGCGGTCGATACGGAGTTCCTTGAGCAGGTCGGCGGAGGTACTCATGATTGTCCCTGGACGAATCGGTAGGCGCAGTGTGGACCGGCGCGGCGCGCGCTTCCCAGTTGCCGGAAGTCACTTTCTGCGTTGCGCTGCGGCAGGTGCGGCGCCATTCCCCATGGCGCGGAGCGCAGCATGCGGCAATCGCGCGGCCATCGCCAGTGACAGCGGTCACCTGCGGCGGCTGACGGGCCGCACTGGGATGCGCCGCCGGTGCGGCGCAGCATGGCCACTCCTGCCACGACCGGTCCATGCCGATGCACGCTCCCGCTGGCGCAGCTGCGCGGCGTGCACAAGCGCGACGGCGCGGTGGTCGCGCTGGATGGCGTGGACCTGCAGCTGCAGCGCGGCCGGTTGCTGGCGCTGCTCGGCGCCAACGGCGCGGGCAAGAGCAGGCGCTGTTGCTCGGGCTGCAGGTGGCCGACGCCGGCAGCGTGCGGCTGTGCGGGCAGGACCTGCTTGCGCGGCGCGCGGCGCCAGGCCGGGCCGGGGTGGTGCTGCAGTCCGCCGGTTTGCCGGACACGCTGCGTGCCGGCGAACTGCTGGAGCAGGCGCGCGGCGACTACCGGCGCCCGCGCAGCGTCGCGGCCAGCGCATCGCGCCGGACGCGGCGGCGGATCAGAACGACCAGGTGAAGCTCAGCGAGCCGCTGCGCGGTTCGCCCCAGGCGCCGTAGCCGTAGATCTGCGCGTAGTACGTCTTGTCCAGCAGGTTGTTGAGGTTGGCCTGCACCGAGAACTCCTCGGACAGCCGGTAGCGCGCGAACGCGCTGACCAGCGCATAGGCATCCTGCTCGAAGCGGCCGTAGGTCGCATCGACGTAGTAGATGCGGTTCTGCCAGTTGACGCCGCCGCCGAAGGTCAGCTCGGTGAGGCTGCGCGGGGTGTAGCTGGTGTAGAGCTTGAGCGTGGTCTGCGGCAGCTGCGCGTTGATGTCCGCACCGCCGGCATCCTTGGCGACGTAGCGCGCCGCGCCGAAGGTGCCGTTCCAGCCGGGCGCCAGTTCGCCGTTCACCTCGAACTCGAAGCCGCGGCTGACCGTGCCCTGCGCCGCGACGTAGGCCGTCTCGGTGGTGCCCGGGACGAATTCGGTGGTCGCCTGGGCGACGTTGTCCTGCTCGATGCGGAACACCGACAGCGAGGCATTGAGGCGGTCGTCGAACCATGCCGCCTTGACCCCGGCCTCGTAGCTCTTGCCGATCACCGGATCCAGGTACGCGCCGCTGCGGGTGCGAGAGGTCTGCGGCTGGAAGATGTCGGTGTAGCTGGCGTAGGCCGACCAGACAGCGTCGATCGTATAGACCAGGCCGGCATACGGCGTGGTTTCCTGCTGCCGGCTGCTGTAGGGCACGCTGCTTTCGGCGCCGTCCACCTTCCAGTCGGTGTAGCGCGCGCCGACGATCAGCTTCAGCGGATCGGCCAGCGAGAAGCGCGCGGCCGCATAGCCGGCCTTCTGGGTGACGGTGCCGCGGCTGAACTCGCTCAGTGCCGACCAGGTCGGCTCCGGATAGTCGCCGGTCCAGTTCAGATAGCTGGCCATCGGTGCCGGGAAATCGAACGCGCCGTCGTTGACGTAGCGGCGGCGGTTGTAGCTGACCCCGGCCATCAGCTCGTGCTCGCGCCCGAACAGCTGGAACGGGCCTTCGGCATAGCCGTCCAGGCCATCGACCTTGCGCTCGGTGATGTAATAGCCGGAGTAGGGCACCACGCCGGCGCCGGTGTTCTTGTCGAAGCCGTAGATCGTGTAGAACGGGTAGAACAGCTTGTCGGTGACGTTGGTCTGGTCGTGGGTGGCGTTGAGCTTGAGCTTCCAGCCGCTGGCGAAATCGTGCTGCAGCGTGGCGAAGGCGCGCTTGGTGGTGGTGTCCCAGAACGTCCAGTCCGCGGCCGGATTGAAGGAGCGCGAATAGTCGGTGCGGCTGCCGTCGGAATACCACAGCGGGAAGCCGCCCCAGGTGACGCCGTCGGACTGCTTCTTCTGGTAGTCGTAGCCCACGCTGAGCTGGGTGTCCGGGGTCAGGTCGGCATCGATCACCGCATAGCCCAGGGTCTTGTTCTGGCGGTAGCGGTCCACGTACGAGTCGGTGTCCAGGTAGCTGCCGATCACCCGTGCGCGCACCGTGCCGCTGGCGTTGAGCGGGGTGCTGACGTCCACCGTCGTGCGCGTCCTGCCCCAGCTGCCGGCGCTGACCTGCACGCTGCCGGCCAGCACGTCGCTGTCGGCGTGCTTGCGGATCAAATTGACCGAGGCCGACGGATTGCCCGCGCCGGTCATCAGCCCGGTGGCGCCGCGCACCACTTCCACGCGGTCGTACAGCGCCAGGTCCAGCGCCGAGTCGCCATAGCTCCAGTTCTGCACCATCGTGGTCGGGATGCCGTCGAACTGGTAGTTGTCGATGTAGAAGCCGCGTGCGTAGAACTCGAAGCGCTCGCTGTCCGAACGGGTGTTGGACACGCCGGTGGTGTTCTCCAGCACGTCGATGATGTCGTCCAGGCCCTGATCCTCGATGCGCTGGTGGCTGATGATGCTCACCGACTGCGGGATCTCGCGCGGCGCCAGTTCGAAGCGGGTGCCTGCGGTGGTCTTGCGCACGCTGTAGCCTTCGGCGCGTTCGCCCTTGACGCTGACCTTGTCGAGGGTGGTGACATCGGCGTCGGTGGCGCTGTCGGCGGCCGCTTCGGCGGCGAACGCGGGCAGGCTGGCAAGCAGGCAGGCCATGGCCAGGGCCGAACGGCGCGGGAAACGGCGGGGAGGGAGGAAACGGTTCATTGCAGGGCTCCGTGGCAAGCAGGCATGGCCATCGACGGCGCTGCACGCAGCGCCGCACGACGGTCGGGTTGGATGCTGGCTCGGAGCGGGACGTCCGCCGGACGCAGGCGAGGCCTGTGCTCGGGGCGTCGGCACCTGGCTGGCGCTGTCGATGCGGCCGGCTGCCCGGGCGGGGCGGCTGGCGCATGACGGGGACTCGGGGAACGGGCTTCATGGCCGTTGAATCGGGGTGACGCCCACGGTGGCGAGTGTAACGGTGTCGGCGCGGCAAGACCATGTCGGCGCTGCCATATGGCGCGCGGCGAGGAGGTCGGGAGGCGCCGAGCCGCGGCCTCCGCAGAGGCCTTTTTGCAAGCAACTTCAGCCGCGACAGGAACCGAACCGTCGCCGGCAATCTGTCGGGGCTGAAGCCCCTCCTACAGGAGCTCCGGCCAGCAGGCCGCACGCCTTTTTGTGGGAGCGACTTCAGTCGCGACGGGCGTTACCGATCACGCCCATCGCGACCGATGGTCCAGGTCCACCCGAACCGTTCCGATAGCTCGCAATCGGCACAGCGCAAAACCTCAGTCCTGTTCTCGCCGCGTCGTCTGCTCCACCATCGGCGCCGCACCCCGCGCCATGCTCGAAAACACCCCATCGCGGCGCACCCAGGCATGGAACAACGCCGCGCACAGATGCCCCAGCACCGTGGCGAACAGCAGGTACGCCAGCCAGCCATGCGCGCTGCGCAGCCAGGCGTACAGCGCCGGGCTGTGCGGCGCGATCGGCGGCAGCTGCGCGCCGGGCCACAGCGCGACCGGATAGCCGCCGGCCGACAGCATCGACCAGCCGAGCAGCGGCATCGCCAGCATCAACGCGTACAGCAGCCAGTGCGAAGCGTGCGCCGCCGTCTTCTGCCACCACGGCAGGTCCGCCGGCAGCGGCGGCGGCCGCTGGCGCAGGCGGTTGCCCAGGCGCGCGATCGCCAACAACAGGATCGCGATGCCCAGCGGGCGGTGCAGGTCGAGCAGCCACGGCCGTTGCGATACCGAGGCGACCATGCCCACGCCGACGAACAGCATGGTCAGGATCATCGCCGCCATCAGCCAGTGCAGCACGCGTGCGGTCAGGTTGAAATGCCCGGAGGCGTTCGCGCGGCTCATTGCGCACCTCCATGCGCCTGGCCGGTGGCAGCGGGCGCCTGGCCGCGGCCGATCTCGCGCTCGCGGCGGTTGAACGACTGCGAATACACCGCCGAGCGCGCGGCCAGGATCGGATCGTCCGAACCGGCGATGCCGCGCGGCAGGATCAACGGGTCGTAGTTGAGGTCGCGGCACGGGCCGCTGGCCTGCGGCTCGGCGTGGTCCAGCACCAGGGTGCCGGCGACGAGCTGCTGCCGGTCCTGCGGCCAGGGCTGCGACGGATCGTTCACCGGATCGCCGGGCGCGGCCACGGTCAGCACCAGGTCCCAGCGCAGCGGACCGCGCGCCAGCCGCGCCTGCAGGTCCTCGCCAAGGAAGTCGGCGTCGGCCTGCGCGCGCTGCGCTGCGGACAGTTCCTTGAACGCGGTCTGCGGGCGCATCGACCAGCGCACGAAACGGCTGCTGCCGTCGGCGGCGATGAAGCGGAAGCTGTTGACCCCGTTGTACTGGGTGTTGGCCCAACTGTCCGACCACGGCGCGGACTTGGCCCACTCCTGGAATTTCTTCGCTTCCGGATAGCGCTGCGCGAACGCGGCCAGCTTCGCCGGATCCGGCTTGCCGGTGGCCGGGTCCGGCTGCGCGGCCAGGGTCTGCGCCATGAAGCCTTCCGGCGTGGCCACCACGAAGAACGGGAAGCTGTTCATCGCCGTGCGCCATTGCTGGCCGTCGTCGCTGCGCAGCAGCAGCGCCATGCTGCGCACCCGCGCCGTGGCATCGGCGCCGTGCGGATCGCCGCCGCCGATCGACATGCGCCCCAGCACCGGCACCGCGGCCTGGGTGAACACGCGCGCCGAGGACAGCGCACGCGCCTGGCCGTTGCCCTCGAAATGGCCGCTCACGCACAGGCCCTTGCTGTGCGCGCGGCGGAAGCCCGGATGCGGCGGGCCGCCGGCCTCGATGGCGTCGGTCATGCGCTGCGCGGTCAGCCGCTGCGGCCCGCCCAGCCAGCCCGCGCTCCAGGCGAAGGCGGCGGCGAGCACGGCGCCGATCGCGGCGATGGCGGCCAGCGCCAGCCACGACCGCGGGCGCGGGCGCGGCGGCGGCAGTGCTGTGGGATCGGGATGGGACATGGGGCGACTCCTGTGGCGGCGGCGATTGGGAGTGGGACGTCCGGCGCCGCGTTGTATTCCCGGCGCATGCAGGTGTTCGCTGCTGGCGTAGGATTTCTGCGCAGCCAGGGAATAATCCGCCGCGCCGTGCGTCCTACCCGTGATTGCCCCTCCCGAGCGCTGCCACACGCCCCCTGCCATGCACGACCTCGACGACGATTCCCTGCGTGCGCTGATGCCCCGGCTGCGGCGTTTCGCCCAGTCGCTGAGCGGCGATGCGGCCAGTGCCGACGACCTGGTGCAGGCCGCACTGGAGCGCGCGCTGCGGCGCTGGTCCACGCGCCGCGACGCCGATGCGCTGCAGCCGTGGCTGTTCGCCATCGTCTACCGGCAGTTCGTCGATGTGCGCCGCCGCGCGCAGCGCTGGCAACGGGTGCTGGCCCTGTTCGCGCCGCAGCAGCCGACCCAGGCGCCGTCCGCTGAACAGGTCCACGACGGCCGCGCGCTGTTGGCCGCGTTCGCACAACTGCCGGTCGAACAGCGCGCGCTGCTGTTGCTGGTCAGCGTCGAGGGGTTCAGCTATCGCGACGCCGCCACCGCGCTGGATCTGCCGATCGGCACGGTGATGTCGCGGCTGTCGCGCGCCCGCGAAAAACTGCGCCGGCTCGGCGAAGGCCGCAGCGGCAGCCCTGCCTTGCGCGTGCTCAAATGACCGTGCTGCGCCCCGACGACGATACCCTGCACGCCTATGTCGATGGCCGCCTGGATCCGGCGCGGCGCGCGCAAGTGGCGGCGTGGCTGCAGGCCGATCCCGCGCAGGCCGCACGCGTGGCCGGCTGGAAGCAGGACGCCGACGCGCTGCGCGCGGCCTGGGCCGGCGCCGAGGCGATGCCGGCCAATGCCGCATTGACCGTGCCCGCGCTGCGCCGCCGCGTGCGCCAGCGGCGGCGCACGCTGTCCGCCATGGCCGCCAGCGGCGTGCTGATGCTGGGCCTGGGCATCGGCCTGGGCTGGCAGCTGCGCGACAGCCGCCTCGGCAGCGAGCGCCTGCCGATGGCCGACGCGGTGGCTGCCTACCGCCTGTTCGCCGACGGCGAGCAGCCGCTGGAATTCGACCCGGCGCGGCGGGCGGCCTTGCAGGGCTGGCTGCGCCGCCATTTCGGCGCCGCCGGCGCGGTGCCGGACCTGCAGGCGCAGGGTTTCGCGCTGCGCGGCGGGCGCCTGCTGTCCACCCCCGAGGGCGCCGCGGCGATGCTGGTCTACCAGGACGCCGACGGCGCGCGCATCGGCCTGTACCTGCGTCCGCGCAGCGCCCGCATCCACGACGGCGAGCGTCGCGACGGCCGCCTGCTCGCGCAATACTGGTCCGAAGGCGACACCGCCTTCGCCCTGGTCGGCCCGGCCACGCAGACCCGCATGCGCCAGATCGCCCCGCTGCTGCGCGGGCAGGGCTGAGGCCGACCGCAACGCGGCGCGTGCGCAGCGAAGCGATGCGCCTGCCGTCAGGGAAAAGCGTCGGGACGGAAGTCCCTCCCACAAAGAGCGGGGCAATGGTGTCCGTAGCGCGACCTCGTCCCTGTGGGAGCGGCTTCAGCCGCGACGAACGAAGTCAGGAACCCTGGCGGTTTCGGTTGTCTGTCGGGACTGAAGCCCCTACTACAGGGAGGCTTGTGCGCTCAGCGGCGCTTCCGACCTCGCCAGCCCTACCCGGCGTAGCGCGCCTTCAGCATCGCGTAGGCCGAGCGCAGCGCCAGCGCTTCGCCGCCGGCGGGGCGGCCGGGGCGGTCGCTGTCGTTCCAGGCGTATACGTCCAGGTGCGCCCAGGCCTGCCGCGCCGGTACGAAGCGCTCCAGGTACAGCGCCGCGGTCACCGCGCCGGCCATGCGCGAGCCGGCATTGGCCAGGTCGGCGACCGAGCTGGTCAGGTAGCGCAGGTACGGGCGCCACAGCGGCATGCGCCACACCGGATCGCGGCTGCGTTCGCCGGCATCGAGCCAGGCCTGCGCCAGCGCGTCGTCGTTGCAGAACAGCGCTGGCAGGTCCGGACCCAGCGCGACCCGCGCCGCGCCGGTCAGCGTGGCGAAATCCAGGATCGCGTCCGGCGCCTGTTCGCTGGCGTAGGTCAACGCGTCGCACAGCACCAGCCGGCCTTCGGCATCGGTGTTGTCGATCTCCACGCTGATGCCCTGGCGGGTGGCGATGACGTCGCCGGGGCGGAACGCGTCCGGGCCCACCGCGTTCTCCACTGCCGCGAGCAGCACGGTCAGCCGCAGCGGCAGCCGCTGCGCCATCACCAGCCCGGCCAGCGCCAGCGCGTGCGCGGCGCCGCCCATGTCCTTCTTCATGTGGCGCATGCCGTCGGCCGGCTTCAGGTCCAGGCCGCCGGTGTCGAAGCACACGCCCTTGCCGACCAGCGCCACGTGCGGGTGCGCGTCCTCGCCCCAGCGCAGCACGATCAGCCGCGGCGCGCGGTGCGAGGCGCGGCCGACCGCGTGGATCGCCGGGAAGTTGCGCAGCAGCAGCTCCTCGCCGACGATGCTTTCGCACTGCGCGCCGTGCGCGTCGGCGATCGCGCGCGCAGCGGCTTCCAGCTGGTCCGGGCCCATGTCTTCGGCAGGCGTGGTGACCCAGTCGCGCACGCGCACGCAGGCCTCCAGCAGAGCGCGTACTTCCGCATCCGGCGTGGCCAGCAGCCGCGCCGGCAAGCGCGTCGGCTGCTTGTAGCGGGTGTAGCGGTAGCTGCCCAGGCCCCAGCCCAGCTGCAGCGCGGCCTGTTCTTCCTCGCTCAGGGTGGCGGCCAGCCGCCAGTTGCTGCCGGCCGGCAGCGCCAGCGGTGCGTGCGCGTAGGCATAGGCATCGCCGCGGTCGCCCACGCCCAGCACCGCCGCGGCCACGCCGTCGGCGCCCGGCAGCAGCAGCGCCGTGCCGGGCGCGGCCACGAACTGCTGCGCATCCAGCCATGCCGCCCAGGCCGGCGCCTGCGCCGCGCGCCATTCGGCCAGGTGTTCGCGGTCCAGCACGTACAGCGGCAGCGCGTGGGTCGAATCGTCGGTGAAGCCGGAAGGCAGGGACATCAGCGGGTCCTTGGGGAGCGGGCGGCCGGCGGCGCGGCGCTCACGCGCGCGCGCCGGCGGCCGGCTGGGTGGCGTCGAGCCAGTCGGCCAGGCCGGTGAGGGTGTCGAAGTGCAGGTCCGGCGGCGTGGACGGATGCCAGGCCTGCGCGTCGCGGTCGATCCAGCAGCCGCGCAGGCCGGCCTGCATCGCGCCGACCACGTCCATCTCGATGTGGTCGCCGACGTGCAGCACCTGCGCGCAGGGCAGGCCCAGGCGCGTGCAGGCGGCGTGGAAGATGCTCGGGTCCGGCTTGGCCGCGCCGTGTTCGCGCGCGTTGAGCTGGAACGCGAAATGCGGCGCCAGGCCGATCGTGGCCAGGTCGGCGTTGCCGTTGCTCAGCGCCGCCACCGGCACCCGCGCGGCGATCCGCTGCAGCGCCGCGATGCTGTCCGGATAGCACTCCACCTGGTTGCGTGCGGCATAGAACACCGCGAACGCCGGCTCCACCAGCGCCTCGTCGGCGCCGCTGTCGCGCAGCGCGCGGCGCAGGGTCAGGCGCCGCATCTCGCTCAGGTCGTGGACCAGGTGCGGATGCGCGGCGAACACCTCCTCGCGCAGCTGGCGCATCGCCGCGATCGGGAAGCGCTCAGCGGTGCGCGGACTGTGCTGCAGCAGCCAGTCGTGCAGCACCCGCTCGATGCGCGCGCCGATCGGCGCGAACGGCCACAGCGTGTCGTCCAGGTCCAGCGTGATCGCGCGAACGGGGAAAGAAGGAAAAGAGCTCACCTGCAGCATTTTACGCCAACCGGCAGCGCCGCTCCTGCCCACAGTAGACACGTGCGCCGGCCCCGGCGCCGCGCCGACCGCTTTTCCGAGTCGCCGGTCCCCAGTCCCGCGTCCCGGCCTCATTCCAGCAGCCTGGCCCAGCGCTGCATGCCTTCCACCCGCGCCAGCACCATCTTGATGCACACCAGCAGCGGCACCGCCAGCAGCAGCCCGATCATGCCCCACAGCCAGCCGAACAGCATCAGCGCCAGGATCAGCATCAGCGGCGAGATCGCCATGCGCCGGCCGAGCACGATCGGCGTCACCACCTGGCCTTCGAGCATGTGCAGCGCCAGGTACAGGATCGCCGGCAGCGCCGCGCTCAGCGGATCGCGGAACTCCACGAAGCCCATCAGCAGCATCAGCATCGCCCCGATCAGCGGGCCCACGTACGGGGCGAAGTTCAGCAGCGCCACCACCGTGCCCCACAGCAGCGCTTCCTGCAGCGGAATCTTCAGCAGCACCAGGATGCCGGCGAAGATCAACCCGACCAGGGCGTTGATGACGCTGATGGTCAGCACGTAGCGCGACACCTCGCGCTCGATCGAACGCAGGATGTCGGCGGTGAATTTCTGCTGCTGGCGATTGGGCAGCAGCGCGATCGCATGCCGCTGCAGGTTCTCGCCGAACACCATGAAGAAGAACGTCAGCAGCACCACCGCCAGCGCCGAGGCGGCCAGCCGCGGGGTGCGCACCAGCGCCTTGTACGGGTCGTCCAGCTGCGTGCGGATCACCTGCACGCGGCGCCCGTCGCCGCCGCCGGCGGCGCGCGCGAAATTCTCCGCGGCCTGGTTGGCCTGCTGCATCGGCTTGGTCAGGTCGCGCACCTGGGTGGCGATGTGGCGCATCTGCCCGGGCGCCTGCTGCACCCACTCGGCGGCCGGCCCGGCCAGCTGCATGGCCAGCGCCGTGGCCACCGCCATGCCCGACAGCAGCACCAGCAGCGCGCCGAGGAAGCGCGGCACGTACAGCCGCTGCAGCCCGCGCAGGATCGGGTTGCCGACCAGGGCGAAGAACGCGGCCAGCAGGATCGGCAGGATCACCTCCTGCGCCGCCCACAAGGTGCAGCCCACCGCCAGCGTCGCCAGCACCACCAGCGACACCGGGCCGCGCGGGCGCGGTGCGGGCGGCGGCGGCAGCGCGTCCGCGGGCGGCGCTGCCACGTCGCCGGCGTCGGCCACGGATTCGGAGAGAGTGCTCATCGGACCTGCGCTGCGTAAGGTGGCCCCGGCACGCGTCCTGCGGACGCGCACCGTTCGGCGCGGAAAGGGGGGAGGCGGAGTGTAGGCCGATCCTGGCCCGGGCGATATGAAGACGGCGGGGCGGCCGCGGCGGGGCGTCAGCGTTCGGACACCTCGGTGGCCGCTTCGGCCGCACGCGGCGGTGCCTGCGGCGCTGGATCGAACGGCGCAGCGGCCGGCGCATGCTGCTGCCGCGGCACGCCCGCAGCGGCCGCGGCTGGTGTCTCGGCCGCCTCGGCCGCGTCCTGCGCGGTGTCCGCCGCGCGCTCGGCCTGGTCGGAGGCTTCCTTGACCTTGGTTGCGGTCAGCAGGCTGGAGACCGCGCTGAGCATCCGCAGCCAGCGCGCACCGCCGAGCTTGCCGATCGCCGCCGCCGGCTCCGCGCGTCCGGCCAGGAAGCCGGCGCCCAGCCCCACCGCGACGATGCGCAGCGGCGTCCAGCCATCGCGCCAGACCCGCTGCAGCGTGGTCCACTGCCTCTGCATGTGCTGCTGGCGGCCTTCCAGCACCGTCTCGGCGCGGGCGATGCGGTGCTGCAGTTGATCCAGCTTCATCGTCCGGCCTCGGCAGCCGCGGCGGCGTTGTCCTCGTCCTCGCCGCCGATGCCCAGCTTCGCCAATTGGCGGCGGGTGGCGTCGAGCTTGCTCATCTCGAAATAGCGCAGCGCCTGCCAGGCGCCCAGCGCGGTGACCACCAGGCTGAACGCGGCGGTCGCCGCAATCGACGCCAGCCACGACCACCCCAGCCGCTGCAGCACCGCGATCAGCGCGCCCATCAGCAGCATCCACGCCGAGGCGCCGAACGCCACTGCGACGGTCAGCCACACCAGCGCGCGGGCCATGGCCGCACGCGCCAGCGCCAGGTCCGCCACCACCAGCTTGCGCAGCGCGCGGCCGGCTTCCAGGGTGGCGGTCAGACCCTCGCGGCCGGCCGTGCCGAATTCGCGGAACGATTGCTCCAGCGAGGGCCGTTCGGCCTCTGCTGGATCGGGCGCGGCGGCGCCGTCGCGGGCCTGCTCGTCGCTCACGTGGCTTACTTGTCGCTGCTGCGCGCCAGCTTGGCGATGATCCAGCCGGTGGCGAAGGCCACGCCGAACGAGGCCAGCGGGCGCTCGCGGATCAGTTCGGCGGCGCTGTCGATCAGATCGCGGCCCTTGTCCAGCAGCACATCGACCTGCTCCTTCGCCGCGGCACCGCCGAACTCGGCAGCGGCCAGCCCGGACAGCGCGCTGTCGGACAGCTCGGCCTTGACATTGGCCTTGCCCAGCTTCAGCTCGTCGCCTGCGGCACCGGCGGCGCCCTTGATCGCTTCGCCGGCGTAGCTGGCGGCCGACTTCAGGTGCGACCCGGCTTCGCTGAGGTTGTCCTTGAGGTTTTCGGTATTGGTGGGGTTGGCATTCATCGCGTGTCTCCTGACGGTGGTAGGGGCATACCTGCGCACGGCAGGCGGTTCGCGGATCGCGATCCAGAGAAATAGCATCGACGCGGTGTAGAGCTTGTTAGGTCCGGGCTGCGCGCGTACATCCTGGGGGACCGGCATTATGGCGAACTGCAAGGCGCGCCGCGCGCGCCGAGCAGATGCGGGGTCTGTGTGGGAGCGGCTTCAGCCGCGACGAACGCAGCCGCAAGCCCGGCCGATCCCGGAACCGCTCGCTGTCCACCTCACTGCATCAACAAATCCGCCTGCGCGCCGCCGCGCACCACGCGCAGCACCAGCTGCGCCGGCTTGCGCGCGAAGTTGGCGCGGAAGCTGGCCAGGTCGGCGAATTCGCCGGTGGAGGCGGCCATCACGATGTCGCCGCTGGCCAGGCCGTTGCGCGCCGCACGGCTGCCGCGCGCCACGGTCCCGACCAGCACCCCGTTGATGCCGGACTGGCGCAGCGATTCGGGCAGGTCGGTGAAGCTGGCGCCGCCCAGGCGCGGGTCCAGCGACTCGCCGCTCACCGCGCGTGGCTGCTCCTTCAGCGTGGCCTTGATCTGCAGCGGCTTGCCGTCGCGGCGCAGGTCCAGCGTCACCGTGCTGCCCACCGGCTGCAGGCCTTCGTAGTTGTGCAGCGCCTCGGCGCTGTCCAGGCGCTCGCCGTTGGCGCCGACCACCACGTCGCCGGGCTGCAGGCCCGCGCCGGCCGCGGCCGAGCCGGTCAGCACCCGCGTCACCAGCGCGCCGCGCGGCGCGTCCAGGCCCAGGCCCTGCGCCATCTGCGCGGTCAGGTTCTGGGTCTCGATGCCGAAGGTGCCGCGGATCATCACCCCGTTGTTCTTCAGCAACTGCTCGACCACCGCCCGCGCCAGGTTCGACGGGATCGCCAGGCCCAGGCCGATGTTGCCGGCCATGCTGCCCTGCGGGTTGAAGCTGGCGGTGTTGATGCCGACCAGCTCGCCGTGCAGGTCCACCAGCGCGCCGCCGGAGTTGCCCGGGTTGATCGAGGCATCGGTCTGGATGAAGTTCTGGTAGCCCAGGCCGCGGATGCCGTTGCGGCCCATCGCCGAGACGATGCCCGAGGTCACCGTCTGGGTGAAGCCGAACGGGTTGCCGATCGCCACCACGAAATCGCCCACGCGCAGCTTGCTGCTGTCGCCCAGGCGGATCTCGGTGAGCCTGTCGGCCTTGATCCGGATCAGCGCCACGTCGGTGTCCGCGTCCGAACCCATGAACTCGGCCTTGAAGCTGCGCCCGTCGGCCAGGGTCACCTGCACGTCGTCGGCGTTCTCCACCACGTGGTGGTTGGTCAGCACGTAGCCGTTCTTGGCGTCGATGATCACGCCCGAACCCAGCGACTCGTTGATCCGCTCCTGCGGGATGTCCGGGAACAGGCGGCGGAAGAACGGGTCGTTGAAGTACGGATTGCGCACCCGCACCACCTGCTTGGTGTTGATGCTGACCACCGCCGGCATGGTCTGCTGCAGCATCGGCGCCAGCGACGGCAGCGGCTGGCCGGCCACCGAGGCCGGCAAGGCCGCGCTGCCGGCCACCGTCTGCGCCACCGGCGCGGCGGGCGTTGGCGCGGCCTCGGCGCGGTTGTCCAGGTGCGCGTTGATCGCGGTGGCGGCGAAACCGCCGAAGGCAGCGGCGGCGGTCAGGGTCAGCAGCGTGGGCAGCGGTCGCATGGGTCGGGTTCCGGATGACGCGGCGGGAGACGCAAGGCAGATGGGCGCCGGGGCGCATAAATCAAGATGAACGCGCGGCGTTTAACCGGCAGTGAAAGCCCGGCCCGGGCGAAATCTGAGGCGGCGTACGGCGGCGCCGTACGCCCCTGTGTCGGCGTTGACAGCAGGCCCGCCCAGGGTTAGCGTGAGCACTTGGTTTTGCCACTACATGTAGCGGTAAGACGTCCAAGCAACCCAACTACTGGGGTTTTCGCTGGGGTCGATACCCCAGGGAGCGCACGCAGTGACGCATCGCGTGAACGTGAAACGGGCGCTCGAATGCCCTACGCATTCCCATTCGGCCGAAGGGTGGCGCCGCGCGCGCCGCGGCGGCGGCCGTCGCGCAGCGCAAACGGCATACAAAATAAGAGACACGGCGGATGGCCATCCCCATCCGTCCCATCGGGACAGGTTCAAGGAGAACACAACAGAATGAGCACGGTGCGCCTGGACGTCGTCCAGACCGAGTCCAAGCAGAACCCCATCCCGATGCAGCCGGCGTCGCAGGATATCTGGGACAAGAAGTACCGCCTGAAGACCAAGCAGGGCGAGCCGCTGGATGCCAACGTCGACGGCACCTACCAGCGCGTGGCGCGTGCGCTGGCCGACGCCGAGGCCAGCGAGGAAAAGCGCGCCTACTGGTTCGAGCGTTTCGCCTGGGCGCTGCGCCGCGGCGCGATCCCGGCCGGGCGCATCACCTCCAACGCCGGCGCGCTGGAACACAAGCCGGCCACCAGCACCATCAACTGCACCGTGTCGGGCACCGTCACCGACTCGATGGACGGCATCCTGGAGAAGGTCCACGAAGCCGGCCTGACCCTCAAGGCCGGCTGCGGCATCGGCTACGAATTCAGCACGCTGCGCCCGCGCGGCGCGTTCGTGGCCGGCGCCGGCGCCTACACCTCCGGGCCGATGTCGTTCATGGATATCTTCGACAAGATGTGCTTCACCGTGTCCTCGGCCGGCGGCCGCCGCGGCGCGCAGATGGGCACCTTCGACGTATCGCACCCGGACGTGAAGGACTTCATCCGCGCCAAGCGCGAGGACGGGCGCCTGCGCCAGTTCAACCTGTCGCTGCTGATCACCGACGGCTTCATGCAGGCGGTGGAGACCGACGCCGACTGGCCGCTGGTGTTCCCGGTCAACCGCAAGGAAGAGGCCGACATCGACCTCACCAGCGCCACCGCCGTGGTCTGGCGCGACTGGCCCACCCACAGCAACTACATCGTGCGCGACGACGGCCTGGTCGCGTGCAAGGTGTACGGGCAGATCCGCGCCCGCCACCTGTGGGACATGATCATGGTCTCCACCTACGACTACGCCGAGCCGGGCTTCATCCTGATCGACCGCGTCAACGAGATGAACAACAACTGGTGGTGCGAGAACATCCGCGCCACCAATCCCTGCGGCGAGCAGCCGCTGCCGCCGTACGGCGCCTGCCTGCTCGGCTCGATCAACCTCACCAACTTCGTGCGCGACCCGTTCACCGCGCAGGCGCGCTTCGACTGGGAGGAATACAAGGAAGTGGTGCGCGTGTTCACCCGCATGCTCGACAACGTGGTCGAGGTCAACGGCCTGCCGCTGCAGCAGCAGCGCGACGAGATCCTGCGCAAGCGCCGCCACGGCATGGGCTTCCTCGGCCTGGGCTCGAGCATGACCATGCTGCAGATGAAGTACGGCAGCGCCGCCTCCTGCGAATTCACCGAAGCCATCGCCCGCGAAATGGCCGTGGCCGGCTGGGAAACCGCGCTGAGCCTGGCCAAGGAAAAGGGCCCGGCGCCGATCATGCAGGAGACCTTCGAGGTCACCGCGGCGATGCTGCGCCAGCGCCCGGAAATGGCGCGCGACGGCTGGCGCGTGGGCCAGCAGATCGAAGGCAAGCGGCTGCACGCCAAATACAGCCGCTACATGCAGCGCATCGCCGACGTGGCGCCGGAGCTGGTGAACGAACTGGCCGACGTGGGCGCGCGCTTCACCCACCACAGCTCCATCGCCCCCACCGGCACCATCTCGCTGAGCCTGGCCAACAACGCCTCCAACGGCATCGAGCCCAGCTTCGCCCATCACTACAGCCGCAACGTGATCCGCGAAGGCAAGAAGTCCAAGGAGAAGGTGGACGTGTTCTCCTTCGAACTGCTGGCCTACCGCCACCTGGTCAACCCCAAGGCGATGCCGTTCGCCGAGGCCGCCGACGCGCAGCTGCCGGACTACTTCATCTCCGCCGACGACATCCACCCCAAGGAACACGTGGACGTGCAGGCCGCCGCGCAGAAGTGGGTGGACAGCTCCATCTCCAAGACCGCCAACGTCCCCACCGACTACCCCTACGAGCAGTTCAAGGACATCTACCGCTACGCCCACCAGCAGGGCTTGAAGGGCTGCACCACGTTCCGCTTCAACCCGGCCGCCTTCCAGGGCGTGCTGGTCAAGGAAGCGGACCTGGAGAACACCACCTACCGCTTCGAACTGGAAGACGGCAGCGCGGTGGAAGTGAAGGGCAACGAGCAGATCGAATACGACGGCGAGATGCACACCGCCGCCAACCTGTTCGACGCGCTGAAAGAAGGCTATTACGGCAAGTTCTGACGCCGTGCGTTTTCTTCCCTCGCGCTGGCGGGGGGAGCGGCGGCGGTGGGGAAACCCGGGGAGGCGGCACGCCGCCTTCCCCCCAACGCTTCCCTACCGCGCGCCGATGGCCGTCGCATCCGGTTCCACGCTTCACGCCAATCGGTATAGCATCGCCCGCGTTACATAAACACTGACACCCTGAGGAGGGTTTTTTATGAGCAACGGTAATGGTGTGACGGCGACGCTGACGCAAGTCGCCGAAAACGTAAAAGAGACCGCCAGCAACGTGGGCGAAGCGATCGCCGCCACCGCCAGCGACGCCGTCGCCAGCGTCAAGCAGACCGCCGAGAACGTGCAGAAGCGCGTGCAGGACCAGGTCGCCAAGACCCGCAAGGCGGTCAAGAAGGCCGAGAAGGCCGTCGCCAAGCGCGCGGAGAAGGCCGGCAAGTCGGTGCAGAAGACCGTCGCCAACGCGCGCAAGAAGCTGGAAGCGGCCAAGGCCAGCGCCCAGTCCGAAGCCGCCGCGCTGAAGAAGGCCGGCAAGAAGACCGCCAAGAAGGTCACCGCCAAGAGGGCCGCGGGCAAGACCGCGACCAAGAAGACGGCGACCAAGAAGGCCGTCGCCAGGAAGGCCGCAGTGAAGAAGGCGCCGGCCAAGAAGGCGGTAGCGAAGAAGGCCGCGCCGAAGAAGGCGGTCAAGAAGGTCGCCGCGAAGAAGGCCGTGGCCAGGAAGTCGCTGGCCGCCAAGAAGACCGCGGTCAAGAAGAGCGTCGCGGTCAAGAAGACCTCAGCCAAGAAGGCAGTGAAGAAGGTCGCCAAGGCCGCCAAGAAGAGCACCGCCAAGGTCGCCAAGAAGACCGCCGCGGTGAAGAAGACCGCCGTGCGCAAGAGTGCCGGCAAGAAGGCCGCGGCCACCCGCGCCAGGAAGTAGCCGTCCCAGCTGCACCCTCTCTCCCGCACGCGGGAGAGAGGCAGGGGGACGCGCACCCAACACGACACGCACCTCAGGAACGCATCATGGCCGTCAAGATCGACAAGAAAATCAAGGGCTACGCCGTTGTCACCGCCGAAGACAAGGCGCGCGACGCCGCACTGCCCGTGCCCGCCGCGTCGATCGACCGCGCCACCGCCGAGGCCGAAGTGCCGGTGGACAACATCATCCACATGCACGAGCGCATCGAGCGCCCGGACGTGCTGATCGGCAGCACCTACAAGATCAAATCGCCGTTGGTGGAACACGCCATGTACGTGACCCTCAACGACATCGTGCTCAACGCCGGCACCGAGCACGAACTGCGCCGCCCGTTCGAGATCTTCGTCAACTCCAAGTCCATGGAACACTTCCAGTGGATCGTGGCGCTGACCCGCATCATGTCCGCCGTATTCCGCAAGGGCGGCGACGTCACCTTCCTGGTCGACGAGATGAAGGCCGTGTTCGACCCCAAGGGCGGCTACTTCAAGGCCGGCGGCGTGTACATGCCCTCGCTGGTGGCCGAACTGGGCAGCATCGTCGAAGAGCACATGAAGTCGATCGGCCTGCTGCACGACCCGGAGATGAGCGACCACCAGCGCGCGCTGATCAACGAAAAGCGCAAGCAGTACGAAGAGCGCTCAAAAAAAAACACTGAAGTGAAGCCGGCCGTGCCTTCTCCTACGGGAGAAGGTGCCCGAAGGGCGGATGAGGGTCCGGCAACCACCGACTCCACCGCCGACCACGAAGAAGACATTGCGGTCACCGGCGACGGCGCGAGCTTCCCGCCGTCGGCCACGATGTGCCACAAATGCAACACCAAGGCCCTGGTGATCATGGACGGGTGCGCTACCTGTTTGAATTGTGGGTATTCGAAGTGCGGGTGAAGGAACGACTAAAGCTTGCCCCATGAGGGACGTGTGTGGATGCTACTAGCTCCAAACACATGAGATGCTACAACGATAAGCATAAGCCACTACAGGGTCTATGTTGGTAAAAGGGGCTCCTTTGGAGCCCCTTTTTTTCGCGCATGAGTGAGCCAACGAGCCATTCGGCAAAGTCGAACATAGCTTTGGCGGGTGGGGTGCCATCACGGTGGAGATCGGGCCACGACAAGCCGGTGGCTTTCATTGTGTCGGGGTAAATATTCTCGTTCAATGGCTGAAACGTACAGGAGAAGATCAGCTCTTCCCAATCAATATTTATTCCTGATTAGCCCTGACTCTCAGCTGTGGAAATCGCTCGCCGCACGCAGAACCGGCTCTGGACAGGGTTTGCGTCGCATCATCGCCGTGGCGAGTCGTGGCAACATCTCGCGCAGGCAGAATCGGCGATTGAAACGGTAGGCCGCCTCGGCCAGATAACGTCTTGCATATTTGCCTTGCGCGATGGCGTGATACACGCCGCTGATGGCGCGTTTGAGGTTGCCAAGCACCACATTGACCCAGCGGGCGCCGGCCGCTTCGGTGGCGGCACGCCCGCCACCGGTGTCCCGCGTGGTGTGGGCGTGGCCGGCGTCCTCCAGGCGACGGAAGCAGGCCAGTCCGTCGGTATGGACCTCGCATTCGGGCGCCAGGCGACGCACCGTCCAGTCCTTGAGCGAGGCATTGTCAAAGCTGCGCACCGGTTCGATCACCACAAACCTCGGCGAGGTGAAGGTGGCATCGGTTTGCACCGCAATCAGGAACGGCTGCTTGTTTTCCGACCCGCGTCCGGCCTTGCCGCCGTTGCGCTCGCCGCTAGGCATCGTCGATCTGCACACAACCAGACAGTTGCCGCGTCGCTTCGCGCTCGGCCATGACCTGCATGATCTTGTGCTTCATCCGCCAAGCCGTCGTGTAGTTGACCCCCAGATGACGCATCAGCTCCAGCGCGGCCATCTTGGTTTTGGTCCAGGTCAACAGGTGCAAGGCCAGCATCCAGCTGCGCAGCGGCAGTTTGGTGCCGGCAAACATCGTGCCTGCAATCAGACTGGTCTGATGCCGGCATGCGCTGCATTGGTCATAGATCGCGGCACTGCCCTTGAAACGCGACCGCGCCCGCCCGGCACAGGAGGGACAGCGAAATCCCTGCGGCCACCGCCACTTGTACAACGCGCGGTAGCACTTGGCCTCAGTGCCGTAGGACACCAAAAAATCCGGCATCGACAATCCAGCTTGGAACTGCACGGCATTGATGCTCATCACGCCACCTCGTAGGCTTCAGGTGACGACAGCATCAACTCACGCCAGCGCAGATCCTGCGACTGCTGGCTGAAGGTCAGGGCTAATCAGGAACCATTTCTGAGCTGCCTATGCGGCAGTGAACGGGGCTGACTGTCGTTTCCGCAGTGTGGGGATTTTCTGAGCTGCCTATGCGGCAGTGAACGCGAGGTCTAGAAAGCCCCAGCGCTGGGCATCTTTCTGAGCTGCCTATGCAGCAGTGAACGGCCAGAGACCAAGCAGTACAACCCCGACAATTTTCTGAGCTGCCTATGCGGCAGTGAACATCCCCGTTCGGCCAAATGGCCCGTGCGATCTTTTCTGAGCTGCCTATGCGGCAGTGAACGTCTTCTGTCGCTGCCGTTTCCTCGGCGTCTTTTTTTGAGCTGCCTATGCGGCAGTGAACTTGCCAGACGGCATCACAGTCCATGCCTTGTATTTCTGAGCTGCCTATGCGGCAGTGAACGTCGCACTACATGCGATCAGACTTCCGGGGTATTTCTGAGCTGCCTATGCGGCAGTGAACGCCGCCGAGAAGAAGTGGACGCCCGGGCCATGTTTCTGAGCTGCCTATGCGGCAGTGAACTCCCTGGCACCAGTCGAGAAGTATGGCAGCGTTTTCTGAGCTGCCTATGCGGCAGTGAACTCTTTCAGCAGCGGAATCAGCGTCTGGAAGCTTTTCTGAGCTGCCTATGCGGCAGTGAACTTACTGGACTACACCCTGACCGATTGCGGGGTTTTCTGAGCTGCCTATGCGGCAGTGAACGGCAGAAAATACTGCTGATGCCTCCACGCGTTTTTCTGAGCTGCCTATGCGGCAGTGAACACTCAGGACCAGGACTACATCGCCGGATTTCCATTTCTGAGCTGCCTATGCGGCAGTGAACCCGCCGGGAGGCGTGACCAAGCGACACAGGTATTTCTGAGCTGCCTATGCGGCAGTGAACATTCTCCGACCAGTCGCATCCCCACTCTTGCGTTTCTGAGCTGCCTATGCGGCAGTGAACATCGCGGCCTACCGCCGGCGGATGATCCGCCTTTTCTGAGCTGCCTATGCGGCAGTGAACGAGACGTGTGCGAATCCAACGATCCGCAGGATTTTCTGAGCTGCCTATGCGGCAGTGAACACCGCCCACTGGACTCGATACTCGTTACCATCTTTCTGAGCTGCCTATGCGGCAGTGAACCAGTCGCTGGGCCTGCTGACCTTCGCCGTGCTTTTCTGAGCTGCCTATGCGGCAGTGAACGTGATGCCGCGCACCGACAACAAGCGCGCGATTTTCTGAGCTGCCTATGCGGCAGTGAACCTGTCCGGCCCCGGTGGCGGCCCAGTCAATGTTTTCTGAGCTGCCTATGCGGCAGTGAACCATCAATCCGCCTTCTTCTCGGCGTCTTTGATTTTCTGAGCTGCCTATGCGGCAGTGAACGGTTTGGCCTTCGCTGGCCCAAAGCACACGGGTTTCTGAGCTGCCTATGCGGCAGTGAACTACGACACGCCGGAGCAGACCACGCACCTACATTTCTGAGCTGCCTATGCGGCAGTGAACCGACTGTCCATCCAGTCCTTCACGGTCCGGTATTTCTGAGCTGCCTATGCGGCAGTGAACCATCTCGGAATATTGTCACGCGCCACCCGGCCTTTCTGAGCTGCCTATGCGGCAGTGAACCTGACCGCGGCGCATGACCTCGACCTGGAAAATTTCTAAGCTGCCTATGCGGCAGTGAACAGGATATCGACGAGGCCGGCGCCAGGGCGGAGTTTCTGAGCTGCCTATGCGGCAGTGAACCAGTTTTGCTGGTTCCACGGTCGGCACTGCATTTTCTGAGCTGCCTATGCGGCAGTGAACGGACACGTGATAAGCACCGACGCGGGCGAACATTTCTGAGCTGCCTATGCGGCAGTGAACGCTGCATTCTTGCGCGACGGCGATCTTACGAATTTCTGAGCTGCCTATGCGGCAGTGAACATTCAGGACATCGGATGGCGTGGATCTCTCGATTTCTGAGCTGCCTATGCGGCAGTGAACGAGGCCGACGTGGCCGCCTACGAGCCGGAGCATTTCTGAGCTGCCTATGCGGCAGTGAACGTGTAGGCAATCACCATCAGGTGGCCCAAGTATTTCTGAGCTGCCTATGCGGCAGTGAACGGCGTCGGTCGTCTCGTGGTAGGCCTGCCACATTTCTGAGCTGCCTATGCGGCAGTGAACCACGCGCGGATCGCGGCCGGTGCATTGCCGTGTTTCTGAGCTGCCTATGCGGCAGTGAACGATGACGCACCAAGTGAAGGTTTCTGGCATTATTTCTGAGCTGCCTATGCGGCAGTGAACAGCTGGGGCCGCGTGCTGCTCAGCGACACGACTTTCTGAGCTGCCTATGCGGCAGTGAACCCGTTGATCGACGCGAACGACATTCTGCTCGATTTCTGAGCTGCCTATGCGGCAGTGAACGACCCAAGCGATCATGTCGCGGATCTCGAAGCTTTCTGAGCTGCCTATGCGGCAGTGAACCCAGCTCTACCACCGGAAGCTCAGATCAGACATTTCTGAGCTGCCTATGCGGCAGTGAACAAATAGCAACGTGACCTGCCTTCCTACATAGGTTTCTGAGCTGCCTATGCGGCAGTGAACTGCGCCTCCAACCCCGCCGCCGGCGTTAGGCATTTCTGAGCTGCCTATGCGGCAGTGAACCTTCTTCGCCCGGTCCAGGGCTGCCAGGTACTTTTCTGAGCTGCCTATGCGGCAGTGAACCTGGCCCTGGAAACCTCCGGCATCACCAAGAGTTTCTGAGCTGCCTATGCGGCAGTGAACGCCTTTCCAATTCCGCCAAGGATTCCGCCGATTTTCTGAGCTGCCTATGCGGCAGTGAACGCATCGCCTTACGCCTGCTTGTGCCGTATTCCTTTCTGAGCTGCCTATGCGGCAGTGAACCCAGACCTACGGCCAGCAGTTCATCGGCAGCGTTTCTGAGCTGCCTATGCGGCAGTGAACGATGGTCGCCTGCGCTACGGCTTGGCCTATAATTTCTGAGCTGCCTATGCGGCAGTGAACGGCGACGCCGGAAATCCGGTCCAGCACGTCCGTTTCTGAGCTGCCTATGCGGCAGTGAACGCTGAAAGTGTTGCGCCACTTGCGTTACAAGTTTTCTGAGCTGCCTATGCGGCAGTGAACCCCGGCAATGCGGAACTTGCTGGACAACGAATTTTCTGAGCTGCCTATGCGGCAGTGAACAAGATGCTCAATGAGCTGACCGGGATCGCAAATTTCTGAGCTGCCTATGCGGCAGTGAACTGCGCACACATCGACTTTGAACGGTGGCGGCAGTTTCTGAGCTGCCTATGCGGCAGTGAACTTCTCGGCACGCTCGGACTGCGCGCGGATCTGTTTCTGAGCTGCCTATGCGGCAGTGAACCCCTGCCGTGGGCTGATTCCCGATACCGCTAGTTTCTGAGCTGCCTATGCGGCAGTGAACCGCCGGTGCGGCCCGTCGCAGCGCTGCCTTGCTTTCTGAGCTGCCTATGCGGCAGTGAACGAGCGACTACGCGGCATTCTGCTACGATGCGTTTTCTGAGCTGCCTATGCGGCAGTGAACGTCTCTCGGCAGCATAGCCAGCGGGTCGGCTGTTTCTGAGCTGCCTATGCGGCAGTGAACCCTGGCGAGATGACGGACTACGCCTTCATCGATTTCTGAGCTGCCTATGCGGCAGTGAACAGGATGTCCGCCCAGTTCCAGGTGCGATAGCCTTTCTGAGCTGCCTATGCGGCAGTGAACGAGCAACGGCGCGCGTCGATCGCCGCTGCGGTTTTCTGAGCTGCCTATGCGGCAGTGAACGGCGCGCACGACCGAATGAGCAAGCTGCGGTTTTTCTGAGCTGCCTATGCGGCAGTGAACGAGCGTGTCGTCGTCCTCCATCGCCGCAAGCTTTTCTGAGCTGCCTATGCGGCAGTGAACTCGTTTTGTTCTGCGATGAAGCGCAGCGCATCTTTCTGAGCTGCCTATGCGGCAGTGAACGGCCGAGCCGCGCCCCCCTCGTGCAATCTTGTTTTCTGAGCTGCCTATGCGGCAGTGAACCCCGCTTCGCGTTGCTCGCAGACAATAGGTGTTTTCTGAGCTGCCTATGCGGCAGTGAACGACGAACAAGCCCTGTCCGCCCTGCGCGCTGATTTCTGAGCTGCCTATGCGGCAGTGAACCTAGTGGGCCTGGTGTTCCTGCATCCGGACAGTTTCTGAGCTGCCTATGCGGCAGTGAACAAGGAGGGCAAGACCTACGCGCAGCTCTACGTTTTCTGAGCTGCCTATGCGGCAGTGAACCCCTCGCCAAGAATGAAAACGACGAACAAACTTTTCTGAGCTGCCTATGCGGCAGTGAACATGGGCTGGTCGTGCGGAATGCAGCTGGCGAGTTTCTGAGCTGCCTATGCGGCAGTGAACATCAGACGGCGGCAGCCAAGGCCGCCGGTATTTTTCTGAGCTGCCTATGCGGCAGTGAACGAGGGCGTGCTGGACGTGCTGCGCCTGCAGCATTTCTGAGCTGCCTATGCGGCAGTGAACTCGGCCGGAATAGAAATCATCCTGCGCTACCATTTCTGAGCTGCCTATGCGGCAGTGAACTCCGCCAGCGGCTCATCGTGCCGCTGCCCTTTTTTCTGAGCTGCCTATGCGGCAGTGAACAAGACCGGCATTCATCCAAGTGCTTGAAAATAATAGTAAACCAAGCTTAAAAAAGCCATCCTCCCTTTTCGAGAGGATGGCATCTAAGTGGTTGATTTTTTGGATATTTTATTGGGGCGCTAAAATAGGGTCAGAACCAGGGAACCGTTGCCTCATGGCTAAGGCCATAGCTGTTGAACGGGCCTCGCCTGGCTTCCTGCAGCATTGGCCCATGCCGAATGAACAAGGGAAAAGCCGCCTGGCCGGTGCTTCGGCTACCGAGCGTGATGAAGGGAAGCCGAAGTCGCTCGGCCGCCGCATCAGGGAGGCGTTCGGCCGCGGTGTCGGCATCCCAACCATGCCGCCGCATGGCGCGGCGTCGAAGGCGCGCGGGGCTGCTCTTGGCCTGGACACGCGTCACCTGTCGGTGCGAGGTTCCGTCAGGCACCAGGGCAATGCCGGAAATCGACAGATGGTCGCCCATGCCCTGGAGCCAGGACGTTGCCATCAATCCCTGCAATGCAGACTCCGTACCGTGCAGGCGCAGATGCGAACCCAGGCTCGGCGCCTTGTCATCGTGGCCGGGGAAGCTGACGCCTATGTGCGAGGTGCCCAATTCCACCAACCCTCGGTGCAGGCGTGCGTACAAGGCTCCCATGAGGTGATGGGGGGCGATGTCCGGGTCGGGCCTGAGATGAAGATCGAGATAGTGCTGCATCGTGCCGCCTCAGCCTGCGTCGCCGAACACGCCGCCACGGATCAGCGTGGCGATGACGAAATGCTGCTGTTCCAGGTCCGGTGCCTTGTCCTTGATCACCCAGGCGTCGAGCAGGTTGTAGAAATCCAGCTTCTCCTTCGGTTGACGGTAGGCCTTGCCCTGCGTGGTGACCGATCCGTAGGGTTCGATGGCGATGGCGCCGTTCTCGTCCACGCCGGGATACCAGGTGTCGATGGTGCGCAAGGCGTTGCCGATCTTCTGCGAATGGATCGCCGCCACGGCCTTGTCGCCTTCGCCGACCGCGTAGAGCGTCTTGCTCTTGTCGCCGCGCTCCCGGTTGAGGTTCAGTTCTTGCGACGGGAATACTTCCTGCCCGGCGCCAAGGCGGACGAAGGCGGTGACTTGCAGCAGCACGTGCGAGCGGCCTGCCAACCCGGCGGCGATCAATTCGGCCAGCGCGTGCAGGTCGTCGGTTTCGCCGGCCGGCGGGGTCAGGGTGCGCAGCGCGTGGTCGTGTGCCTGGAAGCTCCACTGCGCGGCGGCACCGCCGTCACGCAAGTGAGCCACCTGCACTTCGACCTGCTCGGCGCCGATCCGATTGCGCCACAGGAAACGGCCATTGGCCAGGTTGGCGGCATAGCGCCGGGCCAGCTCGCCGAAGCCGTGCTGCTGCGCATAGCCGCCGACGGTGGCGAGAAGCTTCTTGCGGTAGTCGCCGTCGTTGCAGGCCGAGGGCTCGCCTGCACCGCCCAGGACGCGCAAGGTGAACTGCACTTTTAGCGTATCGGCCTCCAGCGGTAGCGCGGCCACGTCCACGGTCTGCAGGTTGGGGTTCTGGATGGCGGCATCGAGCTTGGCCGGGTCGGTCTGCTCCTTGCTCTTGTCCTTGAGCCGGTTGGAGATGGTGCCGCGCACGGACTTCGCGCGGATCTTCACCGGCTGCCAGTTGCCGGCATCGCTGCGGCCGTTCCAGCTGCCGGCGAAGAACAGCGCGTCGGAGGGATCGAGCTTGCGCTCGAAAGCGAGGACGGAGGCGGTCTTGAGGGTGTCGTTGGCCATGATGGATGATTCCTTGTCGTGATGGGCGATCAATTGAAGTCGTAGTCCGGCAAGCCGGCATCGGTCGCGGGTCGGTAGTCGTTGCGGCAGCGATACAGCCCGGCATCGGGCTGGCTGTCGGCGTACCAGAGCAATTGTTGCGGGGAGTGCAGCCGGTGCGGGCTGAGCCATTCGCCGGCCGAGTACAGGCTCTCGACGAAGCGGAATGGCGTGCTGGCGTCGCGTGCATTGGCGATGCTGCCGGGCGCATGCAGTTCGCCGAGCGCACCGTAGCCCACCGGGATCGGCACGATCCAGCCTTGGCCGGTACGGTCGTTGCGCCATTCGCCTTTGCCGCCATCCGGGTCCTGTGCGTGGCGCCAGTTGATGCGCGCCAGCGACAGCCATGCGTCCAGCCGGGTGCTGTCGGGCGTATGCGTCTGAAGCTCGGCCAGCCGCGTGTCGAGCAGGTCGTCGCGGGCCACCAGTGCGAAGCCGGGCAGCAGGCGCAGGCGCAGTTTGCGGAACAGCGCCTGCTGGTCCTCCGGATTGCCGGTCAGGGCCACGACGTGTGGCGGCCGCCGATGGCGTCCGGCGTCGGCTGGCGGCAGTATGCTGCCGCCAGCCATGCGCATGCCGCCCAGCAGTTCGCCGACGACGGCGGTGTCCGCGGTCTGGGTGGCAGGATCGCGCAACCAGCGTTCGCTGTGCACCGCGAACACCAGGCTCAGTTCCAGGTGGATGCGGCCTTCCTCGACGATGGCGGCGGTGCCGCCGTCCTTGCCGACCGGGTTGCGGGTGAGCCTGAACGCCTTGACGAAGCCGCTCTCGGTGACCTGCTCCTGGTGGGCGTGGCAGGCCACGCCGACGGCATTGAAGGCGATGTCCAGTCCGGCCGCGCGCGTCTTGCGTTCCAGCGCCCACATCAGGCCCAGGAAGGCGGTGATCGACGGGAAGCCATGGGTGAGCGGGCTGGAGACGGCGTTGGCGTTCTGGACCCGCAGGCGCGGCAGCACCAGCAGATGGTCGAATGCAGGGCAGGCGCTCATGCTGCGTCTCCTGTCGGTGCACGCCGCCGCAACGGCACCGGCCAGGCCGCATCGACGATGGCCTGCGCGGCCCAATGCCGGAACTGGTCGTCGCCGAGGCCGGCAATTCCCGCCTCGCGTAGCTGGTCGCTGAGCCAGTTGGCGAAGCGCCCGGCGACCTCGTCGGGCCAGTCGCCGAAGTCGTAGGCGGCTTTGAAGTCGCGATCCTGCTGCTGCCATTCTGGGTGTTCGGAGTCTTCGCGGTTCGGCAGGTCGATCCGCGCCGGGTCCAGCCATAGTCGCTCGCACAACGGCAATTCGCAGTTGGGATCGCGCGTCCAGCCAGGCTCGAAGCGGGCGTGGATGGTGCTGGCGAAGTAGGCCAGTTGCAGGCCGAGCGCTTGTTCGATGGCTTCGCGCGTGTTCCGTGTTTCTTGGTTTTGCGGGGGATTGCTCAGCAGGAAGTCGCCCAACGCCTTGAGCAGATGGCGTACCCCCTCGAACCAGGCGAAGCGTTCCTGGGCCGACTCCAGGTTGAGCAGGCTGCGCGGGCGCTCGCGCGTCCAGCGCGGCGGCAGCGAGGCCAGCAGGTAGTTCACGCCGCCGCGATCGCTGTTGAGCTGGCTGATGTTCTGCGGCTTGGTGCCGCCCAGCTTGCGTGCGACCAGGTGGCGGTAGTCGCGGTAGATGCCGTCGAATGGTTGCTTGTCGCGATAGGCCTGTCGCGCCGTCTTGTTACCCTCGCCGAAGCGCGCCTCCCGGATCTCGGCATGCACGGCATGCGCCAGGCTGCTGGAGAACAACGGCTGCAGCAGGTGGTACTGGGTGTCGTCGGCCGGCGCTTCGCCGGCCAGCCAGTAGATCTGCTTGGCTGCCTCGTGCGAGCTGGGCTGCGGGTCGCTGCGGACCAGGCTGCCAAACGCGCTCATCCAGTCGGTCGCCACCGCGGCATCGGCATTCAGTGCGTCGCGCAGATCGTCGTCGCCGGCTTGCATCCAGTCGCGCAGGCGCCGGCCCGCGACTTCCAGCTTGAGGAACTTGAACACGTCCAGTGCCGCGGCGTTGCCGACCACGTCCTCGGCATAGTCCTCGCCGAGGACGTGGCTGCCGATCTCGACGTGTCGCGGCAGTGCGGCGGGTGAGACGTGCAGGCTGCTGCCGCGCGCATCGGGGTGGGTGGCCTTGAGCACATGGGTCACCGCCTGGATCTGGCCGACCCGGCGCGCCGCATCGGCCAGCCAGGTGCCGTACTCGTACTTGTTGGATGCCGCGTCGGCACCGTCTTCCTTGCCCTTCAGCTTGGCCTCGCGCCGCGTGTCGATGAATGCGGCGATGGCTGTGCGGAAGGCTTTACCTCTATCGTTCAGTTCTTTCATTTCCTTCTCTTCCCATAAAATCGTGTTCCATTGATTCAAAGTGCTGTCGATTAGTGCGGCTGCCTTTTGTCCTCCTTTGATGGATAGTTATTTGTATTTTGCGAACCCAAGCCATGGGTGGAACATCCACCCTTGCTTGCTCTCCGGCACCTCCACCGTCGCCAGCCGTTCGGCGCAGTGCTGCAGGGAGAGATCGAGGTGCTCGGCCTGCTCGGCGAGCAATGCCATGAGGTCGAACTCGCCCCACGGCGCGATACGCGGGCCGGGATTGAGCGGGACGTCATGGCGCTGACTTCGCTCGACGGCGGTGTAGAGCGTCTCATCGCGGCGGACGGCGCCTTCCTCAATGCGGTGCAGCACCAGCCTTTCTTCTTCCTCGTCGGGCAGGAGGACCAAGGTGGTCGATGGCATCGGGTCGTCGCGGAATGGCTGTTGTTGCGGCAGTACGCCGGTCAGCGCGGCCTGCGGGTATTGCCAGGCGCACGCGGCATCCAATGGAAACATGACGGCACTGCGGGCCGAAGTGGATACGCTGGTGCGAGGTTTGGGTAGCATGCTGTCGGCCATGCGCGCGTGCTCCAGGTCTGCCAGGTGGTGCTGGGGCTGCTGCTTGGCCTGAGGCAATGGCTGGATACGTGGCAGCGCGGTCAGCGTGGTGTACTCGTCGGCCCGCAGCAACTCGCCGAGCCGGTGCGTTTGCAGCCTGAAGCGTTCCGTGCGCGCGCCATGGGCCTGCTCGAATCCGGGATGCACGAACGCTGGTGCGTCCTGTCCCATCTGTCGGAAATGGCGCAGGTTGGTGTCGAAGATCAGCACGTTCGGCGCGGTGCCCGGCGTGCCGCGATGGCGTTGCACGCGCCCGGCGAGCTGGATCAGCGAACGCATCGACGAGGGTTCGGCCACCGCCCAGTCTGCATCCCAGTCGCGGCCGACTTCGCAGACCGGGCTGGCGAGCACGATGAACAACTGTTGCTGCTCGGGACAGGCGTCCAGCGCGGCGCGGATCGCGGGCAGGCGATAGACCGCCAGGCCGTCGCCGCGACGATCGAACGCCGCGTCGAGCTGCTTTTCGATGGCGGAGCGCTGCAGCAACGGGAAGCGCGCGTGGTAGACGCACAGGTGGATGCGCGTGTCTTCCGGGGCGCCGAGCAGGAACAGCGCCTGTGCCACGTCGAACAACGGATCGATATTGGCCATGCGCACCAGGCCGAAGCTGACGTGCTTGCCGCTGACCGGATCGGCTTGCGCATGAGCGGCGTGCAGGTCTAGGCAGGCGGTGCGGACGTGCTCTGCGAATTCGGCATGCATCTGCTCGCGCTGGCGCGCCTGAAGTTGCAGCGGCAGCAGCGCGCCCCGCCGCAGCGGCTCGGCCTTCTGCAGCCGCGTGGCACGCCGGCCGACGAATTGCAGGTGCTGCTGCGCGAAGGACGCCGCGTCTGGACAGGCGGCCGTCTGCACGCCGAATTCGTCGGCCCACAGGCATGGCACCATCATCGCCGTATCCGCGTTGCCGCCGTCGGCGCCGCGGTTGCGTTGGTAGTGCATGCGCCCGGCGCGATAGGCCGCATACATTCCTTCGAGCAATGCCGGCGGTAGCGTTGCCGAGGACAGCAGCACGCGCGTGCCCAGCATTCCGGCCCAGTGCACCAGCCTGGTCAGCGCGGGTAGGTCTTCCAGAGCGTAGTCGTCCAGTTCGTCGAGGATCAAGTCGGCGCTCATCAGCCGCAGCATCGGCGCGATCTGGCGTCCGGCGCGCAGCGATTCGGTGGCCGGAACCATGTGATCCACGGTGCAGACCAGCATCGGCGCGGACAGCAGCTTGCGAATTTCCGGGTCGTGCAGCGCGCGCGACAGCAGCGGGTGGTCGGCGGTGGTACCGTCGTACAGCACGTGGCTGTCCTCCTCCAGCAGCGACTGCACAGACGCCGAACCACGGGACTCGGCTTTCTGCTGGTAGTAGTCGAACAGCGCCTGGCTGGCCGAGCCGCCTACGCGAATGGCCAGTTCGTCCTCGCGCAAGTGCAGGTCGGTCTGGTAGCTGCGGCCGGTCTGCAGGGTCAGCGCGCGCAATCCGAGCGCGTAGGTGGCGCGCAGGCCGTGTTGCGGATCGGCCAATGCATAAAGGATGCGCGCGTTGCCGAGGGTTTTGCCGCAACCGGTGGAGGCCATGTTGACGATGAACGCACCTTGCGCGCGTGCCGCTTCGCGCAGCGCGGTGGCCGCATCGGCCGCTTTGTCCTGCCAGGCGAAGCGGGGATCGGCACTGCGCTTGCGCAGGCCGCGGTGCTGGGCCAGCCGCGGCAGGTAGCGCTCGAAGCCGGGCAGGGCATGGGCGATCAGGCCGGCGCTGTGGGCCACGCCGAGCAGGTGTTCGACCAAAGACTGGTTGAGGACCGTGGTGCCGGCCTGGTTGCGTGTGGTGTTTGCCATCGGACCTGCATCTGTCTGCAGATGCGGCCTGCGTTCGGGAACGGGCTGGTCGTTCTTGTCCAGTCCCAGCCTGGAGTAGGCATGATCGGCCAGCATCAGGCTGAGTCGCGCCAGGTGCGTCACGTAGGGATTTCCCAGCCATTCGTCGTCGCGGCGCCCGCGCAGTTCGGCCAGGCGCTTCGCCAGGCGCGCGGCCTGTGCACGCCACGCCGGCGCAGCGACCGGCAAGGGGCCTGCAGGATTCCAATAGGGCTCGATCCTGGCGAGCTCGGTGGGCTGGCGGACCTCGTTCCAGTCGTGTCCGACCAGCGACAGCGGCGCTTCCAGCCACACGGGATTGAAGCTGCGGGCACGGCGCCCGAGCCAGTCCTGAGCGCCTTTCTCGTCGGCGACGGGGACCAACGGCAGGCGATGATGCGTCAGTATCAGCCAGGCGATCGCTGCAGCCAGCGGCGGCAGCTGTTCGAACGGGCGGCCGGGATTGATATCCAGGCCGTCGCGGCGGTAACGTCCGTTCGCTGTCCAGTTAAGTGTGTCGCTGTCATCCGGGTCGGATAGACGGCGTAACCAGCCCGCATCGTCGTCCTGGCCGACGAAGGCCTGGAACAGGCGCAGCGACACCCATTCGTGGCGATAGAGGTTGCGTTCCTGCAATTGCCCGCGCAGTCGCGCCTGGAAGGCAACGCTGGCCTTGCCCAGGTCGTGCAGCAATGCGGCCAGCTGCGCCAGCAGCCGGATGTCTTCCGCACGATGCCAATCGTTCTCGTCGCCGCGACGCAGCACATTGCGCGTGGTGGTGCCTGTCGGTACTGCGCCCTGCGCATTGAAACGTCCGGTATCCCCGACGATCCACAAGAGTTCGCTATGGTCCAGGCCGCGGATCCAATGGCAAGCGACGGCAGTGTTCTTGCGCGCGGTACGGCGCAGGAGCTTGCGCAGGGTATCCAGGCCGGCCTGGGTGATCGGCGTCTGCCAGGTGCGGTCGCCGCGACGCTCGGCGAACTGGTCGAGGATGCGTCGGGTCTCGGTCAGTGCGCGCTTGTCGCACTGGGACACCAGCAGGATGTTCATGCTGCACCATCGCGCTTCAGCAAGGCTGTCGCCAGCGCCACCTCCTTGAGCGTATCGATCATGAAATCCAGCGACTCGCTGCGCGCCAGCGCTTCGATGCAGTTCTGTCGAAACGCTTGTTCGTCGTCGCCGCGCATGGCCGACAGGAATGCTTGCGGCAGGATACTGGCATCCTTGACCAGGTCGGCGGCATCGAACACCAGTCCGCCGCGTCGGGTCTTGCCGTGCAGGACCGCCAGGCCATGCGGAAGTCCCAGCACCCATGTCGCAGTCGCGCCCAGGCCATAGGCGAGATAGTTGCCGTGATCGAGGAAACGATTGGCCGGATCGTTGCCAGCGCCGCGCTTGGCGCGGGTGAAATCGCCGTAGCCGACGGTGTCCACGGCCAGCTTGAACAACGCCTTGGTCAGGCGTGCTTCCTCGGTCAGCAGCGCAGTGTTGTCCTGCGCCAGTTCGATGTTCCTGGAGCTTCTGGCCAGCAACTCCTGCAGGCGAGCCGCGGGAGGGATGAAGCCGGCATCCTTGAGCGGACGCAGCAGCCATTGTTCGCCGATGCGCCGGGCACGCGCTTGCTGGAATGCCTTGGCCGCGCACAAACGCAGGTCGTCATCGAACCAGAACCTGACCCAGGCCTGCAGATATTCGGTGGGGCGGTATTCGCTCCGGGGAGAGAACCAGGCGACCTCGACGTCCATTTCGTTCGCGGTGAACAGCGGCGTACCGCCGCCACCGCAGAAGCCGACCAACACGCCGGCCTTGGCCAGCTCGCGCATCGCGGCCTGGGTTATCGACGTGCCCGTTCCGAGCAACAGCGTGGTGGTGTTCGCGATCGGGATGTTCCAGTAAAGCGAGCGCTTTCCCGCATCGGTCACATACTCGACGCGCCCGCCGTTGACCAGCACGCGGCAATGCTGGAGATAGTAGAGATTCGCCCGCTTGGAATGCAGGATCGTTTTCAGATCCGAGGCCGCCAGTTCGTCCATGTACGCTCCGTGGGGCCGGCAGCCATTGCCTATGCATCGGATCTGCAGCCCGTTCAGCCTTGGATATTAGACCAAAGTTGCCGCGATCCTGGATTCAGGCGGCGGACAATTTTTTCCCGGCTTAGAACATGGCATTGCAGCAGCTGGCCGAGCGGAGGCTGGTTTGCGATCCGCTCATCCCGGGGCCGGGAGCGGAGCTTGCCGGCCTCACCCCTCCGACCACACCGCCAACTCGTAGCTGTCGCGGTCGGCGAAATGGAAGCGGCGGCCGCCGGGGAATTCGAACCGCGGGCGGACGATGCGGCCGCCGCGGTCAGTGTGGCGTGGCCGGGTGCCAGGCGCAGGAAGCGCTGCAGGCGCAGGAAGCGCTGCAGGCGCAGGATGCGTTCCAGGGTCTTGGCGCCGTAGCCGAACGCGTTCTGGCAGCGGCGCCGCAGCGAGCGCTCGCTGATGCCCAGGCCGCGCAGCGCATTCAGATCGCTCTTTGTAGCTGCCGCATATTCTGATCGTGACTTGCTCAGGTATGGAATTCCTTTATCCTTAAGAGAGAAGGTGTAAGAACTCCCACCTTCAACAGCATAATTGAGTGCAGTACCGATTCTCATCGCGCATTCTGTGTGCGGAGCGATATGGAGGTGGTTCGGCTCAGCAACGGACGAAAGTTCGATGGAAATCCCATTGTATGGCATGGGTTTTCCACCGCTAGAAACTACATTGAAGATGTCCTCCGATAATTGGCCTTCAGAATTTGCAATTGATACTCTTTAGTCGGGATATCGAAGGGCTGATTGCCTATATTCATCAGATTCAATTCGATTTCGCCAGTTCCCGTGTCCATCCGTTGGTTCGATTGATTCGCCGGATAGCGCAGTTCAACGCTCAGTCGTCCGCCGCATAGGAGGAGTTCGCAACGAACGAGCACATGCCAAAATCAATATCATCGCCAGCTTGCTCATGGCCGAATTTCCTTTATTTGGTTGCGAAGTATTTCGTAGACATTCGCGAGTCGCTCGGCGACGCCATGTGGGGCACCGGTGCGCCGTTCAGCGCTCCGACGGCCCACTCTCGTCGTAGCCGCGCGGGGTGAACAGGTCCGGCTGGATCAGTTCGATGAAGGCGCGCGCCTGCGCCGACAGGTACTTGCCCTTGCGCACCACCACGCCGTAGCTGCGCGAAGGGAAATAGTCGCTCAGCGAGCGCGTGACCAGCTTGCCGCGGTCGGCCTCGGTGACGCAGATCGAGCTGACGATGGAGATGCCCATGCCCATCGCCACGTACTGCTTGATCACCTCCCAGCCGCCCACCTCCAGTGCCACCGTGTACGGCACCCGCGCCTGCTGGAACACCAGGTCGACCAGGCGGTAGGTCACCTGGCGCTTGGGCGGCAGGATCAGCGGATACGGCGACAGGTCGTGCAGGGTCAGCTTGGGCTTGTTCGCCAGCGGGTGCTCGCGCGGGGCGATCAGCAGTTGTTCGAAGCGGTACACCGGCGCGTAGCTGAGGTCGGCCGGCACGTCGAGCATCGAGCCCACCGCCAAGTCCACCGCATCTTCGCGCAGCAGCTCGGTGCCGTCGGCGCTGATCGCGTTGTGCAGGGTCAGGCGCACGTCCGGGTGGCGGGCGCGGAAGTTCTCCACGATCTTCGGCAGCAGATACAGGATGGTGGAGCTGTTGGCAGCGATGTTCAGTTCGCCGGCATCCAGCCCGCGCGCCTTCTCGCGGAAATCGGCTTCCAGCCGGTCCAGGCTTTCCACCAGCGGCTGCGCCATCTCGTACAGCAGCTGGCCCTCGCGGCTGGGGATCAGGCGGCGCCCGCTGCGCTCCAGCAGCACCACGCCCAGTTCGCGCTCCAGCGCCTGCAATTGCAGGGTCACCGCCGGCTGGCTGACGAACAGCGCCTCGGCCGCCCGTGAGACCGAACCCAGGCGCACCGTCTGGCAGAACGCGCGCAGTGGCTTCAGCCGGTCGGATTTGTAAGGAAAACGCGGGGTTGCGGTGCCGCGTGCGGTCATGGCGTAACAACTATAAGGTCTACTTATTTAATGCATTGATAAAACTGTATTGTCAAATACTTGTTGCGGCAGCACGGTGAAGGCCCGGAAACATCGAGGAACCCCACCATGTCCGCCGCCGCCTTCGCCGCTTCATCCCCGTCCGCCGACCGCTCCACTCCCGGCATCACCCTGACCGCCGCGCTGGCCGGCCAGGACGCCCTGCTGCCGCCGGCGGCGCTGGCATTGCTTGTGTCGCTGCACCGGGCGATCGAACCCGAGCGCCAGGCGCGGCTGGCGGCGCGCCGCCAGCGCCAGGCCTATTTCGATGACGGCGGCCTGCCGGACTTCCGCCCCGACACCCAGGCGATCCGCGCCGGCGACTGGCGCGTGGCGCCGCTGCCGGCGGCGCTGCAGGACCGCCGCGTCGAGATCACCGGCCCGACCGATCCGAAGATGGTCATCAACGCGCTGAACTCCGGCGCCAAGGTGTACATGGCCGACTTCGAGGACTCGACCGCGCCGACCTGGCGTAACCTGGTCGCCGGGCAGCGCGCGCTGGCCGAGGCGGTGGCCGGCACGCTGACCTTCAGCGCGCCACCGGCGCGCGACGGCAGCCCGGGCAAGCGCTACGCGCTCAAGCCTTACGACGAGCAGGCGGTGTTGATCGTGCGCCCGCGCGGCTGGCACCTGGACGAGAAGCACGTGCTGGTCGATGGCCAGGCGCTGGCCGGCGGCCTGTTCGACGCGGCGCTGTTCGCCTTCCACAACGGCCGCGCGCTGCTGGCCAAGGACCGCGGCCCGTACCTGTACCTGCCCAAGCTGCAGTCGATGGAAGAGGCCGCGCTGTGGGAGGCCGCGCTGTCGCACATCGAGGCGATGCTGGGCCTGCCGCAGGGCCAGATCAAGGTCACCGTGCTGATCGAGACGCTGCCGGCGGTGTTCGAGATGGACGAGATCCTGCATGCGCTGCGCGAGCGCATCGTCGGCCTGAACTGCGGCCGCTGGGACTACATCTTTTCCTACCTGAAGACCTTCCGCCGCCACCCCGACCGGGTGCTGCCCGAGCGCGGCCAGGTGACCATGACCCAGCCGTTCCTGAAGGCGTATTCGGAACTGCTGATCCGCACCTGCCACCGCCGCGGCGCGCATGCGATGGGCGGCATGGCCGCGCAGATCCCGATCGGCCACGACGCGGCGGCCAACGAGCAGGCGATGGCGCGGGTGCGCGCGGACAAACTGCGCGAGGTCATGGCCGGCCACGACGGCACCTGGGTCGCGCACCCGGCGCTGATCCCGATCGCCCGCGCCATCTTCGACGAGCACATGCGCGCGCCGAACCAGCACGACGTGCGCCGCGAGGACGTGCAGGCCGACCGCGACACGCTGATCGCGCCATCGGCCGGCACGATCACCCGCGCCGGCTTCGAGGGCAACATCGAGGTGTGCGTGCGCTACCTGGCGGCGTGGCTGGACGGCAACGGCTGCGTGCCGATCCAGCATCTGATGGAAGACGCGGCCACCGCCGAGATCAGCCGCAGCCAGCTGTGGCAGTGGCTGCACGTGGGCGGCCTGCACCTGGACGACGGCACCGCGATCGACTTCGCGCTGTTCGACGCCTGCATGCGCCAGCTGCCGGCGCGCCTGGGCGAGCGCGCGCTGCTGCCCGGCGGCAATCGCCTGGACGACGCCATTGCGCTGCTGGACACCTTGACCCGCAGCGACGAGCTGGCCGAGTTCCTGACCTTGCCGGCTTACCAGATGATCGAGTGATTGGAGCTGGGAGTGGGGAATTGGGAATGGGGAATCGTGAGAGCGATGTCCCTGCGTCCGACCTCTTCCGTGCGGCAAGGCTGCCTTCCACATTTCATCCGACACATCGCTTCACCGTTTCATCGCCGTATCCATTCCGAGGAGAACGCAAGATGAGCACCACGCTGCAGACCGCCGAACAGATTCAGCACGACTGGGACACCAATCCGCGCTGGGCCGGGATCACCCGCAACTACACCGCCGCCGACGTGGTGCGCCTGCGCGGCACCGTGCACGTGGAGCATTCGCTGGCCCGGCTCGGCGCCGAGAAGCTGTGGACCTACCTGCACGAAAAGGACTTCGTCAACGCGCTGGGCGCGCTGACCGGCAATCAGGCGATGCAGCAGGTCAAGGCCGGGCTCAACGCGATCTACCTGTCCGGCTGGCAGGTCGCCGCCGACGCCAACCTGGCCGGGCAGATGTATCCGGACCAGTCGCTGTACCCGGCCGATTCGGTGCCGGCGGTGGTCAAGCGCATCAACAACACGCTGCTGCGCGCCGACCAGCTGCACCATGCCGAAGGCAAGGACGAGATCGACTTCCTGCAGCCGATCGTGGCCGATGCCGAGGCCGGTTTCGGCGGCGTGCTCAACGCTTTCGAACTGATGAAGGCGATGATCGAGGCCGGCGCCGCCGGCGTGCACTTCGAGGACCAGCTGGCTTCGGTGAAGAAGTGCGGGCACATGGGCGGCAAGGTGCTGGTGCCGACCCGCGAGGCGATCGAGAAGCTCAACGCCGCGCGCCTGGCCGCCGACGTGCTGGGTGTGCCGACGCTGCTGGTCGCGCGCACCGACGCCGAGGCCGCCGACCTGGTGACCAGCGACATCGACCCCAACGACCGCCCGTTCACCACCGGCGAGCGCACCGTCGAGGGCTTCTTCAAGACCAACAAGGGCCTGGACCAGGCGATCAGCCGCGGCCTGGCCTACGCCCCGTACGCCGACCTGATCTGGTGCGAGACCGGCAAGCCGGACCTGGCCTTCGCGCGCCAGTTCGCCGAGGCGATCCACGCCAAGTTCCCGGGCAAGCTGCTGGCCTACAACTGCTCGCCGAGCTTCAACTGGAAGAAGCACCTGGACGATGCGACCATCGCCAGGTTCCAGCAGGAGATCGCCCGCTACGGCTACAAGTTCCAGTTCATCACCCTGGCCGGCTTCCATGCGCTGAACTACTCGATGTTCAACCTGGCGCACGGCTATGCGCGCCGGCAGATGAGCGCCTTCGTCGAGTTGCAGGAAGCCGAGTTCGCCGCCGCCGATCGCGGCTTCACCGCGGTCAAGCACCAGCGCGAGGTCGGCACCGGCTATTTCGATGCGGTCGCCCAGGCGATCCAGCAAGGTCAATCCTCCACCACCGCACTGAAGGGCTCGACGGAAGAAGAGCAGTTCCACGGCGAAAAGGCCGCCTGATTTGCAGCCAGGCGTTCATTGCCTGCCGATCCCCAAAGGGAGAGAACCCGGGTTCGCCCGGGCTTCTTTTTAGATCATTGGCTTTTTGAGGGAAGTTGACGCAGGCGTCCCAGTCAATCAGGTATGCCGGAAGCACGGGTTCAACGAAGCGTCGTACTGCCTGTGGCGCAGCACGTTCGGCGGGCGGTGTGGTCGATGGACTTCGTGTTTGATCGCGCCGCCGATGGCCGGGTGCCGAAGTGCCTGACCATCGTGGATGACGCGACCAGCGAATGTAGCGTGATCGAGGTGGAACGGGCGATCTCGGGGCAGGGCGTGGCGCAACGTCTGGCACACAGTCGTGGCCTTCCGAAGGTGATCCGCAGCGACAACGGCAAGGTATTCATCGGCAAGGCAATGGCGATATAGGCGCATGATGCGAAAGTGGATCCGCGCCTGATCGGGCCGGGCAAGCCGACGAACCAGAATGCCTACGTCGAATCGTTCAATGACCGCTTCCGCGATGAAGGTTTGGACGAGGAAATGAAATGTTTACCAGATCTGCTGTACGCCCGTGCCGTGATCGAACTCTGGCGGCGCGAGTACAATGAGGAACGAACGACCGCAGAAACGAGTGAATGGATTGACGCCTGCGGCCTATGCAAAGCGACTAGCTGCCACAGCAGGTCGAAGAGAAGGTAAAGTAATCTTGGACTCTAAACCTGCCGCTACTGAAAGTGGGAGCGTCGGCAGGGCGCCAATGAGCGAATGACGCGGCGCGTAGCCCATGCAACGGCCCGGCCGAACAAAGCCAAGGATCTCTCGACGTTGTGCGAAGAGATCGATATCAGGTCTGGGCGCTGCTTGATGGGGACTCTGCAGAAGCACGCTCTGATGAGGATGGTTTCAATGGATCCCAGATGGCTAGTCGATGGCCTGATCCAAGACCAAAGATACTCGCCGATGTCACTTTTTTTGGGACTAAATTGTTTTTCTGCGCATATTTATCTACAGCAAGCTGGAGCAGAGATGCTCCACCGGTGTTGCAATTTCCAACCTTGTCAGATGCGTGCGGCGGTAGTCGCTGAAATCTTGGAGTAGATGCCGCCAGGCGATCACGGCGCGCAGTATCAGCTATTGGGGGAAAGAGCGCGGAGGGGACTCCAGTTCCATTACTGGCCTAATAACTCGTCTTGGTAAAGCTGATGGAGGGTAAACTGCTGTTTTACTCCCATTAAGTCGATGCTGTCTACGTCAGATATTTTCTTGAGACTAACCTTGCGCCCTATGGCTTTTGGAAGGTTCTCAAACGCCCGAAGATCCCGCTCGGCTGCGGCTGGCCTCGCGACTCTGTAATCATCGGCTTTCTTCGGCCACATCTCCATCGTTGACAGTGGCAAAAGGCGATATATTGATGAAATCTCGCCATGCAGGGTTAAAGGATCGCCCGCATCGCCTCTGACTCGACAATATGCATTGTGAAAGTCTTCGCGAGTGGCAAAGGATTGGCCAGCGAGCGCCGAAAGCGCTGCTTTGACAGGCTCCGAGAAATTTCGCGCATCTTTCCGCCCCGCTTTCCCGATAAGATGACGCAGCAGCTTGTCATCCAAAATAACGGGGCCACGTTTTGGATCACCTCCGACGCCATACAAAATTGCACCGCTCTTGCGTCCTCGGTTTGGATCGCCCGCAACTACATAGCCATGCGTGGGAAGCACATACCCGCGCGTGTTCCTGTTGACGTAATGAACAGGAACTCTGCGTAACGCCTCAGCCCCGGAAAATTTGAGTGCGTGAAGTACGGTATCAAATGCCTCCCGCTCCTTGCCTTCAGGCAGCGCAGGGAATCTGCCTGGATGCCGCGCATCCACAACCCTCCCTTCTTCGTTACATTGGTAGTCGATCGAAGCCATCTTTCCGCCGGAAAAGCGCGCAGCTCGCGTCCAGCCATCACCTAAATCGAGCGTCGTAGCGTCTGGCTTACCCTTTCCATCAGCCATGAATTCGACGAACGCCCGGACACGAGACTCCGGATTTCGCATGCCCAAGAGGGATTGGATCTTGTGTCCGATTTTTGCGGCAACTCCCGACGCCTGAGTCCAATCGACACGCTTTTTCTCAGCGTGCAACTTGCTTCGCACCTGCGGATCTTCGGCTATCTGCTTGGAGGAAGATATGGACCTTCTACTATCACTTGAGAGAGCGTGTCTCGGCGCTCTACCCAGACCTGCGAGCGTAGAGTGAATAGCGCTATCGTATCGGCTGGAAGCGCCGACGGTAGCGGAACAAGATGCATGCTGGCCAAGTTCTTCACCAAGATGGTGCGGGACATCCACATTGGCCTTGTTGTGAAGATTGTGTTCTTTGATAGTGAACATTCGCCAATCCCGGAAAGAGTGAAATTTGTTTCATGACTATCTGGATCTTGCCATGTTACTAAATCCGTCGATGCAGAGGGATTCTGTCGAGCAGCCTCGCTCCGATTCCGATAGCGATTGTTCAGCGTAGCGTCGCGATCGAGTTGGCCACATGGCGCTGGGCGCGCGACAGCCGCGCCACGCGGGGGGTCATTCGCGGGTAAGGCAGGTTTTTGGCGCCGTGACGGTTCTTTTTGATTCTTCTCCCACCTAGGGCCTCTGTTAACGCTATCGGGCCAGGCCAGGCCACGCCGTGCTTGGGCGCGTAAGCGGCAAGGAAGCGCGAGGGAGCTTATGTCGATAAGCGACCGCGCGATGACGCCGTCGTGTGCGCGCCCAAGCGCGGCCATTCGGGTTGCCGTGTGCGGCGCCCAGGCGGCCGCGCGTGGCGTGGACAGGCGGCCAGCCTGCCACGGCGCCACGCACCACCACCTGAGCGGCGCACACGGCAACGTGGCCTATCCCGATAGCGTTCACGGACCCTAATGGGAAAGGCGCACGGCCGACCTTCAGAATTGGCGTTGTCTAGATAGCAAAACGGGGATCGGCCGTGGCCGCGGTGGATTGTATTGGGCAGTTGAGTAGCTGGGGGGGCATGGTGTCGCGGTTGCGTCTGGCCTGCGCGCACTGCCGACCGCGTCTGGAGCGCCTGGATTGGCTGGACCGGCATGCCCGCCTCACGCGTTGGCTGGCCGACAATGTGGCGCGGCTGTGCGCGGCGACCACCATCGTGCATGCCGCGCACTGGTTCGGGCTGGACGGGCAGACGGTGAAGCGGATCGACGTCCAGCACCTGGAGCGGACGCTGGGACCGATTGACCTGAGCGGGGTGACGGTGCGCGATGGATGAGTACGCGATCCAGAAAGGCCGCCGTCGCGCGACGCTGCTGGTCGAGCCGCAGCGCAAGCGCATGCTGTGGGTGGCCCGAGGACGTTCCCGGGCCGAGGCGCGCCCGTTCTTCGCGCTGCTGGGACCGCACGGCTGCCACCGTCTGCGTGCCGTGGCGATGGACATAAATGCCGCCTACGACTTGGAAGTGAGGCAGCACGGCCCTCCCGGACTTGGGTGAAGAACTTTTTTTGTCGCGCGGCGGCGCGATTAGCGGCGCCAATGCAGTGTCTACGTGTTGCGCCAGGCTTGTGCGCCGCATTGTTGCGTGACGGCGGCGGTAGCGATCGATTCCAGGTCTTTTGCGGTCTCTGCTGGATGCGAGATCGGCGGCGACCGCACTGTGGGCGCGCTGTTCAGGTGCTATGCTCCGTCCAAGATGGCGGGCCACGCCAGGAGCAGTAGGGGGTTGGATGAGCTGCGACAGCGCCGCGTCCAATGCACGCGAGACAATTTCGACGGTTGCTGTGGTCGCCCCTAAGCCGAGCGAGCTGGCGGTGCTGACCGCGGCGGAGCTGCGCCTGTTCTCAGAGTTCGGCCGTTCGCGCACGGTGCGTGCCGGCGACGTGCTGTTCCGGCGCGGCGACGGCGGCAGCGCCATGTTCGTGATCGGCAGCGGTGTGATCGACCTGGATTTCGGCGAGGACCTGGTGGTCAAGCATCTCGGACATGGCGAGTTTTTCGGCGAACTGGGGCTGTTGATCGGCAGCCACATGCGCAGCGCCGATGCGATCGCCGCCAGCGACGGCGTGCTGGTCGAACTGGACCACGACGATTTCCAGCGCCTGGTGGAGCGCGACCCGGGCCTGGTCGCCTACTTCCTGCGCCGCACCATCATGCGCGTGGTGATGAACGAGCAAACCCTGATCCGCCAGCTGCGCCGCCGCAACCACGACCTGGAAGCGGCGTTGGACAATCTCTACGCCACCACCCACCAGCTCACCCAGACCGAAGAGCTGGTGCGCACCGATGAACTGACCGGCCTGCACAACCGTCGCGGCCTGATCCTGCGCCTGCAGGAGTGCCGACGCGATGGCCGCTCGCCCGGGCCGGGCCTGCTGCTGATCGACTGCGACCGCTTCAAGCACATCAACGACGAGCACGGCCACCTGGTCGGCGACCGCGTGTTGCAGAACGTCGCCAACATCCTGCGTTCCGTCGCCGGCCAGGACGACATCGCCTGCCGCCTAGGCGGCGACGAATTCTGCCTGCTGGTGTCCACCGGCAACGTGCAAGACCTGCGCCGCATCGGCGAGTTCGTGATCGCCACCGTGCAGAACCTGCTTGGCGTGCCGCATCCCTCGCCGCATATCTGCCCGGTCAGCATCGGCATCAGCCGGGTCGACCCGCAATCCGACTGGAACGACTGGTACGCCAACGCCGACGCCGCGCTATACGAGGCCAAGCGCCTCGGCGGCAACCGGCTGTACTGGCACGACCTCGCCTCCGCATCCCAATGACCGTGCGCGCGCCCTCGAGCTGCCCATGAACGACGCTCACCCGCCGCAGCCCGAGGTCCCGCAGCTCCGCACCCTGCTGCTGACCGACCTGTGCGATTCGATGGCGCTGGTGGAGCGGCTCGGCGACGCCAACGCTGCCGAACTGTTCAAGCTGCACGACGCGCTGGTGCTGGAACTGCAGCAGCGCTGGCGCGGGCGCCTGATCGACCGTTCCGACGGCCTGCTGCTGCTGTTCGAACGGCCGATCGACGGCCTCGGCTTCGCCCTGGACTACGCCCGCGGCCTGCACGCGCTGGGCACGCAGCGCAAGCTGGAACTGAAAGTGCGCGCCGGCCTGCACGTCGGCGAGGTGCTGACCTGGCGCAACAGCGACGCCGCGGTGCAGGTCGGCGCCAAGCCGTTGGAAGTGGAAGGCCTGGCCAAGCCGACCGCGGCGCGGCTGATGACCCTGGCCCGGCCCGGACAGATCCTGCTGTCGGCGGTGGCCGAGTCGCTGACCCACCGCGCCGCGCGCGAGCTGGGCGAGCGCGGCGAGCGCCTGCTGTGGAAATCGCACGGCCGCTGGCGCTTCAAGGGCGTGCCGACGGCGCAGGAGATCTACGAAGTCGGCGAGATCGGCAACACCCCGCTGCGCGCGCCGAAGCCGACGCCGAAGGCGTGGCGGGACATCCCGCTGTGGCGGCGGCCGGCGGCGCTGCTGGCAGAGATCGGCCTGATCGCCGCGGTCGCGGTCGGCGTCTGGTTCGTCACCCGCCCGCAGCCGGCCATCGCGTTCGCCGAGCGCGACTGGGTGGTGGTGGGGGATCTGCGGAATCTGACTGGCGACGTCGCGCTGGACGACTCGCTGCAACAGGCCTTTCGGATCAGCCTGGAACAGTCGCGCTACGTCAATGTGCTCAGCGATCTGAAAGTGCGTGAGACCCTTGGGAGAATGCGGCGCGATCCGGAAAACACGGCCCTTAACCGGGAAATCGCATCCGAAGTCGCCTTGAGGAGCGGCGCGCGTGCGGTGATTCTTCCAACCGTTTCGGAATTCGGCGGTAGGTTGCGGATCAGCGCGGAGGTGGTCGATCCCAGAACCCAATCCACCGTCTATGCGCAGGTTGCCGATGGCAGGGGCATCGGCTCCGCGTTGGCCTCCGTAGACACGATCACCCATGAGTTGAGACAGAATTTCGGCGAAGCACTGGAGAACGTGGAGACGGAGTCCATTCCGTTGCCCAAGGTGGCCACCGCCAACCTCGATGCGTTGAGAGCCTATGCACTCGGCCTGGAAGCCTATGGCCGATCCAAGCGAGATCAGGCACTGGCGCTGTATCGCCGAGCCGTCGAGCTGGACCCGGGGTTCGCGCTCGCCTACCTAGGGATGCTGAGGGTGTATGTCAGCGCCAGCGACAATGCAAATGCCGAGAAGTACCTGCAACTGGCCATGAAACTTCGGGACCGGTTGCCGCCGCGCGACAGGCTCTATCTGGATGCGTGGAGCGCGGAGTTTTCGGAAAAACCCACAATGAACTCGCCCGAGCGCTGGAAGACGCTGGCCGATATCTATCCCGACTACTACGCGGGGACGGCGAACTACGCATGGAGCGCCTTCGTTGCAGGCGACTACGAAGGTGCGTACACGACGGCGCAGCGCGCATCCGTACAGCAGAATCCCTTGCGTGGATTCGCGATCGACACGATGGCGCGCGCGCGATTGGCGGAGAACAACTACGCCTCGGCGCTGGACCTATTTCGTGAAAGCGAAGCGTCGCGCGGCCTGAGCGCAACGCGGCAGAGGGTCGCGGCACTTGCTGCGATGGGCCGCCTGGACGATGCGGAGAAGCTCCTGAAGTCTCTCTCCAGGCAGGACGCCTTGTCAGAGGCGAACCAGTCTGCGGGCTTCGAGACGATCAGCATCGCGGTCGACCGGCAGGAATGGAAGGGCGCCCGCCGCACTGCTACGACCTATGCTGAACACTTCAAGTCGCGCAACGAGCAGGTCTATCAGCAGTTCGTCTTCATGCGGCACTGCGTCGATTTCCTCGCCAGCGGATTCCTGAAGACATCGGAGCTTGAGGCCGGCTATGCGCAGGCGGTCGCTGCGGCGGCGCGAGCCAATCCGGCGGATCGATCGGATCTGGCCTTCATCGCCCTTAGCTACGCCTATCTCGCGCAGCGCTCGGGAAGCGCAAAGCTCTACACCGAGCGAGCGGCGCAGATGGAATCCATCACGCGCGCGACGGGCGATAGCAACGTCTCCCAGCTTCTGTCGATCTTGAAGGCAGGCGATCTGCGCCTAAAAGGAAATTGCGCTGGATCGATCAGTTCGATCAAGGAGCTGCTCTCGGGCCGGGAGATATTCCAGGCACATGTCGCGCTGCGTGATGCCGCAGAGGCATGCCGGGAAAACGGCCTGGTCGCGCAGCAGAATGCGTGGCTGGAGAAAAACCGCGGACTGGCCTATATCCAGGCCGCGGGGAGTATCGTCATGCAGCCCTTGAACGTGAGCGATACCAGGGCAAGGCGTGGGGATCGCGTCGCGCTCAACTAACGGCGTGGCTCACTTCTTTCCGATCGATCCCAGGATCTTGCCGGCTTCGAAGCAATGTGGATTGGTTTGAGACGCATGCGAGGTCAAGTAGGCGCGAAGCTCCTCGGCAGCCCGGATGATCTCCTTCTTGGGCGCAATCTTGTGAACGATCAGGCATGGCGGGGCCGGGCAACCTTTCGGCGGTTTGCACCCGATGCTGATGAGAGCATCCAAAGGCGAATTCTTGAACAACTTGCGGAACGTGTTGTCCGTACTCAATTTTTCCAAAAGCTTTTCTACGACAGCCTGATTCAGCTTTATCGTCTCTGCGGTCATATTAATTCCCCTGTAGTTAATGATACTGCTGCGCGCGTCGGACACTGCGGTGTATCCTGTCGCGGGCCTCAGCTTAGCATGCGAGTCGTTGGAGAGGCGTGGCGCGCATGCGCATAAATAGAACAAAATCAGGCAGATGCGTCATGGGGCTTCAGGGGTGGTCGTAGGTGTGGCTGTAATGTGCAGTCCATATCTATTTGCTCTCAAATAAATATATATCATAAATAAGTATTATTAAAAATCGAGATTTATATGAAAATACGGCGTTGTGCTGTGGTCTATTTTGAAAGCAGGGAAGATGCCGCTTTCAGCCTGGAATCAATACTTCAAGGTGGGGATGGTCTGGTACGCACCAAGCGTTGGCTCGCATTGGCTGCTCATCTGGACGAGGAAACCGAAGTCAGCCCGCTCGAAATGGCGCTGCTCGGAACGATGAGCGCTCATCAGTGGATATCGAGCGAACAAATAAGTTTCCACCCCGAGGAGTTGGTGGTTGGTCTTCTGCAAAAGGGGCTGTTGGTGAGCGATGGCAGAAAATACGCCGCTCACCAGCAGCGCGACGAATCGATACGTTCGGTGCATTGGTGGCCTGCCGCTGCGTTGATGCAACGTCTCAGCCGCTGGCGTGGCCTGGACAGCGCAGCCGCGATGGAAGCAGGAGGTATGGCGACGGCTGCGGATCTGTGTGCAAAGTTGGGAGCGCCCCCCTCGGAAAATCATTCTTTGACAGACCCGAGTCGCCGCGTTCCGCTGGCGCGCCAAGCAGGGAACTCGTTCGACGCTCTGTTGGCCAGAAGATCGACGTGTCGGAATTTCGACCAGGTTCGATCGGTCTCCGGCGAGTTGCTTTCCCACATGCTGCAAAGAGTGCTGATGGCGCAGGCGTTGGTTCGCGTGGAGAACGAAGCGACCTTTCTGAAAAAGAACGTCCCTTCGGGCGGCGGCCTACATCCGACCGAGGCGTATCTGATCGTGCAGAACGTCGATGGCATTGCACCAGGAATCTACCATTACCATCCGGTCGATCATGCACTGGAGCCGATGGCGATCGAGTATCGCGCGCTACCTGACCTGTCGAGAGAAGCGCTGGCTGGCCAGTACTGGTTCTCCAATGCGCCTGTGCTCATGGTTCTCACTACGCGCTTTGAGCGAAGTTTCTGGAAGTACCGACGGCATGCGAAGGCATATCGCGCCACTATCCTCGATGTCGGGCATATCGCTCAGACACTCTATCTCAGCGCGACCGAGCTTGGCTTGGGGGCATTCGTCACCTCGGCGATCAACGAAGTGGACATCGAAATGCGGTTGGGTTTGAATCCGATGGAAGAGGGCGTGATGGCCATATGCGGATTCGGGTGGCGTGCGGATCATATGGAGACGAGCGAATTCGATCCTCTGCACGAGGTATGGATCGAAAAGCAAGCATGAACAGCGTGAGCTCGGGTGGAGAGCGCGCGGAGATCTGGATTCGGCAAGATGGTATGCCAGCCGCGAGCCTTGACGATCTGATATGAGCAGCCCGGCGAGCCGATGCCCGCCGGGCTTACCTTGCGAGATCGTTTCTAGTTGCTGGCCTTCAGGAGCTTCTTGGACACTTGCCCGGATTCAAAATAATGAGGATTCTGGAACACGCTGCTCGATGTCAGGTAGCTATAAAGATGAGCTTTCGACGCATTCAATTCATCCTTCGATGCCAGCGATTTGACGGTCATGCAGAAGTTGGAGCTTCCTTTTTCTGGATAAACTCCGATGAGTGAAAGCGCTGTAATCGGATCCTCTTCAAACTTGGCCCTGAAACCGTCGTCTTCGGCAAGCAACGACAACAATTTCGAGGCTTGAACGTCGCTCAATTGATTTAAAGATTTACGTGCATCCTTCGTCTGTGAAAATTTCATTTCAGAGTGCATGGTTCACCTTATCCTTTCGATTGAAGTGTATTTCGCTACCGGGGTTCCTTGCTGAAGCCATCCATCGCACACGCTGTTGGTGCTTTTTCGACATTAGCATAAATTCTAGGCGCCTCATGCTTCCCTTGGCAGACTCAACTTCCAAGTGCAACACCTGACAGAGCGTAGGGTGTTGCGATGGGAAGACAGTACAGTCATCTGAGTAGTGAGGAACGCGCGGTGCTTCAGGTCGAACGCGATCGGGGAACGAGTCTTCGTGGGATCGGTCGCCGCCTGGGGCGTAGCGCATCGACGCTGAGCCGCGAGATCCGGCGTCTGGACAGCGGCGTGTACTCGGCGCATGCGGCAGCCCTGGTGTATCGATCGCGGCGATCGCGCAGCGTACGAGCACGCAGGCTGATCGCGGGCGCGGTGCTGTTCGAGTTCGTCCACGACCGTCTTGTGTTCGATCGCTGGTCGCCGCAGCAGATCGCGGCCACACTGCGGGACATGCATCCAGACGACGCCAGCCAGCGGGTCAGTCACGAGACGATCTACGCGGCCATCTACGCGCATCCGCGCGGCGGCCTGAAGCAGGCCCTGGTCGATGCATTGCGCCAGAGCAAGCCCACGCGAGGCCGCAGGCGCACCACAGCAGCGGCGCGCACCTGGGTACCGGAGGAGCTGCGCATCGTGCATCGGCCCGAAGCGGTGGAACAGCGCCTGCTGCCGGGGCATTGGGAGGGCGACCTGATCAAGGGCGCGTTCAACCGGTCCTGCGTGGGCACGCTGGTCGAGCGCAAGACACGCTTCGTGGTGCTGTGCAGGATGGATGGCTGCACCGCGGACGCCGCGCTGGAAGGCTTCACTCGCCAGATGAAGAAGCTGCCGGCCTTCCTGCGCGAGAGCCTGACCTACGACCGCGGAACGGAACTGACCTGTTACGAGGAGCTGATGCGACGGTTGAACATCGACGTGTGGTTCGCCGATCCGTATGCGCCGTGGCAGCGGGGCAGCAACGAGAACACCAATGGCCTGCTGCGCCAGTTCCTGCCCAAGGGCGTGGACTTGTCGCAAGCGAGCCAGGAGTACCTCAATCACGTCGCCAAGCTGATGAATGGGCGTCCTCGCCAGACATTAGGCTGGGCCACGCCGGCAGCGGCCATGGAGAAGGAAATCCTCGCCTTCAAATCACGTGTTGCACTTGATTCTTGAGACCGCCCTTTCTATGCTGAGTGAAGAACGAGTTCATGCCGCCCGGCTTTGTTTCGGTCGAGGCGGCGTTTCGTACAAGGGCTCGATCTCGGTGCGAACGTGCAGCAGAGTTGGGAACCAAATGTTCGTTGAGGCCCCCACGGGCTGGCGAATACCACCAGTATCAGCAGCACGCTGCCGGCGATCAGCGCCGACAGACGACCGCGGTCGCCGGACTTCACCTTGATCACCGATGGGCCGATCATCGCGCAGCCGGCCATGTCGCCGATCAGCCCGCTGGCGATGTTGGTGGTACCTGGGCGATGTATTCCGCTGCCCCGCTCAGTGCGCCTCGCTGTGCGGCGATTCGGTTGCGGCCACGGTCGCCTCGCCGGGCATGGCCGACTTTGCCGGCTTCTCGCTGTGTTCCAGCAGGTCCAGCCGCTTGCCGCCGGGGAGCCGGTAGTCCAAATCCTGCTCCAGCGCATCCAGCGCCGCGACCTTTACGCATAGCGCGTCGGCCCTGGCTTCCAGGGCCTTGCCGCGCGCCTCCATGCGCCGCTCCATGTCCTTCTCCATCGCGTCGGTGCGTTTCTCGATGTCGTCGGCGCCGCCGGTGAACACCGCGAACATAACGCCGCGGGTCAGCGCGCCGGCCATTTCCTCGGCGGCGGCGCTAACGTTGGCCTCGAATGCCTTGTCGAACAGGTCCTGCTGCCATCGGCCTTTGCCGAGGGTGCGGTCCAGGTGGGCGAGGGCGGCGTCGCGGTGCCGCTCGATCTTGCGCGCTTTGCTGCGGCTACCGGTGATCGCTTCGACCACGCCGCCGAAGGCGTCGAAGGTGATGCCGACCACTTCGCGGGCGATGCCGGCCACTTCGGGGATCAGCGCCTGCGCGCCCTGTTCCATCTGCCGCAAGCGCTGGGCGTCGGCACTGCTGAGCGGCTGCGCGACGCCGTCCACCTGCAGGCGGCCGTCATGCAGGAACACGGTCTTCGGCGTGCCGGCGCTGCGGGTCAGGGCGACGCCGGTCCGGTCGACGATGACGTCGTAGGGCGTGGAAAAGCCGCATTGCTGCGAGGAGAACTGCGGGCCGGCGCTGGCGCTCGCGGCGGCACCGAGCAGGGCGAGGGTGCAGGCGGAGAGCAGCAGGCGCATGGCGGCGGTTCCTTTGGGCGTGGCTGCAGCATCGGCGCTGGGCTATGCCGTGTCCTCTGCGGGAAGTCAGGGTGCGGGAAGTCATGCCCGCACCGCAGCGCGTCGGCAAGCCCGCTCAGATCTAGCCCGGACTCTCAGGCATCTTCCAGTGCTGGAGAAGGGGGCCTTGCCGGCCGGCGACGGGATCGCTGGGCGGGAATGGCAACTGGGCGATGCGCTGGATCGTTTCGGCGCTGGGCGCCCGCCGGCGGATATCCCAGTCCTGCCCGACGGGATAGGCGCCGACCACCAGGACGTCGCTGCTGCAGGCGATGCAGCAATGGCCGGTGCCGGCCGGCAGCAGCAAGGCGTCGCCGGCCGCCAGCGCGGTTTCGGGGCCGCCTGGGCCGCCGATGAGCAGCCGCGCGCTGCCGCTGGCCACGCCAAGCACCTCGTGGGCAGTGGAATGGTAGTGGTGGTAATCGTAGATGCCATCGCGCCATTGCGGTGGCCAGCCGTTGGCGGCAAAGCGGCGTTCGAAGCCGTCGGCATCGCTGTCGCCGTCGACCTGGCGGTACAGCAGCACTGGCAGAAACGGATGATTGGGCACCCAGTCGTGCCGAGGCAGTAGCCAGTGTTCCAGGCGCATCGGTTGATCCTCGCGGGCTTGGCGTCGGGCAGTGGTCGGGTGGCGCTGTGCCGCCTCAGGAACATGCTAGCCAGGCCACGTCGCGGCCGCGTCATCGCATGCGTAGGCGGTCACGACTCATCCCGGCTGCGCGCTGATCGGTCAGACGGTGATCAACGTGAAGTCCGGCGGTCGCGGTGCCTGTCGGCGCTGGTCGCCGGCAGCGCGCTGCGGTCGTGACCCGTGCAGGTCCGCCGCGGGCGACCCGCGCGCGGCGCAAGAGGCAGCGACGCGGGCATCGCTACAGGCGCCGCCGCACTCCTCAATGCAGCGAAGCCGGCCCCGCGTCGTCCCGATGATGCGTGCCCAGGTCTCCGACCATGGCGGCGCTGGCGGCGTTCAGCCCCACCACCTGCACCTGCGCGCCATGGCGGCGGAACTTCAGCACCACCTTGTCCAGCGCGCCGATGGCGCTGACGTCCCACAGATGCGCCTGCGTCAGGTCGAGCGTGACCCGCGCCGGTGCGTGCGCATAGTCGAATGCCAAGGCGAAACTGCCGGCCGAGGCGAAGAACAACTGGCCGCTGATCCGGTAGGTGTGGCCGCCATCGGCGTCCTCGGTTTTGGCGATGTCCAGCATGCGCCCGACCTTGCGCGCGAAGAACAGCGCCGACAACAGCACGCCGGTCAGCACGCCGCGCGCCAGGTCGTGGGTGGCCACGGTCACCACCACGGTGGCGAGCATCACCAGGCTGGAGCTCTTCGGGTGCGTGCGCAGTTGCGCCAGCGAGCGCCAGCTGAAGGTGCCGATCGAGACCATGATCATCACCGCCACCAGCGCCGCCATCGGGATCTGCCGCACCCACGCGCCAGCGAACACCACCAGCATCAGCAGCACGCTGCCGGCGACCAGCGCCGACAGGCGCCCACGGCCGCCGGATTTCACGTTGATCACCGACTGCCCGATCATCGCGCAACCGGCCATGCCGCCGATCAGCCCGCTGGCGATGTTGGCCGTGCCCTGGCCGATGCATTCGCGGTTCTTGCCGCTGGGGGTGTCGGTCATGTCGTCGACGATCTGCGCGGTCATCATCGATTCCAGCAGGCCGACCATCGCCAGCGTCGCCGACACCGGGAACACGATTTTCAACGTCTCCAACGTCCATGGCACGTCCGGCAGCAGGAACGTCGGCAGGCTGTCGGGCAACTGGCCCTTGTCGCCCACGGTGGGCACCACGATGCCGAAGTACAGCGCCAGTCCGGTCAGCAGCACGATCGCCACCAGCGGCGGCGGCAATGCGAGCGTGCGCGTCCAGCGGTGACCGAGCAGCAGGGCGGCGGCACCGATCGCCGCCACGGCGTACAGCGCACGCGCATCGAGGCTGCCGGCGGTCAGCGCGGCGCCCAGTACCAGCAGCCACAGGCCGAGTCCGGCGAAGGTGCGCTGCGACAGCCACGGCAGGCCGTAGATCACCAGCAGGCCCAGCGCCACCAGCGGATACACCAGGGTCGGCACGCCGATCAGCTCGGGCAGCTGCGCCATGAAGATCAGGATCGCCAGCGCGTTGACGAAGCCGGTGATCACCGAGCGCGAGACGAAGCGCATCAACGCGCCGAGCTTCAGCACGCCGGCGAGGATCTGCAGTACGCCGGTCAACAGCGTCGCTGCGAGCAGGTAGTGCAGGCCGTGCTCCTTGACCAGGCCGACCATCAGCAGCGCCATCGCGCCGGTCGCGGCGGAGATCATGCCGGGCCGGCCGCCGACGAAGGCGATCACCACGCAGATGCAGAACGAGGCGTACAGCCCGATCTTGGGATCGACTCCGGCGATGATGGAGAAGGCGATGGCTTCGGGGATCAGCGCCAGCGCCACGACCAGACCGGCGAGCACGTCGCCACGGAGGTTGCCGAACCATTGCTGGCGCAGCGGGGGATGGAGATTCACGAGAAAACGCTCCTGACGCCGCGCCCGTCGCAGGGCGGCGCTACACGAAATGGAAAGCCAGAAAACCCGAGTCCCGCAGGGGGACGGCGTGAAGAACAAGGCGCGGGTGTCAGGGTGGCGTCATGTCGTGGCGTGGGGAGCGGAGGAACGCGCGCGGCGATGCGTGCCACGCCAGTATAGAACACTCGTGCCATGCCGGTTTTGGGCTGCTTCGCAGTTGTGCGTGCTGTGCATGGCGCTGTGCTGGTGGGGCGCTGTGCATGGCAGGCATGCGGCCGCATAGCGATCAGCAGGAAGCCGGCCTGGACGGCCACTCGCAGCCGATGGCATGCTTGCCCGGGTCGAGCCGCGGAACGCGTCGTCCCATTGCCGGAGCCGATGCGGCGCACAATCTCCCCACGATTTGCGCGCAGAATGCGCCGATCAGACTGCGCCACATGGAGCGCCGGCGAATGAACGATTTACGCATCGACCGTGTCGACGCTGCCTTGTCCGCGCTGGACCAGGCCGACCCGCAGCGCAAGGCGGCGTTGTGGCAGTGGGCGTATCTGGAAATGCTGCACGAGACCCTGAGCGCGCTGCATCAGCTGGCGCATCGGGTCGGCGTGGCCGAGCTGGTCGCCGATGCCTGGCTGGCGCCGGTGGACGTGATCGCGTTGGAACAACCGTTCCTGGACCGTGCCACGCTGGCCGACCCGCGTGTGCAGGGGTTCGCGCTGGCGCTGGCCGAGGCATCCTCGCGCCAGTCGCGCGCCGAGTTGTGGCGCAGCACGTATGCCGGTGCGGTGCAGGCGACGCTGCAGGGCATGCAGGCGCTGGCCGGCAAGCACCGGATCGACGCGCAGGTCGCTGCGCCGTTGTCGCCAGCCTGATCGCCTCGACGCCGTTCACGCCTGGAGCCCGCAATGACGCGCGGTGTCGTTGGTGCGCGCTTGCGAGGGAGGATGCAGGCGCTTCCATCTTCGGCAGCTCGATGCATTGCCGACGCGCCAGGCACGCGGCGTTCACCATGGCGCAACGCTATCTCCGACAGCCTTGGTCGCATGGCCGACCTACCCCGCCATCCGCCTTCGCCATCGACCGTCGCGTATCCAGCACCGCTTGCGCGCGACACGCCTGCCGATGCTTCGGGTAGCACGGAGGCGCGTGCTTGGTGCCGGCAATTGCGCGCCGCGTTGCCACGCTGGCTGCTCGCCGTGCTGTCGCTGCTCGGCCTGGGTGCGGCCCAGCCGCTGTTCTGGTACGCCCGTGCTTGACCTCCTGTCCTCCTCGAGCGGAGTACCGCGCATGGCGCCATCTGCCGCACACGACCATGTCCGTCGCTGCAGCGTACGCACGCATCCGCCCGGCGGGCACGAGGCCGCCACGCATGCCTGGATCGCCGCCGAAGTGGCGCGGCTGATGCGCCTGCCGTTGCAGGATGCGAGTGCGGCACAGCGCGGTTTCTACGTGCCGGACGACACCTTGACCGCCGCACAGGCGCAGCACCTGGGCGTGCGCGTGGCGGCCGACCTGCTCGGTGGCGTGGTGCCGCATGCATTCGTCGCCACCAAGGCGATCAGCCATCCGTTGGTCGATCCCGGCGCGGCCGCGCCGCAGGGCTGGAACCATGCGCTCGGCGCCGCATTGGCCGCGGCGACGGTGCCCGGCTACACCGCGTTCGCGGCGGCCGATGCGCGCACGGCGTATGCGCGCCTGTGCGGCGGCGGCCAGGTGCGATTGAAGTTGCCGCATGGCATCGCCGGGCAGGGCCAGCTGTTGCTGCACGACGCGCCCGCATTGGATACCGCGCTGGACGCAGCGGCGGCGACGGATCTGGCGCAGCAGGGCGTGGTGCTGGAACGGCAGCTGGACCGCTCGACCACCTTCAGCGTCGGCGAAGTGGACTGCGCCGGCATGACCATCGCCTACTACGGCACGCAATCGGCCACCGCGGACGGCGCCGGCCACGAGACCTACGGCGGCTCGCACCTGTTCGTGATCCGCGGCACGCTGGATGCGCTGCTCGAACGCGCGTTGCCGCCGCCGCAGCGCGAGGCGGTGCTGAAGGCGCGCCACTACGATCGCTGCATCGCGCAGGCCTATCCCGGCTTCTACGCATCGCGCCGCAACTACGATGTGATCGACGGCATCGCCCAGGACGGCACGCGCCTGCGCGGCGTGCTCGAGCAGTCCTGGCGCATCGGCGGGGCGACGCCGGCGGAACTGGCCGCGATCGCTGCCTTCCAGCGCGAACCGGCGCTGCACGCGGTGGTCGCGGCCACCGTCGAGCGCTACGGCGCGGCGGCTCTGCCGGCCGGCGCCGAGGTCTACTACACGGGCGAGGATCCGCGCGTGGGCCGCCTGACCAAGTACCGCTATGCGAGCGTTGCAGACTGACCATGGAAACCAAGCTCTCCAGCATCGATATCGCGGTGGACGGCGCCGCCTTGAGCGGCACCTTGCTGACCCCGACCAACGGCATGCCCGGCGTGCTGTTCGTGCATGGCTGGGGCGGCAATCAGCATCACAACCTGGTGCGCGCGCGCGAAGCGGTCGGCCTGGGCTGCGTGTGCCTGACCTTCGACCTGCGCGGCCACGAAGGCCTGGCCTCGATGCGCGAGACGGTGACCCGCGCGCAGAATCTGGACGACATCAAGGCGGCCTACGACCGCCTGGTGGATTGCCCGCAGGTGGACCCGGAGTCGATCGCGGTGGTGGGCCTGAGCTACGGCGGCTATCTCGCCTCGCTGCTGACCCTGGAACGGCCGGTGGAATGGCTGGCGCTGCGGTCGCCGGCGCTGTACAAGGACGCGCACTGGGATGGCCCGAAGGTGGCGCTGAACCAGGATCCGGAGCTGATGCCGTACCGGCACCGCGCGGTGGCGCCGGCCGACAACCTTGCGCTGGCCGCGTGCCAGCGCTTCCGCGGCGACGTGCTGCTGGTCGAGGCCGAGCAGGACGCGATCGTGCCGGGGCAGGTGCTGAAGAACTACGCCGCGGCGTTCTCCAATGCGCGTTCGCTGACCTCGCGGGTGATCAAGGGCGCCGACCACGCGCTGACCCGCAAGGAACACCAGCTCGAATACACCCGCTATCTGATCGACTGGCTCACCGAGATGGTGGTCGGGCGCCGCGTGGCGCTGGCCAAGAACGTGGTCGAGCGGCGCAAGCAGCAGCTCAAGATCGCGCAAGGCGATGCGGCCACATCGCCCGGCCAGGGGTCGAAGGAGTTCCAGGGCCGCATCGAGGCCAAGGAACGCACGTCCGACGCGCCGCCGTCGCGGTGAGCCACCGGCACGAGGCGCGGCGCGAGGGTTTGCGCACCGCGCTGCAGTGTGCAGCGCGACCATTCTTCCCGGCGCGCCCGCGGGTGCCGTCAATGACTGCGGCCGGATTGCTCCAAATGGTGCCAGGCATGGCGGACCAGCCAGCGCGCTTCGTCCCACGGCACCGACAGCGACGGTGCCAGGTGGTGATAGGACTCCTGCAGCACGCGGTACAGCTGCGCCTCGGTGGCGCGCGGATAGGCCAGATAGACGTCGTAGCCCATCTTCAGCAGCGAGGCGTAGTCGGAGAAGCCATGGTGACCGAGGCGGCCATTGGCATGGGCACGCCGCCAATAGGCCATTTCGGCATCCAGATCGACGACGGGACGCGCGTGGGCAGGACGAGCGAGAGCGGAAGCGGTCTGCATGGGTAGGACTCCTCTCGAGGCCACCCCCCTGTCGCTCCGATCCTAGCGGATATTTCCGGCGATGTGCGCCGACGGGGACGACATTGCGCGCGCATTGCTGAACCGATCAGCGAGATGAGCGGGCAGGTGCCTTGGAAGCGTTTGCAACGCGGCGTTTGCAATGCGGCGCTGCGTCCCGGCGCGCCGGTTGCGACGTCGCGTAGCGCGACGGGACGCCTTGCGCGCGCCCGACGCCTCGGCTGCGGTTGCAGGCCGGTCGTTGTGGCGATGGCAAGACCGCCGGTCCCAGCATTGCAGCGCCGCGATGGTTTGTGGCAGCGCTGCAATGCGGCTGTTGCGTCAGGCGTGCCGGCGCCGCTTCGCAGATGCTTGCTGCCGGCGCGCGTCTCGGCCTCAGTCCCAGTCCGGCGCGATGCCGGCCGGGTTCGCCAGGCGCTCGCCACGGTCCAGCGTGGCGATCTGCGCCATGTCCTCGGCGTCCAGGCGCAGCGATTGCGCGAGCAGATTGCTGGCCAGGTTCTCGCGCTTGGTCGAGGACGGGATCACCGCATAGCCCTGCTGCAATGCCCAGGCCAATGCCACCTGCGCCGGGGTGGCGGCGTGGCGCGCGGCGATCGCGGCGATCACCGGATCCTGCAGCACCTTGCCGTAGGCCAGGGTCATGTACGAGGTGACATGGATGCCCTGCTCGTGCAGGAAGCCGATCAGCTTGCGGTTCTGCAGGTAGGGATGCACTTCGATCTGCTGGGTGGCGATGGCCTCGGCGCCGAGGATCGCGATCGCCTGCCTGGTCAGCGCGATGGTGAAGTTGGACAGGCCGATCCGGCGGGTCAGCCCCTGTTCGCGGGCGGCGGCCAGCGCATGCAGGTACTCGGCCATCGGCACCGCATCGCGCGGCGATGGCCAGTGCACCAGGGTCAGGTCCACGTAGTCGCTGCGCAGCTTGTCCAGGCTCTGCCGCAGGCTCGGCAGCAATGCGTCGGTGGCCAGCTTGTCGGTCCACACCTTGGTGGTGACGAACAGGTCCGCGCGCGGCATGCCGGAGGCGGCGATGGCCTGGCCGACCTCGGCTTCGTTGCCGTAGATCTGCGCGGTGTCGATGGCGCGGTAGCCCAGTTCGAGCGCGTTGCGGACCGAGTCGATGACGACCTGGTCCTTGAGCCGGAACGTCCCCAGGCCGAAAGCGGGAATGCGCATGCGATGACTCCTTGCGAAATAAGGAAGGGGGAGCAAATGCGGGTTTCAGTATGCGGGCGCAGCGGCGCCTGCGCGACCACGGACACCTGCAGGTCGGGCACATTGCCGAACGCGACCACGCCCCAGGCCAGCACCGTCGCCGGCACCCGCCAGCGCTTGCCGGCGGTGACGCCGAGTGCGAGCAGCACCAGGGTCGGCAACGCGAAGATCAGGGTCGGCGCGGCGATCGGGCCGCAGCGTCGCCGGTGCGCTGCGCGGCACGTCGCGGCACGAACGCCGGGAAGATGGGGGCGACCAGGCCAACCCAGCCCCCAGGAGCCCCGGATGAACCTCCATAAACGTGCCCGTTCGACGCCTCGAGGTCGCGCCCTGCTCGTTCAGCGCATTCTCCAAGAGGGCTCGCGTCCGGTCCGGGAGCCGGAATCGCTGCGCCATGTACGCACGCAACGCGTGCGGTTGCGCTCGTTCGATGGCCGTCGATCGCCGGCTCGATCGCTGGTCGAGCGAAGCGCTCCGGCATCGGGCACGTCGCCATCGCCGACGCATGCGCAGCGGATTGGCAAAGACCCGGTTCCAGTTCTGGTGTTTTGGTTTCGGCGCGATGCGGCCTGCTAGGCTCGCGGTGCGTCCTCCAGCAGCCAGGCACTTACTTTCCGGTAACTGGGTAGCGCCCGCGATCAAGCCATTTCCCACGACCGGAGCCATCGAAATGAACATCCGCCTGCATGCGTATCTGCTCGCCTTGCTGCTCGCGTTCCCCGCTGCCGCCGCGTTCGCGCAAACCGCGGTCACCGCCAATCCCGACCACCAGCAGCTGCTGCAGGGGTCGGATCGGCGGACCACGGCGAACAAGCACACGGTCTACGACTTCTGGCGCATCGTGTTCGAAGCCGGGCACACCGAGGACGCGCCGAGGTACATGGCCAAGGACTATATCCAGCACAATCCGACCGTGGCCAACGGCCGCGACGCATTCCTGCAGTTCCTGACCGCGTTCGTCAAACCGCAGCCGATCAAGCCGCGCGTGCAGCTGCCGCTGGTGGCGATCCTTGCCGAGGGCGACTACGTGACCCTGGTGTCGGTACGCACGCTGCCCGATCCCAAGGACGCGACCAAGACCTACACGACCACCTGGTTCGACATGTTCCGCATCCAGAACGGCAAGATCCAGGAGCATTGGGACCCGGCGACCAAGTGACATGGGCCGGGGCGGGCCGTAGCGGCGCTGCGCCGCTGCGGCACGCAGCGACGGCTCGGCATGTCGGCAGGGCATGAGGAGGCTAGACTCCCAGACTCCGATCGCGGCCGACGGTCGCGCGCGTCTCCTTCCCTAGCCGACATCGCCGCCATGCCCTTCCTCGAACTTGTGACGCATCGCCTGCACTACCGCATCGACGGCAGCGAAGGCCGTCCATGGCTGACCTTTTGCAATTCGCTCGGCACCGATCTGCACATGTGGGACGCGCAGATCGACGCGCTGGCACCGTACTACCGGGTGCTGCGCTACGACCGCCGCGGCCACGGCGCGTCGAGCGCCGCGCCGGGACCGTATCGGATCGAGGACCTGGCCGGCGATGTGCTGGCGCTGCTCGATGCGCTGTCGGCGGAGCGCACCCATTTCTGCGGCCTGTCGATCGGCGGGCTGACCGGGCAGTGGCTGGGCATCCATGCCGGCGCGCGCCTGCACACGCTCACCGTGTGCGCGACCGCGGCCAGGATCGGCACCGAGGATGGCTGGCAGGCGCGCATCGCGCAGGTGCAGGCCGACGGACTGGCGCCGCTGCTCGCCGGCACCCGCGAGCGCTGGTTCACCCCGGCCTTCGTCGAGATGCAGCCGGCGACGGTCGAGGCGATCCTGGCGAGCTTCCTGGATACCGATGCGCAGGCCTATGCCGCGTGCTGCGAAGCGTTGGCCAGCACCGACTTCCGCGGCATCCTGGGCGAGATCGCCACGCCGCTGCTGGCATTGGCCGGACACGACGACCCGGTGTGTCCGCCCGACGATCTGCAGGCGATCGCGACGCAGGCGGCGCGCGGCAGCTTCGCCCAGGTGCATGGCCGGCACCTGTGCAATGTGGAATCGCCGCACGCCTTCAACGACGCGCTGCTGCGCTTCCTGTTGCAATAGCCACGGGCAGGGCTGCGGAGACAGTCGCCGCGTGATCGCGACCGCGCAGCGCAGGCTGTCCAATCCCGAATCCCTAATCCCGGCTCTCATCCAGCTTCACCACCAGCTTGCCGAAGTTGCCGCCGCCGAGCATGTCGATGAAGGCCTGCGGCGCGTTCTCCAGCCCGTGCACGACATGCTCGCGGTAGCGCACGCGGCCGTCGGCCAGCCATGCGCCCATCTCGCGCAGGAACTCGGGGTAGAGCTTGACGAAATCGCCGACGATGAAGCCGCGCACCGTCAGCCGCTGACGCAGCACCTGGTTCAGCAGCGCCGGCAGGCGGTCCGGCCCCGGCGGCAGTTCGCCTCGCTTGTTGTAGGTGGCGATGGTGCCGCACACCGGCACCCGCGCGAAATCGTTGAGCAGCGGCAGCACCGCGTCGAACACGTGGCCGCCGACGTTCTCGAAATAGACGTCGATGCCGTCCTGCGCGGCGGCGCGCAGTTGCTCGGCGAAATCCGCGGCGCGATGGTCCAGCGCCACGTCCACGCCCAGTTCCTCGCGCAGGTAGCGGCATTTGTCGGCGCCGCCGGCGATGGCGATCACTTTCGCGCCGCGCAACCGGGCGATCTGCGCCACGCTGGCGCCGACCGGGCCGGTGGCGGCGGCGACCGCCAAGGTTTCGCCGCTCTGCGGCTTGCCGATCTCGTGCAGGCCGGCATAGGCGGTGAAACCGGGCATGCCGTAGACGCCGAGCGCGGTGCTCGGCGGCAGCGGCGACTGCGGATCGAGCTTGCGCCGCAGGCCGGCGCCATCGGCCACCACATGCGTCTGCCAGCCGCCGTTCTGCACCAGCACCAGATCGCCGGGCTTGAGGTCGGCATGGTGCGATTCCAGCACCTCGGCGACGCTGCTGCCGACCATCACCTCGCCCAGTTGCACCGGCGGCGCGTACGAGGGCGCATCGCTCATGCGTCCGCGCATATACGGATCCAGCGACAGCCAGCGGTTGCGCAGCAGCACCTGGCCGGGGCCGGGTGCGGCCAGCGGCGCCTGTTCGATACGGAAATTCTGCGTGGTCGGCGCACCCTGCGGGCGCGAGGCGAGAACCACGCGGGTGGTGTGGGAAGCGGAACTCATGGGGTTTCCTTGCTGGCGGTATCCAGTTGCGCGACGTCGTCGGCCGACAGCGCCAGGCGCGCGGCGGCCAGCAGTTGCTGCAACTGCTCGATGCTGGTCGCGCTGGCGATCGGTGCGGCGATGCCGGGACGCGCGATCAGCCACGCCAGGGCCACCTGGGTCGGCGTGGCCGCGTGCTTGCCGGCGATGTCGTCGAGCGCGGCGAGGATGCGCAGGCCGCGCGCGTTGAGATAGCGCGCGATCACGCTGTCGCCGCGCGCCTGGCTCTTGGCGGCATCGGCGGGGCTGCGGTACTTGCCGCTGAGGAAGCCGCGGGCCAGCGCGTAGTAGCAGAGCGTGCCCAGGCCCTGCTCGCGCACCAGCGGTTCCAGGCCGGCTTCGTAGCCGCTGCGGTCGTACAGGTTGTATTCGGGCTGCAAGGTCTCGTAGCGCGGCAAACCATATTGCGCGGAGACCTTCAGTGCCTGGGCCAGGCGTTCGGCGCTGTAGTTGGAGGCGCCGATCGCGCGCACCTTGCCTTGCTCGATCAACCGCCCGAACGCGGCCAGCGCGGCTTCCAGCGGCACCGACTCGTCGTCCTCGTGCGCCTGGTACAGGTCGATCACGTCGGTCTGCAGGCGCTGCAGCGATTCTTCCACCGCCGCGGCGATGTTGTCGGCGGACAGGCCCGGGCGTTCGGCCCATTTGCCGACCTTGGTCGCGATCAGCACCTTGTCGCGCTTGCCGCTGCGCTTGAGCCACTGGCCGATGATGGTTTCCGACTCGCCGCCGCGGTTGCCGGGCACCCAGGCCGCATACACATCGGCGGTGTCGATCAGGTTGTAGCCGGCCTCGACGAAGGCGTCGAGCAAGGCGAAGGAGGTCTTGGCGTCGGCGCTCCAGCCGAACACATTGCCGCCGAAGGCGAGCGGCGCCGCGTGCAGGCCGGAACGGCCGAGTTCGCGCGTGTGCAGCATGGGGAACGCTCCGCTGTGGGGAAGGGCGACAGGATAGTCGCCCGAGGTTTCGGTATCGGGGCGATGGTGGCGAAAACAGCGTTCCGTTTGCGTGATTCGCGCTAACGCGACGACAACATTCGGGCGCGCAGGCGTGCATGCTAGGCTCGCGCCACATCGACAACGGACGGACGCCATGAGCCTTCTCACCACGCTTGCCTGCGCTTGTACCCTGGCCATTGCCGCGACGCTGGCGATCCCGACCGCACAGGCGCTCAAGCCTGCCGACAGCGCCAGCTTGCCGGTGCCGGATGCGGCGCTGCGGGCCGCCATCGACGGCAGCTGGCGCGACCGCGTCTATGTCGCGCGCGATGCCTACCGGCATCCGGGGCAGACTCTGGCGTTGTTCGGCATCACGCCGACCCTGACGGTGATCGAGATCACCCCCGGCGGCGGCTGGTATTCGGAAATCCTGGCGCCGTACCTGCGCGAACGCGGCCAGTACATCGCCGCGGTAGTCGATCCGGCCGCGGTGCCGGAAGGACGCGGCCGCGACGATCAGCAGAAGGCGCGCGCGACGCTGGAGCAGAAGTTCGCCGCCGCGCCGGCGCAGTACGACCACGCCAGGCTGGTGGCGTATTCGCCCGCCGCACCGGTATTCGGTCCCGCGGCGTCGGCCGACCTGGTGCTGACCTTCCGCAACGTGCACAGCTGGCGCATGGCCGGCCAGGCGGAGGGCATGTTCAAGGGCTTCTACCAGGTGCTCAAGCCCGGCGGCGTGCTCGGCGTGGTCGAACACCGCGCCAAGGCCGACGTGCCGGCCGACGACAAGAGCGGCTACGTCGGCCAGGCGCAGGTGATCGCGATGGCCGAGGCGGCCGGCTTCACGCTGGCCGGCAAGAGCGAGGTCAACGCCAATCCGCGCGACACCAAGGATTACCGGGGTGGCGTGTGGACGCTGCCGCCGAGCAACAGCCACGACGCGGCCGACGACGCCAAGTACAAGGCCATCGGCGAGAGCGACCGGATGACGCTGAAATTCGTCAAGCCCTGAGCGACGGCGGCGGGAACGGACATCCGGCGTGGGAGAATGGCCCACGCCGCGCGCGCCGTCGCTGCTTCGCCGGTTTCCGCATCTTCGCTCTCCAATCCCCGCTTCCATGCTGATCGCGTTCAACAAGCCGTTCAATGTGCTGTGCCAGTTCACCGATCGCAGCGAACCGCCGCGGCGCACCCTGGCCGAGTTCGGCCTGCCCGCCGACGTGTACGCGGCGGGGCGGTTGGACTACGACAGCGAGGGCCTGCTGCTGCTCACCGACGACGGCGCGCTGGCGCACCGCTACACCGATCCGCGGCACAAGCAACCGAAAACGTACTGGGTGCAGGTGGAAGGCGTGCCGCAGCCCGAACAGCTGCAGCGCCTGCGCGAGGGCGTGGTGTTGAACGACGGAGCGACCGCGCCGGCGCAGGTCAGCGTGCTGGAGACGGCGCCGGACCTATGGCCGCGCGATCCGCCGGTGCGCTTCCGCAAGACGGTGCCCGATGCCTGGCTGCAGATCGTGCTGCGCGAAGGACGCAACCGCCAGGTGCGGCGCATGACGGCGGCGGTCGGTTTGCCGACCTTGCGCCTGGTGCGGGCGGCGATCGGCACGCACAGCTTGCAGGGGTTGGCGCCTGGCGCGTGGCGGGCGCTGTAACGCCATGTCCAGATACAAGGTTTGGCTTCAGCCGCGACGGGTCTTCCCGTGAAAACTTGTCGCGGCTGAAGCCGCTCTATAGGAAGCAACCCGTAGCGGGCATCACGTGGTCTGCGGACGTTAAACGAAAACAGCGACCGGATGCGTCATCCGGTCGCTGCTTTTTTAGGCGCTGCTGCTGTCGCCGCCGCTGTCGCCAGCACCGATCCTGCCAGCCTTATTCCTCGGTGGCTTCCTGCGCGGCGGCGGCGCGGCGCGAGGTCCGTGCCGCAGAGCGACGCGCGCCGGCGTTGCCGCGCTTGCTGGCGTCGATGCGCTGCGAATCGCCTTCGATCGGCGCGTTCTTGCCGCGCTGGCGCTTGCGGTAGATCGCATAGCCGAGCAGACCGACACCCACCGCGGCCGCCGCGATCGCGATGACCGGATTGCGCCGCACCGCGATACGCGCGACCTTGGTCCCGGTCTTCACCGCGCCCAGCGCCGCACCGGTCTTGAGCGCGCCGATGGCGGCGCCGGACTGCAGCCACTTGTTGGCCTGCGGCCCGATGTGACGGAGGCTGTCGCCAGCATGGCTGGCGAGATCCAGCGCGCGGTCGGTGATGATGGTCAGCTTGCTCATGGGGGCGTCCCTACTGGCAGGAATAAGGGCCGCAGTGTCCCCTGCACACCGTATAGACGGCGTTAGCGCGCCAGCATGGAGTCGTCTGCCGGCTGAATGCGCGGCGGCCGCACGCTCAGGTGCCGCGCGGCTTCGCGCGATGGCTGGCGGCGGCGGTCCACGGATCGTCCGGCCATGGGTGGCGGGGATAGCGGCCCTTCATTTCCTTCTTCACGTCCGGATAGGTGCTGGACCAGAAGTTGCGCAGGTCCTGGGTCACCTGCAGCGGGCGTCCGCCGGGCGAGAGCAGGTGCAGCAGCAGCGGCACGCGGCCGTCGGCGACGCGCGGGGTGTCGGCCAGGCCGAACAGTTCCTGCAGTTTCACCGCCAGCACCGGCGGTTGCGGTTGGCCGGCGTGGTCGAGCGCGTAGTCGATGCGCCGCTCCATGCCCGAGGGCACGGTGATCCGGGTCGGCGCGTGGTGCTCGAGCGCCTGCCGCTGGTCCCACGGCAGCAGCGACTTCAGCGCCTCGCCGAGTTCATCCTCGCCCAGCGCGTCGAGCCGGGTCTTGCCGGCGAAGGCCGGGCGCAGCCAAGCGTCCAGCCCTTCCAGCAGCGCCGCATCGCCGAGATCGGGCAGGGCCAGCTCCGGCATCCACGCGCGCAGGGCGACCGCGCGTGCGCGCCACTGGCTCAGCGGCGCGCTCCACGGCAGCGCCTGCAGGCCGAGTTCGCGCACCGCCTCGGTCAGCGCCGCCGCCGCATGCGCCGGATCGACGCGGCCGGCGGGGCGGCTGTCGAGCACGATGCGGTCGAAGCGGGTTTCGCGCAGCGCACTCAGTGCGCGCCGCTCGGCGTCCCAGCGCACCACGTCCTGCTGCACGAAGCGCTGCGGGAAATCGGCGCGCAGCCGCGCCTCGTCCACCGGTGCGGCGCGCAACAGCAGCGCGTCCTTGGCCTCGTAGCGCAATTCGGTGGCGACCAGCCACGGTTCGCCGCGCAGGTCGCTGTGCTCGAACAGGCGCGCGCTGCGGCCGTTGGCCAGCAGGTAGCGCAGCGGATCGGCCGGATGCCGGGTGGCGATGCGGTCGGGGAAGGCGTGGGCGAGCAGGTCGCCGAGTTCGTGCGCTTCCACGTTGTCCGGCGGCGTGGCGTCGCTGCGCAGGCGCCGCCGCCATTGCCTGGCCGCCGCGTCGATCGCGGCCAGGCCGCCGCGGTTGGCATCGTGCGGGGCGCGGCCGCGGCGCAACGCGGCCAGCGCGCGCCAGCGTGTCGCCAGCGCGTCGCCGCCCTGGCGCAGCGGGTCGCGCGCCTCGACCAGTGCGGCCAGGTCGCAGGCCAGTGCCTGCGCGCGCGCATCCGGCGCGGCCAGCAGCATCGCCGCCAGCCGGGGGTGGGTGCCGAGTGCGAGCATGCGCCGGCCGCTCGCGGTGATCGCATGGTTCTCGCGCAAGGCGCCCAGCCGCTGCAGCAGTTCGCGCGCGGCGGCCAGCGCGCCGGCCGGCGGCGGATCGACGAAGCGCAGCGCGTCGCTGCCCCAGGCCGCCAGTTCCAGCGCCAGGCCGGCCAGTTCCACCTGCAGCATTTCCGCGCGGCGCTGCGCCTCCAGCCGCTGCGACTGCGGCCACAGCCGGTACGCCCAGCCCGAGGCGACGCGGCCGGCGCGGCCGGCGCGCTGGTCGGCCGAGGCCTGGGCGATGGCGGTCACGTCCAATCGCGAGAAACCGCTGTTGGGATCGTAGTGCGGCTCGCGCGCCAGCCCGGCATCGATCACCACGCGCACGCCGGGCAGGGTGACCGAGGATTCGGCCACATTGGTCGCCAGCACCACGCGGCGGCGGCCATGCGGATCGGGCTGCAGCACCTTGGCCTGCTGCTCGACCGGCAACTCGCCATGCAACGGCAAAACGTCGACACCGCCACTCCCTTCTCCCCCCGGGAGAAGGTGGCGCGCAGCGCCGGATGAGGGTACGCCCGAGGCGGTGCCGGATGAGAGGGCGCCAGAAGCGGCCCCTGATGCGGGCATCCCCAAACCCACCCCAGCCCCCTCCAACGCCGCCTGCACCCGCGCGATCTCGCGCTGCCCGGGCAGGAACACCAGCACGTCGCCGGGATGCTGCTGCAGCGCATGTTCGATGGCGCGGCGGGTCTGCGCTTCCAGCGCCTCCTCGCGCCGCGCCGGGAAGTGCGCGATCTCCACCGGATAACTGCGGCCGGCACTCGACAGGCGCGGCGCGTCCAGGAACTGCGCCAGGCGTTCGCCGTCCAGCGTCGCCGACATCACCACGAGGCGCAGGTCCTCGCGCACCTGCGCCTGCACGTCCAGCGCCAGCGCCAGGCCCAGGTCGGCGGCCAGGTGGCGTTCGTGGAATTCGTCGAACAGCAGCGCGCCGACGCCGTCGAGCATCGGGTCGTCCTGGATCATCCGGGTCAGGATGCCTTCGGTGACCACTTCGATGCGGGTGCGCGCGGACACCTTGTTCTCGAAGCGGATGCGGTAGCCCACGGTCTCGCCCGGCGCCTCGCCGCGCTGCCGGGCCATGAACGTGGCGGCGCTGCGCGCGGCGACCCGGCGCGGCTCCAGCATCACGATGCGGCGGCCCTGCAGCCACGGCGCCTCGAGCAGCGCCGGCGGCACCTGGGTGGTCTTGCCGGCGCCGGGCGGGGCTTCCAGTACCAGCCGCGGATGCGCGGCGAGGCTGTCGCGGATCTGCGGCAGCAGCGGATCGATCGGAAAAACGGGAGAGGCCATCGGCCAAGGATACGGATCGGCCGCGCCGCTGTAGAGCGCGTCCATCTCGCCGGTAGCGCCGGCCCCGTACAATCTCCCGCTTTCCTGCCCGGCTTCCTCGGCATCTGCGCATGACTCTGATCGATATCGGCGCCAACCTCACCCACGACTCCTTCGATCGCGACCGCGACGCGGTGCTGCAGCGCGCCCGCGACGCCGGCGTCGCGCAGCTGGTGGTCACCGGCGCCAGCCGCGAGCACTCGCCGCTGGCGCTGCAGCTGGCGCAGCGGCATCCCGGTTTCCTGTACGCCACCGCCGGCGTGCATCCGCACCACGCGCTCGAGTACACCGCCGAATGCGATGCCGAGCTGCGCGCGCTGCATGCGCATGCCGCGGTGGTGGCGGTGGGCGAGTGCGGGCTGGACTACTTCCGCGACCTCGCGCCGCGCCCGGCGCAGCACCGCGCCTTCGAGCGGCAGCTGCAGCTGGCCGCCGACACCGGCAAGCCGCTGTTCCTGCACCAGCGCGACGCGCATGCGGATTTCCTGGCGCTGATGCGCCAGTTCGACGGCAAGCTCGGCCCGGCGGTGGTGCATTGCTTCACCGGCACGCGCGAGGAGTTGTTCGACTATCTGGACCGCGACTGGCACATCGGCATCACCGGCTGGCTGTGCGACGAGCGCCGCGGCGCGCATCTGCGCGAGCTGGTCAAGAACATCCCCGCATCGCGGCTGATGATCGAGACCGACGCGCCGTACCTGCTGCCGCGCACGCTCAAGCCGCTGCCGAAGGACCGGCGCAACGAGCCGGCGTTCCTGGCGCACATCGTCCAGGAGCTGGCGCGCGACCGCGGCGAGGACGTGGCGGCGACCGCGGCGGCGGCGACCGCCACCGCGCGCGGGTTCTTCCGCTTGCCTGGCTGAGCCGGACGGCCGCGCTATTCGATCTGCGCGTCCTCGCGCCTGGCCTCGGCCCTCGCCTCCGGCTCCAGCTCCTCGGCGCTGTGGTTGAGCTTGACGAACACGCCCCAGGCGATCAGCAACAGCGCCGCGCACAGGCCGACCGCGGTGGCGTAGGGCAGCTTGGCCGGATCGTCGTGCATCAGTTCGAAGACCGAGACCAGCGTCTCGATCGCCAGGGCGATGACGATGGCCACGAAGAACCGCCACAGGTAGCGGCGCACCCGCGGCGGCCCGCTGATCTTGACGTCGCGCTGCACCTGTCCCTCGAAGAGGGTCTGGCCAAGCTCCAGCGTCGCCAGCGCCACGGCGAGCAGGCCGATCGCCTCCAGCACCACGGGCCTCACCAGCTATACAGCTTCCAATACACCGGCGACACATTGTCCTTGTTGCCGTCCATGTGGCCGTCGCCGTTCTGGTCGTATAGGTAGTAGGCCGGGGCATTGGCCGGGGTCACCTTGACCATGCGCAGCTGGCCGGACACCCGGTATTCCTCCACGGTGTCGCCGTTGTCCATCGTGCGTTTGCTCACGTCCGCGCCGCGCGCGTCCATCGGCGCGCCGTCCGGGCCAAGGCCGGTCGTGGCGCAGCCCGCCAGCAGCAACAGCGGAACCAGCATCAGGGCTTTCATCGCAGCGTTCTCCACAGCCGAAGTCGTCGCCGCCGATTATGCGCCGCGCCGCCGCATTCGGCGTGCGAAGGGTGGAGCCGCGTGCGCCCAACTCCGCGAGACGCTTCGCGCCTTACCCTCACCCCAACCCCTCTCCCGGGGGGAGAGGGGCTAAGGCGCTCCCCGATCCCGAGTCCCAAGCCCCGAGTCCCGAGCCCCGCCCAGCGTAGAATCGGCCAATGAGCCGATTAGTCCTGATCGACGGGTCCAGTTACCTGTATCGCGCGTTCCACGCGCTCCCGCCGCTGACCAACCCCGCCGGCGAGCCCACCGGCGCGCTGTTCGGCGTGGTCAACATGCTGCGCGCCACCTTGAAGGAGCGCCCGGAGTACGTCGCCTTCGTCGTCGATGCGCCGGGCAAGACCTTCCGCGACGACCTGTACGCGCAGTACAAGGCCAACCGCCCGCCGATGCCCGACGACCTGCGCGCGCAGGTCGAGCCGATGTGCCAGATCGTGCACGCGCTGGGCATCAGCATCCTGCGCGAGGACGGCGTGGAGGCCGACGACGTGATCGGCACGCTGGCCCTGCAGGGCGCCGGCGACGGCCTGCAGGTGACCATCTCCACCGGCGACAAGGACTTCGCCCAGCTGGTGCGCCCCGGCGTGCAGCTGGTCAACACCATGAGCGGCAGCCGCATGGACTCCGACGCGGCGGTGATGGAGAAGTTCGGCGTGTGGCCGGGCCAGATCGTCGATCTGCTGGCGCTGATGGGCGACGCCATCGACAACGTGCCGGGCGTGGACAAGTGCGGCCCCAAGACCGCGGCCAAGTGGCTGGCCGAATACGGCTCGCTGGACGGGGTCATGGCCAACGCCGACGCGATCAAGGGCAAGATCGGCGAAAACCTGCGCGCGGCGCTGGCGCGGCTGCCGCTGAACCGCGAACTGGTCACGATCAAGACCGATGTGGCCCTGCCCGGCGGCCCGCGCACGCTGGCCCTGCGCGAGCAGGACCCGGAGCAACTGCGCGGCCTGTACCAGCGCTACGGCTTCACCCAGGCGCTGCGCGACCTGGACGGCGGCGTGGCCGCCCCGGCCGGCGCCGCCGAGGTCACCCCCAGCCTGCGCGGCACCGCCGCCGGCTATGCTCGCGCCGCCGCGCCCATCGATGAATCGCTGGACCCGGCGCTGGCCGCCAAGGGCGAATACACCGCGATCATGACCCCGGAGCAGTTCGAGGAATTGCTCGCGCGCCTGCGCGCGGCCGACGGCTTCGCCTTCGATACCGAGACCGATGCGCTGGACGCGATGCGCGCCAACCTGGTCGGGCTCAGCTTCGCGATCGAGCCTGGCCGCGCCGACTACCTGCCGCTGGGCCACGACTACCCCGGTGCGCCGGTGCAACTGGACCGGACCCTGGCCCTGGCGGCGCTGAAACCGCTGCTGGAAGACCCGGCCAAGGCCAAGGTCGGCCAGCACGGCAAGTACGACCTGCACGTGCTGCGCCGCCACGGCGTGGACGTGCGCGGCTACGCCGACGACACCATGCTGGAAAGCTTCGTGCTCAATTCCACCGCCAGCCGCCACGACATGGACTCGCTGGCGCGGCGCTACCTGGGCTACGAGACGGTCAAGTACCAGGACGTGGCCGGCAAGGGCGCCAAGCAGATCGCGTTCTCGCAGGTGGCCATCGACGACGCCACCGGCTACGCCGCCGAGGACGCCGACATCACCCTGCGCCTGCACCGCACGCTGTCCGCGCAGCTGGACGCCGTGCCGGCGCTGGCCAGCGTCTACCGCGAGATCGAGATGCCGCTGGTGCCGGTGCTGGCGCGGATCGAGGCCAACGGGGTCAGTGTGGACATGGTCGAACTGCGCAGGCAGAGCCAGGACCTGAGCCAGCGCATGCTGGCCGCGCAGCAGAAGGCCACCGCACTGGCCGGGCGCACCTTCAACCTGGACTCGCCCAAGCAGCTGCAGGCGGTGCTGTTCGACGAGCTGAAGCTGCCGGCGCTGCTGAAGACCCCCAAGGGCCAGCCCAGCACCAACGAAGAGGCGCTGGAGGCGATCGCCGAGCAGCACGAACTGCCGCGGGTGATCCTGGAATACCGGGGCCTGGCCAAGCTGCGCAGCACCTATACCGACAAGTTGCCGGAGATGATCAATCCCGATACCGGCCGCGTGCACACCAGCTACCACCAGGCCGGCGCCGCCACCGGGCGGCTGTCCTCGGCCGATCCGAACCTGCAGAACATCCCGATCCGCACCGACGACGGCCGCCGCATCCGCCGCGCCTTCGTGGCCCCGCCGGGACGCAAGCTGATCGCCTGCGACTACTCGCAGATCGAACTGCGGATCATGGCCCACCTGTCTGAGGACCCGGGCCTGCTGCGCGCCTTCGGCGCCGGCGTGGACGTGCACCGCGCCACCGCCGCCGAGGTGTTCGGGCGCAAGCTCGAGGAGGTGACCGGCAACGAGCGCCGCGCCGCCAAGGCGATCAACTTCGGCCTGATGTACGGCATGAGCGCGTTCGGCCTGGCCCGCAACCTGGGCATCGGCCGCGGCGAGGCGCAGGACTACGTGGCGCTGTACTTCAGCCGCTACCCGGCGGTGCGCGACTTCATGGAGCGCATGCGCGAGCAGGCGCGCACCCAGGGCTACGTGGAGACCCTGTTCGGCCGCCGCCTGTACCTGAACGACATCAACGCCAAGCAGCAGGGCCTGCGCGCCGGCGCCGAGCGCGCCGCGATCAACGCGCCGATGCAGGGCACCGCCGCGGACATCATCAAGCGCGCCATGGTGACCGTGGACGCCTGGCTGGAGAACCACCGCGAACGCGCGCTGATGATCCTGCAGGTGCACGACGAACTGGTGTTCGAGGCCGATGCCGACTTCGTCGACATCCTGCTGCCCGAGGTGACCCGGCGGATGGCCGGCGCCGCCGCGCTGAAGGTGCCGCTGGTGGTGGACAGCGGCGTCGGCGACAACTGGGACGAGGCGCACTAGCCTTTTCTCGGGACTCGGGACTCGGGACTCGGGACTCGGGATCGGTCAGGGCCGGTGCGGTGGACAGCGGCGCGTGCGCCCCGCCCAGCGGGCCGGGCGCCTGGGCCAACGACCACGGCGGACGGCGCGCCGGCGATGGCCGCAATACGCCTGAATGCCGTCTTCGGCACCGCGTACGCGTCTGGCGGAAGGATGCAGGGGCGGAAGCGGAAGCGGCGACCGTGCCTGGGCTGCTCCCCGTCATCGCTGGAATGCGCAGCCGGACGCATCGATGCTGGAGCATTGACGCACCAAATGGCGCACAGCGCACGCTTTCGGGATCCAGTCCGCATCGCAAACGATCGGCCGTAGCGCTCTTGCGCACGGATCCACCCTATAAAGAGCAGTCGTTTCTGGAACCCTGCGTTGCGTGGGATTTCGCGAATGAATCGGTCCTTAATTCGATGAATTTTTAACTAAAATCTTCACGAACTAGCAAGGTGCAAAGTGTTTTTATGTCCCTCGACAGGCGCAATACCTGTCGCGGATCTCCTCCCATCCCCTGGAGCAGATCTAGGAACGGCGACTCCTCCCCAAGTCTCCGTTCCCTGGCCCCGCCGACCTCCCCCTGGTCCGCGGGGCTTTTTTATTGGGCCCGAGAAAATCCAGTGCGCGGCCATCGCCGTCGGCGTAAGGTCGCAGCTCCACCCACCCTGCGAGCCGTGCGATGCCCGATCTTTTCCGTCTGTCGATGCCGTGGTGGGAATTCATTTTCCGTGCGGTGGTGGTGTACGTGGCGGTGCTGGCGATGGTGCGGGTGTCGGGCAAGCGCGCGATGGGCCAATTGACACCGTTCGACATGCTGCTGATCGTGCTGCTCGGCAATGCGGTGCAGAACGCCCTGCTCGGCGAGGACACCTCGCTCGGCGGCGGCCTGTTGCTGGCGGCCACGCTGATCGCGCTGAACTTCGGCGTCGGCCTGATCACCTCGCGCAGCGAGCGCGCCGAGCGCTTGATCGAAGGCGAACCGGTGGTGCTGGCGCGCGACGGCCACGTGTTCCGCCAGGTGCTGCGCCGCGAACTGGTCAGCAACGCCGACTTCGAGTCGGCGATGCGCCAGCAAGGCTGCCCGCGGCTGGACGAGATCAAGCTGGCGATGCTGGAGACCAACGGCCACATCACCATCCTCACCAGCAAGCACGATTGAGCGGTGGGGAGGGGGGTGCGCGGCGGTGTGCGCCGGCAACCGCGGGCGGCCGCAGCGCTGGTGCGGGGCAGCGTGTTGCATCTGTGGGAGCGGCATCGGCGCAACTTGCGGTGCGGCTAGCGGCCCGGCTCGGGCGGCTGTTCGAGCTGGTAGAGCGCGTCGTCCAGCGCCTCCAGCTGGGCGGCGAGCTGCGCGCGCGCATCCTGCACGCCGCGGTTGTAGAACTGCGCGCCGACCCGATCGGCGACGAAATCGAGCAGGAATTCGGCCTCGAAGCCGCCGATCTGCTGCTGCAGTTCGGCATGCAGATGGCGCTGCAACTGCTCGGCGATGCGTGCCTTGTCCTCGCGCGCCAGCACGCGCGATGGCAGCGGCGCGCGGCGTGGCGCGTTCATGCCAGCCAATCGCGCGGCACCAGGTACTCGGCCAGGCGCGCTTCGGCGCTGCCGGGTTCGGGCTGGAAGCCGTATTCCCAGCGCACCCGCGGCGGCAGGCTCATCAGGATGCTCTCGCTGCGGCCGCCGCTCTGCAGGCCGAACAGGGTGCCGCGGTCGTAGACCAGGTTGAACTCCACGTAGCGCCCGCGCCGGTACAGCTGGAACTCGCGTTCGCGCTCGCCCCACGGCAGCGCGCGGCGGCGCTCGACGATCGGCAGGTAGGCATCCAGGAACCCGTCGCCGACCGCGCGCTGGTAGGCGAAGTCGCGCTCGAAGTCGGCGTGCAGGTCGTCGAAGAACAGCCCGCCCACGCCGCGGGTCTCGTTGCGGTGCTTGAGGAAGAAGTACTCGTCGCACCAGCGCTTGTGTGCCGCATAGCGGTCCGCGCCGAACGGCGCGCACAGCGCCTGCGCGGTGCGGTGCCAGTGGCGCACGTCCTCGTCGAACGGGTAGTACGGGGTCAGGTCGAAGCCGCCGCCGAACCACCAGGCCACGGTCTGGCCGTCGCGCTCGGCGCGGAAGAAGCGCACGTTGGTGTGGGTGGTGGGCAGGTAGGGGCTGTGCGGGTGGAACACCAGCGACACGCCGGTGGCGCGCCACGCCGCGCCGGCCAGTTCCGGGCGGTTGGCGCTGGCCGAAGGCGGCAGGCGCGTGCCGGACACGTCGGAGAAGCCGATCCCGGCCTGCTCGAACACCGCGCCGTCGCGCAGGATGCGGGTGCGCCCGCCACCGCCTTCGGCCCGCTGCCACAGGTCCTCGGCGAAGCGGGCGCGGCCGTCGGCGGCCTCGATGGCGGCGCAGATGCGGTCCTGCAGCCCGGTCAGGTAGTCGCGTACTCGGTCGAACTCGGTCATGGCGGTATGGCATTGCTAAAACGCGGGGGAGGGTGCGCCAGGCGCCGACGATGGTCGACAGGGTGGGGCGCATGGCCATTATGGCGCGGCCGCTATGCCGCGGGTGCCGTGCGGTGCGCGCGGCGGTTCAGGTGCGGAATTCGGCGCGGATCGTGGGTCGGTACAACTGGTAGACGATCCAGCCGTGCAGCGCGGCGAACACCAGCGCGGTCGCCGTGGCGGTGGCGATGCCGACCATGCGCCCGGTCTGCAGCTGGCCAAGCAGCTGCGCGCCGTCGGCGCTATGCCGCATCGCCTCGGGCAGCATCTGCTGCATCGCGCCGAAGAATTGCCACAGCAGCGGCAGGCTGGCGAAGTTGGCCAGGGCGGTGCCGACCAGAAAGGCCACGAAGCTCAGCCGCGCCCATTCGCGCCGTCGCAGCAGTCCCCAGGCGGCGGCGCTGAACAGCAGCGCCAGCAAGGCCGACAGCAGCGACAGGGCGAGCAGATGGTCCAGGCACCATTGCAGCAGCGCCGGCAGCGTGATGCCGATGCGCAGTACCACCCCTTGGAGCGCGTCATCGGGCAGCAGCGCCAGCAGCGCCAGCTGGCCCAGCGCGGACAGCAGCCAGACCACGCCGACCACCAGCGAGATCTTCGCCATCGTGTCGATCATCGGGTTGCGCGCGGCAGGCAGGGGCGGGGGCGGCATCGGCGGTCTTTCGGTGGCGCAGCGCAGCGGGAGCGCCGCGAAGCGTTCGGCAAGGATAGGGCGCGTTGCTGCCGGTGCAAGCGGGCTGCCGGTCGCTGGCAGGTCCCGTCGGTTACCGGGAAGCCAGCGCTTCGTTCGTCGCGACTGCTTGCCGCAGGCAGGCCTACTTCAGCTGCTGCTCGAACAGCTTCAGCACCCGCTTGTACTCGTCCAGCCACGAATCGGCGCGGGTGAAGCTGTGCCGTTCCAGCGGGTACGGGGCGATCTCCCAGTTGTCCTTGTGCAGCTCGATCAGCTTCTGACTCATGCTGACCGAATCGCGGAAGAACACGTTGTCGTCGATCATGCCGTGGGCGATCAGCAGGTGGTCGCGCAGGCCGGCGGCGTATTCGATCGGCGAGGAGGCGCGGTAGGCCTGCGGGTCCAGCTCCGGGGTGTTGAGGATGTTGGCGGTGTACTCGTGGTTGTACTGGGTCCAGTCGCCGACCGGGCGCAGCGCGGCGCCGGCCTTGAACGTGCCCGGGCTGCGGAACAGCGCCATGTAGGTCATGAAGCCGCCGTAGGAGCCGCCGTAGATGCCGGCGCGGTCGCGGTCGCCCTGCTTGTCGGCGACCAGCCAGTCGAGACCGTCCAGGTAATCGTCCAGCTCCGGGTGGCCCATGTTGCGGTAGATCGCGGTGCGCCAGTCGCGGCCGTAGCCGGCGCTGGCGCGGTAGTCCAGATCGAGCACCACGTAGCCCTGCTGCACCAGCAGGTTGTGGAACATCTGCTCGCGGAAGTACGGGGTGTAGCGCGCCGACACGTTCTGCAGGTAGCCGGCGCCGTGCACGAACATCACGATCGGATAGCGCTTGCCGGGCTCGGGATGCTGCGGGCCGTAGTACTTGCCCCAGACCACGCCAGCGCCGTGCCTGGACGGCACCTGCACATACTGCGGCTGGATCCAGTCGCGCGCCTTGAACGCGGCGCTGCGCGTGTCGGTGAGGGTGCGCGCGCTGCCGCCGGCCACCGGCAGCACCGCCAGCTGCGGCGGCAGGTAGCTGCCCGAATAGCGCACCAGCAACTGCTGGCCGTCCGGCGACAACGCGAAATCTTCCACGCCGTCGAGCGCGGTCAGCTCGCTGACGCGGTCGTCGCGCAGGTCGAGCCTGCACACCTCGTAGTCGCCCGGCCACTTGCGGTTGCACAGGAACAGAAAGCCCTGGCCGTCGGCAGTGGCGACCGGCGCGGAGACTTCCCATTTGCCCGAGGTGCGCTGCCGCGGCGTGTCGCTGCCGCGCTGGGTGTACAGGTGCGCATAGCCGGACTGTTCGGACAGCAGCCACAGCGTCTGGTTGTCGGGCAGCCAGCCGAAGTCGTTGAAGTTCCAGCCGATCCAGGCCGCATCGGTGAGGCGGTGGCGGTTGCGCAGCGTGGCCTTGTCCAGGTCGACGCTGGCGATCCAGCGGTCCTTGTTGTCGACCGCGCGCAGCATCACCGCGGCATTGCGGCCGTCGGCGCTCCAGTGCAGCGCCGGACCGGCGCCGTCGCCGTCGGTCTCCACGCGGATCGCGCGCGGTCCCTTCAGCGGTTCCTGCTTGGCCGCCTTGCGCAGCGCCGCCAGCGGATCGGCGTCGATGCCGGGCAGGCCGGCCACGTCGAGCTTGCGCGCGCTGCCGGCGACCACGTCCACCAGCCACAGGGTCTGCGCCAGCGGCGGGTTGCGGCCGACGCGGGTGCGCGCTTCCTGGAATTCCTCGTAGCCCGATTCGGTCACGTACTTGGGCATCTTGCCGTCGCGGCCTTCGTCGCCGCCCTTGGCGTGGGTGACCACCAGCAGGTGGCGGCCGTTCGGCGACAGCGCGCTGTCGTCGATGGCCACGTCCTCGCCCAGATACACCGGCGCCGGCGCGCGGCTACCGTCGGCGCGGCGCCAGGCCTGCTCCTGCTGCCGCGCCAGCTCGCGCTGCGCGCGATCGCGGGCCAGGGTCTCCAGGGTGCGCAGCTGCTGTTCGCGCAGCGCATCGGGCTTGGGCGCGGCGTCGGGATCGCGCTCGGCCTTGAGCACCGCAGCCTGCAGCGTGCCGCCGCCGGCGCTCCAGCGGTACCAGTCGTTGCCGACCCGCCACAGCGCGCCGCCGTCGGTGCTGAACTGCGGGCGCGCCGCGGCCTCGTTGCTGCGGGTCAGCTGGGTCAGCGCGCCGCTGCGCAGGTCGCGCAGGAACACGTCGCCGTTGCGCACGAACAGCATGCGCTGGCGGGACGCGTCGTAGACCGGATCGGCCGCATCCAGCGCGCTGCGCTGGGTGTCCTCCACGCGTTGCGCGGCGGCGCCGTCGACGCCCTGGCGGTAGCTATCGCGCACCGGGCTGCCGGCGCGCTTGAGCTGGTACTGCACCTGGCGCCCGTCCCAGGCCCACCAGGCGGCCTCGACCGGCGGCCCGATCCAGTCCGGATCGGCCATCGCCTGCTCGATCGTCAACGGGGCGGCGTCCTGCGCGGCGGCCCGTGGCGCCAGGCAGGACAGGGACAGCAACACAACGCACAAGGGGATGCGACGCATCTGGATTCCGGACGAACGGGAAGCGGCGAGGGTAGCAGGGGGGCTGGGAATCGGGAATGGGGAATGGGGAATGGCAAAGGCGCTTTGCCCGCGCTTCGTCTTGCACGCGCAATCAAAGCAACACGAAACCGCTCTTGCCATTCCCCATTCCCCATTCCCGATTCCCAGCCCCCCTGCGACAAGACGTCACACGCAATTTCACGCGACGGGGCCAACAATGGCGGCCAGTTACGGTTTCCTGAGTGAACGCCCATGGACGCAGTGCTGCTCTCGCGCATCCAGTTCGGATTCGTCATCAGCTTCCACGTGCTGTTCCCGGCCTTCACCATCGGCCTGTCGAGCTGGCTGGCGTTCCTGGAATGGCGCTGGCTGCGCACCCGCGACACGCTGTGGCGCGACCTGTATTTCTTCTGGCTGAAGATCTTCGCGGTGTCGTTCGGCATGGGCGTGGTCAGCGGCATCGTGATGAGCTTCCAGTTCGGCACCAACTGGTCGGTGCTCAGCGAACGCGCCGGCAACATCCTCGGCCCGCTGCTCAGTTACGAGGTGCTGACCGCGTTCTTCCTGGAAGCCTCGTTCCTCGGGGTGATGCTGTTCGGCTGGCGCAAGGTGCCGGAGAAGCTGCATTTCCTGTCCACCTGCCTGGTCGCGCTGGGCACGCTGATCTCCACGTTCTGGATCCTGTCGGCCAACAGCTGGCTGCACACGCCGGCCGGCTATGCCATCGTCGATGGCGTGTTCCAGCCGGCCAGCTGGCGCGAGGTGATCTTCAATCCGTCGTTCCCGTACCGGCTCGCGCACATGGTGCTGGCCGCGTTCATCACCACCTGCTGCGTGATCGGCGGGGTCAGCGGTTGGTACCTGCGCTGCGGCGTGCACGTGGCCGTGGCGGGGCGGATGCTGAAGCTGGCGGTGGCGTTCGCCGCGATCGCGGTGCCGCTGCAGATCGCCGCGGGCGATGCGCATGGCCTGAACACGCTCGAGCACCAGCCGATCAAGGTGGCGGCGATGGAGGCGCACTGGCATGGCGAGGCGCCCGGCGCCGGCGTGCCGCTGGTGCTGTTCGCGGTGCCAAACGAGAAAGCAGAGCGCAACGATTACGAGGTCAAGATCCCGCGCGTGGGCAGCCTGATCCTGACCCATACCCTGGACGGTGAGATCGCGCCGCTGACTTCGGTGCCCGCCGCCGAACGGCCGCCGGTGAAGCCGGTGTTCTACGCGTTCCGGATCATGGTCGGATTGGGCATGGCAATGCTGCTGCTGGCGTTCGTATCGCTGTGGTTCTGGTGGCGTGGCACGCTGCTGCGGCGGCGCTGGCTGCACCTGGCCTGGAACGCGATGCTGCCGGCCGGGTTCGTGGCCTTGCTGGCTGGCTGGTTCGTCACCGAAATCGGCCGCCAGCCGTACGTGATCTATGGCCTGCTGCGCACTCGCGATGCGGTCAGCGCGATCCGCCCGGCGATGGTGTGGGTGTCGCTGAGCGTGTACGTGGCCGCCTACGCCTTCGTGTTCGGTTTCGGCGGCTGGTACATCCTGAAGATGCTGCGCAAGGGGCCGCTGCCGCACGCGCCCGAGCCGCGCCTGCACGACGGCGACAAGACGCCGGCGCGGCCGATCTCGGCGGCCGGCGACGACCTCGAGGAGGCGCGCTGATGGACATGGCCACCATGCTGCCGGTGATCTGGTTCGGGGTGATCGGCTTCGGCGTGCTGATGTACGTGCTGCTGGACGGTTTCGTGCTCGGCCTGGGCATCCTCGCCCCGTTCGCCGAGGATGAGGACCAGCTCGACCTGATGATGAACACCGCCGCGCCGATCTGGGACGGCAACGAGACCTGGCTGGTGCTCGGTGGCGCCGGCCTGCTGGCCGCGTTCCCCAAGGCCTACGCGCTGATCCTGTCGGCGCTGTACCTGCCGGTGCTGCTGATGCTGATCGCGCTGGTGTTCCGCGGCGTGGCGTTCGAATTCCGCTTCAAGGCGCATCGCTCCAAGTCCCTGTGGGGCTGGGCGTTCGCGCTGGGCTCGCTGTGCGCGGCGTTCTGGCAGGGGGTGATCCTCGGCGCGCTGGTCGAGGGCATGCCGCTGCAGGGCGGCAAGTATCTGGGCGGCGTGCTGGGCTGGTTCAGCCCGTTCTCGATGTTGACCGGCGCGGCAGTGGTGTTCGGCTATGCGTTGCTCGGCGGTAGCTGGCTGATCCTGAAGACCGAGGGGCCGATGCAGCGCATCGCGCGTTCGCTGACCCGGCCGCTGGTGCTGGTGGTGGTGGTGTTCATGGGCCTGGTCAGCGCGTGGCTGCCGTTCCTGGATTCGCGGATCATGGCGCGCTGGTTCCACGGCGGCAATTTCTGGTGGCTGTCGCCGGTGCCGCTGCTGGTGCTGGTCAACGCGTTCGCGCTGTGGCGCGCGGCGATGGCGCAGGGCCGCGATGCGCGCCCGTTCGTGCTGACCCTGTGCTTCTTCGTGCTCGGCTTCTTCGGCCTGGTGCTGGGCATCTGGCCGAACATCGTGCCGCCGGGGCTGACCATCTGGGAGGCGGCGTCGCCGCCGTCCTCGCAGGGCTTCGTGCTGGCTGGGCTGGTGCTGCTGCTGCCGGTGATCCTGGGCTATACCGCATGGTCGTACCGGGTGTTCCGCGGCAAGGTCAGCGCCGACAGCGGCTACCACCACTGAGTTGCTCGGTGTCGCCGCGGTGCGCGTGCCGCGCGCCGCGATCGCATGGCCGGCGCGCCCGGCTTGCCAGCGGCCGCGGCGGCGGCCAAGCTAGGGACTCGCGCCGCCCGCTGCGGGTCAGTCGCCCGCCGAGCCGTCGCCACGCATGCCTGCCGCTTCTTCCGTCGTTCCCACGCCACTCCTGCACCCGCTTGCCGTTGGCGACCTGCAGCGTCCGCTGGCCTATGCCGGCGGCCAGCACATCGATCTGGCCACCTTCCTCGGCCATGTGCGCGGCCTGGCCGCGGTGCTGCCGCCGGGCCGGCATGCGCTGAACCTGTGCGAGGACCGCTACCGGTTCATGGTCGCGTTCTGCGCGGTGGCGCTGCGCGGGCAGACCTCGCTGCTGCCGTCCTCGCGCGCGCCGGCGGTGGTCGCCGAAGTGCAGCGCAGCCATGCCGACAGTTATTGCCTGGGCGATCTGCTGTTGCCCGAGCCGCCGCCGCGCTATTGGCAGCTGCCCGAGCCGCTGCCGAGCCTGGACGGGGAGATGCCGCAGCTGGCGGCCGACGCGTTGGTCGCGATCGGTTTCACCTCCGGCAGCACCGGCACGCCCAAGCCCAATCCCAAGACCTGGGGCAACTTCCTGACCAGCACGCGCCAGGACCTGCTGGCGCTGGTCGGCCTGTGGGACGCGGACGCGGTGCCGCAGGTGGTGGCGACGGTGCCGCCGCAGCACATGTACGGCATGGAGCTGTCGGTGCTGCTGCCGCTGGTGACGCCGTTGGCGGTACACGCCGGGCGGCCGTTCTTCCCCGAGGACGTGGCGCGCGCGCTGGCGCAAGTACCGGCGCCGCGGCTGCTGGTGACCACGCCGGTGCACCTGCGCGCGTTGGTCGAATCCGGCGTCGCCCTGCCGCCGCTGGCCGGCATCGTCTCGGCCACCGCGCCGCTGGCGCAGGAACTGGCGGCCGCCGCCGAGGCGCGCTTCGGCGGCGAGGTGCGCGAGATGTTCGGTTCCACCGAAACCTGCGTGTTCGCCAGCCGCCGCACCGCCTGCGAGGCGCAGTGGACGCCGCTGCCCGGCGTGCGCGTAGCGCCGCAACCCGACGGCACGCTGGTGCACGCGCCGCACCTGCCGCAGCCGGTGCTGCTGGCCGATCTGATGGACGTGGACGCCGACGGCCGTTTCCAGGTGCGCGGCCGCCAGGCCGACCTGCTGGAGATCGCCGGCAAGCGCGCCTCGCTGGCCGACCTGACCCGGCGCCTGCTGGCGCTGCCGGGTGTGGTCGACGGGGCGATGCTGCAACTGGAGCCGGAGCCCGGCCACACGGTGGGCCGCATCGCCGCGGTGGTGGTCGCGCCGACACTGGACGAAGCCGCGATCCTGGCCGCACTGCGCCACGAACTGGACCCGGTGTTCCTGCCGCGCCGCCTGCGCAAACTCGACGCCTTGCCGCGCAACGAAACCGGCAAACTGCCGCGCGATCGATTGCTGGCGCTGTTGGCGGGGGCGCGGGAGGGTTGAGTTGCGGATGGGCGCTGCGCCGATAACGCGGCGCTGATTTCTTATCGCGTCCGCGTCCGCGTCAGGGCGGGTTGTGCATTGGCCGGCGATCCGATGACGGCCGAGGATCGATGGATTTAGAGAGCTTGGTTCGTATACTGAACCTGTCGCTCCGTGCACCAGGGACGTTTCGCATGCGCTATCGCGCTTCTCCCGTTTTCGTCGCCGTGTCCCTCTTGGGTGCCTGCACCTACGTCCCTGCGCGAACGCCTTCCGTTCCGACTCCCGCCAAGGAAACTCCTGCCATGACCTCGTCCGCCACGCCCGGCGCTGCCGATCAGGCCGCTGCGCCCTCGTCTCCGAAGTTGACGGCCGGACAGATGCTGACGCGATTGCTGACCTTGATTCGCACCAGCAAGAGCGTTGCCGAGTTCACGCCGCAGCGTTTGAGCGAGGTGATGGGGGTGGACATCGAATATGCGAGTGAGGGACGGGCTCGTTACGGGTTCGGCGAGAAAGTGAGCCAAAACTGGACGCATGGCTTTGAAGTTGAGATGGACAAGGCGCATCCACGTTTGGATTTCAGCTTCTATCCCGTCACGCCGGGGGCGTCGCCGGATATGCGCGAGATATGCGGGTTCGATTTCGATCGATTCTCCGGTGAGCTGGAGACGATGGGCTTCACCCGTGCGCATAACTTCGACTCTCCTCCGCAGCCCTCGCCCGGGCAGCCCCCTCTATTGAATGGGCGCCTTCTGTACGATTATTTCGATCGTCCAGGCATGCATATAGAGGTCTATCCAGAAGGAGAGCATGACTGGACACCGGAGGCTGGTAGTGGGCGTAGCTGCGTGAAAATGGTTGTTATCACCTGATGACGGGAGCCCGCCATGGCGGCACTTACCCACCAAGCTCAAGGCATCATCGCAACGTTTGCGACGCAGCCGGGCGTCACCCGAGATCAGGTTGGCAACCTGTTGACGATCATCAATTCGTCTCCTGCCCTGGTCGATCAGTTCAATTTGGCAGTGGAGCGGCGGCACCTACAGCAGATCGTGCCGCTGGCGAATCCGAACGCGGGCGGTGAATACGATCCTCAGAACCATGCTATGCGTCTGCCTTTGGCGAGGCTCACGACAACGCCGGGTGGACAATTGCCAACAGCGGGAGAGGTCGCCTTCGTTCTGGGCCACGAACTGCAGCATGGATTCAATGCGGCCGATTCCATGCGAGCGCTCACGGATTTCAGGGGCGCGATCGGTGAGATTGCCGGAGGTAATTCACCGCTGCGTGACTATACGGCTCCCCTTGGCGAGTTGTTGGCGCAGAATCGCCGCGACGAGGCAGGGGCGGAAATTGCTGGGTGGAATGCAATTGTCAGCCGGGTAAAATCCGCGAATCCGAATCCGACACTTGGGGAGATTTACAGGGAACAGCCGGGGCGAATGGCTGACTTCATCGACGTGACGAGAAATGGAGTTGGCCTCTCGTACACGCTAAAGCCAAATCTTGCACTGAATGCCGATCTTACGCTTAGTCCCACGCAGTCCAATCTCGAGGCGATGGGCCAGAATTATTTTGACAAGCCCGCCAGGAATCCTGGTGGGCTGGGTGCCCTCGGCAACTCCGACTACGCAAATTATTACGCCGCCAACCCGATCAGCTACATCGCCCAGGTAGAGCGCTCACGGCATCCTCCCCAGCCCGGCGACAACACCCCGCAAATGACGCTGAATCTATCGCGCCTGCATCTGCGCGAGTCGCTGCTGGAGGAAAACGGACTGAACCTCGGCCGTAACACGCAACCGCTGCCGTATTTGGACGGCAGTACGCAGCCGCCTACCGCAGGGTTGTTCCAGCACACCATCGACACCCACCGGCATGTCGCACCAGTCGCGAACCAGTTGCCGGAGGTCGAGCCGGCCTCCAGACATGGCGGTATGCCTGACCACGGATCCGACCCCACCCAGCTAGGGCACCCCGACCACGCACTGCTGCAACAGATCCGCACCGGCATGCGCAAGGTCGATGCCGACCTGGGCAAGTCCTACGACGACAACAGCGAGCGCCTCAGCCGGAGCCTGCTGGCGGCGTGCAAGGACAACCGCGACATGTATCCGGGCAAGGCCGATTATTCGCTTGCGGGCAATGCGCTGGATCGGGTCGATCACGTCGTGCTGGGCAAGACCGGCAACCTCATCGCCGTGCAGGGCGCGCTGGACGATCCGGCGATGAAGCGCGCGGTCGTTCCGGTGGAGCAGGCGCTGGCTACGCCGGTCGAGCAGTCGGACCAGAAGCTGGCGTTGGCCAATCAGGCGCTCGCGCAGGAGCAGCAGCGCAGCGTGCAGCAGCAGGAACTCGCCCGCGGCGTGGACGAGCCGTCGCGTGCGGTGCCGGCGCGTTAGCGGCGGCGTTTTTCTTGGCCGTATACCAACGGCCGGTTCCTGGAGAGCAACCTCGGGTGGCTTTGGGTCGGTTGCAACCGACGCGATCGGTGATGCCCGGTCGCGGCTGAAGCCGCTCCTGCAGGAACGGCGCCATGTCTTTCGCTATCGACGCGCACGCTCACCCATGCACGCCATCGATCTCCACCGCCAGTTCGTTGCGGCAGATCACCGCGTGCAGCAGCAGGCGCGGGACGCGCTCGCCGAAGCGGGCATCGAGCGCGGCGGCCACCAGCGGCAGGTCGGCCGCTTCGCGCACGTAGACCTTGAGCCGGGTGCCGTCGCCGAACTGCGCGGGCAGGTCCGGGCGGTGGCTGCGGGCGGCGGCCAGCAGCGCGTCGAAGTTGGCGAAGGTTTCCTCCAGCTGCGCCAGCAGCTGGCCGCTATGCATCGAGGCGTGGCCGACCACGCTGGCGGTGCCGGACAGCAGCAGCGGCATGTCGCTGCCGGCCGGCGGCAGCATCGCGCGGGCGAAGCTCGGCGATTGCGGGCCGTACTGACGCGGGTAGCGGTAGGCGCTGACCTGGCGCGGGTTCTCCAGCGGCGTGCCGGCCTGCGCGGCGGCCAGCCAGTAGATCTGCATCACCCGCGCCTCGTCGCAGCGGCCGACCGCGGTGGCGGCCGGCAGCTGGCTGACGTCGAAGTCGCCCAGCCCGCGCGCGCGGCCCACGCAGAACTGGCGGTAGCGCTCGCGGTCGCCGCTGCCCAGGGTGATCGCATCGAGATAGTTCCAGATGCGCAGCAGCCGCGGCGTGGCGCTGCCGGCGACGAAGGCGCTGATCTGCGCATAGGCCAGCGCCGAAGCGTCCTCGATGTGCAGCGCCTGCTCGTCGATCTCGATCACGCCGAACTGCAGGCGCCCGTCGCTGGCCCAGGCGATGTCGCCGTCGCGGCCGCTGCCGACCGCCGCGTCGCTGCGCCACACCTCGAACATGCGCGGGCCGTGCGGCTGCAGCGGCACGCGCAGGTAGCGCGGATCGGCGTGGCGCGGGGCCTCGTTGCCGAAGCCGAACACCGCCAGCACCCGTTCGTCGCGCAGCAGTTCGCCCGGATCGGTCTCGGCGACGTAGTCCACCTGCAGCTGCGGATGCCGCTGCTCGTGGGGCGGGAACTGCGGGTGCGGCCGGCTCATGATTTGTCTCCGTGCAAGGTGTCGCCGTGGAACTGTTCGCGTGCCTGGCGGCGACGCTGGCGCCAGGCGCTGCATGCGCGCGGCAGCATCGCCACCGCGGACATGGCGTAGATCGCGCGGAACACGCGCAGCCGGCGCCGCACTGCGCGGTTGTCGAACACATCGCCGGCCAGCATCGCCACCACCGCCTGTTCCACCTGCAGCACGTTGCGCGGCTGCGAGAACAGCTCGCGCATGGTGGGCGAGGTGAAGCGGTAGATGAACCACTTGAATTCGTTCAGGCCGCCGCGCAGGTGTTTCTCCAGGCGCCGCTGCAGCCGCGCCTCGCGCGCCGGATCGCGCAGCGCCGCATCCACCATCGCCGCGCCGCGCTCGGCGCTGTGCATGGCCAGGTACACGCCGGAGGAGAACATCGGATCGACGAAGGCATAGGCGTCGCCGAGCAGCAACCAGCGCGGCCCGCTCATGCGCGTGCACTCGTAGGCATAGTTGCCGGTGGCGTGCACCGGCGCCACGCGCTGCGCGCCGGCCATGCGCGCGGCCACGTCGGGATTGAGCGCCAGGGTGCGCAGCAGCAACGCCTCGCTGTCGCCCTGGCGGGTCTTCATGTACTCCGGAGAGCACACTGCGCCGACGCTCATCACGTCCTCGGGCAGCGGGATCAGCCACATCCAGCCGTGCGGATGGCGGTAGATGCTGATGTTGCCGGCATCTTCGCCGGGGCGCCGCGCCACCCCGCGGAAATGGCTGAACAGCGCCGCCGACTGGTGCCGCGCGTTGGCGCGCTTGAGCTTGAGCGTGTTGCCGAGGACGGTGTCGCGGCCGCTGGCGTCGATCAGGTAGCGCGGGCGGAAGCTGCGCACGCCGTCGGCGCCGCGCGCCTGCACCAGCGGCTGCGCGCCGTCCAACTGTACCGCCTCGACCTTGGTCTCCTCGCGCAGGTCGGCGCCGGCGGCGCGGGCGCGGGCGAACAGGACCCGGTCGAAGTCGGCGCGCGGCACCTGGAAGGCGTAGTCGGACTGCGCGCCCAGCGCCTGCGCGAAGCGGAAGGTGTTGTAGCCGCCGCTGTCGTTGGGAAAGTCGGCGCCGAGCTTGAGCACGCCGATCGCGCGCACCTGCTCCAGCACGCCCAGCCGCTGCAGGATCGGAATGTTCATCGGCAGCAGTGATTCGCCGATGTGGAAGCGCGGGTGGCGGCCCTTCTCCAGCAGGGTCACCTGCCAGCCCTGTTGCGCCAGCAGGATCGCCGCGGCGCAACCGGCCGGGCCGCCGCCGATCACCAGCACATCCGGTGTTTCCGCCGCGCGCGCCTGCGCCGCGGCGGGGGACGGTGCGGGTGCGCAGACGGGGACGGTGCAATGCATCTGTGAAAAACCTGCGCTGGACATGTCGGTCGAACGTCATGATAGCTTGCCTGCCAGGACCGGACAGTTGCGTCGCTGCGCCCGATGCACCATCGTGTCGCACCTTTCCTCATCGCCTGGAAGCCTCTGGATGTCTTCGCAAACCGCCGCTGAACGTGAACTGGCCGAGCTGCTGGTCGAGAGCCTGAACCTGGAAGACGTGCAGCCCGGCGACATCGATCCGGAGGCGCCGCTGTTCAATACCGGGCTGGGACTGGACTCGATCGACGCGCTGGAACTGGCGCTGGCGATCAACAAGCGCTATGGCTTCCAGCTGCGCTCGGACAACGACGAGAACCGCCGCATCTTCGCCTCGCTGCGCGCACTGTCGGCGCATGTCGAAGCCAACAAGACCAGCTGATTCGCCGGCCGCCGCCGCGCCGTGGGCGCTGGCGCTGGGCGCGTTGCTGGCGCTGGCGTATTCGCCGCTGGCGCACTGGGCCAACGCCGCGCACCGTTCCGACCTGGCGGTGCTGGCCGGCGCGGCGCTGGTGCTGATGGTGCTGGTGGAGCCGCTGGCGCGGCGGCGGCCGTGGGCCTGGGCGCTGGCGTTGCCGGCGCTGGCCGGGCTGGTGCCGCTGTGGCGCTCGCCGCACGCGTTGCTGCTGCTGGCCGCGCCGCCGGTGCTGTTCACCGCCTGGGTGGCCTGGTTCTTCGGGCGCAGCCTGCGGCGCGGGCGCACGCCGCTGATCTCGCGCATCGTCGAGGCCCTGTACCGCCAGGCGGGCATGCCGATCACCCCCGCGCAGCTGCGCTACACGCGCCGGCTGACCCTGGCCTGGACGCTGCTGCTGGCCGCCATGACCGTGCTGAACCTGGTGCTGGCGCTGTGCGCCGTGCCCAGCGGGGTGCTGGCGCAGCTGGGCGTGGCGTCGCCGCTGCCGATCGGCGACGCGCGCGCCTCGCTGTTCGCCAACCTGCTGGGCTACGGGGTCATCGGCGGCTTCTTCGTCGGCGAGTACTTCCTGCGCGGGCGCTGGTTTCCGCAGCGTCCCTACCGTAATCTGCCTGACTTCCTGCACCGGTTGGCGCGGCTGGGGCCGGTTTTTTGGCGCGATCTGTTGCGCTGACGCGCGCATCTCGGGGGATGCAGAGGGTTGTGCAGATCATCAAGGACAAACTGAAGATGCCGCGGGCAGGGATGCCGTCGCGCATGGCCTGGGCCGTGTGGAATACCTTGCAGCTGCTGTTCACCCTGGCGTTCACCGGGCTGGGCATCGTCGTGGCGCTGGGCCTGTTGCTGCTGGCCGGGCCGCGGCTGCCGCTGCGCATGGGCGCGCGGGTGTGGGCGCCGGTGCTGTTCTTCGGCGCCGGCGTGCGTTTCGAAGTGGAAGGCCGGGAGCGGGTGGACTGGTCGCGCAACCACCTGTTCGTCAGCAACCACCAGTCGATCATCGACATCTGCGCGCTGTTCGCGGCGCTGCCGGTGCCGCTGCGCTTCCTGCTCAAGGACGAAATGCTGCAGGTGCCGTTCGTGAGCTGGTACGCGCGCGCCACCGGCATGCTGTTCCTGGACCGCGACAGCCGCCGCGCCGGGGCCATGGTGCGGCGCCAGGCCGCGGCGCTGCTGCGCCAGGGCCAGGACCTGTGCCTGTTCCCGGAAGGCACCCGCAGCCGCAACGGCGAACTGGCCGCATTCAAGGCCGGGCTGTTGCAGGCCGCGATCGATGCCGGCGTGGACGTGGTGCCGGTGGCGTTGGACGGGGCGGGCAAGGTCTTGCCGCCGACCAGCCTGTTCCGGGTCCGGCCCGGGGTGATCCGGGTGCGGATCGGCACGCCGATCAACGTGAACGGCGCCGATGGCCCGCTGGACCGGCAACAGCTGGCCCAGCGCGCGCAGCAGGCCGTCCGTGCCATGCTCGACCCCAGGATCTGAGTCGCTGAGCCTTATGGATTTTGTCGTACCGCATGATCATCCCAGCCTGCCAGGGCATTTCCCGGGCCACCCGGTGGTGCCCGGCGTGGTGGTGCTGGACCACGTGCTGCAGGCGGTGGAGGCCGTGCACGGCGCGTGCGGGCCGCTGCGCCTGCCGCAGGTGAAGTTCCTGCAGCCGCTGCTGCCCGGGCAGCCGGCGCGGGTGGAGCTGGACGGCGCCGCGCCGCGCTGGCGCTTCCGCGTGCGCCGCGGCGAGGAGCTGCTGGTCAGCGGCGACCTGGTCGCCGAGGCGGCGCCATGAGCGCCAGCTGGAAGCACCGCCCCGAGGGCGGCAGCCGCTTCGCGCTGTGGCTGATCCGCAGCATCGCCCGCTACGGCGGCCGCGCGCTCGGGCGCCTGCTGCTGTATCCGATCACCCTGTATTTCCTGCTGGTGCGCGGCCCGGAGCGGCGCGACTCGCGCGACTACCTGGGGCGCGTGTTCGACCGCCCGGCCACGCTGCTGGACGTGGCCCGGCACATCCACACCTTCGCTTCGACCATCCTGGACCGGGTGTTCATGCTGTGCGGGCAGATGCACCGCTTCCGGGTCGACATCCAGGGCCTGGAGCAACTGCACGCGCAAATGGACCGCGGCCGCGGCGTGCTGATCTTCGGCTCGCACCTGGGCAGCTTCGACGCGCTGCGGGTGCTGGCCACCGAGCGGCCCGACGTGCAGGTCAAGGTGGTGCTGGACAAGGCGCACAACCCGGCGATGACCGAGCTGCTGGGCGCGCTGAACCCGCAGCTGGCGGCCAACATCATCGACGCCGGCATGGACAGCACCTCGATCGTCATGGCGATCAAGCAGGCCACCGACGAAGGCGCGCTGGTCGCGCTGCTGGTGGACCGGCCGCGCCCGGAGGATCCGGCGCTGCCGGCCGCGTTCATCGGTCAGGGCGCGCTGTTCCCGACCTCGCCATGGCTGATCGCCGCGGCGCTGAAGGTGCCGGTGGTGCTGGCGTTCGGCCTGTACCGCGGCGGCAACCGCTACCAGCTGGTGTTCGAGACCTTCAGCGAAGGCCTGGACCTGCCGCGTCGGCAGCGCGCGCCGGCACTGGCCGCGCTCATCCGCGATTACGCCGCCAGGCTGGAACATTACACGCGCTCCGCGCCGTACAACTGGTTCAATTTCTACGATTTCTGGAACAACCGCCATGCCGATGCGCCGCAGCTTGCCGTGGATGCTGATACTGCTGTGCAGCGCCGCACCGCTGTGCGCCGCGTCGCCTGAGCCGCTGGACCCCGGCTGGATCCTGCAGAAGCTGGCGCGGCCGGTCCCGGTCAGCACCAAGTTCGTCGAACTGCGCAGCTCGGCGCTGCTGAAGGCGCCGCTACGGGTGCAGGGCCAGTACCGGCGCCCGGACAGCGACACGCTGGTGCGCGAGGTCACCGCGCCGTACCGCGAGACCACCACCTTGCGTGGCGGCGAAGCGACGCTGGAGCGCGCCGGCAAGGCGCCGCGCCGTTTCTCGCTGACGCGGGTGCCGGAACTGGCCGGCCTGCAGAACGGCTTCGGCGCGCTGCTGTCCGGCGACCGCGCGCAACTGCAGCAGCATTACACGCTGAGCAGCAGCGGCACCCGCGAACGCTGGCAGCTGCAGTTGCAGCCCAAGGATGCGGCACTGGCCGCGCAGCTGCGCAGCCTGCGCCTGTACGGCCGCGGCGCCGAGCTGCGCTGCATCGAGACCACCCCGGCCAAGGGCGACGTGCAGCGCACCCTGCTGGCCGGCGCCGCGCGCGACGCGGCCAGCCTGGCCGAGACCGATGCGCTGACCGCGCTGTGTCACGGCGACGCGCGCTGATGTCCGCCCGCGGTAGCTGCAGGCGGGCCGTGCTGCGTGCGGCCCTGGGTAAGAACGTGCTGGCGCTTGCTTGGTCGAATCGATGAAACGCCAACTGAGTTCGAAGGCACGCATTTCGCTGGCGCTGCTGTGGCTGGCGCTGCTGACCGTGGGCGGACTGTGGCTGGGCAACGTGCTGCAGGTGTCGGGGGATCTGCGCAAGTTCATGCCGGAAGCCCAGACCCCCGCGCAAAGGTTGCTGCTCGACGAACTCGGCGAAGGCCCGGGCTCGCGGCTGCTGCTGCTGTCGCTGTCCGGCGCCGATGCGCCGACCCTGGCGCGGCAGTCGCAGGCGATACGCGCGCAGCTGGCCGCGCAGCGCGACACCTTCGAGCTGGTCGCCAACGGCGCCGATGCCGGCCTGGACGCAATCCCCGAGCGCCTGCTGGCCTACCGCTACCTGCTCAGCGACAGCTTCGACGCCCACCCGCTGGATGCGGCGACGCTGGCCGACGCGCTGCAGGCGCGGCTGCAGGACCTGGGCTCGCCGGCCGCGGCGATGGTCGAGCCGCTGCTGCCGCGCGATCCGACCCTGGAAGTGCTGCACCTGGCCGAAAGCCTGCAGCCGGCCGGCGGCCCGCAGCCGCGCGACGGGGTCTGGTTCGATCGCGCCGGCACGGACGCGCTGCTGGTCGCGCAGACCCGCGCCGCCGGGTTCGATCCGACCGGGCAACAGCGGGCGGTGGACGCGATCCATGCCGCCTTCGCCAAGGCCAGCGCCGGCAGCGCTAGCCGCCTGACCCTGACCGGCCCCGGCGCGTTCTCGGTGGAGATCGGCGGGCGCACCCAGAACGAGGCGCAATGGATCGGCATGCTGGATACGCTGGGTCTGATCGTGCTGCTGCTGGTCGCCTACCGCAGCTGGAAGATCCCGGTACTCGGCGTGCTGCCGCTGGCCAGCGCCGGCCTGGCCGGGCTGGGCGCGGTGGCGCTGCTGTTCGACGGCGTGCACGGCATCACCGTGGCGTTCGGCTTCACCTTGATCGGCGTGGTCCAGGACTATCCGATCCACCTGTTCAGCCATCAGCGCCCGGGTCTGGATCCGCGCGCCAATGCGCGCCACCTGTGGCCGACCCTGGCCACCGGCGTGGTCTCCACCTGCATCGCCTACGTCACCTTCCTGTTCTCCGGCGTGGACGGCCTGCGCCAGCTGGCGGTGTTCACCATCGCCGGGCTGCTGGTGGCGGCGCTGACCACGCGCCTGCTGCTGCCGGCGCTGATCGATCCCTCGCCGCGCGACCATGCCGATTCGCCGGCGCTGGCGCGGCTGTGGCACGGCATCGCGCGGTTGCCGCGGCCGCGCTGGTCGCTGCTGCCGCTGGCGCTGGTCGCGGCGGCGGTGATCGCGTTCGCGCCGGGCCCGTTCTGGCAGAACGACCTGTCCAAGCTGACCCCGGTGCCGGCCGACGGCCTGGCCCGCGACGCGCATCTGCGCCAGGAACTGGGCGCGCCGGACGTGCGCTACGTGCTGGCCCTGCCCGCAGCATCTGCCGACGCCGCGCTGGCCGCGTCCGAACGGCTGCGCCCGCGCCTGGACGCGCTGGTCGCGCGCGGCGAGCTGGCCGGCTACGACATGGCCGCGCGCTACCTACCCAGCGCGGCGACCCAGCGGCGCCGCCAGGCCGCGTTGCCGGATGCGGCGCAGGCGCGCGTGCTGACCGCCGCCGCGGTCGCCGCCACGCCGTTCCGCGCCGACGCCTTCGCCCCGTTCCTGGCCGACCTGGAGCGCGCGCGCCGCGCGCCGCCGCTGACCGCGCGCGACCTGCACGGCACGCCGTTGGCGACCAGCGTCGATGGCCTGTTGCTGGACCGCGCCGACCACGCCACCGCCCTGGTGTCGCTGACCGGCCTGCGCGACCCGGCGCTGTTGGCCGGTGCGGTGCAGGGCAGCGGCGCGCAGCTGATGGACCTGAAGGAGGCCTCCGAATCGCTGGTCGCCGCCTACCGCGGGCGCGTGCTCGGCGCGCTCGGCATCGCCGCGCTGCTGTTGGCGCTGACCGTGGCGATCGCGCTGCGCACGCCGCGCCGGATCGTGCGCGTGTTGTTGCCGATGGCGCTGACCACGCTGCTGATCCTGGCGATCCTGCGCGGCTGCGGCGTCGAGCTGAATCTGTTCCACCTGATCGCGCTGATCCTGGCCGCTGGCCTGGGCCTGGACTACGCACTGTTCTTCGACCACGCCGGCGCCGACCGCGCCGACCAGTTGCGCACGCTGCACGCCTTGATCGTGTGCAGCCTGATGACGCTGCTGGTGTTCGCGCTGCTGGCCGCCTCCAGCATCCCGGTGCTGCGCGCGATCGGCAGCACGGTGGCGCTGGGCGTGCTGTTCAACTTCGTGCTGGCGTTGCTGATTTCGCGCGAGACCGCCAGCGACGCGCCGGCCGTGGCGCACCAGGAGCACGCGGCATGAGCGAACTTCCGCACGGCCGCGACGCGATCGCGGCGCTGATCCCGCACCAGGGCCTGATGTGCCTGTGGGAAGCCGTGGTCGCCTGGGACGCGCAACGCATCGTGCTGCGCAGCGGCGCGCACCGCGCGGTCGACCATCCGCTGCGCAGCGGCGGCCGCCTGCGCGCGCTGCACCTGTGCGAATACGGCGCGCAGGCGATGGCGGTGCACGGCGGCCTGCTCGGCCGCGCCAGCGGCAAGCCGGTGCGCCCGGGCATGCTGGTCGCGCTGCGCGGCGTACAGCTGCACGTGGCCGATCTGCATGAGCTGCCGGAGGCGATCGAATGCGAGGCCGAGGTCTTGCTGCAAGCCGAGGACAGCCAGCAATACGGCTTCCGCATCGTGCACCGCGCGCAGCTGCTGGCCGACGGCCGCGCCACGGTGATGTTGGGCGCGGCGTAGCGTCTTCACCGGCGGCGTCTGTAGGAGCGGCTTCAGCCGCGACAGGATCCATCGGTAACCCCTGTCGCGGCTGAAGCCGCTCCTACAACAGCGGGCACGCGCTGGCGCCACGCCCGCGAATCGCTAGGATGGCGGCCCCGCCTCCATTTCGCCCGAGGAACCACGATGTCCCAGCCTTCTTCCCCGCGCCGCGCCCTGGTCACCGGCGGCAGCGGCGATCTCGGCGGCGCGATCTGCCGGCACCTGGCCGCGCAGGGACTGCACGTGATCGTGCATGCCAACGGCAATCTGGCGCGCGCCACTGCGGTGGTGCAGGAGATTGCCGCCGCCGGCGGCAGCGCCGAGGCGGTGGCATTCGACGTGGCCGATGCCGATGCCAGCGCCGCCGCGCTGGCGGCGCTGCTGGAAGCCGGGCCGATCCAGGTGCTGGTCAACAACGCCGGCATCCACGATGACGCGCCGATGGCCGGGATGCGCGCGGCGCAATGGCACCGGGTCATCGATGTGTCGCTGCACGGCTTCTTCAACGTGACCCAGCCGCTGCTGCTGCCGATGGCGCGCACGCGCTGGGGCCGCATCGTCAGCGTGTCGTCGGTGGCGGCGGTGCTCGGCAATCGCGGGCAGACCAACTACGCCGCGGCCAAGGCCGCGCTGCACGGCGCCAGCAAGTCGCTGGCGCGGGAGATGGCCAGCCGCGGGATCAGCGTCAACGTGGTCGCGCCCGGGGTGATCGAAGGCGCGATGGCCGGCGCGGCGTTCGCGCCGGAGGCGATCAAGCAGCTGGTGCCGGCCGGCCGCCCCGGCAAGCCGCAGGAGGTCGCCGCGCTGGTCGGCTTCCTGTGCTCGGACGCGGCCGGCTACATCAACGGCCAGGTGATCGGCATCAACGGCGGCATGGGCTGAGGCCCACGTCACCGTCTGCGCTTACGCGGCGCGCGCGTACCAGCTGTCGGCCAGCGCGCGCTCGCCCTGCAGCGCATCGGCGAGCAGCGCGTCCAGGCCGTGGTCGTCGATCTGCGGGTGCTGCGCGCGCGCCTGGCCCAGCACTTCGCGCGCCAGCCAGCTCATCCGCGCGACGTTGCCGCGCAGGCGCGCGACGAAGGCCGTGTCGTCCAGCACGTCCGACAGCGCCGCGTTGAGCTGGTGGAACCAGCCGATCAGGTACTGGTCGAGCAGCCGCGCATCGGTCTCGGGACGGCCCTGCGCGTCGTTATGGCGGCCCCAGTCGCGCAGCAGCGCCTGCATGCCCAGGTTGAGCGCGCGCGCGCGCATGAAGTGCGGGCGTAGCCGGCCCAGCGTGGGCAGGTCGGCGATGCGGTCGGAGAAGTACAGCGGCGCCAGCAGCGCCCAGTAGTAGGTGTAGTCCCAGATCACCTTGACCGGCATCACCTGCGCGTCGCCGAACAGCGGGTACTGGTCCTGGTACAGGGTCAGGGTGTTGGCGTAGAACGAGAAGTACAGCTGCTGGTACAGCTGGGCATAGGGCGCGAAGTTGTTCCCGGCGCGATCGAGTCCGATCAGTTCGCAGATGTAGGTGTTGGAGATGGCGATGAAGTCGCTGCCCGGCGAGTAGAACGGATCCAGGAACACCCCGGCCTCGCCGGTCAGCGCCCAGCGCTGCGCCGAGAACACCTGCTTGCAGCCATGCGAGAACTTGCGCAGGAACATGAAGTCCTGCAGCGCGTGCTGGCCCTGCTCGAGCGTGCGCGCCACCTGCGGCTGGTGCTTGCGCAGCCAGGCCATCGCCTTGTCGTGGGTGTTCATCGTCTCCAGCGGATGCATCTGCGCATCGCACACGATGCCCAGCGAATGCGCGCCGGAGGACAGCGGGATCAGCCAGAACCAGTAGCCGGGGCCGCACATGTGGTTGGTCGAGCGCCAGCGGTCCGGCGGCGTGCAGCGCTGCAGCCAGGCGTTGTCCTGCGACCAGGCATTGGGATCCACCACCCCGTCCACCCGCCACCACACCGCATTGGCGTGGTGCGCGTTGTCCTGGGCCAGGCCCAGCTTGCGCTTGAGCAGGCCGGCGCGGCCGCTGGCGTCCACCACCCAGCGCGCGCGCAGCGTCGCTGCGGCGCCGTCGCGCTCGTAGCGCACCTGGTGGTCGGCGTCGTCGTCGGCCAGGTCGATGCCGCGCACCGTGCAGCCGTCGATGAACTCCACGCCCAGCGCGCGCGCGCGTTCGCCGAGGAAATTCTCGAAGCGGCCGCGATCGATCTGCCACGACGGCGTCGGCAGCAGCCGGCTCACGCCCAGTTCGGTGCAGCGGTCGATGTCCTCGCGCCCATCGGAGAAGAAGAAGCGGAAGCCGAACTTGCGGATCTGCTCGGTGTCCAGGTGCTCGCGCAGGCCGAGCACGTTGGCGAAGTAGTGCGCGCCGATCTCCACCGAGGATTCGCCGACCTTGAACGCGGCCTCGCGCACCGGGTGCGCGCGCCGTTCCAGCACGCTGATGCGCAGTTGCGGATCGCGCTGGCGCAGCTGCAAGGCCAGGGTCAGCCCGGCCAGGCCGCCGCCGGCGATCGCCACATCCGCATGCCGTTCGTTCATGTCGTTTCTTCTTTGTCGAAAGGGGTGGCCCGCACCGCAAACTCGCCGGCCGTGTCGTCGATCAGCACCGGGTTGGCGCGGGCGCGGCGGTATTCGCGCAGCACATGGCCGTACTGCCAGACCTGCACGATCACGTGCGAGGTGATCTTCCACAGATCGCGGACCAGGCGGAAATGGCTCTTGCGAAAGTTGCCAGGCGTCTGCTTGGCATAGCGTGTCTCGATCGGCACCGCGACCACGCGCGCGCCGGCCTGGCGCGCGGCGGAGATCAGCAGTTGCGCCTCGAACACGAAGCCTTCGCCGGGCACATTCGGCAGCGTGTACACCGCCTGCGGATACAGGCGCTGCCCGCTCTGGCTGTCGACCAGACGGAAGCCGCAGCCCCAGGCGATGCCCCAGTCGCCGAAGTCGTTGCCGATGCGGCGGATGGTCGGCTGGCTGGCGCGCTTGCGCAGGCGCGCGCCGACGATCACGCAGCCGGGATGGCGATTGGCTGCGGCCAGCAGGCGCGGGAAATCGGCGGCGCTGTGCTGGCCGTCGCCGTCCATGGTCATCACCGCGCGCGCGCCCTGGCGCTGCGCTTCGGCGAAACCGCTGCGCAGCGCGGCGCCCTTGCCACGCCGCTGCGGATGGCGGATCAGCGTCACCGGCAGGTCGGCGATGCAGTCGCTGGTGCCGTCGTCGGAGCCGTCGTCGACCACGATCACCCGCGGGCAGTGCGCCAGCGCGTCGCTGACCACTTCGCGGATGCGCAGCGATTCGTTCAGCGCCGGAATCAGGATTGCGGCATCGGCGGCGCTCAGCGCGATCCGGCTCATGCCTGCAGCTCCACGTGCAGGCAGCGGCCGCCGCCTGCGTCCAGCGTGCAGCTGGCGGCACCGGCGGCCAGCGCATCGAACAGGACCAGCATCGGCGCCATCGCGTTGCCGGCGGCATGTCGCGCCAGTGCGCCATTGCCGGCGGCGGCGTCGCCATCGGCCAGGCGCACGCGCAGACGCGGCTTGCCGGGCAGCGCGGCGGCGCCGAGCACCAGCGCGCCGCCGAGCAGGCCTTCGCTGTGCGAGACGCGTCCGAGCGGGCCGGTCGAGCGGCTGTCGTAGCCGGCCAGCAGCACGGCTTCTTCGCCAGCGGCCAGCTGCGACAGCGCTTCCAGCAGGCCCTGCGCGAAGCTGGCGTTGTGCGCGCTGATCGCGGTCGCCGCGGCGGTGGCGCCGGCGCCGATGGTCCAGTAGCCGGCGGCGGCGTTGTGCACCGAGTTGTGGAACTTGGTCGGCGAGATCGCCAGCGGATCGCCGGCCAGCGTGGCGCACATGTAGTCGGTGATCGCCAGATCGCCGTGGGTGGAGGTGAACACCGACGGCAGCGTGGCCGGATCGCGGCCGGCGTCCTGGCACGCGGCCAGCGCCACTTCCAGCGACACCGCCACCGTGTCCGGCGCGCGGCGCCGCTCGTTGGCCGCCAGCAGCTGCGAGGCCGGCCGTGCCGGCGTGTCCACGGTGCCGCCGCTGCCGCTGGCGTAGGCGCGTGCCGCCGCCCAGCTGGGCAGGCCCGCGGTCCAGAAACCGATGCCTTCGAGGGTCGCAGTCAACATCGGCGTGCTCATGCGCGGCCGAACAGCAGCGAGCAATTGTTGCCGCCGAAGCCGAAGGAATTGTTCATCGCGTAACGGACCTGTGCGTGGGCATTGGCGAAGCGGATCTGCGGGCCGCACTCGGGATCGGGTTGTTCGCTGTTGAGGGTGCCGGGGAGCAGGCCGTCGCGCAGCGCCAGTAGCGCGAACACCGACTCCACGATACCGGCCGCGCCCAGCGTATGCCCGGTCCAGGCCTTGGTCGAACTGGCGTGCAGGGTGGCCGGGAACAGCGCGGCCACCGCGGCGGCCTCGATGCTGTCGTTGGCCGGGGTGGCGGTGCCGTGCAGGTTCAGGTAGCCGATCTGCGCGGCGTCCACGCCGGCACGCTGCAGCGCGCCGCGCATCGCCAGGCGTGCGCCCAGGCCCTGCGGGTGCGGTGCGGACATATGGTGCGCGTCGCTGGATTCGCCATAGCCGCACAGCAGCGCCAGCGCCGGCGGCGCCGCGGCCGCATCGCTGCGCTCCAGCAGCGCGTAGCCGCCGGCTTCGCCCAGCGACAGCCCGACCCGGCGCAGGTCGAACGGCCGGCACGGCTCCGGCGACACCAGCTGCAGCGCGTTGAAACCGAACAGCACGCTGCCGCACAGCGTGTCCACGCCGCCGACCAGCGCCGCATCCACCACCCCGGCGGCGATCAGCCGCGCCGCCTGCGCGAATACCTTGGCGCTGGACGAACAAGCCGTGGCCACGGTGATGCACGGGCCGCGCAGGCCGCTGGCGTGGCGCAGGAAATCGCCCAGCGAATGCGGCGTATGCACGATCGGCCGGTCCAGGTCGGCAGGGAAGCGCGCGCCCGCGGCGTCGTGGTCGAGCCGGGTGTAGGCCTCCTCGCTGGCGCCGATGCTGGAGGTCGAAGTGCCCATCACCACCGCCACGCGCTCGGCGCCGTGGCGCTGCGCGGCGGCGGCGAGCGCCGCCTGCATGCCGTCCTGCTGCAGCGCCAGCCACGCCAGGCGGTTGTTGCGGCATTCCCATGCGGCCAGCGCCGGCGGCAGCGGCAGCGGCAGCGTTTCCAGCGCGTCCACGCGGCCGATCCAGCAGGGCAGCGGCTGCGCGCCGAAATCGTTGCGGCGCAGGCCGCTGCGGCTCTCGCGCAAGGCGCTGGCCTGGGCCTGCAATCCGCTGCCGAGCGCGGTGGTCGCGGTGTACGCACGAATTGCGACGGGTGCCATGCGGGGCGACGGGGACGCTTCGGTCACGCGATATTCCGTAAAGGACGAGTCGCAGGAGTATATCGGCGCGGTCCGCAAAGCCGTGAAGCGCGCGCGCCCACGCTGAACGTGAACGGGCACGCCGCGTGCTTTATAAATGCAGCGCGGCGCGCGCGCTTTCGCCGCTGGCGCATTTCCTCCACAATCGCTTGCCTTTCCACGCCAGGCGCACGCCACGCGCATGCAAGCCTACGTCTACAAAAGCCAACGCAAGCCGGACACCTATCTCTACCTCGCCGCGCGCGACGATTTCGGCTGTCTGCCGCAACCGCTGCTGGCGTCGTTGCAGCCGCTGGTGTTCGTGCTGGAGGTGGCCTTGACCGCCGAGCGCACCCTGGCCAGGACCGACCCCGCGGCGGTACGCGCGAACCTGGCCGGCTGCGGCTTCCATCTGCAATTGCCGCCGCTGCCCGACGGCCGGACCGGCCGACACGATGACTGATTCCCCCTTCCACGCGCGCGCGCCCTGGATCGCTGCCGCGCTGGGCGCGCTGCTGGTGCTGGTCGCCGGGTTCGGCCCGCTGGCCGCCGCCCTGGGCGCGTGGCTGGCGCAGCCGGCGTTCGCGCTGGCGCTGTCCTGGCACCGCGGCAGCCGGCCGCGGCCGACCAGCCTGCGGGCGCTGGCACGCGAACTGCTGCCGCTGCTGGCGCTGTGGGCCGGCGGACTGGGCCTGGTCGCGCTGCTGGTGGCCTGGCCGCTGGCGGCGCTGCGCGACAGCGGCAGCCTGGCCGCCGCGCTGGCGCTGAGCGTGGCCGCCAGCGCGGCGTTGCTCGGGCTGTGGCGCACCTGGCCGCTGTGGCATGGCAGCGAGTGCGAGGGCGGCGCGCTGGGCGCGCGCTGGCAGGCGCTGGCGCAGCAGGACGTGCAGGCCTGGCGCGGCCTGGCGGTGGCGGCGCTGGTGCTGCTGCTGGCCGGGGTCGGCGTGCTGCTGGCCTGGCCCGGGCTGCTGGCCGCTGCGGCGCGCTGGCCGCTGGCGCTGGCCTATGCGCTGCTGTCGCCGCTGCTGCATGCCTTGCTGCAGCGGGTGGCGCCGCCGCAGGCGCTGCCGCTGCCGGCGTCGTCGGCGGACCTGTTCGCCGAACTGAGCGCCGCCTCGGCGCTGCGCGCGGACGAAGCGCCGCCGCCAGCGGATGAACTGCATGCGGCACTGTACGCCGCCGCGCGCGGCGGCCGCGTCGATCGCGCGCTGCAACTGCTGCAGTCCGGCGCCGACCCGCAGGCGCTGCCGGCGCCGGACTGGCGCGACCAGCGCAGCCTGCCGGTGCTGGCCGCGGTGCTGCCGGACCTGCGCCTGCTGCGCGAGCTGATCGTGCGCGGGGTGGACGTCAACCAGCCGCACCTGGGCATGACCCCGCTGCTGGCCGCCACCCGCGACAGCTGGCATGGCCGTCCCGAGGCGGTGATGACCCTGCTCGCCAACGGCGCCGACCCGCGCGCCAGCGACAGCGACGGCAATACCCCGCTGCACCACGCCGCGCGCAGCTCCGATCCGGGCGTGGCCGCCTTGCTGCGCGATGCCGCGGCCGAGCTGGACGCATTGAACCGCGACGGCCTGACCCCGCTGGCGGTGGCCTGCCACGTCGGCAACTGGCGCATGGGCAAGTTCCTGCTCGAACGCGGCGCCAAGCCCGAGCCGGCCGAGGGCAGCCCGGTGCTGCTGGCCGCGGCCGGCACCGAGGAAGACGATCCGGCCGGCGTGCAGCTGCTGCTCAAGCACAAGGCGCGGGTCGATGCCCGCGACCGCCAGCGCCGCAGCGCGCTGCACGAGGCGGCGCAGGCCGGGCACGTGGAGATCGTCGATGCGCTGCTCGGCGCCGGCGCCAACCTGGAAGCGCGCGATGCGCTGGGCCGCACGCCATGGCTGGAAGCCGCCCGGCATGGCCGCGTCGCGGTGCTCGAACACCTGCTGCCGCACAAGCCCGAGCTCGGCGCGGTCGATGGCGACGGCCGCAACGCGGTGCTGCTGGCATGCACCGCCGACCAGGTCTCGCCGGGGCTGATCCGGCGCCTGCTGGAACTGGGCATCGCCGCCGCGCAGCCGGACCAGAGCGGCCGCCGCGCAGTCGATCTGGCCGCCGAGGCCGGGCGCTGGGCGATCGTGTCCGCGCTGGACCCGGACTACCCGTTGCCGGCCGCGGTCAGCGACGGCCAGGGCGAAGTCGGCCGCGCCAGCCTGCCCGACCGGCCGCCACTGGAACTGCTGCGCGAAGGCCTGCAACTGGGCCAGCGTGACGGCCTGGCGGCGCTGGCGCGGCTGTGCGCGGCCGAGGAACTGGGCGCGCTGCTGCACGATCCGCACCTGGCGCTGAACCCACAGGCGGTGGACTGGCTGCTGGCGCATGGCGCCGCGCCCGAAGTGCTCGACGCCTGCGGCGACACGCCGATGTTCGCGTTGCTCTCGCGCGGCGTGGAAGCGGTGCCCAGCCTGCAGGCGCTGCTGCGCCAGGGCGTGTCGCCGGCCGGGCGCGGCGGCCTGACCCGGCTGCTCGCCGCCTGCGCGCAGCACGACCACGCCTCGCGCGCGCTGGAGCAGTTCGCGCTGGAGCTGCTCGAACGCGGCGCCGACCCGTTCGCGCCGTCGCCGGCCGGGGATCCGCCGCTGTCGCTGGCGGTGCGCCTGGGCTGGCTGCGCCTGCAGCTGCAACTGCTCGAACGCGGCGCCGACCGCGAGGCGCGTGACAGCCACGGCATGACCGCGCTGCACCTGGCCGCCGCGTTGGGCCGCGAGGCCTCGCTGAAGCTGCTGATCCAGCAGGGCGCCTCGCCGGAAGCGCGCGCTGCCGACGGCCAGACCCCGCTGGGCGTGGCCCTGGCCAGCGGCCGCCGCGACCTGGTCGACTGGCTGGACTGGCGGATCTGGCCGTTGCCGCGGCGTCCGCTGCGCGAGGCCGACCTGCCGGCCGCGGCGATGGTCGGCGACGCCGATGCGATCCGCCGCCTGATCGACCTCGGCCTGGCAGTGGACGCGATCGACGCGCAGGGCTGTACCGCGCTGCTGCGCGCCGCCGGCGGCGGCCATGCCGCGGCGGTGGACCTGCTGCTGGCGCGCGGCGCCAACCTGCAGCACGCCGCGGCCAGCGGCGCCACGCCGTTGTCGGCGGCGGTGAGCATGCGCCAGACCGACATCGTCGCCGCGCTGCTGGCCGCCGGCGCGCAGATCGAGCAGCGCCTGCCCGGCGGCGTCAGCGTGCTGATGCTGGCCTGCGCGCTGGGCCTGCCGGACATCGCCGCGCGCCTGCTGGCGGCCGGCGCCGACGTGCATGCCGGCGACGCGCAGCAACTGGCGCCGCTGCATTGCGCCGCGCTGTACGGCTTCAGCGCGCACGACAAGGCGCGCCTGCTGGCGCTGCTGGATACCTTGCTGCTGGCCGGCGCCGAAGCCGACCGCAGCGCCGCCGGCGGGGTGACCCCGCTGCTGCTGCTGCTCGGCGCGCGCGCCGAACCGGGCACCGCCTGCGCAGAGCCGGTGGTGCTGGCCGGGGTGGAGCGCCTGCTCGACGAAGAGGTGAGCCTGGACGTGCAGGACCCGCGCGGCTTCGGCCCGCTGCACCTGGCCGCGCTGCACGGCCTGCCGCTGCTGGTGCAGCGCCTGTTGCGCGCCGGCGCCGACCCGGACCTGCGCGACACCTTGAACCGCCCGCCGCGCGAGATCGCGGTGATGCGCGGCTTCGTCGACGTCGCCGGCCAGTTCCAGCCGGCGCTGCCGGGGGTGTCCTCGATGGCCCGCTTCCTGCGCGAAGGCCGCTGAGGCGGTCGCCTTCTTCAAAGATCTGGAGCAGCGAAGCAACAAAGTCCCTCTCCCCCCGGGAGAGGGGTTGGGGTGAGGGTACGGCCGAAGTGGCAAATCCGACAGGCTCCGGACCCCACGCAGCCGACCCCCAAGGCCAGCCGGACTCGCGGCCGGACGCAATCCACCGGATGCGTGTGCGAGCGACTTCGGAGGGCTCGGGGCATCCAGTGCGAGGAGCGCTGCGAGGTCGCGATGGGGGCAAACTTCGCCGCCGCGACGGCAGCCGTGCGTACACCACGACCGGTCCTTGAAGCTTCTTACAGGCACTCGCCGCCGCAACGCCGCCGTCAGCTTTTGCACACACTCGGCATGGGAGACTGACCGCTTGGTGCGTCGATCCGCACCGGCAACCGAGGAGGGCGGCACGATGGCGGCGCGAATCGAGGACTACGCCATGCTCGGCAACTGCCGCAGCGCGGCGCTGGTGGACAAGCAAGGTTCGATCGACTGGCTGTGCCTGCCGCGCTTCGATTCCGACGCGCTGTTCGCGGCGCTGCTGGGCACCCCGGAGCACGGCCGCTGGTCGATCGCACCGCTGGCCGAGTTCCGCAGCACGCGCCATTACCGCGACGGCAGCCTGGTGCTGGAGACCGAGTTCGAGACCGACAGCGGCGCGGTGGCGGTGCTGGACTTCATGGCCGCCAGCCACGGCGACGACGTGCACAACCACGTGGTGCGCATCGTGCGCGGGCTGCGCGGGCGCGTGCCGCTGCGCATGCAGCTGCAGCTGCGCTTCAACTACGGCCGCACCATCCCCTGGGTGTCGCAGATCGACGGCGGCCTGCAGGCGATCGCCGGGCCGGACCAGATCGCGCTGCGCAGCCCGCAGCCGATGCACGGCCACGGCTTCGCCACCGAAGCGGACTTCGCGCTGGAGGCCGGTGCCAGCACCTGGTTCGTGCTCAGCCATGGCGCCTCGCACCTGGAACTGCCGCCGCCGCTGGCGCCGGAACAGGCGCTGGCGCAGACCGAGGCGTTCTGGCATGGCTGGTCGCACCGCTGCGTGCATGCCGGCCCGTGGACCGAGGCGGTACGCCGTTCGCTGGTGGTACTGAAGGGCCTGAGCTACCTGCCCACCGGCGCGATCGTCGCCGCGCCGACCACCTCGCTGCCGGAACGGCTCGGCGGCGAACGCAACTGGGACTACCGCTTCTGCTGGCTGCGCGATGCGGTGTTCACCCTGACCGCGCTGCACGCCGCCGGTTATTCCGACGAAGCGGCCGCCTTCCATGGCTGGCTGCAGCGCACCGTGGCCGGCTCGCCGGACCAGTTGCAGGCGCTGTACGGCATCGGCGGCGAACGGCGCATGCCCGAATGGGAGGTGGACTGGCTGCCCGGCTACGAAGGCGCGCTGCCGGTGCGCGTCGGCAATGCCGCCGCCGGCCAGTTCCAGCTGGATGTGTACGGCGAGGTGATCGCCGCGTTCCATCGCGGCCACCACGAAGGCATGGCCACCGCGGCGCATGGCCGCTCGCTGGCGCGGCAGTTGCTGGAAGTGTTGGAGCAGCGCTGGCGCGAGCCGGACGAAGGCATCTGGGAGATCCGCGATCAGCGCCGCCACTTCGTGCATTCCAAGGTGATGGCGTGGCTGGCGTTCGACTGCGGCGCGCGCGACGGGGTCACCGATGCCGATGCCGCGCAACGCGCGCATTGGCGCGCGCTGGCCGACGAAGTGCAGGCGCAGGTGCTGCAACAGGGCGTGCACCGCGATGGCTATTTCGTGCAGAGCTACGGCAGCGAGCGGCTGGACGCGGCGACGCTGCTGATCCCGTTGGTCGGGTTCCTGCCGGCGGACGATCCGCGCGTGGCCGCCACCGCCGATGCGATCGCGCAACGGCTGAGCAGCGACGGCCTGGTCGAGCGCTACCGCGCCGACGACGACAGCGGCGACGGCCTGCCGGCGGGCGAGGGCAGCTTCATCGCCTGCAGCTTCTGGCTGGTGGAAAACTATGCGCTGCTCGGTCGCAGCGAACAGGCGCGCGCCCTGTTCGAACGCCTGCTCGGCCTGTGCAACGACGTCGGCCTGCTGGCCGAGGAATACGATCCGCGCAGCGGCCGCATGCTCGGCAACTTCCCGCAGGGCTATTCGCACGTGGCCCTGGTCCACGCCGCGCTGCGCCTGCATGGCTTACTCGGCAAACAGGAAACCCATCCATGAGCGATGCGACACAAGCGACTCCGCCCTGCCTGATCGTGGTCTTCGGCGCGCGCGGCGACCTGACCCGGCGGCTGGTGCTGCCGGCGCTGTACAACCTGCGCCGCAGCGGTGCGCTGCCCGAGCAGTTCGCGGTGATCGGGGTGGATCACGGCGACATCGGCGAAGTCAGCTGGCGGCGCCTGCTCGGCACCGCGCTGCGCGGCCTGATGGCCGACCGCAACGCCGAGTTCAAGGCCGACGGCGCGGACGCGGAGGCATGGAACTGGCTGCGCACGCGGCTGCACTACCTGCGCGGCGATTTCGCCAACGCGGCCACCTATCGCGCGCTGGGCGAGGTGATCGCCAAGTACGACGCACAGTACCGGACCGGTGGCAACGTGCTGTTCTATCTGGCTACCGCGGCGCGCTTCTTCGCCCCGGCGATCGAGCAGCTGGGCGCGGCCGGGCTGGTCGAGCAGCACGCCGGCGGCGGCTGGCGGCGGGTGATCGTGGAGAAGCCGTTCGGCCACGACCTGCAAAGCGCCAGGGAGCTCAACGCCATCGTCGGCCGCGTGCTCGACGAGGACCAGGTGTTCCGCATCGACCATTTCCTGGGCAAGGAGACGGTGCAGAACATCCTCGCCTTCCGTTTCGCCAACGGCCTGTTCGAGCCGGTATGGAACCGCGACCGCATCGACCACGTGCAGATCACCGCCGCCGAGACCATCGGCGTGGAAGGCCGCGGGCGTTTCTACGATCCCACCGGCTGCCTGCGCGACATGGTGCCCAACCATTTGTTCCAGCTGCTGGCGATGATCGCGATGGAACCGCCGGCGGCGTTCACGCCCACCGCGATGCTGCGCCGGCGCGCCGAGGTGATCGAAGCGGTGCGGCCGCTGACCCCGGCCGACGTGGTCCGCGGCCAGTACGCGGCCGGCGCGATCGGGCGCAACGCGGTGCCCGGCTACCGCGAGGAAGACACGGTGCCGGCCGATTCCAACACCGAGACCTACGTGGCGATGAAGCTGCAGGTCGACACCTGGCGCTGGGCCGGCGTGCCGTTCTACCTGCGCACCGGCAAGCGCCTGCGCGAACGCACCACCGAGATCGCGATCCGCTTCAAGCCGGCGCCGCTGGCGCCGCTGCGCAGCGCCGAGATCGGCGGCTACGGTCCCGACTGGCTGGTGTTGCACATCCAGCCCGACGAAGGCATCTCGCTGCAGTTCGACGTCAAGCGCCCGGGCGCGCGGGTCAGCCTGGCGCCGGTGCGCATGGACTTCCGCTACCGCGACTGGTTCCCGAAGGAATACACGGTCGGCTACGAGCGCCTGCTGCAGGACTGCATGAACGGCGAGGCCGGCCTGTTCCAGGACGCGACCATGGTCGAGGCGGCCTGGCGCATCGTGCAGCCGATCCTCGACGCGTGGCAGGCCTCGGCCGAGGAAGTGGCGCAGTACCCGGCCGGCAGCGCCGGCCCGGCCGCCGCCGACGCCCTGCTCGCGCTCAACGGTGGCCACAGCTGGCGCGCGTTGACCGCTGGCCGCCGGCCGCCGCCGCGGCGCGCGCCGGAAGGCGCCGCCGACGCCGTGCCGGCGCCGGCCAAGCGCGCGGCCGCTTCCAGGCCTGCCGCGCGCAAGGCCAAGCCGACGCAGGCCGCGCTGCCCAAGAAGGCGGCCAAGCCCAAGAAGACGCCTGCGCGGACGATCGGGCGCGCATCGCCGAAGGCGCAAAAGCGCGCCGCGAAGACGGCACCGGCAGCGGCCAGGCGCGTCCGGACGCCGCGCTAGCGCGTTTTTCTCTCGCCCACAGGGGGCATCGCCTGGACCAGAAATGCGCTGGCCACAGGCTCGCGGCGAGTGGACACGGCGCGCCTGGAATCGAATGCCTGCCTGCTTCAGGCATGGATTGTACGGCGCCGCTGGGCGCAACCGTTGCGGCGCTCGCCGCAGCGGCAGGGCGCTTGACTTTTGCGTGAGCCTCCCGCAATGCTCCGCGCCATCAAGGCCATTGAGGGCCGCATAGCAGGGACGTTATGCAACAGGGGGGAGTGGCGTTAGCGCGGGTTGGGGAAGACGTGCCTGCGGCAGATCCGCCAGCGGATCTGGCGCTGCGTGGCCTGGTGCTGTTGGCGCAGTTGCACGGCATTGCGGTCGATGCGTCCCAGCTTGCGCATGCGTTCGGCAGGAGCGCAGCGGCCTTCGATGAGGCCACTCTGCTATTGGCCGCGCGCCAACTTGGGCTGAAGGCCAAGGTCTCCGGGGTGCCGGCCGCTCGCCTGTCCATGGCGAACTTTCCGGCGCTGGCCTGGGGAACGACGGGCGAGGCCTTTCTGATTGCCCGCATGCAGGGCGACCAGGCGCTGATCCACGATCTCGCCGAGCGGCGTCCGCGCCAGATCGCGGTGGAGGAGTTGCAACGACGCTATGGCGGGCGCCTGCTGCAGGTCGCCTCGCGCGCCTCGGTGCTGGGCCAGCTGGCCAAGTTCGACTTCACCTGGTTCATCCCGGCCATCGTCAAGTACCGGCGAATGCTGCTGGAAGTGTTCGTCGTCTCGCTCTTCATCCAGCTGTTCGCGCTGATCACCCCGCTGTTCTTCCAGGTGGTGATGGACAAGGTGCTGGTCCACAACGGCCTCACCACGCTGGACGTGATCGCCATCGGCCTGGTCTGCATGGCGGTGTTCGAGGTGCTGCTGACCGGGCTGCGCACCTACGCGTTCGCCCACACCAGCAGCAAGATCGACGTGGAGCTGGGCGCGCGGCTGTTCCGCCACGTGCTGGCGCTGCCGCTGGCGTATTTCGAGTCGCGGCGCGTCGGCGACACCATCGCCCGCGTGCGCGAGCTGGAGAACATCCGCAGCTTCCTGACCGGGCAGGCGCTGACCACGGTGCTGGACCTGCTGTTCACCGTGGTGTTCCTGGCGGTGATGTGCGGGTACAGCGGCTGGCTGACGGTGATCGTGGTGATTTCATTGCCGCTGTACGCGCTGATCTCCGGCGCGATCACGCCGGTGCTGCGCCAGCGCCTGCAGGACAAGTTCGCGCGCGGCGCCGACACCCAGTCGTTCCTGGTCGAGACCGTCAGCGGCATCGGCACGGTCAAGGCGATGGCGGTCGAGCCGCGCGCCACCCGCACCTGGGACAACCAGCTGGCCGGCTATGTCAGCGCCGGCTTCGGCGTGACCCGGGTGGCGACCATCGGCCAGCAAAGTGTGCAGCTGGTGCAGAAGCTGGTGGGCGTGGCGATCCTGTTCTTCGGCGCCAAACGGGTGATCGACGGCCAGCTTTCGCTGGGCCAGCTGATTGCCTTCAACATGCTCTCCGGCCAGGTGGCGGCCCCGATCATCCGCCTGGCGCAGCTGTGGCAGGATTTCCAGCAGGTCGGCATCTCGGTCGAGCGGCTGGGCGACATCCTCAACACCCGCACCGAACTGCCCGGCAGCAAGATGGCGCTGCCGCCGATCCAGGGCCGGGTCAGCTTCGAGCGCGTGCACTTCCGCTACCGCCCGGAGGCGCCGGAGGTCCTGGCCGGGGTCGCGCTGGACATCCAGCCCGGCGAGGTGATCGGGATCGTCGGGCGCTCCGGCTCGGGCAAGAGCACGCTGACCAAGCTGGTGCAGCGGCTCTACACCCCCGCGCGCGGTCGCGTGCTGATCGACGGCCATGACCTGGCCCTGGCCGATCCGGCCTGGCTGCGGCGCCAGCTCGGCGTCGTGCTGCAGGAGAACGTCCTGTTCAACCGCAGCATCCGCGCGAACATCGCGCTGGCCGATCCCGGGATGCCGCTGGAGCGGGTCATCCACGCCGCGAAGCTGGCGGGCGCGCACGACTTCATCACCGAATTGTCCGACGGCTACGACACCTCGGTGGGCGAACACGGCACCGGCCTGTCCGGCGGCCAGCGCCAGCGCATCGCCATCGCCCGGGCGCTGATCACCGATCCGCGCATCCTGATCCTCGACGAGGCTACCAGTGCGCTGGACTACGAGTCCGAGCATGCGGTGATGGCCAACATGCACGCCATCTGCAAGGGCCGCACCGTGTTGATCATCGCCCATCGGCTATCGACGGTGCGGCGCGCGAACCGGATCGTGGTGGTGGAGCAGGGGCAGATCGTCGAGACCGGCACCCATGCCGAACTGGTCGAGCGCCCGGACGGGCATTACGCGCGGCTGCACCGGTTGCAGGCGGGGGTGGCATGAAGCACGTCCTCGAGGGGGTCCATGCATTCGCGCAGCGCTACGGGGGCGTGTTTCGCTCGGCCTGGGCCGCGCGCCGCGCACTGGACGCGCCCGCGCGCCGCGACGACGAGCGCGCGTTCCTGCCCGCCCACCTGGAACTGATCGAAACCCCGGTCTCGCCCACGGCGCGCTGGACGATGCGGACCATCGTCGCGTTCTTCTGTGTCGCCCTGTTGTGGGCATGCCTGGGCAAACTGGACATCGTCGCAGTGGCGCCGGGCAGGACCGTGGCCGATTCGCGCACCAAGGTCATCCAGCCGGCCGAGACGGCCGTGGTGCGGCGCATCCGGGTGCGCGGCGATCGAACCGATGGCCGAGTCGGCGCGCATCTCCAAGGCGCGTGCCGAGGACTACGGCCGCCTGGTCGAGGGCAAGTACGTCGGCCGCCACGACTATCTGCTGCGCGAGCAGGAGCGCATCGCCGCCGAACGCGACTTGGCCACGCAGCGCAACCGGCTGCAGGAGATCGGCTCGGCGCTGCGCGCGGCCGAGGAGGAACTGCGCGTGCTGGTGGCCGAGTTCCGGCAGCAGACGCTGGACCAGTTGCGCGAGGCAGAGCAGCAGGTGGCGCAGGGCACGCCGGAACTGGCCAAGGCCGGGCGGCGCGATGGCCTGATGACGCTGCGTGCGCCGGTGGATGGCACCGTGCAGCAGCTGGCGGTGCATACCGTCGGCGGCGTGGTCACCCCGGCGCAGGAACTGCTGGCGGTGGTGCCGCAGGAGGCGCTGGAGGTCGAGGCGACGGTACTCAACAAGGACATCGGCTTCGTACGCCCGGGGCAGCCGGTGACGGTGAAGATCGAGAGTTTCCCGTATACGCGCTATGGCTACCTGACCGGAAAGGTAATGAGCGTGTCTCACGACGCGGCGCAGGACGAGAAGCTGGGCTTGGTGTTCCCTGCCCGCATCCGCTTGGACGGCAGCAGCCTAGATATCGACGGTGTGGTGGTGAGCCTGAGCGCCGGCATGGTGTTGAGCGCGGAGATCAAGACGGGCAAGCGCCGGGTGATCGACTATCTGTTGAGTCCGTTGCGGCAGCATGGCGGGGAAGCGTTGCGAGAGCGATGAGCGAAACCGCAAGATAATCAATTGGTTGAAGAAGTAGATATTCGAATTGTACGAAGGCAGTGGGAGGATTGGCGGTCTCAAGAATCAAGTGCAACACGTGATTTGAAGGCGAGGATTTCCTTCTCCATGGCCGCTGCCGGCGTGGCCCAGCCTAATGTCTGGCGAGGACGCCCATTCATCAGCTTGGCGACGTGATTGAGGTACTCCTGGCTCGCTTGCGACAAGTCCACGCCCTTGGGCAGGAACTGGCGCAGCAGGCCATTGGTGTTCTCGTTGCTGCCCCGCTGCCACGGCGCATACGGATCGGCGAACCACACGTCGATGTTCAACCGTCGCATCAGCTCCTCGTAACAGGTCAGTTCCGTTCCGCGGTCGTAGGTCAGGCTCTCGCGCAGGAAGGCCGGCAGCTTCTTCATCTGGCGAGTGAAGCCTTCCAGCGCGGCGTCCGCGGTGCAGCCATCCATCCTGCACAGCACCACGAAGCGTGTCTTGCGCTCGACCAGCGTGCCCACGCAGGACCGGTTGAACGCGCCCTTGATCAGGTCGCCCTCCCAATGCCCCGGCAGCAGGCGCTGTTCCACCGCTTCGGGCCGATGCACGATGCGCAGCTCCTCCGGTACCCAGGTGCGCGCCGCTGCTGTGGTGCGCCTGCGGCCTCGCGTGGGCTTGCTCTGGCGCAATGCATCGACCAGGGCCTGCTTCAGGCCGCCGCGCGGATGCGCGTAGATGGCCGCGTAGATCGTCTCGTGACTGACCCGCTGGCTGGCGTCGTCTGGATGCATGTCCCGCAGTGTGGCCGCGATCTGCTGCGGCGACCAGCGATCGAACACAAGACGGTCGTGGACGAACTCGAACAGCACCGCGCCCGCGATCAGCCTGCGTGCTCGTACGCTGCGCGATCGCCGCGATCGATACACCAGGGCTGCCGCATGCGCCGAGTACACGCCGCTGTCCAGACGCCGGATCTCGCGGCTCAGCGTCGATGCGCTACGCCCCAGGCGGCGACCGATCCCACGAAGACTCGTTCCCCGATCGCGTTCGACCTGAAGCACCGCGCGTTCCTCACTACTCAGATGACTGTACTGTCTTCCCATCGCAACACCCTACGCTCTGTGAGGTGTTGCACTTGGAAGTTGAGTCTGCCATTCATGAGTACTTCAAGCATGCGTAACATTCGTTCGGCTCTTTTCTGCGTTCTTCTCGCGACGCTGGCAGGCTGCGGCCGGGTGAGCCTGGCATGGAAGGAAGAGGTCCGCCTTTCCGATGGGCAGCTGATCACCATTGATCGAACAGCGAAAGGTCACATTCAACGTGAAATTGGTGGCCCGACGGGCTGGAAGTCGAGCGAGGAGACGCTGAGTTTCTCAGGCACGTCCAACGCCAAGGCTCCGCCGACATGGCGGTCAAATCTGGTTCCGATTGTGCTGGACTACGAAGCGGCAACATCGACTTGGATCGTGGTGGCCACCTACGTCTACTGCGATACTTGGTACGATATGGGAAGGCCGCAGTCTCCCTATATCGAATACGCATCGACCGATGGCGGTGAATGGAGAGTAATTCCACTGGATTCAGGTCGCATCGGCCAACTCGCGAATCTACTAGCTAACGTCCGCCGTACCGGAGAGCCCGCCTTGGTCCGTGAGGTCGAGAAAGAAGAGCGACGGAAAAGAAACTCAGATAGATTAAAGAGAATATCGGGGATTTTGAAAAATAATTGCTAGCGCATCATCGCACTGTGGAAGTGATAAACCTAAAGGACTGAAAAATGGCAGATAGACTTGACTACGCACTTCTGGCAAACCGGGTCTACAATCGACCTGAAGTGAATCGCATTCCTACTTCGCCGGACTGGAAAGAAAAGGCGTGGATTAAAGATGACGCGATCACCGGATTCTCTGCTGGCGTCTACCAAAGGGATAACGAGATTGTTATCTCGTTCACGGGTTCCAACGAGGCGTTGATTAACGACTTCGCCGTGGCGAACATCCCGGCCGGCCTCGGTGCAGGCTCGGTGCAGATACTGCAGGCGATGACTTTGGTGATGAATGTCATAGCGCAGAACCCGGGTGCACAAATCAGCTTCACGGGTCACTCCCTCGGCGGTGGTCTGGCCTCCATGATGAGCGTGTTCTTCGACTTGCCATCCACCACGTTTGACGCTGCACCTTTCCAGGCCACTGCGGTCGACGTGGCAGAAGTTGTCAATCTCCATGCGCAGCTCGCGATCGCGGGATTTTTCAATACAGAGTTCGATGCCTATGTGCAGTCCTTGGCGACCGAATTCGCAGCTCGGGAGTCGCAGGTAACCAGCTATTACCTTGAGGGCGAAATCCTCGAATTGATCCGGTTTCCCATGACAGTCATCGAAGGGAATGCGATGCCGGCAATAAGCATCGGCACACCTTCAGTTCTCGACGGTACAAGCTTTCTCACCAGCCTGAGTCCTCGTGCTGAACTCCACTCGATGACGCTGTTGCAGGCAGCGATGTACTCCGAAGACTTCCGGCTCGGAATGGCCCAGCAGCGCTTAGCGCTCGCGGAGTTCATCGATCCTTCGCTCTATGGAAGCAGTGCGGACCAGGAACCGCCAAATTTGATGGCGCAACTCATGATCCGTCACTTGGCTGATCTGGAGGCTGGCAGTCCGTTGGCGCGGCTGGATGCGATTGGCCAGGACCTGCAGCGCATCGGTACCGCGGGAACCGCATCCGAGACGACTCTCAACAAGGGCATCATCGATGCACTTTCCGAATACTATTTCTTTCAGAAAGACGCGGTCGGCGCAGGCCTGGTGGAGAACGTTAGCGGTGGCATTTCCCTAGACATGTCGCGCTTCTCCCAAGATGGAGATGGGCGAGGCAGGAATCGTCTTTCCAGAGCATTGTGGGATTTCCTCAAAGATGGCGGTAGTAGCTCTCCCTTGCTTAGCAGAATGGGAAAGCTGGTAATTCAGAATGGCGATAGCGGTCTTTCCTACGATGGCGACGGCAACAACGAGCTTGTGATCGGTGGGAGAGAGAGCGATACGCTTAGAGGAGGGGCGGGCGATGACTACCTTTATGGTCTGGATGGTAGTGACGATCTAGAGGGTGGCGCGGGGAACGACTTCCTTGCAGGTGGGCTTGGCGACGACAACTACCGCTTCCGGAGCAGCGATACGGCGGAAATCACCCTGGATCGCATCGCCGATTCGGACGGGAGCGGACATATCTGGTTTGATGGTAGCGTCATCACGGTTGGGCAACGGACTTCGGAAGTCGCCTGGCTCGACAGCACAGGCAAGCTCCAGTTGACCTTTCTGGACAGTGGCAACGGCCGCGGCACCTTGGTCATCGACGTGATTGCAACGCATGGCAGCATCCGGGTCCAGGACTGGGCTCAGGGTAATCTGAGTTTGAGCCTGGGCGGTCAAGTCCCCGTCGTTGATGGATCACAACTGACCGGTGAGGATGATCTTTTCGGTAGCAATGGCAACAACGTTGGCGCCGACACTATCAAAGCATTGGGCGGCAATGATGGCCTTGAAGGCGGTGCAGGCGACGACCACCTCGATGGTGGTGCCGGTAATGACCTAATTCTCGGCGGCACGGGTAATGACGTACTGATTGGTGGCGAAGGTAACGACTACATCTACGATGGATACGAGCGGGCGAGCTTCAGCGAGCTCGACACGACGCCCGATTCTGATACGGGCAAGAGCGAACAAGACGAGTTCTACGAACGCGTGAATGAGCTGGGTGCAGCGGTCCTCGATCATGGCAAAGCCTGGTACATCGCGGATTTGATCTATGCGCCTGGCTGGACAGAACTGGACACGAACGCCACACCGAGCGGAGACGACATGATCGATGCCGGCGGCGGCAACGACACGGTGGTGGCGGGCGACGGTAATGACATCATTCGCGGTGGAAGCGGAAACGACCGCCTGACGGGTGGCTACGACAATGACGTAATCTTCGGCGAGGCCGATGACGACACCATCAGTGGCGACTATCCGGATGCGGCAGGCGCCGGGAACTCTATAGGGTGGCGTTCGTCTGCCCAGGCAAATCACAAGGGCAACGACGCGATAGATGGCGGCGCCGGCAATGACAGTATCAGCGGCAATGGTGGCAACGACGTACTGTCCGGAGGCGACGACAATGACCGGATCTGGGGCCGAGGCATGGCAGGTGCTGCCGACAGCGACGATGCCGACAGCGACTACATCGATGGTGGCGCTGGCGACGACATTCTGACGGGCGATGACGGCGACGATGTCATCATCGGCGGCATAGGCAACGACAACATCTGGGGAGACAATAGCCAGGCCGGCACGCGTCACGGCAACGACAGCATCGATGCCGGGGCAGGCAATGACTTCGTCAGCGGTGGCGGAGGCGATGACATGATCGAGGGCGGTGCGGGCTCCGATACCTTGACCGGCGATGCTCGGGACATCGACGGATCTGCGCATGGACGTGACCTGATCCACGGCGGCGCCGACAACGACATCATCGATGGCGGGGGTGGGGACGATGCGCTGTACGGCGATGATGGAGATGACCAGATCGTCGGTGACGTGGCTTCCGACGGGACACTGGCCGCCGCGTATCACGGCAACGATTATCTGGATGGGGGCGCCGGAAACGACCTGCTGATCGGCAACGGCGGAAACGATCAGTTGTCCGGTGGGACGGGGGATGATGAATTGCAGGGTGGGGACGGTGACGACCTGCTCGATGGCGGTGCCGGCAAGGACGTTCTCCATGGTGAGGCCGGCGACGACACGCTCAGTGGTGGCGACGACGACGACAAGCTGTACGGTGGTGCTGGCGATGACCGCCTCAGCGGCGGCACTGGCGTGGATACGCTCGCAGGCGGGGACGGCAAGGATGTCCTTGATGGTGGTGATGGCAATGACATCCTCGATGGCGAGGCTGGCAACGACACGATCTATGGCGGCGCTGGCGATGACACCATTGATGTTGACGACGGCGACGATACGGTCTATGCCGGTGTCGGCAATGACAGCATCTACGCAGGGGCCGGGAACGACGTTATCCATGCCGAAGACGGAAACGATATCGTCACCGCCGCCGAGGGAGACGATCAGGTCTACGGCGGTGCCGGCAGCGATACGCTCCATGGCAGTGCAGGCAACGACACACTGTACGGCGAAGATGGCGACGACCATCTGATCGGTGGTGCGGGCAACGACACCCTGATCGGTGGAGCAGGGCTGAACCGCTACTACTTCGACCGTCAATTCGGCCAGGATGTTATCGAATTGGCCATCGGTAGCCAGGACCAGATCTACCTGCAGCAGGGGATCGCGGCCGAGGAGGTTACCTTCACCCGCGACCAGGATGATCTGGTCTTGGCTATGGCCGACGGCAGCAGCCTGCGAGTAGTCGGCTATTTCGCCACAGGCACCGCCGCATGGATCCAACTGGGCGACGGTTCCTGGATCAGTCGTGAATTGATCGACTCGGGCGTCTATTACGGTACCGTCACCGGCGGCAGTGGCGCTGGGGAAAACCTGCAGGGCACGGAAGGCGACGATCGCCTGTACGGCCTGGGAGGCAACGACACGATCGACGGCCAGGGCGGAAACGACTTGATCGACGGTGGCCAGGGCAACGACACCCTGTCAGACGGACAGGGCAACGACTTCGTCTATGGCGGCGCCGGAAACGATGTCATCAATTTGGTCCACAACGGCGGAGGGAACGGTTCGGATGTCATCGACGGCGGTGCCGGCGACGAGACCTACAACGTCGCCTGGGGCTCAGGTTACGATGTGATCGTCAACCTGGACGCCGTCAATGCCGGTAGCGACACCATCAATCTGGTCGGCATCAGCCAGAACATGGTGATGAACTACCAGGTCGACGGCAACGACCTGATGATCTTCGTCTCCGGAAGCGCCGGCAGTCCGGGTGCAACCGCCGACAACACGATCGTACTGGAGGGCTTTCTCGCCAACGGCGGCCATCGCGTGCGCTTCGCGGAAGGGACCGAGCTCTCGGCTACCGACTTCCAGCAGCGATCGTGGACGGGGACTTCGGGGGACGATACTTATGTCGGAACTTTTGCGCCAGACGTCATCAACGGACTAGGGGGCAACGACACCCTTTCCGGGATGGACGGAAACGACAGCATCTACGGCGGCGAGGGTGACGATGTGCTCGACGGTGGCTCGGGCAACGACGTATTGTACGGAGACGATGGCAATGACATCGTTCGCGGTGGTGACGGCGACGATCGTCTCTACATGGGGTTTAGGGGCAACTATGTCGATCGCTATATCGGCGGCAACGGCAATGACGCCTATTACCTCAACCACAACTACACTTCGTCTGCATCTCCGCCGACCACGCAGAGCAGCAATATCGAGGAAGAAGCTGGCGGAGGCATCGATACGCTCTATACCAACTTCTACAATGCCACGCTGGGTGCGAACGTCGAGAACCTGGTCTATACACCTGCCAACTTCTGGTGGCCGGATTCGCCCAGCCAACTGAGCGGCAACGCACTCGACAATGTCATCCAGGTCATCAGGACCTCCAGTGCATCTCATATGCCGGACCTGAGCTTCCGGCTGGACGGAAAAGGCGGCAAGGACACCTTGATGGGCAGTTCCAGCAAGGAGACCTATGTCGTCGACAGTGCTGACGACATCATCGTCGAGCAGCAGACGGACTACGACTCGATCGACACCGTCGAGGCGAGCCTGGATTATTCGATCGAAACCCGCCTAGACCTGGAGAACATCCGGCTCACAGGCGCGGCAGTGTCGGCGATCGGCAACAGCGACGACAACTTGCTGGAGGGTTACCTCGCTACCGGAATCAACCAGCTGTCCGGTCTTGGAGGAAACGATACCTACCTGGTCACCCGGAAGGACGTGGTGATCGAGTCGGCAGGCGGCGGCAATGACACAGTGGTCATCGCCGCCTGGGACGAGACGACCAGCATGAACATGTGGGTATCGGTGTCGGACTACGCCAACGTGGAGAACCTCACGCTGTACACCGTCTACGGCGACGGCGTCAGGCTGCTCGGCAATCTACGCGGAGACGATGGCGGAAACATGCTGAAGGGCAACATGTTCAGCAACGAGGTGCGCGGAGGAGGGGGTAATGACGTCATTTGGGGAGACTACAAGAACCCACTCGACAGCCAGGCTGCGAGTTCGTCCTATAGAGATATCCTCTATGGAGAGGGAGGAGACGACACGATCATGTCCTCCGTTTATGGCGCGGATCTATATGGCGGAGCCGGCAACGACATCTTGATCGGTATCGGCGGCGCCTACCTCAACGGAAGCTACACCAGGTCCTATGGATGGAGCGACCGATTCTTCTACGATGTGGGGGGCGGAACCGATAGGATCCGGTCCTGGAACGGCAGCACCGACGATTTCGACCAAGTCATCTTCGGTGAGGGCGTCAACCCGGACGACGTCGTCTGGTCGCAGGACGGCACCAGCCTCGTCATCCAGGTCGGCAGCGATCCGAACGACCGCCTGATCGTAGAGAACTACTGGCGGGAGAGTGCGCCGGGGCAGTACACGTTGATTCAACCGATCGACGAATTCGTGTTTGCAGACGGCACCGTCCGGCGGGGCGACCTTAGCCAGCTGCCGTACGACAACAATGCGCCTGTGGCGAACTGGTTCCAGCTTCCTGCCACGGCGCGCGTCGGAGAAGCGTTCGAATTTGCGTTGCCCGATGGAGCCTTCACCGACGATGCCGACGACACACTGACCTACTCGCTCAGCGGCCCGACCTGGATGAGCATCGATCCGGTCACCGGCACGATCAGCGGGACGCCGCCGCAGGACGCCGAGCAGGTCTCGTTGACGATCACCGCGACAGATCGATTCGGCGAATCCGCATCCACCTATGGGAGCTTCAAGGTGATCGCGGTTATGCTCGGCACCGAGGGCGACGACGTCATCACCGGCACCGCGCGCGGCGAGGAGTTGTATGGCCTAGCGGGCAATGATCGTCTCGCTGGCGGCGGAGGTACGAATGTCCTGTACGGGGGTAAGGGCGACGACACCTACGTTTTGACGGAGCCCAGCTACGACAGCATCGTGGAGCTGGCCGACGAGGGCTTCGATACCGTCGAGAGCAGCTTGTACACGTACACCACCGCCGAGAGCATCGAGCGGGTCGTCTTGGTCGAGGGTAGTTCGGCATACCTCGCGTACGGCGCCAGCGGCACCCAGGAGCTGGTCGGCAATTCCGCTGCCAACTACCTCAATGGCGGCACGGGTGCCGATCGCATGGCCGGCGGCGCGGGCGACGACGTGTACATCGTCGACGATGCCGACGATGTCGTCGTCGAGGGGGCAGGTGAGGGCGAGGACCAAGTCCTCGCCAGCCTGACATGGACGCTGTCGGCCAATGTGGAGATAGGCAGTCTGACAGACGGCGCGGACCTGGGGCTGACTGGCAATGACTTGGCCAATACCCTCTACGGCAACGACTCGAATAACGCGCTTGATGGTGGCCTTGGCGCGGACTCCCTGTACGGCTACGGCGGCGATGACACCTACTACGTCGATACGGACGCCGACAGCATCGTTGAGGATGAGGGCCAGGGCATCGATACCATCGTGCGTGGCTTCGGTAGCCAGTACGTCCTGGCCGACAATGTCGAGAACCTGCGCCTGATAGGCAGTGCCGACCAAGGCAATGGCAATGCGCTGGACAATTTCATCGAGGGCAGCGCCGCCGACAACACGTTACTAGGGCTGGACGGTGCCGACGAACTACGCGGCATGGCCGGCAACGACACGCTGTGGGGTGGCAATGGCGACGACCTGCTGGTGGGCGGCGAGGGTGACGACATGTATGTCATCGACGCCACGACTGGCAGCGACCGGGTCGACAATACCGGCGGCGGCACGGACTGGCTGATCTTGGAGAACGGCATCACGACTTCGCAGCTGGCCCTGGCCCGCGACGGCGACGATCTGGTCGTCACCGTCCACGGCAATGCCAGCCAGCGCATCACGGTCACCGATCACTTCCTCGGCGGCGATATGGCGCTGGACTACCTGCAGCCGGCCAGTGGTTCGGCCCTGAACACGGCGGCGATCAATGCACTGGTCACCAACAACGGCGGTGGAAGCGACCATGGTGGTGGCACGCCCGGCACCGGCAACGATGCCGACTATCCTGCGCAGCAAACCGGCACCGCGGCCGGCGAGCAGATCGTCGGCAGCAGCGGCCGCGATCTGATCAAGGGCCTGGGCGGCGGCGATACATTGTTCGGCATGGGCGCCGACGACAAGCTCGACGGCGGCGACGGCAACGACCACCTGTCCGGCGGCAACGGCAGTTTCAGCGGGTCGGGCAACGACATCCTGATCGGCGGTGCCGGCGCCGACCAGCTGGTCGGCGAGGACGGTGCAGACGTGCTGTTCGGCGGCACGGGCGACGACACCTACTTCTACGCCGCCGGCTCCGGCGTGGATAGCGTCGACAACACCGGCGGCGGCAGCGACTGGCTGTACTTCGATGGCATCGAGCGGGCGCGCCTGACCTACCACCGCGACGGCGACGACCTGATCGTACGCGTGGATGGTGACGCGGCGCAGCAGATGCGCGTGCTCGACCACTTCCTCGGCGGCGAACAGGCGATTGCCTACGTGCAGCCTGGCGATGGCGGCTACGCGATCTCGGCTGCGACCATCGCCGAGCAGCTGACGCCACTGGGTTCGGCCAGCCGCAGCACCGCGTCGGCGTCGCTGACGGCCGCGCCGACGCTGGAGGCGCTTGAATTCGGCGCGGACGAGGCGGGCACGCTGGCGCAGGCCATCGACGCCTTCGCCATCGGCGCGTCGATCCTGCACGCGCCGATGGCGATGCCAGCAGGCAGGGCGCCGGCAGTTCGTCCACAGCTCGGAGGCGCCCTGCCGCCATCGGCCAGTGGCGACATCGCAGCGCTGGATGCCGGCAATCTGGAGCTGCCGGTTGCGCCTTCGGCCCCGGCCGGCGCGGCCGGGCAGCCCCGTGCCGAACTGCATCAGCTGATCGACAGCCTGGCCAGCGTCGCTGGCCGGAGCGTGCTGCCGGCGGCCAACGACATGGGGTTCGACGAATTGGGTATCGCCAGCAGGACGTCGTTCTGGCGAATGCCGCACAGCAACGCCAGTGTGCATCTCCGTCGCATGGAACTGTGAGCTCACAAACGGGCGGTGGCGACCGCCCCCTGCGGTACCGCGCCCGGTTGGTGCGGTTCGCTGGTGTTGAACGTCCGATGCCCGAGCCCGGCATCGGACCGGCTGATTGGCAGCGCCGGAAGGGTGCAGTGGTTGCGGATCATGGGAGTTCGCTACGGCAAAAGCGCGGCTTGCGCTCGACCGGGATGCCAACCCAGGAACGATTGAATGCGCGCAATGCAAAACACGCCAAAACACCCATCACTGCAACACGGAACATACCGGTCCATCGTTCTCCGTGGTTGCTGCGATGTGCCGGGCGGGCCACACCCGCCCCACCCGCCGCGACCATTCGCCGCACCAGCACGCAGCTACGATGCGGTCTTCGCCGCCGCCTCGCCGTCGTCCGCCGCGCCGGGTGCTTCTTCGCTCAGGTCGGCCTCGAACAGCTGCATCAGGTCGGCGCGCGCATCGCGCGAGGTCTGCACCACCGCCGCCTCGTCGTCGTATACCAGGTGCTGCGCGCGCAGCAGCTGCTCGTCGTGGTCGCGGAAGCGGGCGATGCGGTCGCGCGCGGTGTCCGCGCTCAGGCCCAGGCTGACCAGCACCCTTTCGCTCAGTTCCAGGCTGGAGGCGAACACCTCGCGGAACGGTTCGGCGCCCAGGTCCATCAGCCGCCAGGCGTGCTGGCGGTTGCGCGCGCGCGCCAGCACCTGCGCCTTCGGGTACAGGCGGCGGATCAGCCGCGTGGTCTTGATGTTGGTCTCCGCGTCGTCCATCGCCACCACGAAGATGCCGATGCCGTCGCTGCCGGCTGCGCGCAACAGGTCCGGGCGGCTCGGGTCGCCGTAGTAGATCTTGTTGCCGAAGCGGCGCAGGTCCTCGACCGTGTCCGGGTTGTGCTCCAGCGCCACGAACGGGATCCGCTGTGCGGTCAGCATGCGCGCCACGACCTGGCCGAAGCGGCCCATGCCGGCGATCAGCACCTGCGCGCGCTGCGCGTCCACGGTGTCGTAGCTGGCCGCCGGGATCGGCGGGCGCTTCGGCTTGGCCGCGTTGCCGCCATCGAGCAGGCGCTGCATGCCGATCAGCAGCAGCGGGGTCAGCGCCATCGACACGCCGACCACCGCGACCAGGCGGTCGTGGTTGGCGTCGTCGAGCAACTGCACGCGCTGCGCCTCGGTGAACACCACGAACGCGAACTCGCCGCCCAGCCACAGCAGGCTGCCCAGCAACAAGGCGCTGCGCAGCGGCAGCCGCGCTACCCGGCCGATGCCGACCAGCAGGCTGAACTTGACCAGCAGCAGCGTGGCCACGCCGCCGGCGATCAGCCACGGCTCGGCGACGATGCGGTCCAGGTCGATGCCCATGCCCACGGCGATGAAGAACACCCCCAGCAGCAGGCCCTGGAATGGCTCGATCTGCGCTTCCAGTTCGTGCCGGAATTCCGAGTCGGCCAGCAGCACGCCGGCCAGGAACGCGCCCAGGCTGGGACTCAGCCCGGCCTTCTGCAGGAACCACGCATTGCCCAGCACCACCAGCAGCGCGCTGGCGGTGAACACCTCGGGCATGCGCGTGCGTGCCACGATGCGGAACAGATGGCGCAGCACGAAGCGGCCGCACAGCACCACCACCGCCAGCGCCCCCAGCGCCTGCGCCACCTCGGGCCAGGTCAGGGTGTCGTTCTTGGCCCCGCCGAGCAGGGGGATCGCGGCCAGCAGCGGGATCGCGATCAGGTCCTGGAACAGCAGGATCGCGAAGCCGAGCCGGCCGTAGTCGCTGTTGAGCGCCTTGCGCTCGGCCAGCAACTGCAGGCCCACCGCGGTGGACGACAGCGCCAGCGCCAGGCCCACCACCAGCGCGCTCTTCCAGTTCAGGTCCAGGCCCAGCAGCAGCACGCCCAGCGGCAACGCGGTCAGCGCGACCTGCGCGGTGCCGGCGCCGAACACCGCACGCCGCATCAGCTTCAGCCGCGCCGGCGACAGTTCCAGGCCGATCAGGAACAGCAGCATCACCACGCCGATCTCGGCGGCGTTGAGGATGCGCTCGGTGTCCTGCACGAAGCCCAGCCCGTCCGGACCCAGCACCACGCCGGCGGCCAGGTAGGCCAGCACCGCGCCCAGGCCCAGGCGCTTGAACACCGGCACCGCGATCACCGCGGCCAGCAGCAATACCAGCGCCAGCTCCAGACCGCCGCTATGCACGAGTCGTCTCCATCGCGCCATTATGCGGCCGCCACGCGACCGTCTGCTTACCCCGGATTGTGAATGCGCGCAGGCAGGCACGTCTCTGGATAGTGTCGTCACGAATCAAGGAAGTGCGCGAACATAGCAAGAAACACACATCCCTTGGCTATGTCGACTGCCTCCTACCATCGTCACGACCTTTCTGATCATGCTTGGGAATTACTCGCCCCCCCATCTTCCTGGGCAAAGGGGAGCTCGGGGCGGGATGTCCCAGGACAATCGACGATTTCTCAACGGCGTGCTGTGGAAAAAGGGGCCAGCGCGGAAAAAGGGGAAAAAGGGGCCAGGGGAATATGCGGTTGAAGTGGATATTGTCCTCTGGCCCCTTTGATGCCCTGGCCCCTTTGATGCCGGCCCCTTTGATGCCTTTGGCCTGTATATGCCGGCCATGGTCGCGATGACCCACAATCCGGTCATCCGCGCGCTGAAGCAGCGCCTGCGCGAACGCGGCAAAGCCGGCAAGCAGATCATCTGCGCCGCCATGCGCAAGCTGCTACATATCGCCTACGGCGTGCTCAAATCGCGCACGCCCTTCGACCCTCAAAAGGCTCTTGCCTATTAGGGGGGAAGACGATATCTACAGGGAGCGGCGTTTGGCGATTCTTCCGAATGCCGGAGCGGCGACGTGGCGTCACCGCCCGCACCGCGATCACGGCGTCCGAATGAAATCCACGAACGCGCGCAGCGGTGCGGGCAGATGGCGGCGCCCTGGGTAATAGAGGAACGGGCCGCTGAAGCTCTGCCACCATGGCTCCAGCACCGGTTCCAGCGCGCCGCTGTCCAGGTGTGGGTGTAGCCAGTCTTCGAACAGGTGGATCACGCCCAGGCCGCCGACCGCGGCGTCGATGGCCAGGTCCACCGCGGCGCCCAGGCGCACCAGCAACGGGCCGCTCGGCTCGATCAGCACGATCTCACCGTCGCGTTCGAATTCCCAGGCCGGGATGGCGCCGCTGGCGAACTGGCCGCGCAGGCAGGCGTGCCCCAGCAGGTCGCGCGGGTGCTGCGGGTGCCCGTGCGCGGCGAGGTACTCGGGCGAGGCGGCGGTGGCGAAGCGCTGCACGCGCGGGCCGATCGGCACGGCGATCATGTCCTGCTCCAGCCGCTCGTCGTAGCGGATGCCGGCATCGCAGCCGGCCGCCAGCATGTCGACGAAGCTGTCTTCCACGATCACTTCCAGCCTGATCTCGGGATAGGCCTTCAGGAACGGGGTGACGATCGCCGGCAGCACCAGGCGCGCGGCGGCGCCTGGCACGTTGAGGCGCAGGGTGCCGCTGGGGCGGTCGCGGAAGCCATTGACCACGTCCAGCGCCGCTTCCACTTCGCCGAGGGCGGGGATCAGGCGTTCGGCCAGGCGTGCGCCGGCCTCGGTCGGCAGCACGCTGCGGGTGGTGCGGTTGAACAGGCGCACGCCGAGCCGGGTTTCCAGGCGCCGCACCGCCTCGCTCAGGCTGGAGGCGGAGCTGCCGCTGGCGCGCGCGCCTTCGCGGAAGCCGCCGGCGCGCAGCACCGCCAGGAAGGCGAAGAGGTCTTGCAGGTCCGTGGCCATTGTTCGAGATCCCGCGCAGCCCGTGCCGATTCGACCGGATTATCGCGCATCGGCGTGCCGCCTACAGTGCAGGCCTCACCCGGGTTTCGGCCCACCACTTCTGGAGGCAGTCATGAGCAAGCTTTCGACCGCTGGCACCTTTTCCCTCGGCGACCGCCGCGTAACGCGCATCGGCTACGGCGCGATGCAGCTGGCCGGCCCAGGCGTGTTCGGGCCGCCCAAGGACCGCGCCGCGGCGCTGGCAGTGCTGCGCGAGGCGGTGGCCTCGGGCGTGGACCACATCGACACCAGCGACTTCTACGGGCCGCACATCACCAACCAGCTGATCCGCGAGGCGCTGCATCCGTATCCGCAGCAACTGACGATCGTCACCAAGGTCGGCGCCGTGCGCGGCGACGACGCATCGTGGCAGGTGGCGCAGCGCCCGGCCGAACTGACGCAGGCGGTGCACGACAATCTACGCAACCTCGGCGTGGATGTCCTGGACGTGGTTAACCTGCGGGCGATGCTCGATGTGTACAAGCCCAGCGAGGGCGCGATCGAAGCGCAGTTCAGCGCGCTCGCGGAACTACAGCAGCGCGGGCTGATCCGGCATCTGGGCATCAGCAACGCCACTGCCGCGCAGGTGCAGGAAGCACGGCGCATCGCCGAGGTGGTCTGCGTGCAGAACCACTACAACCTGGCGCACCGCGACGACGATGCGCTGATCGACGCGCTAGCCCGCGACGGTATCGCCTATGTGCCGTTCTTCCCGCTCGGCGGCTTCACCCCGCTGCAGTCCGACTCGCTTTCGTCGATCGCGCGGGAGCTTGGTGCGACGCCGATGCAGGTAGCGCTGGCGTGGCTGCTGGCGCGTGCGCCGAACATCCTGCTGATTCCGGGCACCTCTTCGGTTGCGCATCTGCTGGAAAATCTGGCGGCGGCTGAGTTGTCACTGCCGGCGGAGGTGCTGGCCGCATTGGATCGGATTGCGCACGAGTAGCGAATGGTTAGGCGCTGTCCAAGGGCAAAAAAGGCAAAAAAAGGAGCCAAAAAAAGGAGCCAAAAAAGGGTCTTCGCGGATCAGGCAAAAAAGGGGGCCGGAGGAAATATGCCGTTGAAGTGGATATTTCCTCTGGCCCCTTTGATGCTGGGCCCCTTTGATGCTGTGGTCGGCTGGACCACGCACCTCGATCTGCGAATTCCAGGGCACCTGGTACCTGTTCTATCACGACGCGATGCTGTCCGGCGGCGTCACCCACATGCGTTCGATCAAGCGCACCGAGCTGCAGCACGACGCGCAGGGGCGCATCGCGCTGGTCCATCCTTACGGCGAGCAACACGGAGACGCCTATCTGGGCGGCGCGCCTGCCGCCAACGCGGCGTGCGCCGGGAATGACGCCGCCTCCGCGTCGGCGCCGCGCACAGGGTGCCGGCAATCGCATCGCTCCGACATGGATTCGTCGCCGTGCACGGTGACGGCAGCCCCATCGCCTGTGTATGCTCGGGCCTCGTGGAAGACATGACGCCCGCCGAGATCTCCCAGCGCATCGACGCCTTGCGTCGCGAGCACCGTGCGCTCGACGAACAGATCCAGCGCACCCCGGCCAACCTCGACGACGAACTGCAGGCCAAGCGGCTGAAGAAGCGCAAGCTGCAGCTCAAGGACTGCATCATGCGCCTGGAAAACCTGCTGATCCCCGACGAACCGGCGTGAATGCGGCGAGGTTCTTCAGCGTCGGCCATTCCACCCGGCCGCTGGACGAATTCCTCGACATCCTGCACCGCGCGCGGATCGCGCAGCTGGCCGAAACTACGCCGACTACGCGCTGGGCGCCGACTTCGGCGCAGCGTTCGCCCAGCTGCGCGCGCTCGGCAGCCGCGGCGCCTGCGCGGTGATGTGCGCCGAAGCCGACTGGCACCAATGCCACCGCCAGATCGTCTGCGATCACCTGCTGCACCACGGCCACACGGTGATCCACCTGCTCGACGCCAAGCGCCGCGAACCGGCCATCCTCAACCCCGCCGCGCGCAGCGATGCGCAAGGGCAGCTGGTGTATCCGGCGGACACCGCGCCTGCCGGCCCGGTGACCGGCGATCTGTTCGGCGGCTGAGCCGTCGGATCCCGGCGATGCCAACGATGCCACATGTGGGACTTCAGTCGCGCCGGCCTTCCCGGTAACGCCCGTCGCGACACACGCGATGGGTCGATCGCCGAGCGAAAGCGGCGCCAGGGGCATTCCGAGAGATGCGGCGCCAGGCCGTTCGCTACCGCCGCCGCTTCAATCCTGCGGCACCACCGGCTCTTCCGGCTTCGCCGCTTCCGGGCTGACCCGCTCGATGGTGTGGCGCAGTTCGCGGCCGAGGATGAACTTGGCGTCCTTGGCCCACGCATCCAGCCGCTCGTCGAACAGCAGCTTGCTGTTCTCGTCCGGCCACACCAGCTTCAGTTCGCGCAGCTTCTGGATGAAGCCGCGGAACAGGGTCTTGTCGAAGAACTCCGGCGCGGCCGGCGCGTACAGCAGGCTCAGGCGCTGCGCGGCCTGCTGGCACAGGCTTTCCAGTTCGCCGGCGCCGAGTTTGCCGGGGCCGTTCTTGACCAGCACCGAAATGGCGATGTAGTAGCGCTCGAACGCCTGCTGCAGCGAATGCCCGATCGCGCGCAGGCGGAACACCTCGTCGGTCTGCCCGGTGTTGCGCGCCAGCACGCCGCCGTCGTCGTCGTTGACCTGCAGCAGCAGTCCTTCGCGCACGAACACCGCGATGGTGCGCTCGATGCGTTCGGCGAACTGGTCCTCGCTCCACGGCAGGAACAGTTCGGCCTGCAGGAACGGGTACACGGTGCGGCCCAGCCGCAGCAGCCCGGAGCGGCTCATGCGGCGGTTGTTCTGGAAGCAGCACGCCACCCACGAGGAGGCGGTGAACAGGTGCAGCACGTTGTTGCGGAAGTAGCTCAGCAGCACCGCGTTGTCGCCGTTGACGCTGAGCACGTCGCCGAGCGGATGCGGCGTGCGGGTCAGTACGTTGATCTCCTCGGCATGGGCGATGATGCGCTCGGGCGAATGCGGGGTGACGGTGACCCGGTCCGAGTACGGCAGTTCGGCCAGCAGCTTCTTGCACAGTTCGATCTGCGCGATCAGGTCGGCCTCGCCCATCGCGTGCTTGGGCGTGGACAGCAGCGCCAACGCCAGCAGGTTGACCGGATTGACGTCGGCGGCGGCGTTGACGTGCACCTGGATCTGCTGCGCCAGCGCATCGACGGTGCCGTTCAACCAGCTCGGTTTCTCGTCCTCGCCCAGCGGCTGGCCGTCCCAGTCCGGCGCGCGCTGCGCCAGCACCTGGCTCAGCGCGATCGGCTCGCCGAAGTTCACCACCACCTGCCCGTAGTTCTGCTTGAGCACCTTGGGGATGCTCCACAGCAGGCCCCAGATCGATTCCTTCTCCTTGGGCCGGCCGCTGAGTTCGTCGAGGTAGCTGTTGCCTTCCATCAGCTTCTCGTAGCCGACGTAGATCGGCTGGAACAGCACCGGCTTGCGCGGCTGGCGCAGGAACGCGCGCAGGGTCATCGCGATCATGCCGCCCTTGGGCTGCAGCAGCCGCCCGGTGCGCGAGCGGCCGCCTTCGACGAAGTACTCGATCGAGTAGCCGCCGGCCACCAGCTGCGCCACGTATTCGCTGAGCACCGCCGAGTACAGCGCGTTGCCGCGGATCGAGCGGCGGATGAAGAACGCGCCGCCCTTGCGCAGCAACTGCCCGACCACCGGCAGGTTGAGGTTGATGCCGGCCACGATGTGCGGCGGCACGATGCCGCGTTCGTACAGCAGGTAGGACAGCAGCAGATAGTCCATGTGGCTGCGGTGGCTGGGCACGTAGATCACTTCGTGCCCGGGCGCGGCCTCCTTCAGCTTGTCCAGGTGGTGCACCAGCACGCCGGCGTAGATGCGGTTCCACACGTGGCTGAGCAGGAAGCTGGCCGAACGCACCACCGGGCTGGAGTAGTCGGCGGCGATCTCCCAGGCATAGGCGTGGGCCTTGCGCCAGGCGTCGATCGGCTTGCTGTTGTCGCGCTTGGCCTGCGCGGCGATCGCCTCGCGCACCGGCTCGGCGGCCAGCACCTGGTCCACCAGCAGCCGGCGGGTCGACAGGTCCGGCCCGATCACCGCCTCGCGGATGCGCCGGAAATGGGTGCGCAGCACGCGCTGCAGCTTGCGCACGGTGCGCTCCGGCGGCAGCCCTTCCTCCACCGTCTGCCGCATCGAGACCGGCGGGGCGAAGCGCACGATGGTGCTGCGGCCGTTGAGCAGCACGCCGAGCAGGCGGCGGAAGCTGCCGACCAGCGCCCAGTTTTCCGAGAACAGCACCGCGAACCAGCCGCTCTGCTTGTCCGGCGCGCGGCCGACGAAGATCGACACCGGCACCAGGTGGATGTCCAGGTCCGGGCGCTCGCGGTGCGCCTGCAGCAGCTTGGCCAGCGAATCGGAATGGGTCTTGGCGCCGCGCTGCTCGGGGATCAGCGCGTTGTTGCTGCTGCGCCGCGACAGCGCCAGGTAGGCGCGCTTGCGCCCCAGCGGGTCGCCGGGCAGCGGCACCAGCGGCGACGGCAGGCCGGCCTCGCGGCAGGCCTTGTCCAGGATCAGCGCGTTGGACAGGCCGTAGTCTTCCAGCACATAGACCACCGGGCGGCCGTCGTCGTACTGGCTGGGTTCGGCCGGTTCGATGTTCAGGCCCAGCCACGGATCGGCCACCCGCCCGAGCAGGCGCGCCCACAGCGGCCGCTTGGCGCTGCGCGCGGCCAGCGCCAGCAGCGGCTGCGGCGCGGCGCCGGGCGCCGGCGGCACGCTGCCGGTGGCGTCGGCACCGGCCGGGGGGACGGGCGCGGGCGCCGGATCCGAGGCGCGCGCAGCTGCGGCGGCGTCGGCGAAGGGGAGGGGGGTTTGTTCTGGCATCGGCGGCATTATCGCTTAGCCGGCGCTGCGCGGTCGGCGGCCGGTGCCGTCGCGGCCGCGGCAGGGGCGGCGACGGGTGCCGCGGCGGCGGCCAGCAGCGTGTCCACCTCGTGCAGGATATCGCGCAGGTACCAGCGGCCCTGGCGGCGGACCAGCACCGCGGTGGTGTCGATCTGCGCGCTGCCCAGCGGGTACTGGATGCGCACCATGGCCTGGTCGCCCTGCTGGCTGAGCAGTCCGGTGCGCAGTTCGCGCGCGCTGGCGTCCAGGTCCAGGCCGTAGCCGGCCAGCACCGTCTTCAGTTCGGCCAGGAACGGGCCGAGCCGCTGCAGGCTTGGCTCCATGCCCAGGCCGTGCAGGTCGGCGTCGCGGTGCAGGCCTGTGCGGCGCGCGGCGGCGCTGAGCTGTGCGATCGCCGCCTGTGCGTGCTTGCGCTCGGCCAGCGGCGCGTGTTCGGCCCAGCCGCTCAGCGCCTGCACCAGCTGCACGTAGTGGCCGCGCTGCTCCGGGGTGTACTCGCCCTGGTTGCGCAGGTACTGCACGCCGAACAGGCCCAGCGAGTGCGCGGCCTGGCGCAGGCTCGCGGTTTGCCCGTCGAACTGCGCGTCGAAGGCATGTTGCAGCGTGCGCTCGGCGTCCGGCGCGGACAGGGTGTCGAGCACCTCGGGCAGGCGTTCGGCCAGCGGTAGCTGGGTCAGCGGCCAGCGGCTGCGGTCTTCGCTCCAGGCCTGCTGCAGGCGCCGGTACTGCTCGGGCGGGACCGCGGCGCGCGCATAGCCGGCCAGATCGTTGCGCTGCAGCGTATACGCCAGCGCGCGCACGGCCGCGGCCGGTTCGGCGCTGGCGCCGGGCAGCTCGGCGGGGCTGCGCTTGCAGCCGGACAGGGCCAGCGCGGCCAGCAGCAGCGCGGGGACGACATGCAAGGGCGTGAGCCGGGTCGGGCGTGGCGGCATACGGTGCTGGCTCGTTCCCCAAAACGTTCCGCATCTTGCTGGGCGCAGGCGATTCCGGCAAGCCGCGCGCCCGCGGCGGTGCCGTCGCGGCGGTTGCCGCGCACAGCGCCGATGTCGCGTTGGGACATTTCTTGACCCGGCCGGCAACGCCGAGACGGCGATGGCAGCGCATCGCAAGGCGTGTTGGCGCATTGCACAATGTTGCGACGCATCATGTAACCGCTTGCAGTTGCTGTTACCGTCCGCCCACCTCGCTTGAGGTGGTACTGGACGGGGGTCCCGGTGCGATACACGTCCGAAATATTCCGAGTGCTGGGTCACAGCGGCGTCGGCCGTTGCCGTCTGGCGCTGGCCGGGATTCTGTGCGGACTCGCCATGGCACTGCCGGCGCAGGCGCAGGACGGCCGCTTGCCGCCACGCCAGGCATGGCATGCCTCCAGTTCTTCCAGCCAGGTCAAGGCGCAGGCGATCGGCTGCCTGATCGACGGCGATGCCACTACCCGCACCGGCGGTGCGTTCAGTCCCGGCCATTGGTTCCAGGTCGACCTGGGCCGCGAGGCGCGGCTCGGCGGCGTGCGCCTGCAATGGGACAGCGCCAATCCCGAAGGTTTCCTGCTGCAGGCTTCGCGCGACGGCCAGCGCTGGGACACGGTCTACACCATGGCCGATTCGATGGGCGGCACCGAGACGCTGTTCTTCGCGCCGCGTAGCGCGCGCTACCTGCGCCTGGTCAGTCCCGAACGCACCGCCGACTGGGGCATCTCGATCTTCGAGATGGAGCCGCTGGGCGAAGCGGCCAGCGCACGGCTGCGCGGCGTCCCGGCCGATGCCGCGGCCGCGCTGTGGCAAGGCGGCGCGGCGTTGGCCATGCCCGGCAAGGGCGCGCAGGCGCGGCAGCTTGAGATCGCGTTCCCGCGCACCTTCGCCAGCGCCGGCCTGATCGTCGAATTCGCCGGCGCGCATGGCGCGGCGCGGCTGCAGGCGCAGGATGCCGCGGGCCGCTGGAGCACGCTGGCCGAGGATCCGCAGGCCGGGCAGAGCGACAGCGCCTATCTGGCCGGTGCCGCGCCGGTCGAGGCGCGCGCGCTGCGGCTGAGCGTGGATGCCGCGCCCGGCGCCGCCGCACCGGCGCTGCGCCGCCTGCGCCTGCTCGGGCCGAAGGCGGTGATGACGCCGATGAAGCGCTACCAGGTCGCCGCGCAGCGCGGCCAGGGCGCGCTGTTCCCGGCCTCGCTGCACATGCAGCAGACCTACTGGACCGCGGTCGGCATCCACGCCGGACGGCAGAAATCGATCTTCGACGAGTACGGCAACCTGGAGGCGTGGAAGGGCGCGCCGCTGGTGCAGCCGCTGTGGCGCGATGCGTCCGGTACTGCCGCCGGCGCCGACGGCCACGCGCTGATGCATGCGCTGCGCGATGGCTGGAAACCGATGCCATCAGTGAGCTGGGCGCCGCAGCCCGGGCTGGAACTGCGCAGCGAGACCTGCACCATCGAACACGGCGGCCAGCCGGTGACGCTGCTGCGCCATCGCCTGCGCAACACCGGCAGCAGCCCGGTCAGCGGCACGCTGTCGCCGCTGGTGCGGCCGATGCAGATGAATCCGCCGTGGCAGAACGGCGGCCTGTCGCCGATCCACGACATCGCCGTCGAGGACGCTGCGGTGCGGGTCAACGGCCGCCTGCTGCTGGAGTCGCTGAGCGCGCCCGGCGGTGCCGGCGCCGAGGCGTTCGGCGCGCATGGCGCAACCGAGATCACCCGCCACGTCGCCGCCGGCACCTTGCCGGCGCAGCGCGCAGCGCACGACGCCGACGGCCTGGCCGCGGCGATGCTGGACTACGCGGTGACGCTGGCGCCGGGCGCGCAGCAGGACGTGGTGCTGGCGTTCCCGCTCGGCACCGCCAGCGCCGACGCGCAGGGCCGCCTGCCGCCGGCGCTGGACCGCGCCGCGCTGCTCGGCGCCGATGCGCGCGATCCTGGCCGTAGCTTCGACGCGCTGGCCGAGCGCGCAGCCGCCGACTGGCAGCGCCGGCTCGGCAACGTCGGCCTGAGCCTGCCCGATGCCAGCCTGGTCGACATGCTGCGCGCGCAGGCCGCGTACATGCTGATCAACCAGACCGGCCCGGCGATGCAGCCCGGCCCGCGCAACTACAACCGCTCCTTCATCCGCGACGGCATGGCCACCTCGGCGATCCTGCTGCGCATGGGCCAGGCCAAGGTCGCGCGCGACTACCTGCAGTGGTACAGCGACCACGCGGTGCATCCGAACGGGCTGGTGTCGCCGATCCTCAACGACGACGGCAGCGTCAACGACGGTTTCGGCTCGGACCTGGAATACGACAGCCAGGGCGAGTACATCACCCTGGTCGCCGACGTCGCGCGTCTGGACGGCGGGCCGGACAGCGTGCGCGCCTATCTGCCGAAGGTGAAGCTGGCGATGCAGTTCATGCAGGAACTGCGCGAGCGCACCCTGGTGCCCGGCTACATGGGCGAGCAGCCGGCGCCGGAACGTTTCCGCGGCATCCTGGCGCCGTCGATCAGCCACGAAGGCTATTCCAGCCCCACCCACAGCTACTGGGACGACTACTGGGCGCTGAAGGGCTGGCACGACGGCGCGTGGCTGGCCGAGTCGCTGGGCGACGCGGCGACCGCGGCCTGGGCGCGCGAACAGTACGCCGCGTTGCGTACCTCGCTGGCCGCCTCGATCCGCGCCACCATGGCCTGGAAGGGCGCCGACTTCATCCCCGCCGCGGCCGACCTGGGCGACGGCGATCCGAGCAGCGTGTCGATCGCGCTGGATCCCACCGGCCAGCAGGACCTGCTGCCGGAACAGGCGCTGCGCACCACCTTCGCGCGCTATCTGGACGACGTGCGCAAGCGCAAGCAGCCCAACGCGCTGTGGGCGTATTCGCCGTACGAGATGCGCAACGTGCTGACCTACGTGCACCTGGACCAGCCGCAGGTCGCCGACGAACTGCTGCAGGACATGCTGCGCGACCGCCGCCCGTTCGAATGGCAGGTGCTGGCCGAAGTGGTGCATTCGCGGCCGCGCTTCCCGCGCTACCTCGGCGACATGCCGCATACCTGGATCGGCGCCGAGTACGCGCGCACCATCTTCGGCATGCTGATGCACGAGGGCGACGACGGCCTGGCGCTGCTGCCCGGCACGCCGCCGGCCTGGGTCGCCGGCGAGGGCCTGGCGGTGCAGCGCCTGCCCACCGCCTACGGCCAGCTGAGCATGCGCGCGCGCCAGCGCGGCGAGGTGTTGCGGATCGAGCTCGGCACCGGGCTGCGCGCGGACACCGCGGTACGGGTGGTGTGGCCCTCGCGCACGCGGCCGACGCAGCTGCGCGTGGACGGCCGCCGCATCGACGCCTACGCCGCCGCCGGCGTGCTGCTGGACAAACCGTTCCGGACCCTGGAGGCACGCTGGTGAATCCGCGGATCGCGCCATCGCCGGAACGGCGGGCGAGCATCACCATCAAGGACGTGGCGCGCCTGGCCAACGTCTCGGTGGCGACCGTGTCGCGCACCATGAACGGCCACCAGCACGTGGCCGAGCCGGTGCGCGCACGCGTGCTGGAAGCCGCGCGCACCCTGCACTACGTGCCGCACCATGCCGCGCGCAGCCTCAGCAGCCGCCGCACCCACACCATCGGCGTGGTCCTGCCCGACCTGCACGGCGAGTTCTTCTCCGAACTGATCCGCGGCATCGACACGGTCGCGCGCGAGCGCGGCCTGCATCTGCTGGTGTCCAGCTACCACGGCGAGCCGGAAGAGCAGCGGCTGGCGGTGCGGCGCATGCCCGGACGCGTGGACGGGCTGCTGCTGATGTCGCCCTATCTGAGCACCGATGCCGACGAGGCCGCCGACATGCTGCCCGGCACGCTGCCGGCGGTGCTGATGAACTGCGCCGAGCGCATCGCCGACGCGCAGGTGCTCAACGTGGACAACTACGGCGGCGCGCGCGCGATGACCCGCCACCTGCTCGACAGCGGCCATCGCCGCATCGCCTTCATCGCCGGGCCGGACGACAACTTCGACGCGCGCGAACGCCTGCGCGGCTACCGCGACGAACTGCGCGAGCGCTGCCCGCAGGTGCCGCCGCGGGTGCTGCCGGGCGGCTTCGACGAAGCCTCCGGCTACCGCGCCGGGCAGGCGCTGTTGCAGCAGGGCCAGCGCCCGGAGGTGGTGTTCGCGGCCAACGACATGATGGCGCTCGGCTGCCTGTTCGCCTTCACCCACGCCGGCCTGCGCGTGCCCGACGACATCGCCGTGGCCGGCTTCGACGACGTGCCGATGGCGCGCTACGTGCACCCGGCGCTGACCACGATGCGGGTGGACATCGCCGGCTTCGGCGCGCGCGCGATGCAGCTGCTGCTCGCCGCGCTGGAGCCGCAAGCCGCCGCCGCGGAGGCCCCGCTCGCCACCGATATCGCCCCGCAACTGATCGTCCGCGCGTCCAGCGGCCAGCGAGGAACCGCCATGGACTGACACCGCCCGTCGCGTTTCGCCATCACTGTCTGCATGCAACTAGAAGAAACAACGAATGACCCCGTTTACTGCCCTGGGAGGGGTACTGTCATGAAGAGAAAGCGTTCCGCTTCCAATCTGCCTGCACGCAGCCTGCTGTGCTGCGCGCTGGCGACCTGCCTGTTCGCGGCGATGCCGGCGATGGCGCAGACCAGCACCGCGATCCTGCGCGGCCAGGCTCAGGCTGGCGCCGAAGTGGTCGTCACCAATACCGCCACCGGTTCGGTGCGACGCACGCCGGCGGGACCCAACGGCAACTACACCGTGATCGGCCTGCCGCCGGGCACCTATACGGTCGAGGCCAACGGCGTCAAGCGCAGTGTGACGCTGCAGGTCGCCTCCTCGTCCACGGTCGATCTCGACGCCGGCACGACCGCAGCGCCGAGCGGCGATGCCACCACGCTGGGTACGGTCAACGTCACTGCGCCGCCGTCGATGAAGGACGTCAAGACCTCCGAGGTCGGCAACGTTGTCTCGCTGCGCCAGATCCAGCAGCTGCCGCAGGCCACGCGCAACTTCCTCGAGTTCGCCGACACCGTGCCGGGCATGGTCTTCACCATCGACGGCAACGGCAACACCAAGCTGCGCGGCGGCGCCGCCAACGCCAGCGCCGGCAACCTGTACATCGACGGCGTCGGCCAGAAGAGCTACGTGCGCAGCGGCGGCATTGCCGGCCAGGCCGACACCCAGGGCAACCCGTTCCCGCAGCTGGCGATCGGCGAGTACAAGGTCATCACCTCCAACTACAAGGCCGAGTACGGCCAGGTCAGCGGCGCGGCGATCACCGCGGCGACCAAGTCCGGCACCAACGAGTTCCACGGCGAGGCGTTCTACCGCTATACCGACCAGGACCTGCGCGACAAGCGTCCCGACGAGGACAACGGCAAGATCGATTCGCAGACCAAGGAATACGGTTTCGCCCTGGGCGGCCCGATCCTGCAGGACCGCATGCACTTCTTCGTCGCCTACGAGGGCAAGGAGAACATCGCGCCCAAGAGCGTGCAGGCCGAGGCCAACGCGCAGCCCTACGTCGGCGTGTTGCCGGCCAACCTGTCCAGCCAGTTCGGCGCGGCGAACATGCCGTTCAGCGAGGACCTTGTCTTCGGCAAGATCGATTTTGAGCCGACCGACCGCGACCGCATCGAGCTGAGCACCCTGTACCGGGACGAGACCCAGATCGCCAACGTTGGCGGTACCAACTCGCCGGAGCAGGCCACCAACAAGATCAACAAGGACAAGCGCACGACCTTGCGCTGGCAGCACAGTGCCGACAGCTGGTATAACGAACTGATCGTGGGCACTGAGGATTCGGAGAACAGCCCGACCGCCAAGACGCTTGGCAACGGCATCATCTACAAGTACCTGGCGCCGCGTGCCGGCTCCACCGACGTGGACGAGTACACCTTCCTGGGTACCGGATCGGCCGGTGGCCTCACCGTGCAGCGCAAGAGCCAGAAGGGTTGGTTCGTACAGAACGACCTGACCTTCACCAGCTTCCAGTGGCACGGCGAGCACACCATCAAGATGGGCGTCAACTACAAGGACGTGAAGCTGACCTCGCAGGACGCGGCGGCGGTGAACCCGCAGTTCAGCTATTCTGTCGATGCCAACGGCGTTGCCGCCACGCCGTACCGGGTGGATTTCGTCGCCCCTTACACCACCCCCGGGCAGAGGGCGACGGTGGAGTCGCCGTCCAAGCAGTATGGCATCTACATCCAGGACGACTGGGCCGCGACCGACAAGCTGATGATCAACATTGGCGTACGCTACGACTACGAAGACACCCCGGCCTACACCGACTTCGTCACCTCGCAACCCTTCGTCAATGCGCTGTATGCAGACGATCCGGAAAACCCCGGTCATCCGTGGGCTGATCGTCTGCTGCCCAGCGGCGTCAACGCGGCCGACTACATCAGCACTGGCAAGAACCGCAAGAACTTCAAGGACGCCTGGGCTCCGCGTTTGGGCTTCTCGTACGACTTCTTCGGCGACGAGACTGCGGTGTTGCATGGTGGCGCCGCGCGTTCCTACGACCGTAACCTGTTCGAGCAACTCGCACTTGAAAGCAGCAAGGCCGCGCTGTCACCGGTTGCGGTGTACTTCGAGAATCCGGCCACCGGCCAGTGCTATCGCAGTGACCGCACCTGTGTGGCGTGGGATCCGCGCTTCCTCAATGGCGTGGATCAGCTGAACACTATTCCCGGCGTCAGCGGCAGCGCCGAGCTTTTCATCTTCAACAACAACATCAAGACGCCGTATAGCGACCAGTACAGCATCGGCATCAGCAACCAGGTCGGCGACTGGCTGACCGACGTGACCTTCCAGCGCGTGCTTAGCTACGACGGCTTCGTGATGTCGCTGATCAACCGCTATCCGGATGGTTCCTACTTCCAGAACGGCAATGTGCCGTGGGGCGAGCCGGTGCCCGGCTACCAGAACACGATTATCGGCAACAACGGCCTGGAGCAACGCAGCAGCCAGGTCCTGCTGTCGGCAGAGAAGCCCTACACCAAGGAATCGGGCTGGGGTCTGACCCTGTCCTACACCCACACCAGTGCACGCCAGAACCGCAAGATCGACGAGCCGTTTGCGTTCGACAAGCCGACCATTCAAGGCTATCGCTTCGTGAAATCCGATGCGGCCTCGGCGCACCGGTTCGTCGCTTCCGGCTCGATCGACGGACCGTGGGGCGTCACCTATGGCGCCAAGGTGGTCCTGGCCACGCCGGAGCCGATCAACGAAATCGCCTGCTATGGCTTGATCGAGTCGGATGGCGGCACCTGTCAGCAAGTCGGCGTCACCCCGCCGGGCAGCGGCAAGTTCCTGGTCGGCGGCAAGATCTGGGGCTACCGTACGGTCGACTTCCAGGCTAGCAAGGACTTCACCGTGTACAACGACTTCAAGCTGTCGGCGCGCATCAACCTGCTCAACGCCTTCAACTTCAATAACTATTCGTCGTATGTCTACAACGGCTGGGGCAGCAACGGGCGCTTCGACCCGGACATCACCATCAACAAGACTGGTGAGATCAACTACGTGCCGCGCACCGTGACCTTCGAAATCGGCGCGAAGTTCTAGGTGTTCCAGTGCAGGACGCGCATGGAGAAAAACTCCATGCGCGTCCTACATTCAACAATAATAAAGCGGCCGCTTGAGGTCTTCTCTAATCAACGTTAATTATTGCATTGGCTGGCGGATTGAAGTTTTGCCCAGAGGTGGTTGCGGTTGCTGAAATCGTATAAGTTCCGGGAGCATTGATGACTCCTTTGCAGTGCCTTATTGGTGTCGTGCTGTAATATTCGTTTTGAGTGCTGCATAAGTAATGGCCGTTTGCGGACACCGTGAAGTTACTCGCGAAATCCACAGTGCCTCCACCTGTGATATAAATATCGGCCTGCACGCCTACGAATTTAGGTAGCGTCCCCTGTTGGAAAATTGCTTGTACAGTGTGTGGTGTGGGGCATGGCACTACATAGCCCTCCGAGCTAACACAGGTCGCAGCTAATGAAGTTCCCGCGGCAATAACTCCCCAAACGCCGACGATTGCCCTAAGCATTGCTTTCATGTGACACATCCTTGGGTAACATTTTTATTGAAATTTCGGAGTTGTGCCAAATTTAATTTGGCTGATCATGCTGTTCCGAAGTAAATTAATAAAAAGTATTTTATTTGTTATTTTTTGGTAAAACCTTGGAGCGACGATAATGATCCGCAACCTAGTCATCGTCGGCGGCGGTACTGCCGGCTGGATGGCCGCCGCCGCGCTGGCGCGCGTGCTGGGCCCGGACTACCGCATCACCCTGGTCGAGTCGGAACAGATCGGCATCGTCGGCGTGGGCGAGGCCACCGTGCCGCACATCAAGGCCTTCAACAACCTGCTCGGTATCGACGAAGCCGAGTTCGTGCGCCAGACCCAGGGCAGCTTCAAGCTCGGCATCGAGTTCGTCGACTGGCAGCGGCCGGGCACGTCCTACATCCACGGCTTCGGCACGCAGATCGGGCATCCGCTCGGGCTGCTGCCGTTCCAGCAGTACTGGATCAAGCAGGCGCTGGCCGGCAAGGCCAAGCCGCTGGGCGCCTACACGCTCAACACCGTGGCCGCCAAGCGCGGCAAGTTCATGACCTCGGCCAGCGATGCGCCGCCCAACTCGCCGCTGGCCAACATCGCCTACGCCTACCATTTCGATGCCTCGCTGTATGCGGCGTTCCTGCGCGGCTACTCCGAGCAGCGCGGGGTGACCCGGCGCGAAGGCATCGTCGAGGAGGTGCAACTGCATCCGGAATCGGGCGATGTGCGCTCGGTGCGGCTGGCGTCGGGCGAGGTGATCGCCGGCGACCTGTTCATCGACTGCTCCGGCTTCCGCGGCCTGCTGATCGAGCAGGCGCTGCACACCGGCTACCACGATTTCACCCATTGGCTGCCGTGCGATCGCGCGCTGGCGGTGCCGTGCGCCAAGGTCGGCCCGCCGACGCCGTACACCCGCGCCACCGCGCGCGCGGCCGGCTGGCAGTGGCGCATCCCGCTGCAGCACCGCACCGGCAACGGCTACGTGTATTCCAGCGCGCACCTCAGCGACGACGAAGCCGCGGCCACGCTGCTGGCCAACCTGGACGGCGCGGCGCTGGCCGATCCGCGCCCGCTGCGTTTCGTCACCGGCCGCCGCAGGCAGGTATGGAACCGCAACGTGGTCGCGCTGGGCCTGGCCAGCGGCTTCATGGAGCCGCTGGAATCCACCAGCATCCACCTGATCCAGTCCGGCATCTCCAAGCTGCTGGAGCTGTTCCCGCGCGAGGGCATCAGCCCGGTGCTGGTGCAGCGCTACAACGACCGCATCGCCTTCGAGTTCGACCGCATCCGCGATTTCCTGGTGCTGCACTACACCGCCACCGAGCGCGACGACAGCGACTTCTGGCGGCAGTGCCGCACCATGGCGATCACCCCCGAGCTGCAGGCGACGCTGGACCTGTTCGGCGACAGCGGCCGCTTCTACCGCAACGGCGATGAGATGTTCGCCGAGATCAGCTGGGTGCAGGTGATGGTCGGGCAGGGCATCCTGCCGCGCGCCTACCACCCGCTGGTGGACCAGGTGCCGGCCGCGGACATCGAACGCTTCGTCGCCAGCATCGAGCAGACCATCGGCCATTGCGTGGACGCGATGCCGCCGCACCAGGCCTTCATCGACCGCTATTGCGCGGCCGCGCCGCTGTGAACGGGCGGCCCGGCCGTGCGCCGGGCAAAAAAAAGAGGCCTCGCGCACCAAGGCGCGGGCCTCTTCAAAATCCGACCGAAGCCGGAGAACGGTTTGTGGCGCATCTCCGGCAAGGCCGGACGCTGCGCATGCTACCGGCAGTGCACAGCTAATGCAATGGTTTAAGTTTTATTGGCTAAGCTATTGATATTTATTTGGCGAATCAGCGCGTCGCCATACTCGCCAGGGTGGCGGCAATCTCGCGCTGGATCGCCTCGGCCGCGGCGCGCGGGTCGGCGGCCTGGCGGATCGGGCGGCCGACCACGATCGCGTCGGCGCCGTCGGCGAAGGCCTGTGCCACGCCGACGGTGCGCTGCTGGTCGTCGCCGACCGGGCCGCCGGGGCGGATGCCGGGGCACACGATCGAGAAGCCGGCACCGGTGGCGCGGCGGATCGGCGCCGCTTCCTGGCCGGAGGCGATGACCCCGTCGATACCGGCCGCCTGCGCGGCCAGGGCGCGCTCCACCACGACCTCGTCCGGTGCGCGGTCGATGCCCATCGACGCCAGGTCGGCGCGGCCCATCGAGGTCAGCACGGTCACTGCCAGCAGGCGCATGTCGCCGCCGTTGGCCGCGGCCGCGGCCTGCATCATCGCCGGGTGCCAGCCGTGGATCGTGCAATAGTCCACCGGCCACTGCGACAGGCGCCGGATCACCCCGCCGACGGTGGCCGGGATGTCGAAGAACTTCAGGTCCACGAACACGCGCTTGCCGCGTGCGGCCAGCGTCTCCAGCACGTCGAAGTACTCGCCGGAGGCCAGCAGTTCCATGCCGATCTTGTAGAACGCGACCGAATCGTCGAGCCGCTCGATCCACTGCAGCGCCTCGGCGCGGCCGGGCACGTCGAGGGCGAAGATCAGCCGTTCGCGCGCCTCGAGCGCCAGCGGCGCGCGGCTCACTGCGCCAGCTCCAGCGCGTCGCGCTTGGCCTGGTGGCGTGCGGCGCGCGGCTGCGCGAAGTCGTTGTTGAACAGCGCCGGTTCCCAGGAGCCGTAGCTGGGATTGGGCAGCATCCACCAGCGCTCGCCGAACCAGTCGTGGTATTGCTGCAGCAGTTGCGCGCGGCCGTCCGGGGTATTGGCCACGACCTGCACGAAATCGCCGAGCTGATCGCCGAACTGCATCAGCACGCGGTACTGCTGGCCGACCAGCCTGCGCCGGCAGTTCTTCTCCGAGTCGTTCTGCTCGCAATCCTTGACCACCGTGCCCAGGCCCAGCAGCACGCTGTTGTCGGCCACCGGCAGGCCGGCGCTACGCAGGTTGGCCAGGGTCGCGTCGGTCAGGTGCACCGCGCGGTTGGACACATAGAGCACGGTGATGCCCTTGGCGGTGGCGGCCTTGGCGAAATCGACCACGCCGGGGATCGGCCTGGCCTTCTTCTCGGCCACCCACTGGTCCCAGCTGACCTCGTCGTACTCCTTGCCGTTGCGGATCAGCCGCGCCTGGTACGGCGCGTTGTCCAGCACCGTCTCGTCCACGTCCATCACCACCGCCGGCTTCAGCCCGGTCGCGGCATTGCCGCGTTCCTCCGCCACCAGCGCGTCCCAGTTCGGCTCCTTCAGCGCCGCATCCAGGCGGTCGGCAGCGGCGCGGTAGGTCTGCTCGGCGACGGCCCGGTACTCGGCCGAGCGCTGCATCCACAGCACCGCGTTGAGGTTGTCGTCGCCGGCCACCGCGGCGTCGGCGGGCTTGGCGGCCGGCGCTGCCGCGGCAGCGGTGGCCGGCGCCTGCGGCTTGCAGGCGGACAGGGCGAGCACGGCGCAGGCCAGTGCGGTGCGGGCGATCGGGGTCATCGGGCGCGGGAACCTAGGCGGGGAATCGACCGATTTTAGCGGGTTGCGCCTGCCGTCGTGGCACGGCGGCGGCGATCGCCGGCAGCGGCAGCATGGTCGCGTGCATCGGCAATCGCGGACTGCATCCCTGCAGTGGCCAGACCATGGCGGAGCAGCTGCGCACGCGTGGGCGGCTGCCGGACACGCGCTCGGGATCTCAGCTGAGGCGGATCCTGGGGCGCACCAAGGCATTGATACGCTCTGCGACCCAGAGCAGCATGGCGCGCGGAAGCCCATGCAATGAAACCTGATGCTGGCGGTACAAAAACGCGTGGCTCAACTGGGCGAAGCGGCCCTTGATGAAGCGGCCCTGGAAAAAGCCGAAGCGCCCCAGCGTCCCGAACGCGTTGTAGTCGCTGAGCGACACCAGGGAACCCAGGTCGCGGAAGCGGAACGCAGGCGGTTGCTTGCCTTCCTGCAGCCACGCCGGAAGGTGCCTGACCAGATGCAATGCTTGTTGGTTGGCGACCTGGGCGGTGGCCGCAAGCGGGCGCGCGGCGCCTTCGGGAACGAGGCTGGCGCAGTCCCCCAGCGCGAAGATCCTTTGCTGTCCCTCGACCAGGAGATTGTCCGCAACGACGATCTGGCCTGCGGAATTCAACCCGAAACCACTCTCGGCAAGCACGCTCGAAGCGCGGATCCCCGCCGCCCAGACCTTGAGCGGCGCTTCCACGCGTCCGCCATCGGCGAGTGCGAATCCAGCGGCGTCGGCGCTGACCACGGGCACGCCGGTACGCACGTCCACGCCCAGTGCGCGCAACTGCGCAGTGGCGGAGGCGGCGACGTCTTCTGGAAACGCACCGAGGATGCGCGGCCCGCTCTCCAGCAGCGTCAGGCGCAGGCGCTTGCGGATGCCGTCCGCCCCGTAGCCGGAGGCGAGGTCGATCATCCTGCTGAGTTCGGCGGCGAGTTCGACGCCAGTCGCGCCTCCGCCGACGATCGCGATCTGCACGTCGCCCCCACCCGAGAAACTGCGCGCGACGTAGGCCCGCAGTCGCAGGTTGAACGCATCGGCCTGCTGCTGCCCGTCGATGAAGTGGCAATGCTGCACGACCCCGGGCGTGCCGAAGTCGTTTGCCCGGCTTCCGTAGGCCAGCACGGCGACATCGAACGGGACGTCGCGCGCCTCGGCGATCGTTTCGCCGGAGAGCACGAGCGGTGCCAGTCGCAAGCGCATACCCGCTGCATCGATGCGATCGAGCTGGCCGGGCACATACTCGAAATGGTGCGTCCTGGCGTGGGCGAGAAGCTGGACCTGCTGCTGGTAAATGTTCCATGTCCCGGCCGCGAACGTATGCAGCATCGGTTTCCACACATGGGTCGGCTCGCGATCGATCAGCAGGATCCTGGCCTTGCCTCGCTTGCCCAGCCGATGGCCCAGCCGGGTAGCCAGCACCAGCCCGGCGATGCCGGCGCCGACGATGGCGATGCGTGGCAACGATTTGTCGGTGCCGGCCATCAGCGTTCTCCCAGCAGAAGCTGCACAATCTCGTCGACCACGCGCGCGGTCGCGGCCTGGTCGCGATCGGGTTCCAGCAGCGCCCGCATCGCCAGCCCCCGGAACACGGTCGCGAGCATTCCCGTTCGCATCTGCAATTCCTGCGCGTCGAGCCAGGCCGGAGCGCCGATGCGATCGACCAGTGCGCAGAACTGCTGCGCGATGGCCTGGTCGGTGCGATGCAGGATGCGTGCGATCGCTGGGTTCCTGGCGGCCTCCGCGCCGAGCTCGAGCATCAGCCCGACGGTCGCCGGATCGCTGTTGCGTTCGACCACTTGGGCGGTGTGGCGGGTCAGGCGCGCCACCAGGTCGCCGCCGGCGCGATCCTGTTCCATCTTCAGGAGCAACTCGGCCATCTCGTCCCGCACGCGCTCGGCGATCGCCTCGACGATGGCCTCCTTGTTGGCGAAGTAGTGGTAGATGTGACCCGGACTCATCCCCGCGACCTTCGAGATCCGCGCGATGCTGCTCCCGTGGAAGCCCTCGCGGCGGAAGCACTCGGTTGCCGCATCGAGGACCTGGCGGCGTCGCAGTTCGCTTTTGTCGGACTCTTGATGCCGGTCTTGATACCGAGCGGGAAGCCTCGTCATTGGTCTACTCCTTGGGCCGCGGTCGCAGCGCGCAGGTGCATAGTATGTTCATACTAGAATGAACATTCAATTTATTTCGCATGCTCGTTGGCGCGGGCCCCAGACGGCGGAGCGCGCTCCATGGCGCACGGCCAGTAGGGAATTTCCCCACAGCGCGTGGGGAAACGCCGGATTGTCGGGTCTTGGGGAATGCACCACCGACCATCAAAGGGGCCCATAGCATCAAAGGGGCCAGCGCATCAGCATCAAAGGGGCCAGAGGAAATATCTAGCAGCATCAAAGGGGCCAGCAGCATCAAAGGGGCCAGAGGAAATATCCATCAAAGGGGCCAGAGGGAATATCCACTTCAACCGCATATTCCCTCCGGCCCCTTTTCGGGCCGCATATTCCCTCCGGCCCCTTTTCGGGCCGCAACCGCATATTCCCTCCGGCCCCTTTTCGGGCCGGCCCCTTTTCGGGCCATGGCATTGCTCTCACCAAACCTCAATCCACGAAAGGACAGGTCATGCCATTGCGCGCGGTGAATCCGCCTGGCTCCAACATCCCGGGTATCTCCCAATGCGTCATCGTCGAGGGCGGTCGGCTCGTGTTCCTCTCGGGCCACGTGCCGATGTTGCCCGACGGCTCAGTGGCCGGACCCGGATTGGAAGCCCAACTCGTCCAGGTATTTGAGAACCTGAAGGTTACGCTCACCGCGGCCGATACGGATTTCGGCAGCGTTGCACGCCTCACCATCTACGTGCGCGAGTACCGGCCAGAACAGCTGGTGGCCATTCGGGCGATACGCGACCGCTACGTCGATCCGGGACGTCCGCCGGCCAGTGCTTTAATCGGCGTTGCGACGCTTTTTCATCCGGACGTGCTCGTCGAAGTGGACGCAGTGGCTGCACTGCCACCGAGCGTTTAGCCGCTCCTCTGAAATCCGGCGGAGGCGGAACACGGCAGCTTGTATCGCGCCGCGCGTGCGATCGAGATCGAACAATTTGCGCTGAGCCGCCCCGCGGAGTGCCATCGCCGCATCACCACGTCGGCAGCGCTACCACATGCTCCTCCGCGCACGCATCGTGGGCATCAAAGGGGCCAGAAGCATTAAAGGGGCCAGAAGCATTAAAGGGGCCAGAAGCATTAAAGGGGCCAGCGGAAATATCCACTTCAACCGCATATTTCCTCCGGCCCCTTTTTCGCCGCCTTTTTCGCCGGCTGTCGCCGATTGCGGCGTCGGCATCGCCTGTGCGGTCTTTGCCGGCATGGCCGCCATCGCCACGATGGCGGCCACTGTCGACCGGGTCCGCGTGTCGGAGGCGAACCCGTCGCGGTTCGGCGCTATGCTGCGTGTCATTGCCTGGACGCCGAGCACGATGACCGACACTTCCGCACCTCCCGTTCTCTCCGCCGTCGAGGCGCGTGCGCTGGGCTGCCTGATTGAAAAAGAGGCCACCACGCCGGATGCGTATCCGCTCACGGTCAATGCGACGGTGGTGGCGGCTAACCAGAAGACGTCGCGCGAGCCGGTGCTGTCGCTGAGTCCGGGCGATGTGCAGCATGCGCTGCGCCAGTTGGAAGGGCGCGGGCTGGCGCGGCAGCAGTTCTCTTCGCGCGCGGTGCGCTACGAGCATCGCTTGGCGGCGGCGTTGGATCTGACCCAGCAGCAGGTGATCCTGATCGGGCTGCTGTTGCTGCGCGGTGCGCAGACGGCGAACGAGCTGCTGGCGCGGGCCGAGCGCATGGCGCGTTTCGCCGATGCCGAGGACGTGCGGCACCAGTTGGAGCGGCTGGCGCAGCGCCAGTTGGTGCTGCAGTTGCCGCGCGCCAGTGGCCAGCGCGAGGATCGCTACATGCATTTGCTCGGCGGGCCGGTCGATGCGGAGGCGCTGGCCGCTGCGTTCAGGCTGCGCCCGGCGGCGTCCGGCAGCGACGAACTTGAAGCCCGCGTGCAGGCGCTGGAGGCCGAGCTGGCGGAGCTGCGCGCGATCGTGGCCGGACTGCAGGCGAACAACGGCGCGGAGTGATGCACGCGCCGCCGTCGGCAACAGGCCACGGCGGTTGTGGTGGGGCGGCGCATGCCATCAGCTTCCGGCATCCGCGCGCCGAGACAGTCCGATCCGGCTTTCCGCCATCGCCTGTTCGCGCTCGGAATGCGTGTGCGCGCCAGCGCTTCCCTGCTGCGCGGACTCCAGGCTCGGCGTCCGCAGGTCCTGGGGCGACAGGGCGAATGGCAGCTGCGCCGGGACGATTTGCTGGTCGTCCGCGTCGCTGCTGCGTGCCGATGCGCTTTGCGCATGCAGTTGCGCGGCGTCGGCGCGGGGCGAGGGCGGACCGAACTGCGAGGATCGGGCGATGCCCTGTCGCCCAATCATGCGCACGCCGTCCAGCGGCAGCGATGGTTGCAACGCGCGGCTGCCCGCCTCCAGTACCTCGGCTCCCTGGATCCGGTCGTAGAGGCCATAACGGAACTGGATCTCCGCCTCGAACAGTTGATGCGAGGTGCCGGCGCTGGTGGAGAGATTGATAAACGGCAATCCCACCCGGTGCGCGACCGGATTGGCGTCCGTGTTGTGCACGGCGATGGCGGCAAGGCGATACAGATCCGGCGACTTGCGGGTCTTGTCGAGCACCGCATGCCAGTCCATGCCGGCGGCGACGGGCGCTCCGAGCGCGGCCGCCTGTTGCTCGCCCGCCTTGGCCGCGAGCGCGTCGTTGATGGCGGTCAATGCCTGCGGCCGCATTTCGAAGATGAAGCGAACCTGGTTGACGTTGGGGATATCCTTGAACCGGCGCAGCACTTCGTTCAGGCCGGGGACCTGCCGACGCAGGGCGGCGACGTCTCCGATCTGCGATCCCAATCCGACATGGCCCAGCGCATGGGTCACGATCGCGTCCAGCGATTCGCGTCCGAACAGGTTGAGTTCCAGGCGCGCGCCCGGGATGAGCCGGGCGCGATGCTGCGCCGCCAGCGTCTCCTCCAGCCGCATCTCGTGCAGCATCTGCAACAGGTCTGCGCGCGCGCTCTCCGAGCGCGAGTGCCATAGCGAACCAGCCGCGGCCAGCGTCGCGGCCTGGGCCTGCTGCCGCTGCAGCCGCAACGTGGCGCCGTCGAGCACGTCGCGGGCTTCGATGGCATGGGCTCGCTCGCCCTGGATGCGCAGGATCGCGTGCTGAAGGAAGGCAATGCGTTCGCTGGGCGTGGGCGGATAGTCCAGCGAATCCAGTTCGGCGGCGCCTTCGGGAAACGCCTTGGCCAGGAAACCGGCCATCTGTTCCCAGCTGGCGGCGGTGATCGGACTCGCCGCTTTGGCATCCAGCGTTCGCTTGTAGCTGGCGGTGCCGAGCGCCATCCCGTCCGGCGTATCGCCTAGTGCGGCGTCGAGCGGCAGTTGCACGTCGCCGGAGGTGGCGCGAATACCGGCGAGTTGCAGGTTGCCGGCACCGGTGAGGGCGCTTATGAGATGACGAAAGACCGTGCCGAACGCGCTGGCCACGCCAGCGCCGGCGGTCAGGTTGATGCCGGCGTCGATGCTGAAATCGGCGCGGCCCTGGAATTCCAGGCCGATGATGTCGGTCCAGGCGTGATCGAGGTGCAGCTCCATCTCGTTCCAGTGCACGCCGGCCTGCCAGGTGGCGCCGGCGGTCGCGCTGGCGGCCGCCGTACTGCGCCGATTGCCTGCGCTCGGAGCCGCCGGGTGCGCGCTATCGGGCGCCGGCTTCTGCGTGCCGTAAGTACGGCTGTATGCGGCGCCCGCGGTCGGCAAGCTCAGCGTCGCGGTGGCGCTGAGGTTGGTCTCGAACAGGTCCAGGCCGATCGAGCCCTGGTGCACGCCTGCGCGCAGCAGCTTGGTGGTGTCCGCGTCGTGGCGATCGAACAACAGCCGGGCGAATTCGGGAATCGTGGACGGAGCGAGGATGACCGCCGCGCCCACGCCGTGCTGGTAGGTCCCGGCCATGCCGAGGCTGCCGGCACCGCCCCAGGAGAGCGCCGCCGTGGCTCCCGAGGACTTGGATGCGTAGAGCGGCAAACTCGTGAAATCGGGATCGAAGTCGATCTTCACCCCGGATGTTCCGGAAACGCTGGCTTTAGCGTGACGCACGAAGAACGCCACCAGCCCGGCGTCGGTGTCCTTCGAATCGCCGATACGCTCCACCCCCAGGGCATGGATGGCTTCGCCGCCGACACCGAGGCTGACCGGATTGATCTGGGTCCATAGCGGGTACCCGATCGAGCCGCGCACCTCCGCCGCCGTGGAGGCGACGGAGAAGAACGTGCTGCGGTTGAACAGATCCTGCAGCAGGTCGGCCATGCGCGCGGCCATCTCGTCGGGCGCGGCGTCGCGCGGCAATCCCAGGCTCTTGAGCAGTTGCAGGCGCCGCGCCGTCCCCGGCGCGGCGACTTGCTCGCGGAAGGTGGTCACGACATCGTCGAAGGCTTCCAGTTCCTGCCAGGAGGACAGGCCCAGCTTGGACAGGGGGCGTAGTGCGGAGGCCTGCTGGCGGTCTTCGGCCTGCCGCAGCGCCTGGGCATTGTCGGTACGCAGCAGCGCGTCGTACTCGACCAGGCTGCCGAGCACGCAGGCGGTGCGCAGCGCGTGCGGTGCGCCGCCGCCGCCGCTTGCACCCAGCGCGTCCGCGGGCAGGACAACGCCTGCGGCGCGCAACCGGCGGCTGACCTTGCCCAGTTCAAGCAGAAGTCCGGCTTCCTGTACGGACAAGGTTGCGGGCCGCCCCGTCGCAGCGGCAGCCAGCGCCTGCAGACAGTCGTCCACGGCCGGCAGCACGTCGTTGCGATCGCGCACAGCGACGCGGTCGATCGCGGCCGACGCGACCGAGCGTGCACGGCGCCAGAGTTCCGCGGCGCGATAGCTGGCCGTGGAGGCGCGCGCTGCCGCGGTTCCGTCCGCGGGCCAAGAGAAGTCGGGCGCAATCGCGCGTTCGCGGATGCCGATCTTGCGCAGGTCGCGCAGCAAGGCACCGAGCTCGGCCTCGCGCATCTGCAGCAACCGATCGCACTGCGCTGCCGAGAGTTCGACGGGCCGAACCGGCTGCGGTCCCACCGCGGAGGCCACACGCACCTCAGCCAGGATCGCCAGCTCCGGCAACAGGCGGGATGCGCCGGCATGCGTCCGTTGCGCCTCGTCCCGGAAACGCAGCAGGCGCCGATCCTGCGCGGTCTGCGGCACCGCGATGCCCACCGTCTGCGCCATGGCCCGACCGGCGGAAAGCGATGCGTTGCCGAGCGTCCTGGCCATGCTGCCGGCCTGGGCCTTGGCCGTCTCGGCGAACACTTGGACAGTGGAGCGTGCGGACAGCGGGTCGGTGGAGGTTGCGCCCAACAGGGTGGTGGTCACCGATGCATCGTGATGCTGCGTGCGGATGCGACTGGCCTGCTGCGCATTGAGGATGGCATTGGTCCCCGACTGGGTTCCCGGCGCGGCCGACTCGTCCTGCGCCGGCTCGGGCGCCACGCGCGAGGCTTGCCGCGTGCCATCGGCTGCGGTCATTGGCGGCAGCAGCGCATGCCATCGGTCATCCAGCTGCAGCTGCAGCTGTCCGCTGCGCGTGCTGCGCAGCGACGTTGGCCGCGCCGCCGCCGGCAAGGCCAGCGGCATCTCGCGCCAGGCGTCGTCGGCCACGTGCTGCAAGAGCCGGATACGGCCGTCATCGGCCCGGTCGAGCGCGTGCAGGCTGTCATCCAGCCCTATCGCGATCGCCATCGGGCGGTGCAGCCCTTTCAGTTCATGCGCAGGATGCCCGCGGCGGATGAGGTGCAAGGTGTCGGAGGCGGACAGCACCGCCACGCTGCGGTCGGCGTGGACCGCCAGTTGCTTCACCGGTGCGTCGAAGCTCGCGATCTGCGTGGCGTCCACATGCAGTTGATCGGGGGCGATGGCGAGCGGTCCACCCGAGGGGTGGCTCGGCTCGGCATTGGCCGGCAACCACGTGGTTCGCCCTCCCAGGTTCAGTTCGACCAGGCGCCGTTGCTCGTCCAGCAGCGCAAAGGCCGGGCGGCGGTCGACGAAGCCGAACGGACTGGTCAGCAATGCGTCCACTCCCGTCAGCGGCTCGCCGTTACGCAGCGTCAGGCGGTCCCACGCCTGCTCCGGCGCAGGCTGATAGTGCAGCACGCCGTCGACGTGCCCCAGGCGGGCATGTCCATCGAGCAGCACGTGCGCGCGCACCGCGCTTTCCGCCGGCGCATGCAGGCCTTCGGCATGGATCAGCAGCAGCGGCTGGTCGAGCAGGTAGGCCGGGCGGAATTCCGTCGTCCCTGGCGGGCGCTGCAGTAGCGCACGGCGGCCGGCTTGCCGTTCCAAGAGCAAATGCACGGTGCCATCGACGGCCAAACCCATGCGGGTGACCGCCCAGCCGTCCTGATGACGCCTGCCTTCCGGCAGGTGCATGCGCCGTGCCTGGATCGCGCCGTGGCCGCGCAGGTCGGCGTGGTAGACGCGGCCCTTGTCGTCGAGAATCAGCGCTTCGTGCGCGGATGCGCCAGGCAACGGCAGCAGGTCGACCGGCTGCGCGGGACTGGGTTCGAAATCATTGCCTCCAGGGACCGCACGCCAGAGCTGCAGCGGACGCCTGGCCGCCGGATCGGCAAGCGGCGACAGCACGCCGTCGTGCAGCACCAGCGGCGTGCCGCTGGCATCGATGCGTAGCACTCCCGCGGCAGGAGCCGCCGCGATCGGCGCCATCGATGCCGCGGCCGACTGCGCGCGCCACAGCTGGCTGTCATGCACGTAGACCGCGCCGTCGGCTTGCCGGCCGATCATGCGCAGCGCGGGCGCGCGATCCATGCCGAGCGGACGCAGCGGCGTCCAGCGGCCGTCTGCGCCGGCCAGGTGCAAATGGCCGGCGCGTTCGATGAAGGCGCAACCGTCGGCCCCCTGCCAGATGCCGGTCAGCAGCCCGATGGGCGGCGCTGCAAGCTGGGCGGCGATCCGCTCGGCAGTGGGCGCCGGGCCGGCATGCACCTGCAGCTCCGGATCCACCGTCAGCGCCGCGACCAGCAGGCCCGGGCACGAAGTGAAGAACGCTTCGTTGCGCGGCGCCTGCGGGTCGCGCGCGTCGGCGACATAGCGCAGCAGCCGACCACCGTCGCCGAGGCTGGACTCGCTGTGGACTTTTGCGCGGCGCGCCAGCCATGCATCGAGCGCGCGCGCAAGCTGCCGGGCGCCCGGGGCGCCAGCATGCGCGCGCGCGCGCCGGCCAGCCAGGGTGGCCTGGGTCTGCAATTGCAGAGCCTGCTCGCCGGCGCGGCGCGTCGAGATCCTGCTGGGCCGAACCGGGAGTGCCGCCGGGTTCTGGGGGTGGGCGAGGGCGTCCGCCGCAGGTTCGTCGCAACCGCCCGGCGGCTGCGCCTGCGCTGCGGCAGCCGATGCCGTGGACGGGGTTCCAAGCGGCGGCAATTTAGGCATTTTCTTGCGTCCATCGATCTAGGGGCAGACCAGGCGGAAGATCAAGCAAGCGAGGACGATCATCCCGCCGAATCGGTGCCGGCAGCGGCATAACCTGCGCCGGGGAATCGAATTGACTGCCGTGGACGCAATTCGCAGGGCCGGTAGGATCGGATCCCGGTGCATGCGCGATTGCGGTGGTTCTGCGGCATCGAAATGTACAGACGCATTCGCTGCGAGGTTGCATCGGCCAGGCGCGCACGAGACGGCGATGTCCGCGGCGGATGGCCTCGACGGCTCGGTCGAGGCCGCCGATCGGCCGGCAATCGTCGCTTCCGCCTGCCACGCCACGCAGCCCGTCCGGCGCACCCGCCGGTCGGCGCTCCGCTCTGGCGCGCATGCTGCCATTCCTGCTCATGCGCACGTGCCTTATTCTGTCGGAGCCATCGTAAAGGTCCAATCCGGATGAAAGGCGCGTAATGCACTGCGCACAAATGCATTTCGCACAAAGGAAAACTCTATCCAATGCGATGACTGTAGGCCGTGGCAGTTGCCCTCCATGGCTGAAAGGCGAAGACGCGATGCCAAAGGCGAATTCGCCGCGGGCATCCGCATGAGGGAAAACGCAGTTGCTTGGATCGGCCGCGCCCAGGTCCACGCCGGCCCGGCTGAGCAGGGTGGTGGCCTGCAGTGCGTCCAATGCGGCAGGCGGCGGGGCGGCGGCGATCGCCGCCAGCGCCGGATACCGCGCCGGATGCGCGGCAAAGCGGCGCCGCCACAGCATGTCGGTCACCACCAGGGGGTGAACGTGCCCGGCAGCGAGCCGAAGAAGGCGCCGCGCGTCAGCGCCAGCGCATCCTCCGGCAGCGTCGCCGCCGCCGCGGACACGCGCTCGTTCATCCATTGGTTGTGGCGCGCACGCAAGTGCAGCGCGTGCAGGCGGCCCATGGCTCAGGCCGGCGCCGCGGCCGGCGCAGGCAGGTCGCGGGCATACAGTTCGACCGCGTGCGCACCGGCAGCGATCCGCACGCGGCCTTGCGCGGCGAAGCCCAGTGCCTCCAGCAGCCGCGTCGAGCGCGCATTGCGCGGCAACACGATCGCACACAGGCGCAGCAGCGCCAGCGTGTCGCGCGCATGCGCCAGCAGCGCCGGGGTCGCTTCGCACGCGTAGCCATGGTCCTGGTGCGCCTGCAGCAGGTGCGGCGCAGCAGGCGTTGACGATCCTGGTGCCGCGTCTGCGGCGAAGACAGGTGCGTCAGCGCGAAGCGGAACCTGTGGCATCCGGCGCCGGTGCCGCCGCGCTTACGACCGCCGACCGATGCAAGCCAACGTGTGGTTAACAGCTTCACACGCGGTGTCGGTATTCTGGCGCCCATGCAATCCATCCCCCACCTCGCCCTTTTCCTCTCGCTGTTGTCGCTTGTCGGCGCCGCCCAGGCCAGCGGCACGATCGAAAAAGTACAGATCCTGGGCCTGGACGAGGGCGACGACGCGGCGATGATCGAGAACATCGAAGTCGCGCTGTCGCTGTACCAGACCATCGGCAAGGTGCAGGGCGAATCGCGCCTGGAGTACCTGCTGAGCCAGGCCGAGCGGCAGACCCGGCAGGCGCTGGAACCGTTCGGCTACTACACCCCGACCATCACCGTCGAAGCGCCGCGCCGCGCCGACACGCTCACCGTGACCGTGCACGTGGACAAGGGCGAGCCGGTGCGGGTACGCAATTTCCATGTGGGCATCACCGGGTCGGCCGAGGACGACAGCTACCTGGGCGAAGACCTGCAGAAGTTCCATCCCAAGACCGGCGAGGTCTTCGACCACACCACCTACGAGACCAGCAAGGTCGCCATCACCCGGCGCCTGGCCGAGCGCGGCTACTTCGATGCCGACTTCACCCAGCGCAAGGTCGAGGTGACCCGTGCCGACCACGCCGCCGACATCGACCTGAGCTGGGACAGCGGCCGCCGCTACAACATGGGCGCGATCCGCTTCCACCAGGACTATTTCAAGCAGACGCTGTTCGATCCGCTGGTGTACTGGGACGAAGGCAGCTACTACCACGAAGGCAAGCTCGACCGGCTGCGCGAGTCGCTGGTCAAGCTCGACTATTTCAGCGTCGTGGACATCCAGCCCAAGCCCGCGGAGGCCGACGCCGACGGCAATGTGCCGGTCGATGTGAAGCTGACCCGCGCCAAGCGCAGCATCTACACCAGCGGCGTCAGCTATGGCAGCGAGAGCGGCGCCGGCGTGCGCCTGGGCGTGGACCGGCGCTACGTCAATGCGCGCGGGCACAAGCTCAGCACCCAGCTGGACTATGCGCAGAAACGCAAGAGCCTGATCACCAGCTACCGGGTGCCGGCATTCCGCTGGCTCGACGGCTGGTACACCGCCTCGCTGCGCGTCTACGACGAGCAGACCGACTACATCGACCTGCGCAACCTCAAGCTCACCGGCAGCCGCAGCGGCGAGATCAACGAGCACTGGACCGCGATCGCCTCGCTCAACGCGCTGCGCGAGCGCTGGCGCTACGCCACCGACGAGGTGTTCGACGGCGCGCTGTACCAGTACTCCACGCTGGTCTATCCGCAGATCGAAGCCGACTACGTGGGCGTGGACGACAAGGTATTCCCGCGCAAGGGCTTCAGCGGCAACGTCAGCCTGCGCGCCGGCGCCGAAGGGCTAGGCTCGGACGCCAGCTTCACCCAGGCGCACATGCGCCTGAACTGGTTCCAGGGCCTGGGCGACAACAGCCGCCTGATCCTGCGCGGCGAAGCTGGCAGCACCTGGACCAACGCGCTGGTGGCGATGCCGCCGAGCCTGCGTTTCTTCGCCGGCGGCGACAACAGCATCCGCGGCTACGCATTCCGCGAGGTCGGCCCGCGCACCGCCAAGCCGGACCGCTTCGCACTCGGCGCCAAGCACGTGCTCACCGGCAGCGCCGAATACGAGCAGTACTTCAAGGGCGGGCCGTGGGGCGGCGCGGTGTTCGTCGACAGCGGCAGCGCCTTCGACGATACCCCCGACTGGCACACCGGCGTCGGCTTCGGCGTGCGCTGGCGCTCGCCGGTGGGGCCGGTAAGGGTGGACATCGCGCACGGCTTGAACGATCCGGACTCGCAGTTCCAGCTCTATCTCAACATCGGAGCCAACCTGTGAGCGCGACCGGCCCCGCCACGCCTGCACCGCCGCCGCGGCGCCCGCGCTTCTACCGGCGCAAGCGCTTCTGGTGGGGCTCGGCGCTGACCGTCGCCGGGCTCGGCCTGCTGGCCTTGCTGGCCGTGTACTGGCTGCTGCAGACGGTGGCCGGGCGCGATGTGCTGCTGGCGCAGATCGTGGCGCGGCTGCCGGCCGGATCCTCGCTGACCTGGGAGCGCGCCGAGGGTCCGCTGGCCGGTCCGCTGATCCTGTACAACCTGGATTTCCGCTACGACCAGATCCACTTCACCGCCGAGCGCGCCTACCTGGATCCGGACATCCGCCCGCTGCTCGGGCGCAAGCTGCAACTCGACACGCTGCAGCTGAAGAACGCCACGCTCAACCTGGCCAAGAGCGACGAACCGTTCGAACTGCCGAGCTGGCCGCAGTCGCTGCCGCAGATCGAAGTGCCGCTGGCGCTGCAGGCCGATCGCATCCTGATCAACGGACTGCGCATCACCCAGGCGCAGCAGCCGATGATCGATATCCACACGCTGCATGGCGGCATCGAAGTGGCCAATGGCGAATTCCGTGCCAGGCAGCTGGTGGTGACCAGCGACCGCGGCGATTTCCGTGTCGATGGCGATTACGTGCCGGCGCAGGACTACAAGGCCAACCTCACCGCCAGCGCGGTCTTGCCGGCCGCGCGCGGGCGCACGCCGGCGCGGCTGGGCCTGGTCGCGCGCGGCAACCTGGACAAGATGGAAGTGGCGATCGCCGGCAACGCGCCAGCGCCGCTGCGCACCACGCTGGTGTTCACCGGCCGCACCGATCCCACCTGGCAGTTCGCGGCGAGCAGCAAGGCGCTGGACCCGTCGCTGTTCGTGCCGCCCGGCGATACCGCGGCCCCCGCCAGCGAGCCGATCGCGTTCGACCTCAGTGCGTCGGGCAAGGGCGGCGACGCCAAGCTGCAGGGTCAGCTCGCCTACGGCGCGCAGACGCTGACGCTGGACCCGTCCAATGTGCGCCTGGACAACCAGGTGCTCACCGTCGCGCCGCTGCAACTGCGCGCCTTCGACGGCCAGGCGCGGCTGCGCGGCACCGCCGACTTCCGCGATCCGAACAACGCCACGTTCCGCTTCTCGGTCAATGCCAGCGGCCTGAATTTCGCCACCGCACCGGACCCGTCCACGCCGGATGCGCCGGCCGTGCCGATCAAACTGGTCGACGCCAACCTCGGCCTGGCCGGTACGCTGAAACAGTGGGCCACCTACGGCGAGGCCACCGTATCGCGCGGTAAGGACAGCGCCGAACTGCACCTGGATGTGCGTGGCGACGACCAGCGCGCGCAGCTCAAGCAGGTGCAGGCGAAGATGCCCAGCGGCACGCTCGACCTCGGCGGCGAAGTGGCATGGGCGCCGGAACTGAGCTGGGATCTGAACGCCACGCTGGCCGGCTTCGACCCCGGCTATTTCGCACCGGGCTGGGACGGCACCCTGTCCGGCCAGTTCGCCTCCAAGGGCAAGCAGTTGCCGGCGCATGCCGACGGCAGCGCCGCCGGCTACCAGGCCAGCCTCGACGTGCCGCGCCTGAACGGCAAGCTGCGCAGCCGCCCGCTCGACGCCACCGGCACCTTCGCGCTGCAGGGCGCGCAGGGCGAAGGCAAGCTGCAACTGGCGTTGGGCGACAGCCGCGTGCAGGCGCAGGGCAAGGTCGGCGACCAGCTCGACATCGATGCGCAATTGCAGCCGCTGCAATTGGCCGACCTGCTGCCTGGCGCCACCGGCAGCCTGCGCGGCAGCGTGCAGGTCAAGGGCCGCCGCGATGCGCCCGACCTCACCGCCGACCTCACCGGCAACGGCCTGAAGTGGGACAGCTACGGCGCCGACAGCGTGAGCCTGCGCGGGCGCCTGCCGTGGCGCGGCAGCGGCGGCGAACTGGCCTTGCGCGGCAGCGCGATCAGCGCCGGCGTGGCGCTGCAGACGCTGCGCGTGGACGCACGCGGTGCGGTGGAGAACCTGCAGCTCGATGCCGACACCCACAACGACATGGGCGCGCTCGCCGTCGCCGGGCAAGTGCGCCGCGACGGCGCGCGCTGGCAGGGTGGCTTGAACACGCTGCGGGTGGCACCGGCCAAGGGCGAGCCGTGGCAACTGCGGCAACCGGCCACGTTCGCCGTCGCCGGCAGCGCCTTCACCCTGTCCGACACCTGCCTCGGCGCCAGCGGCGGCGGCGCGCTGTGCGTGGCCGCGAACTGGCCCAAGCAAGGTCTGACCCTGCGCGGCGACGCCTTGCCGCTGTCGCTGGTGCAACCGTGGCTGCCGCCCAACAGCGGCCGCAAGATGTATCTGCGCGGCGAACTCACCCTCGACGGCAGCTTCAAGCCGGCCGGCAATGCGTGGCAGGGATCGCTGCGGCTGGCCTCGCGCGAAGGCGGCCTGCGCCTGGGCGACAACGCGCGCGGCGAACTGCTGCGCTACGACCAGTTCAGTTTCGTCACCGATTTCACCGCGCAGCACATCCATTCCAAGCTCGGCGTCGGCTTCCAGGGCGACGGCTTCATCGATGCCGCCGTGGACACCGGCTGGGACGCGTACGCGCCGCTCACCGGCGAGATCTACATGAACATGTCGCGGCTGTACTGGATGGAGCTGTTCTCGCCCGACCTGGTGCGGCCCAAGGGCCTGGTCGAAGGCCACGTCAGCCTGCGCGGCACGCGCTCGCAGCCGTCGATGGGCGGCGACGCCACGCTCAGCGACTTCACCGGCGAACTGCCGGCGCTGGGCCTGACCCTGAGCGAAGGCAAGGGCCGCTTCGACGCGCAGCCGGACGGATCGGCGCGCATCGTCGCCTCGGTCAAATCCGGCGAAGGCACGCTCAACGTCGACGGCGGCCTGTCCTGGTATGGCGACAGCACGCCGCTGCAGTTGAATATCCGCGGCAGCAACGTGCTGGTGTCGAATACCGCCGAACTGCGTGCGGTGGCCAATCCCGACCTGCAGTTCGGCATCGCCAACAAGACCATGAAATTGAATGGCCAGGTCAGCGTGCCGTCGGCGGACATCGACCTGGAACGGCTGGACCGCGGCACCTCGGTGTCCGAGGACGTGGTGGTGCTGGACCCGGCCGACCCGGAAGAAACGCCGAGCTCGCCACTGGAAATGGACCTGCGCGTGGTGCTCGGCGACCAGGTCAAGATGGCCGGCTTCGGCCTGAAGGGCGCGCTGACCGGCGCCATGCAGGTGCGCTCGCGCCAGGGCCGCGAGATGACCGCCACCGGCGGCCTCGACGTCAGCGGCCAGTACAAGGCCTACGGCCAGGACCTGACCATCACCCGCGGCCAGCTGACCTGGAGCAACAACGTCGTCTCCGACCCGCGCATCAACATGCGCGCGCAGCGCAAGATCGGCGACGTCACCGCCGGCATCGACGTCACCGGCCGCGCCACCGCCCCGCGCGCCGACGTGTGGTCGGACCCGTCGATGTCGCAATCCGAAGCGATGGCGTACCTGGTCCTGGGTCGCAGCCTCAGCAACGCCAGCAGCGACGAAGCCGACCAGGTTACCGCCGCGGCCAGCGCGCTGTCGGCCGGCAGCGGCATCCTCGCCTCGCAACTCGGCGCCAAGCTCGGCTTCGACGACGCCGGCGTCAGCCAATCGCGCACCCTCGGCGGCTCGGTGGTCGGTTTCGGCAAATATCTGTCGCCCCGGCTTTACGTCAGCTACGGCGTCTCCCTGGTCGGCAGCGGCTCGGTGCTGACCCTCAAGTACCTGCTCGGCCGCGGCTTCGACGCGGAAGTGGAATCGAGCACGGTGGAGAATCGTGGGTCGCTTAATTGGCGGAAGGAGAAGTAGGGGGAAGGGGGGGCTAGGAGGCCGTGCAGTACTGGCTTGAAGGCTAAGATTGAAGAAGGGAATGTTGACGTCCACATCTTCATCTTGTATTAATGAGACATCCTCGGTGCAACGCCGAGGTCTCGGGGGGAAATTATCCGATTGTGACGCGGAAGTCCGTAGATGGTCTCCCATGCGTGATCCGCATGGACGTTTTGCTTTGCCGATGCGGCGCTGCGCTGATTTTTTATCTTCTGAGAGGGGGCGGGAATGCTAGGAGTTCGAAGCCGTAGTCAGTCGTTTTTTGTAACATGGACGTCAGCTTCTTTGTGGCTTTTTCTAGCGTCCAACCTCACAGCGCAAACGATCCCCGACCAATACGAGAAAGTTATTCGTGAGCGTGGCCAGATAACTGGATTGGGCTCCGAGTTATTTGGAGACAAGGTTGGGCTTTACATGGGGGATTTGGAATTTGTTCAAAAAGACATTGATATTCCGGGGAATAATACACTGTCTGTTTCTATCTCTCGGCGTTTTGTTGTTAATTCAAGCAATTTGATAACGTCGCGACCTTTTAAGGATTGGGAGCTTGACGTCCCTCACATCCATGGCGTTTTCGCAATAAACTCGTCTCCCAATAATTCTGGATGGGAGCCTACCCGATGTTCCCAGTTCTTTGCTCCCTTGGGTGTGAGTGCTTCGGAAGGAGTGAGTTATCCAAGCGAAATTTTGTGGAACGGAACATATGTATATCTTCCGGGGGTAGGGGATCAGGAGATTTTAAAAGCAACTCCTGCAGCACTCCCCACACCTCAGGATGGAACGGCTTATCCGCTTTCTACGAAAGACGCCTCCATATTCAGTTGTTTGAGCTCTTTAGCTGGGTCCAGTTCCGGCACCGGCGAAGGATTCACGATGATTCGTCCGGACGGGACGAAGTATCGTTTTGACCATTTAGTGACGCGTTATGCAAGCAGCCTGCTTGATAGCTACGGTAAGCCGGTTCGGAGAAATGAGATTTGGATTCTCCCGACATCGGTGACGGATCGCTTCGGAAATACCGTGACTTATACATGGTCCGGCTGGCAATTGATCAGCATCGTTGCCAGTGATGGGCGGCGAATCGATATAACCGGGTTGCCGATTACGAGTGTTACTGACGGAACAAGAACATGGAGATATGAATACTCGAACTCCAGCACGCCTGCGCTGATCAAGGTCAGTCTCCCGGACAACTCTGTTTGGCAATATGCCTTGTCCCAGCTGTATGGGGAGCAATCTGTTATCGATGGTGCTGGTGCATGTAATTCGGGCGGTAGTAACGCACAGTATGGCAATACCTCGGGTCGTAAGGGCACGATGATTCATCCTAGCGGTGCACTAGGTGAATTTACAGTCGTTGCCGCAAAGCACGGACGTTCGTGGGTTCCGGCTGAGTGCAAGAACCTTTATGCTAATACACCAACTTATGAAGTCCAGCCTCAGGTCTTATATAATTATCGGATCCTGCAGAAGAAGTTGACAGGGCCTGGCTTGCCCACGCAAGGCGAGGTTTGGAGCTATGTTTATGGCCCGCCAAATCACTGCTGGGCACCGAGTCAGGTTTATCCTGGTTTTCTGGGGGCTCCTAATATTGTTTGTAATGCGAATTCTCCAGTAACAAAAGAGGTTCTTGTGACTTCCCCAGATTCATCGGTCACTCGATACACATTTGGTAATAGATACAACCAGACAGAAGGAAGGATGTTGCGCGTTGACTTTAATTGGAATGGAACTTCTGCTGGCCGTACCGTTCAATATGCATATCACTCGCCAAAAGCAGGCCCCTACTCTGAATCATTTGGCTACAGTATTCAGCCTCGCGGTGATAGCTATTTATCCAACGCCAACATGCCTGAAGAGAGCGTTGTTACAGAGGAACAGGGCGTGCTGTTCAAGAGCTTAGTGAATAGCTTCGATAACTTTGCGCGCCCCACTAGCGTGACAAAAAGTAGCAGTCCTAGGCCTTAAGGTAATTTAATGGTGTTTTATGATGGGCAGACTCAACTTCCAAGTGCAACACCTCACAGAGCGTAGGGTGTTGCGATGGGAAGACAGTACAGTCATCTGAGTAGTGAGGAACGCGCGGTGCTTCAGGTCGAACGCGATCGGGGAACGAGTCTTCGTGGGATCGGTCGCCGCCTGGGGCGTAGCGCATCGACGCTGAGCCGCGAGATCCGGCGTCTGGACAGCGGCGTGTACTCGGCGCATGCGGCAGCCCTGGTGTATCGATCGCGGCGATCGCGCAGCGTACGAGCACGCAGGCTGATCGCGGGCGCGGTGCTGTTCGAGTTCGTCCACGACCGTCTTGTGTTCGATCGCTGGTCGCCGCAGCAGATCGCGGCCACACTGCGGGACATGCATCCAGACGACGCCAGCCAGCGGGTCAGTCACGAGACGATCTACGCGGCCATCTACGCGCATCCGCGCGGCGGCCTGAAGCAGGCCCTGGTCGATGCATTGCGCCAGAGCAAGCCCACGCGAGGCCGCAGGCGCACCACAGCAGCGGCGCGCACCTGGGTACCGGAGGAGCTGCGCATCGTGCATCGGCCCGAAGCGGTGGAACAGCGCCTGCTGCCGGGGCATTGGGAGGGCGACCTGATCAAGGGCGCGTTCAACCGGTCCTGCGTGGGCACGCTGGTCGAGCGCAAGACACGCTTCGTGGTGCTGTGCAGGATGGATGGCTGCACCGCGGACGCCGCGCTGGAAGGCTTCACTCGCCAGATGAAGAAGCTGCCGGCCTTCCTGCGCGAGAGCCTGACCTACGACCGCGGAACGGAACTGACCTGTTACGAGGAGCTGATGCGACGGTTGAACATCGACGTGTGGTTCGCCGATCCGTATGCGCCGTGGCAGCGGGGCAGCAACGAGAACACCAATGGCCTGCTGCGCCAGTTCCTGCCCAAGGGCGTGGACTTGTCGCAAGCGAGCCAGGAGTACCTCAATCACGTCGCCAAGCTGATGAATGGGCGTCCTCGCCAGACATTAGGCTGGGCCACGCCGGCAGCGGCCATGGAGAAGGAAATCCTCGCCTTCAAATCACGTGTTGCACTTGATTCTTGAGACCGCCATGCCTTGGGATTTCAGCACTAATTCGGAAAATATATGAATTCCTCGATCAGTGGGAGGTTGCTGATTATATTTGCGCTAGGTCTTTTGCAGGCTGCGCCGCTAACAGTGATGGCGCAGAACTATACTAAAACTGAAACAATTTCCTACTCTGACAATACTTCAAAGTGGGTGTTGGGTCAGATAGCCAGCTCGACCGTGGATGGCATCACGGTATCGGAAACGACATATAGCGCCAATGCTCAGCCGTTGACCATTAAGTCTTTTGGTAAGCTGCAACAGACGCTGACCTACAACGCCGACGGTAGTATAGCTACGTTAAAGGACGGCAACGGCAATATGATTACGCTGTCGTTTTGGAAGCGTGGTATCCCTCAGTCGATCGCTTATCCAAATGGCGCGACCAAATCGGCGACGGTTAACGATAATGGCTGGATCACCGCGGCTACCGATGAGAATGGCTACGTCACTACCTATGGATACGACACCATGGGCCGACTGGCAAGCATCGTTTATTCTGGTGGCGACAGCACGGCTTGGAACACCACCACGCAGGCGTTCGAGCAGGTGGCGACCGCAGAGTATGGGCTGTCAGCCGGTCACTGGCGGCAGACGATCGCTACTGGCGACGCGCGCAAGGTGACCTACTTTGATGCGTTGTGGCGGCCGGTTATTACCTACGAGTTCGATGCGGGGAACCAGGATGCAAGCCGTCGTTACCAGCGTTTCTCTTACGACTACGCGGGGCGTACGACGTTCAGCTCATATCCTGGATACACGGATGCGCTGAGCGCCGGCATTTGGAGCAACTACGACGCGTTGGGACGGAAGACTTCGGTTTCGCAGGACTCGGAGTTGGGCACGTTGACCATGGTGACTGAGTACTTGTCGGGCAACCAGACGCGGATCACCGATCCGCGCGGCAACAAAACGCTGACTGGCTACCAGGTCTTCGACCAACCGGCCTATGACGTGCCGGTCTGGATCCAGCACCCGGAAGGCACGACCACCGAGATCGCGCGCGATGTTTTTGGTAAACCAACGTCGATCCGGCGCCGCGATGCCAGCGGCGGCGTGTCCCTGACCCGCAGCTACGTGTATGACGGCTACCAACAGCTGTGCAAGACGATAGAACCGGAGACGGGCGCGAGCGCAAACGGCTATGACGCCGCCGGCAACATCGTCTGGACGGCAAGCGGGCTATCGCTGCCCAGTACGACAGCCTGCGACGCCGATGCAGCCTTCGCATCTGGTCGTCGTGTCGATCGCAGCTATGACGCGCGCAATCGAATCACGGCACTGACCTTCCCGGACGCCAACGGCAACCAGCGCTGGGCCTATTGGCCCGATGGCCAGGTCAAGCAGATCACCACGATCAACAACGGCATCTCGACCTATAACAGCTACGCCTACAACAAGCGTCGCCTGCTGGTGGGGGAAAGCCAGGGCCAGGCCGATGGCGAGACCTGGTCGATTGGCTATGGCTACAACGCCAATGGCCATCTGGCAGCGCATCGTTATCCGTCAGGACAGACCATCGACTATGCACCCAACGCCTTGGGGCAAGCCACGCAGGCAGGCAGCTACGCGACCGCGGTGAGCTACTCCCCCAACGGTGCGATCAAGCAGTTCACCTACGGCAACGGCATCGTGCACACGCTGACCCAGAATGCACGTCAGCTGCCCGACACGAGTCAGGATGCCTACGGCGGCACGGCATTCCTGAGCGACGGCTACGACTACGATGCCAACGGCAACGTGGCCGCCATCAGCGACGGGGCGACCGGACGCAACCAGCGCGGCAATCGCACCATGGCCTACGACGGCCTGGATCGCCTGACCTCGGCCGCCTCGCCGATGTTCGGCACCGCGACCTATGGCTACGACGTCCTCGACAACCTGATCCACGTCGTGGCGCCGGGCCGCGACCACTACTACTGCTACGACGGCTATTGGCAGCTGACCAACGTCAAGACCGGCAATTGCAGCGGTAGCACCGTCATCGGCATGAGCTATGACCTGCAGGGCAATCTGAGGAACAAGAACGGCCAAGGCTACGTCTTCGACTACGGTAATCGCCTGCGCGAGGCGACGGGCAAGGAAACCTACCGCTACGACGGCTACGGCCGCCGGACCCTGGCGAGGCAAAGCGCCGGCACCATCGGCTCGATGTACGACCAGGCAGGAGCGCTGCGTTACCAGAAGAATCAGCGTCAGGCCAAGGCGACCGACTACATCACGCTGGGCGGCAGTCTCGTGGCCGAGGCCGACTGGCCGTTCGGGCAGACGGCGTCGGTCAAGGACTACGTGAACTGGACAGCGGTTGGTGGCGCAACGCGCTACGTGGTGGAAGAGAGCGTGGATGGCGTGACGTGGACATCGGTCTATGAAGGCGCCGATCCCAGTTGGACATCGCTGGCCAGGCCTTCAGGCACCTACGCGTACCGCGTACTGGTGTGCATGCCAGATGGAACATGCAGCCAGGCGACGGATGTGGCCCACGCCCAGCGGCCGGCATTCGCCATCGTGCCGCTTCTGTATCAATTGCTGCTCAACTGAGGGGATTGACGTGAATTCAAGATCGATGATGGGGATATGTGTATTGGCTGAGAATTAGCCGGCGAGCCTATTTTTCCAATAAATGACCTTAAAGGGGGTGCAAAATGCTAAGGGCAATTGCTTTTATAGTTATATTTTTTGCTTGTGGGCACGTTTATGCTGTCTCATACAATATCGACGGACAAACAATAGCCAGTCTATCTACGGGTTGGGTGGGGGAAGGCCTGTTTGTGGATACGCAGGGTACGCTGCCATCAGGGGCGAACTGCGGAAATGGCAACCGCTTTCTTATCGAGCCAGGAGCGCCGATGCAGAAAGAGATGGTCTCGCTATTGCTGATGGCCATGCAGAACAAAGTGCCAGCGACGCTCTATGTGGATGGCTGCAGTGGCGGCGTCATGAAACTGAAGTCTGTATCCATTTCGAAGAGTTGAAGGTCACGAAAGTAAGAACGCTAGGGTTGATCTTGCTTGGCTTGTTGAAGGCACCTAATACCCAAAAAACTCAACCGAAGCACTCGCAAACCATTGAGCGGCAAAGCATGAAATTCTCAAAATCGAGGTCTTTAGGGAGCCATATCAGGGGAAGCCTGATCATTTCGTATGGTTCAGCGCCACGCCGGATGCGTGCAAGGCCGCAAGTCCCACACGCCGGGTCATGCGATTCAGCGAAACGCAACCAGGCGGGAAGTCGATGCTTGCGGTCTTGATGACGGCCCTGGTCAACAAGCGAAAAGTTGATGTGCAAGCGAGTGGACGCAGTATTTCCGAAATCTATCTGAAATGGCGAAGTGGCGGTGGTGCGTTGTCGTAGCGATACAGTATGCTTCTAATCGGCAATATTGAGAGCTCTGCTAATCGTGCATATGTTGATACTTCTAGTGAATGAAATCAATCATTCAAAAAGTGTAAGGACGAGTCATGTTGAGAATTCGGGTGGTTAAGGCAGCGCTGCGCGTCACCGCTGCAGCGGCCATTTCATTGCTCATCGTGTTCAGCGCCTCGGCGCAGACGGTTCGGTATGTCCATACGGATGGGCTGGGTTCTGTGGTACTGGTGACGGACAAGGACCGGAATATTATCGAGCGCAGCGAGTACGAGCCGTATGGGAGTTTGCTTAATCGCCCGTTGACGGATGGGCCTGGTTATACGGGGCATGTCATGGATGCGGCGACGGGGCTGGCATATATGCAGCAGCGGTATTACGATCCGATGGGGGTGTTCCTCTCTGTCGATGCGGTCGGCGTGGACACGACCACGGCATGGAACTTCTGCCGCTACTGCTATGCCGCGAACAATCCGTACAAGTTCAAAGACCCTGATGGCCGAATCATCGACACGATTGCTGATATTGGCTTCATCGGGTATGACATCTACGATATCTCTCAGAATGGTTGGAGTTGGACCAGTGGAACTGCGCTTGGCGCCGACGTTGTTGGTGCGGTGGTACCATTTGCCACAGGGCTTGGCACCGGGGTCAGGGCTGCGGCACACGCTTCTGATGTTGCGAAGGGAGTAGAAAAAGCTGCACCCAAGGTGTCTAAGTACGTCGAGGGCGGTAAGTTCTCAAAAGCGACGAAAGAAACTGCGGCAGAGCGAGCCAGCAAGGCGTGTGAATATTGTGGCGTAAAGACAACGCCTGCTCAAAAATCCGAGCGCGGCGTTACTCCGCCGAAGAATGAAGCTCAAACGGACCATATTGTTCCGCGATCCCAAGGTGGAACAAATTCGCCTGAAAATGCAGCTCATGCCTGTCGCGAGTGCAATCAAAAAATGTCTGATACTCCGAAGCCTAATCCGCGTGAAAAATTAGAGTAAGTTGAATCGCATGGTCGATCATAAGAAAGTCGTTTTTGATATAAAGCAAGATGCCGATGGCTATCCGCCGGTGACTCAGGAAGGATTGTGGTCAAGGTTATTGCCGAATGGAAATTTTGTCATCGACAATATTCCATTTTATGTGGCTGGAATCAGCTCCGAAGATGAGATCGAGGCCGAATCTATTGATGGGGAACTGCGTTTCAAGAAGCTTTTGAAGCCATCTGGAATATCAACTTTTTGGCTGATCCTTGCGGATCCTGAAACCAATGCGAAGGTGCGAGCACATTTGGAATATCTCGGATGCAAATCCGAGTACAATCAATATATTGGATTGATTGCGGTCGAGATACCGAGTAGCACGCCGATCCATCCATTTCTCGACTACATAATGGAAGAAAAGGAGAATGGAACCCTGGATTTTGAGGAGAGTGCATTGCGGCATAAGCTGTAGTAATCAAAAGCAAACTTCAGGATCAGGTTCACTTATTCAGTGGTCATTGCGGGTCCTGATTAGCCCTGACCCTCAGCCATGAAAATTGCTTGCCGCGCGCAGAACCGTCTCTGGGCAAGGCTTGCAGCGCATCATGGCGGTGGCAAGTCGCGGCAGCATCTGGCGCAAGCGGAATCGGCGATTGAAGCGGTAGGCGGCTTCGGCCAGATAGCGTCTTGCGTATTTGCCTTGAGCGATGGCGTGATACACGCCGCTGATGGCGCGTTTGAGGTTGCCCAGCACCACGTTGACCCAGCGCGCGCCAGGCGTTTCGGTGGCCGCACGCCCTCCGCCGGTGTCCAGCGTCGTGTGCGCGTGCCCGGCCTCTTCCAGGCGGCAGTCTCGTGGCCGAGGCCGACTGGCCGTTCGGGCAGACGGCGTCGGTCAAGGACTACGTGAACTGGACAGCGGTTGGTGGCGCAACGCGCTACGTGGTGGAAGAGAGCGTGGATGGCGTGACGTGGACATCGGTCTATGAAGGCGCCGATCCCAGTTGGACATCGCTGGCCAGGCCTTCAGGCACCTACGCGTACCGCGTACTGGTGTGCATGCCAGATGGAACATGCAGCCAGGCGACGGATGTGGCCCACGCCCAGCGGCCGGCATTCGCCATCGTGCCGCTTCTGTATCAATTGCTGCTCAACTGAGGGGATTGACGTGAATTCAAGATCGATGATGGGGATATGTGTATTGGCTGAGAATTAGCCGGCGAGCCTATTTTTCCAATAAATGACCTTAAAGGGGGTGCAAAATGCTAAGGGCAATTGCTTTTATAGTTATATTTTTTGCTTGTGGGCACGTTTATGCTGTCTCATACAATATCGACGGACAAACAATAGCCAGTCTATCTACGGGTTGGGTGGGGGAAGGCCTGTTTGTGGATACGCAGGGTACGCTGCCATCAGGGGCGAACTGCGGAAATGGCAACCGCTTTCTTATCGAGCCAGGAGCGCCGATGCAGAAAGAGATGGTCTCGCTATTGCTGATGGCCATGCAGAACAAAGTGCCAGCGACGCTCTATGTGGATGGCTGCAGTGGCGGCGTCATGAAACTGAAGTCTGTATCCATTTCGAAGAGTTGAAGGTCACGAAAGTAAGAACGCTAGGGTTGATCTTGCTTGGCTTGTTGAAGGCACCTAATACCCAAAAAACTCAACCGAAGCACTCGCAAACCATTGAGCGGCAAAGCATGAAATTCTCAAAATCGAGGTCTTTAGGGAGCCATATCAGGGGAAGCCTGATCATTTCGTATGGTTCAGCGCCACGCCGGATGCGTGCAAGGCCGCAAGTCCCACACGCCGGGTCATGCGATTCAGCGAAACGCAACCAGGCGGGAAGTCGATGCTTGCGGTCTTGATGACGGCCCTGGTCAACAAGCGAAAAGTTGATGTGCAAGCGAGTGGACGCAGTATTTCCGAAATCTATCTGAAATGGCGAAGTGGCGGTGGTGCGTTGTCGTAGCGATACAGTATGCTTCTAATCGGCAATATTGAGAGCTCTGCTAATCGTGCATATGTTGATACTTCTAGTGAATGAAATCAATCATTCAAAAAGTGTAAGGACGAGTCATGTTGAGAATTCGGGTGGTTAAGGCAGCGCTGCGCGTCACCGCTGCAGCGGCCATTTCATTGCTCGTCGTGTTCAGCGCCTCGGCGCAGACGGTTCGGTATGTCCATACGGATGGGCTGGGTTCTGTGGTACTGGTGACGGACAAGGACCGGAATATTATCGAGCGCAGCGAGTACGAGCCGTATGGGAGTTTGCTTAATCGCCCGTTGACGGATGGGCCTGGTTATACGGGGCATGTCATGGATGCGGCGACAGGCCTTACGTACATGCAGCAGCGCTATTACGACCCGATGTGCGGGTGCTTCCTCAGCGTTGATCCCGTCACCGCTTACAGCAATGGAGACTGGCGGTTCTTCAACCGCTATGCCTACGCATTCAACAATCCCTACAAGTTCACTGACCCGGATGGACGTGCATCATTGAGAATGATTGCGGACGCTTTTCGGGTAGAGGTAAGTGCGGGATTGCAGTTGGAGGCGAAAGCAAAGCTGACAAATGCAGTTCAATTGGGTGGTGGATTAGGGTCAATGAGTATGGGTGTAGGCGTTTCTGGCGCAATGGATGGGTACGCCTTTGAAGAAGGTCGTGGACCATCTCTTGGTGTGGTGGTCGCAGATAAAGTTCAAGCAGGTTGGACGCCATCCACGAATCGCAGTGAACAGGGTAGATACAATGTCCCCTTCACAGAGCACGAAGAGAAAGGGAGTTTTGCTTTTGGCTTAAAGAAGGACTCTGGGAGTGTTAGCAGTGAAACACAGGTCGCTCCATCGCCGACCGAGTTCAGCGCAAAGATTGGAGCGATCATTGGAATGGAGATAAAAGTGGACATTGGTCAAGCGGCGTACGGTCTTTTTAGTGCGAAGCCCGGTGAGCAGCCGGCACAAGAAATTGAAGCCAAGCAGCAATGGAAACAATACAAAGAGGATGTTCACCCATGATCGTTGGTGAGGAGAATTAAGTGGCGACCACACTTGCTAAAGGGCGCATTGAGCGGGTGATGGCAAAGACGTGTTTGTGGTCGCTCGCTGCCGCAGTTTTGGTTAATTTATTTCCTGAAGGGGCGTTCTCCAACCGGCATTTTGTCGGTGGCGTTACCGTTGTTGCAGTTGTTTTGTTTGTATCTTGGATTTTCCTGATGGGAAATCATATTTATAGGATGATTTTCGACAAGTCATCTTCGTACACGATTGGCCAAGTACTGGCTGTGTTATTCATTCCGGTTCTTGGCGCAATCGTGGTTTCTCTACGAAAAACTGTGCCCTCAGGTGCATAGGCGCTATGCTGGCTACTGGAACAGAAGCAACGAGGCCCGCTCACGCGGGCCTCGGTGCTTCTACCGATCCAACGGCGCGACGAACGCCCGCGCCTTGCTGGGATCGGCCGTCCAGCGCGAACTCTGGTTGGTGCGCTGGCAGATGTCGCGGATGCGCTGCCCGAAGCAACGCCTGGTCTTGTCGAGGTTGGCGTCGCTGACGCGGTTGGGCGGCGTGAGGTTGTTGTCCAGCCAGCCCAGGAAATACGGCTTGTCGGCTTCGTCGAGGTGTGCGCCGTAGGTGCGGGTCACGTCGGCGAGTGTCGGTCGGCGGTAGTCGGACGGAATGGCCGCATCGATCTCTTGCAGGAAGCCGCCGGCCGGAACGGGACGAAGCTGCCCGCACCCTGGTCGAACAGTTGCGCCAGCGGCTTGTAGTCGTCGCCGAAGTCCGCGCTCACGAAGTAGCCGGCACTAGCCCGATTAGCCAGTTTCATCGTTATCGATATGCAAATAGTAACCCGTATAAGTTCGCCGATCCCGACGGGAGGCAAGTAGCTTGCGCTGATAATCACTGCTCGGGCGTGGTTCGAAATCATTTAGATGAGTTGTATGTTCTCACCTTTTATGCAAACCGAGTCATCGAAAACGCCATTGTCAATACAATCACGCAGCCGGGAATACAGATTCCGGAAGAAACTATTAGGAATTTGACTCAGTCTAATGAAAGTCAAACTTCTGACCGTGAACCTGGAACCGATGGGAAAAGAGGTTCGACTGGTGGACCCGGCGAAGGCAAGCGTTTCCCGCAAGAGTCGCCAGACACCAAGGAGGTAAAAGAAGGTGTACCCTGTCGATACTGCGGCCAGCCGACAACAAATCAGCCGGGGCAGCCAAATTCACGAGAAAGGGATCACATTGACCCGAAGAGTCGGGGGGGGGGGGGGACAACTCCCCTGAGAATGAGGGGAATTCTTGTAGAACTTGCAACCGAGAGAAGGGGGCGAGGAATCCGGACGAGTGGCAACCCCAAGACAGAGGTAAGTAATGAATCAAAGAGTCACGGTGGAATTTCCTGTCTCTGAAGGCGGCGAGCATCTTGTTGAGAGAATGCATGCACTTGCCCGTGGAGACGGCAACTTTGTTCTTGATAACTCGCCGTTTTATGCATTTGGCATCAGTTGCGGAGATGTTTTTTCTGCTTCGCCAAGTGAAGATGGTGGATTGGTCTTTTCCGAAGTAGTTTCGCGTGGCGGGCATTCTACCTATCGGGTTAAATTGCCGGCCGGACGCAAGCATGAAGACTTTTTGGCGCACTGGCTTGTGTTGGAAAAGCTGGGATGCACCTACGAGGGTTCGTCGGCGAACCCTGAAAGGCTTTACTCAATAGATGTTCCTGCGGGGGCGGATGTCTTTGAGATTTATCGATTGCTTGAAGAGGGTGAGCGCGAAAAGGCATGGTTCTTTGAAGAGGGATATTACTTCAAGCCTGTGTCTGACTAGGAGCGGTTCCAAGTTCACTTCCTGATCGCCCATGAAGCACAAGGCCCGTCCATGGCGGGCCTTGTCGTTGTCGGGTTGTGATGTTCGGTCAGCGATCGCCGCTGCGCTCAAACCGCCGTGCATCGTGCTTGGGTATCATGCCTTCGAGCATGGGAGTGGATGACCTGCTGGTCCTCGGGCGACATGCGCAACGGTGAATGCTGATGTCGGCGAGTAGCCCGTTTTTGAAGACTTTATCGAGCGAGGTGCGATATGCGCTGGACTGCTCCGCTACATCCATACTCAATCCGACCCATCATGGATGCGGTTTCAATACTGAGCGTTCACGTTGAACAAGATTGACCGGGAAACTGGACCCGCGGTCGAGTCGCTGCATCATTTGTCCGATTCTTCCAGCCTTCGGCGGCGCGGCGAGCAAGTGCATGTGGTTGCTCATCAGTACATGCGCGTGCAGTTCGCAGTCGGTGGCATGCAGGTAGCGGGGGAATCCAGCAAACCAGCAGACACTCCGGGAAATAATTACTGCTCCGACAAATGTCAATCAGTGTGCAAAAGGTATGACGGCTGGAAATGGAGGCCGCTGATGAAAGCAATTCCGTGGAAAATTTTCTTATGTATTTCGGTGGCGTTTATGGCGGCATGCGCGCCAACGTCATCTCAGTCTGCGCCGGCCTCAGCGCCGCCGTCCAGGTGCGAAATTAAATTCGCCGTGTGGTGCATTGCGGAAGGGGCATACAAAATATCTCGTGTGCTGGCGTCCGATGGAGTGCATGACAGAATTTGGACACTTACTGGTAGGTTTCAAACTGACTCGAAGTTGGTTATTTTCGAGCCAAACGGGTGTAATGCGGGACACGCTGATAAAGCTGTTCTTCTTGGAGTGGAGAAGGCGTTCCCTTGGCAAGGTCAGCAATGGAATCGGATCAGTGTACGGTTGAAGCGGGATGCTACTTGTGATCTCCGAGTACTGGTGCCGGCTGCTACCAATGACCCTATGGAGTGGGGCTACTCAAGTGGGCTGCCTCTGATCCGAACTTGCACAAAGAAAGAATGCCCGGCGCAGAACTTGGGTGATCTAAAGACACAGATTGCAAACTAGGCATCAAAGGGACCAGGCATCAAAGGGGCCAGAGGAAATATCCACTTCAACCGCATATTTCCTCCGGCCCTTTTTTTTGCCGGCCCCTTTTTTGAAATCAATCATTCAAAAAGTGTAAGGACGAGTCATGTTGAGAATTCGGGTGGTTAAGGCAGCGCTGCGCGTCACCGCCGCAGCGGCCATTTCATTGCTCGTCGTGTTCAGCGCCTCGGCGCAGACGGTTCGGTATGTCCATACGGATGGGCTGGGTTCTGTGGTACTGGTGACGGACAAGGACCGGAATATTATCGAGCGCAGCGAGTACGAGCCGTATGGGAGTTTGCTTAATCGCCCGTTGACGGATGGGCCTGGTTATACGGGGCATGTCATGGATGCGGCGACGGGGCTGGCATATATGCAGCAGCGCTATTACGATCCCATGTGTGGGTGCTTCCTGTCGGTGGATCCGGTAGCTGCGAATCCGAGTACCGGTGCAAGCTTCAATCGCTACAACTATGCCAACAACAACCCCTATCGCTTTACTGACCCCGATGGCCGACAGAGCAATGAGGGGCCAGTTCAATCCTTTGGTGAGTTCGGCGATCGTCTTTGGAGTTCAGTAGATAGCGGGATATTCCATGTGACTGGGCAAGCAATTGCAGCAGATGTCGCCTATGGCGTTGGATTAGCCACCGGCAATGAGAGTTTGCAGAATGCTGCTTTAGATGGAATGCGTTCGAACGTCACTGCCTCAGATGGAGTTAGTGCTGCTTCGATGCTGGTAGGTCCTCGTGGTGGTGGGAAGACATCCACCACATACACGCGTACCGGGCCTGAAGGAGTGTATGCGGGCAGAACCAGCGGCAAGGGGACGCCAGAGCAACAAGTTGCGGCAAGAACTAGACAACCCGACCACCAAGCAAAACGGCTCAAGGCTATGGTCCTGGCGTTGTCGACAAAAATTCCTCGAATGGGGCTGCGATACGAGGTCGCGAACAGCAGCTCATAAATCAGAATGGTGGTGCGCAATCGCAAGGTGGAACTTCTGGCAACAAAATAAATGGTGTGTCTCCGACTAATCCTCAACGAGAGATTTATCAGAAAGCTTGTACAAAGGAGTTTGGCTGTTAATTAAAGTGCGGGTCATGCTCAAGAAGATGAAGTTCCGGCTGGGCTAGCTCCCAGTCATCATCCCGCTCCATCTTATAATCCCACTCACGCAGTGGGGATGGTTCTGCAGCAAGTATCTGCAGCGTAGCGTTCGCCATTTCTGGATCGTGCACGCGATAGATCAATATTCGTTCGCCTCGTGCGGTGATGCGAGCTAGGAAAAGTGCGTTCTGAGCGACTTGCAGTGGGTTGGCGATACTGTCTTCCAAGCGATGGAGAGCTTTGCCTTCTTCATCGGTTGGCATGCCGTTGGCGCCCAGTAACTTGCAATCGATGCTGATCCTCAGATGCCATGGAAAAGCCTCGCGATCCTTGAATGTTCGCAGCGCGGAATTAACGACGACGACAGCCGGGTCGTCGCCAATCGAGGTGTTGATTAGCGTGTAGTAAGGCTTTGGGATCATCATGTTCATCCTTGCTGTTATCGCCCGGCTTGCGCGAGCAGCGAGTCGAGCACTTCGCTGACCATCTTCTGCTTGGCCTTGGGCAAAGCGTGCAGGCGTTCGAGTTGTTGCATCAGCTTCGGCGTGGGGCCGCGCTTGCTGGCGGTGGCCGGCTGGCCGATCAAGGCTTCGACCGAAGTGCCTAACAGCGTGGCCAGGCGCGGCAGGTTCGAGATGGGCACGCGGCGTCGGCCGCTCTCGTAGGCGGTGACTGTCTGTTGCGATACGCCGAGCTGCTCGGCGAGCTGCACCTGGGTGATGCCCTGGTCTTTACGCAGGCCGGTGATGCGGGCACCGAGCTGGATGAAGAAGGCACGTTCGTCGTCGCTGATGGCCACGGTGGGGTGTGTAAGCGTGTGGAGGTGAGCCATACCGTATCCATAGGTTTGCTATTGGGGTTGACGATACTACAAAAGCGGATATTATCAAGGCAGAATTGTTCTGCTTGACAGGTTTTTGGCCGGAGGCCCGCTCATGACGCAACCCCTTGATCCTTCGTCGGCGCTGTCCGCGCCCTTGTCGGTGCCGCCGACCGGCCCTGTGGTGGAGTGGAGGTGGTCAGCGAAGATGACGTTCGGTTCACTCGTGGCCCGCGTGCCTATCGCGTGCGTGGGCTGGCCCGGAACCTCTCGGCCGAGTCGTTGAAGATCACACTGCGGTTGAGTGCCGGCGATCACCTACACCTGGACAGGCTGGACCTGTATCAAGCCCGGCAACGCGGTACGTTCGCGAAGGCCGCTGCGCTGGAACTGGGCGTATCCGAATCGATCATCACCGGCGACCTGTCGGCGCTGGTCATCGCGTTGGAGCCATTGCAGGAACAGGCCATCCGAGGCGCGTTGCAGCCGGACACGGCTTCGGATGCGCTGGTGTTGAGCGAAGCCGAAGAAGCGGCCGGGCTGGCGCTGCTACGCGATCCTGCGCTGGCCGAGCGCATCGTGGCGGACGTGGAAGCCATCGGTGTGGTGGGCGAAGGGACTAATGCGCTGGTCGGTTACTTGGCGATGGTGTCGCGGCTGCTGGCCAAGCCGCTGGCGATCCTGATCCAGTCCACCAGCGCAGCGGGCAAATCGACCCTCATGGATGCGCTGCTGTCGCTGATGCCCGAACGCGAGCGGGTGCACTACAGCGCCATGACCGGGCAAAGCCTGTTCTACATCGGCGAAGGCGACCTCAAACACACGATCCTGGCCATCGCCGAGGAAGAAGGCGTGCGCCAGGCTGCGTATGCGTTGAAGCTGCTGCAATCGCAGGGCGAGTTGACCATCGCCAGCACCGGCAAAGACCCGGCCACCGGCAAGCTGGTGACATCGGAATATCGCGTCGAAGGCCCGGTGATGCTGTGCCTGACCACCACGGCCATCGACATCGACGAAGAACTGTTGAACCGTTGCCTGGTGTTGACGATCAACGAGACGGCCGAACAGACCGCCGCGATCCAGCAGCGGCAACGGCAGGCGCGCACGTTGGCTGGCTTGCAGGCCAACGTGCGTGCAGAGCAGGTGCTTAGCGCACACCGCGCCGCGCAATCGCTGCTGCGGCCACTCGCCGTGGTGAACCCGTTCGCCGAAAGCCTGACCTTCGGCATCAAAGGGGCCAGTGGCATCAAAGGGGCCAGAGGAAATATCCACTTCAACCGCATATTTCCTCCGGCCCCTTTTTTTTGCCGGCCCCTTTTTTGAAATCAATCATTCAAAAAGTGTAAGGACGAGTCATGTTGAGAATTCGGGTGGTTAAGGCAGCGCTGCGCGTCACCGCCGCAGCGGCCATTTCATTGCTCGTCGTGTTCAGCGCCTCGGCGCAGACGGTTCGGTATGTCCATACGGATGGGCTGGGTTCTGTGGTACTGGTGACGGACAAGGACCGGAATATTATCGAGCGCAGCGAGTACGAGCCGTATGGGAGTTTGCTTAATCGCCCGTTGACGGATGGGCCTGGTTATACGGGGCACGTCATGGATGCGACGACTGGGCTTACATATATGCAGCAGCGCTACTATGACCAAAGTATAGGGCGGTTTCTTAGCAGTGATCCAATAAGTGCAATCAGTGCCGATGCGAGCTTTAATAGGTATCGATATGCCAATAACAATCCATATAAATTTACAGATCCCGATGGAAGAAATGCGGTAGTGCTAGAGGCTGTAATACCTTTAGCTATATTTGCTACTGTATATTATGTTGGCACAACGCCTGAGCAGCGAGAACAAGTCGCAGCTAAGCTAGACAGGGTCACAAAAGAGGTTGTAAAGGAAATTTTTCACAAAAGCGAATCTGTTGCTGATAACGGTGGAAATAGCGGCAACGCACCGTCTCCAGACCTTCCGACAGGCCTAGTTGGTGAAAGTCCTAGAGCAACTGGAAAAAATGGAGGCGAGGCAGTTGGAACATCGCTACCAGGTGAGAAATTTGCCGGAGTCGTTGAGGAGTTGACTGGCGGAACTCTAGGTGCACCGAACGATAAGGGCCGAAGCACGGCTCCGAATGGAGTTGCGGTTCGCACAGGAGGCAAGAGTGGGCCAAGAATTGATATTCCAGCAAACGGCACCAAGCCGCCGGAAATAATTCATTTCCCAGAAAACACCCCTGTTCCTGACAATCTTAAGCCAAAACCATGATGCATTGGAAATCTTTCATTCCGGATCGTCAAGACTTGGAGAGAATTTCAAATATCTCCCCAAGGGGGTTGTTCGTTAGTCGAATAAACGACCCTGTTATGGAATCTATCTATCTTCTGGATCGTGAGGATAACTGTATTTCATTATCGTGGAATTATTTTGACGTAGATTTTAAGTTTGAAATCTATGGCATATCCATTGATAGTCGGAAAGATTATTGTCCAAGAGATCTTGCTTGCATTGAAGATATTAATAAATTGTCTTCAATTAGTTTTCTGCTGAGATCAGAGTGGGTGCGTCCGACTAAGCCGGGTGAAGTGCCAGATCATTTTGAGCAGGTAAAGGAGGAAAGCGGGACTACGGAATCTGTTCCGGCTTCTGCAATCTCTGTAGGGACTTGCTTATATGGAATAGTCTTCAATGACGCAAGCTCAAATCCATTTCTAATAATAGCGGTAGATGATGATAAAAGGTATAGCCTTAAGCATGTTGCTGTTCCGGAAGAAATAGCAGATCTAATTAGTGGTTGTGATCTTTGTACGCTCTCGCAACTAATAGACTGGGAGCCACCAGAGGAAACAGGGAAAGCTTGAAGCATTTTGAGGGCAACGGGGTCAGGTTCACTTATTCAGGCATCAAAGGGGCCCGGCATCAAAGGGGCCAGAGGAAATATCCACTTCAACCGCATATTTCCTCCGGCCCCTTTTTTTGCTCACGAAGTTGGGCATGGACTCGGTGCTGGCGATCAATACAAAGGCGGCATCGATGTCAGTGGAAAGAGCTTGCCTGCAGATGTTCCAGGTGCAGCTAACGTCATGAAAGACTTGTCTGGCTCTGGCGCGAACTCGCAGACCCTTGGTGAAATTATCAAGGCACCAACCAACGTCAAAACTTGTGCGAAGGGTGTTTCGGCGGCCTCAGGAGGTTGTTGATGAGACTTCTACTTTTACTTTTTGTCGGAAGTGGCCTGCTCTCCCTGAGTGGTTGCACATCAGCGGCCTCCGTCCAAGCTCCGGCTGCGCCTCCACGAAAATGCGAGATCAAACAAGCTGCCTGGTGCATACAGGAAGGGGCAGACTCAACTTCCAAGTGCAACACCTCACAGAGCGTAGGGTGTTGCGATGGGAAGACAGTACAGTCATCTGAGTAGTGAGGAACGCGCGGTGCTTCAGGTCGAACGCGATCGGGGAACGAGTCTTCGTGGGATCGGTCGCCGCCTGGGGCGTAGCGCATCGACGCTGAGCCGCGAGATCCGGCGTCTGGACAGCGGCGTGTACTCGGCGCATGCGGCAGCCCTGGTGTATCGATCGCGGCGATCGCGCAGCGTACGAGCACGCAGGCTGATCGCGGGCGCGGTGCTGTTCGAGTTCGTCCACGACCGTCTTGTGTTCGATCGCTGGTCGCCGCAGCAGATCGCGGCCACACTGCGGGACATGCATCCAGACGACGCCAGCCAGCGGGTCAGTCACGAGACGATCTACGCGGCCATCTACGCGCATCCGCGCGGCGGCCTGAAGCAGGCCCTGGTCGATGCATTGCGCCAGAGCAAGCCCACGCGAGGCCGCAGGCGCACCACAGCAGCGGCGCGCACCTGGGTACCGGAGGAGCTGCGCATCGTGCATCGGCCCGAAGCGGTGGAACAGCGCCTGCTGCCGGGGCATTGGGAGGGCGACCTGATCAAGGGCGCGTTCAACCGGTCCTGCGTGGGCACGCTGGTCGAGCGCAAGACACGCTTCGTGGTGCTGTGCAGGATGGATGGCTGCACCGCGGACGCCGCGCTGGAAGGCTTCACTCGCCAGATGAAGAAGCTGCCGGCCTTCCTGCGCGAGAGCCTGACCTACGACCGCGGAACGGAACTGACCTGTTACGAGGAGCTGATGCGACGGTTGAACATCGACGTGTGGTTCGCCGATCCGTATGCGCCGTGGCAGCGGGGCAGCAACGAGAACACCAATGGCCTGCTGCGCCAGTTCCTGCCCAAGGGCGTGGACTTGTCGCAAGCGAGCCAGGAGTACCTCAATCACGTCGCCAAGCTGATGAATGGGCGTCCTCGCCAGACATTAGGCTGGGCCACGCCGGCAGCGGCCATGGAGAAGGAAATCCTCGCCTTCAAATCACGTGTTGCACTTGATTCTTGAGACCGCCAGGGGCGACTGAAATTGTCGATCGCTTGGCCGAAGACTCTGTCCATGACCGTGTTTGGACTCTTAGCGATTCGTCCCGCCCCGAATCGAAACTCATCGTGTTGGAATCGAATGGATGCAGAGCGGGCCGCTCAGACACGCTCGAGCTGTTGAGTTACGAGAGCGGCTTCACTTGGGAAGGTCGTTCGTGGGGGCGCATGAGAGCGAGACTTAAAAAGGATGGGACGTGCGATCTCGAAGTGCTGATGCCGCCCTACGATGGCGACCCAATGGAATGGGCGTTCTCCACTGGCTTGATACTGGTGAGGTCATGTCCAGACGAGGCCTGTACAGGCCCGAACCTAGCGGAGTTGAAGCCCAAGTTCGAAGCACAGTTCCGCAGGAAACCATAGAGCTTCACCAAGAGCACAAGCCCACCCTCTGGCGGGCTTGTCACTTCTAGCGCTTGGTTGGCGGTGCGAAAAACGCCTTCTCTCTGGCGGCGATATGCGTCCAGCATGAGCTCTGGTTCGTGCGCTCGCACAGTTTGCGGAACGCCGGCCCGAAGCAGCGTTCGGTCTTGACCAGGTTCTCGTCGCTGACCTTCTCGCCGCGCAGGTCGTTGTCGCGCCAGCCGATGAAATAAGGCCGATCGCCGTGTTCGACGTGATGGCGATAGGTCTGGATGATCTTTGCCGGCGTCGGTTGCCGGTAGTGGCCGGGAATGGCGCGATCAATCTCGCGCAGGAACTGCGCGGGGTTGAAAGGCTGAAATGCGCCTGCACCGTTGTTGAACAGCCTCGCCAGCGGCTTGTAGTCATCGCCGAAATCCGGCTCGATGTAATAGCCCCGCTGCACCGGCAACAGCAGCGCCACGTCGGGATGGCCAATGGCCGCCAGCACGAACTCGTAGGGCGTCACGTCCACCAGGAACAGGCAATCGAAATCGATGCCGTTGTGCGTGAGCTGGAAATGCGCCTTGTAGTCGCCGGCAGGACGCATGACCTGATGCAGCCGACGCAATCCCTGCATCTGCACGCGGGCGGATGGCGTTATCCGCGAGCGGCCTGCGCGAGCAGCGAATCGAGCACTTCGCTGACCATTTTTTGCTTGGCACGCGGCAGGCGGCTGACCAGTTCCAGTTGCTGCTGAATCCTCGGAGCCGGCCCGCGCTTGCCGGTGGCTGCTGGCTGCCCGATCAGGGCTTCGACCGACGTGCCCAGCAATGCCGCCAGACGCGGCAGATGCGAAATCGGCACGCGGCGGTTGCCGCTCTCGTAGGCGGTGATGGTCTGCTGGGAGACGCCGAGTTGTTCGGCCAGTTGTACCTGGGTGATGCGTTGCGCCTTGCGCAGCGTGTGGATGCGCGTGCCGAGTTCGATGAAGAAAGCGCGTTCGTCGTCGCTGATGGCCAAGGTTGCCGGGGTGATCGGGTGGAGATGGGTCATACCGTATCCAGTGGTTCGCTATTGGAGTTAAAAATACTACTAAAACGGATATTCTTGTGTCGAATTGTTCTGCTTGACGGGTTTTTGGCCAGGAGCCCGAAATGCCGCGACCGTCCCCGACCGTGAACCCGCCCGCCCCGGCGCTGTCGCCATCGTTGTCGCCGGCCCTCCCTGCCAGCGGTTCTCTGAAAGTGGCCGGCGAGGACGACGTGCGCTTCCAGCGCGGCCCGCGCAGCTACCGGGTGCGCGGGCTGGCGCGTTGCCTGTCGGCGGAATCCTTGAAGGTGACGCTGCGGCTGTCGGCCGGCGACCACCTGCACCTGGACACGCTCGACCTGTACCAAGCGCGGGCGCGGGCCACGTTCGTCAAAGCCGCCGCGCTGGAACTGGGCGTGAGCGAGAACGTCATTACGGGGGACCTGTCGGCGCTGGTGATCGCGTTGGAGCCGTTGCAGGAACAGGCGATCCGCGGCGCGTTGCAGCCGGACACGTCGAAGGACGGCCCGACGCTGACCGACGCCGAGGAAGCGGCCGGGCTGACGCTGCTGCGCGATCCGTACCTGGCCGAACGCATCGTGGCGGACGTGGAAGCCATCGGCGTGGTCGGCGAAGGGGTCAATGCATTGGTGGGCTATCTGGCGATGGTGTCGCGGCTGCTGGACAAGCCCTTGGCCATCCTGATCCAGTCCACCAGCGCGGCGGGCAAATCGACGTTGATGGATGCGCTGTTGTCGCTGATGCCCGAATCCCAGCGCGTGCATTACTCGGCGATGACCGGGCAAAGCCTGTTCTACCTGGGCGAAGGGGATCTGCGGCACAAGATCCTGGCCATCGCCGAGGAAGAAGGCGTGCGCCAGGCGGCGTATGCGTTGAAGCTGCTGCAATCGCAGGGGGAACTGTCCATCGCCTCGACCGGGAAAGACCCCGCGACCGGCGACGGCGGAGTACCGCGTGGAAGGCCCGGTGATGTTGTGCCTGACCACGACGGCCATCGACATCGACGAAGAACTGTTGAACCGTTGTCTTGTGCTGACGATCAACGAAACCGCCGAGCAGACGGCCGCCATCCAGCAGCGGCAGCGGCAGGCGCGCACACTCGCCGGCTTGCAGGCGAAGGTGCGCAGCGAACACGTGTTGCAGGCGCACCGCGCCGCACAGACGCTGCTGCGGCCGCTGGCGGTGGTGAACCCGTTCGCCGAACAACTGACGTTCGCCAGCGACCGGGTGCGGCTGCGCCGCGACCACGTGAAGTACCTGGTGCTGATCGACGCGATCGCGCTGCTGCGCCAGCACCAGCGCACCGTGCGCACGGTCGAGGTCGACGGCGCGGCGGTGGAATACATCGAAGTGACGCAGGGCGATATCGCGCTGGCCAACCGCCTGGCGCATGCCGTTCTCGGTCGCAGCCTTGATGAACTGCCACCGCAGACCCGGCGGGTGCTGGTGGCGCTGGATGCGTGGGTCACGCAGCAGGTGGCCGGCACCGACACGCCCCGGGCGGACGTGCGCTTTACCCGGCGCACGGTGCGCGGGGTGCTGGGGCTGTCGGACACGCAGTTGCGCGTGCACCTGGATCGGCTGGTGCAGCTCGATTACGTGGCCGTGCATGGCGGCAAGCTGGGCCAGCGCTTCGCCTACGGCTTGTTGTTCGACGGCGACGCCGGGGCGGACGGCCCGCAGGCGATGGGGCTGGCGGACGTGGCGACCTCGCGGGGTGACCCCCCCCACCTCGCGGGGGAAATCTTCCACCTCGCGGGGTCAGGCCCCCGACCTCGCGGGGCGGTTGCGGCCCGGTCGCGGCGGGGTTGCGGCCCCCTCGCGGCCCGCCGAAAGCACCGAAATCCCCTCAAAAACAGCGGTCGCCGCCGCTTCGTTGCCGTTGCCGCCGGCAAAACCACGTCGCGGGCGGGTCAACGGCCACGCGGCGGCGGTGCGCTGACATGGCCGGCACCCGCACCGAACGGCTGGCGCTGCTGCTGGCTCCCAGCGACCCGGACGGGCTGGCGGCGTGGATACGCCGCTACGTGGCGCAACTGGAAGCCAGCACCGCAGCGTCAACGACGTGCGCACGCGCCGCCGCCGCTTGGCGCACTTCCATCACTGGGCGCACGAACGCGGCATCGAACGGCCTACGGAGGTGACCCATGCGCACGTGGAGCGGTTCCAGCGCCACCTGTTCCGTTACCGCAAGGTCAACGGCCAGCCCATCGCGATCAACGGCCAGCGGGTGGCGCTGTTCACCCTGGAAATGTTCTTCCGTTGGCTGGTGCGGCAGAAGGTGATCGCATCGAACCCGGCATCCGACCTGGACCTGCCACGGCGCACCGACGACCTGCGCGAACCGCTGACCCTCGACGAAATGGAAACCGTCCTCGCATTGCCCGACCTTGCCACGCCGGAAGGCGTGCGCGACCGCGCCTGCCTGGAACTGTTCTACGCCACCGGCATCCGCCGCACCGAACTGACCAACCTGGCGACGACCGATGTGGACCACAGCCGCGGCACGCTGCCCGTGCGGCTGGGCAAGGGCAAGAAGGATCGGTTCGTGCCGGTGGGCGAACGGGCGCTGGCGTGGATCGACAAGTACGAGCGCGAAGCCCGTCCCGTGCTGTTGCATGACCCCCGGGAGCGGCGGCTGTTCCTGAACCAGTACGGGCAGCCGCTGTCGCCCGATGGGCTGTCGTGGCGGGTGCGCGATTACTTCACCCGGGCCGGCATCGAGAAGCGCGGGGCCTGCCACCTGTTCCGGCACACGATGGCCACGGCCATGCTCGACAACGGCGCGGACATCCGCCACGTGCAGGAAATCCTTGGCCACGGCCAGATCACCAGCACCCAGCGCTATACGCACGTGTCGATCGCCCGGTTGCAGGCGGTGCACGCGGCCACGCACCCGGCGGCGAAGCTGCCCCGTTCATCCACCCCCGACCTGGAGGACTAGAATGCAGCCGTATCCCCATGAGGTTCCCGCCATGACCACGCTGAGCCAGCAGGTGCACCAGATCGCCGAGCAGTTGCCGCCGGAGGCGACGTGGGATGACGTGCGTTATCAGGTCGAGCTCCACGCCTCGATCGAGCGGGGTCTGGCCGACGTGAAGGCCGGGCGCGTGGTGCCGGTGGAGGAGTTGCTGGCCGAGTTCGGCGTGCTGGAGTGAGGGTCGTCTGGTCGGCGGAAGCGACCCGCAGCCTGCGCCAGATCGTCGCCTACATTGCCCAGGACTCGCCGATGGCCGCCCGTAAGGTGGCGGCGTGGTTGCTGCTGCGATCGCGGCAGTTGGGCGAGCCGCCGTTGCTGGGGCGGCGGTTGCCGGAGTATCCGGGCGAGGACCTGCGGGAGTTGCTGGAACGCCCGTGGCGGATCATCTACCGGGTCACGCCGGAGGTCATCGAGATCGTGACGGTGCGGCACTACCGGCAGTTGCTGCCGGACAACCCCGACCAGTTGGTCTGATCACCGAAATCCTGTTGCCCTGAACCCCTATCCCGATCTTCGGGAGGAATAGCCGTGCCCGAAGGGAAAACAGCTAGTGCAGGACAGGGTTGCTGGTAGCGCGATTTAACGATGGCGCGGCTTAACGGCTGCGCCGTTCAAGCCGACGCCGAATCGCCCCATCAAACAGGGTCGTGATCGGACAGGAAGAACGCGTCGGTCAGCGCCCTGCTGCGCAGCGCGCTGGGCGTCATCTGTCCGGGGGTAAGTCGGCCTGGCGGCCGCCTTAACATAACGCTGCGTTACGCAAACCGCCGGGCTGTCACGGCGCTTGCGATGCTGCAATGGGCCGTGGCGTGTCCGCAGGCAAGCGCCGCGCCAGCCCGGCGCTTCGCGTAACAAGCGTTCACCTGATTAGCCCTGACCCTCAGCCATGAAAATTGCTCGCTGCACGCAGAACCGGCTCTGCACAAGGCTTGCAGCGCATCATGGCGGTGGCAAGTCGCGGCAGCATCTGGCGCAAGCGGAATCGGCGATTGAAGCGGTAGGCGGCTTCGGCCAGATAGCGCCTTGCGTAGTTGCCTTGCGCGATGGCGTGATACACGCCGCTGATGGCGCGTTTGAGGTTGCCCAGCACCACGTTGACCCAGCGCGCGCCAGGCGTTTCGGTAGCCGCACGCCCTCCGCCGGTGTCCAGCGTCGTGTGCGCGTGCCCGGCCTCTTCCAGGCGGCGAAAGCAGGCCAGCCCATCGGTGTAGACCTCGCACTCCGGCGCCAGGCGACGCGCGGTCCAGTCGCACAGCGATGCGTTATCGAAACTGCGCACCGGCTCGATGACCGCAACGCTCGGCGCAGCGAAGGTCGCATCGGTCTGTACGGCTATCAGGAACGGCTGTTTGTTCTCCGATCCGCGTCCGGCCTTGCCACCGTTGCGCTCGCCGCCCAGGTACGCATCGTCGATCTGCACGAACCCGCTGAGTGTGCGCGGGGCTTCGCGCTCGGCCATGGCCTGCATGATCTTGTGCTTCATCCGCCAGGCGGTCTTGTAGTTGACGCCAAAATGGCGCATCAACTCCAACGCCGCCAAATTGGTCTTTGTCGCTGTCAACAGATGCAAGGCCAGCATCCATGTGCGCAGCGGCGGCTTGGTCCCTTCGAACATCGTACCGGCCATCAACGTGGTCTGATGGCGGCAGGCGCGGCACTGGTAGTAGATCGCCACGCTGCGCTTGAAACGCGACCGGGCCCTTCCTGCACAGGACGGGCAACGGAAACCCTGCGGCCACCGCCACTTGTACAAGGCGCGATAGCACTTGGCCTGGGTGCCGTAGCATGCGATGAACTCGGACATCGACAATCCAGGCTGGAACTGCACGGCGTTGATGCTCATCGCGCCACCTCGTCGGCTTCAGGTGGCGCCAGCCTCCACCCAGCACGGCGCAGATCCTGCGACTATCGGCTGAGGGTCAGGGCTAATCAGGACTGCTGAAGAGCGTTTGCAATAGTGCTACTGCGTGACCGAAAGAATGCGCGCCCAAGGCTAGCCTTCCGCTGTTCCCACTCAGGCACTAAACGACTTCCCCTAGAGCAGGATTAACCCAGTAGACAATAGCCCGCCAGATCATTTTCCGAGATGGTCTGACGAGTGCCGAGGATATTTTCCTAACCCGTCCGATCTTTTGCAAGACTGCCGGGTGTCGTAGTTGGATGCGCAGAGAGAAAGCCCGTATTCAAGGATGTGCGATGGTCGACGCACCGTTGGATGGCTCCATTGAGAAGAATTGGTTCGCTGTTGTCGCCAAAGCGACAGCAGGATAAGGTCACGAGCTAACTTTGTAGTTGTGGACTGCCGCATGCCTACACCCAGCAATCTCGCCGCCTCGCTCACCCTAAGCCTCGCCCTCACCGCCACCGCCGACGAAGGCATGTGGATGCCGTCGCAGTTGCCGGAGCTGGCCAAGCCGCTGCGCGAGGCGGGCTTCCGTGGAGATCCACGCGATCTGGCGACGGTGACGCAGCCGCCGTTGAGTGCGGTGGTCAAGGTCGGGGGCGGGACCGGGGCGTTCGTGTCGGGGGAGGGCCTGTTACTGACCAATCACCATGTGGCCTATGGGGTGATCCAGTACAACACCTCGGCCAAGGAGAATCTGATCGAACACGGCTTCATCGCCAAGGACCGTGGCGACGAGCGTGCGGCCAATCCGGATTTCCGGGTGCTGGTGACGGTGGGCTTCGACAAGGTCACCGACGCCGTGCTTGGGCCGGCCAAGGGCAAGACCGGGCGCGCCTATTTCGATGCGGTGGATGCGGCGAGCAAGCGCATCGTGGCCGATTGCGAGCGCGAGGGCGGGGTGCGCTGCAGCGTCGCCAACATGTATTACGGCACCGATTTCTACCGGATCCGGCAGCTGGAGCTGCGCGACGTGCGCCTGGTGTATGCGCCGCCGCGGGCGATCGGCAACTACGGCGACGAGATCGACAATTTCATGTGGCCGCGGCACAGCGGCGATTTCACCCTGCTGCGCGCCTACGTCGGCAAGGACGGCAAGCCGGCCGACTACAGCGCCGACAATGTGCCGTACCAGCCGCCGGCGCATCTGCAGATCGCCACGCAGGGGCCGAAGGCCGGGGACTACGCGATGCTGGCCGGGTATCCGGGCATCACCTACCGGCATCGCACGGCGGCGGAGTTCGACGAGCAGGTGAACTGGACGCTGCCGCAGCGGGTGGCGGTGTTCGACCAGATGATCGCGGTCATCGAGGCGGCGGGCAAGGCGGATGCGGAGGCGCGCACGCGCTATGCGGCGCAGCTGCAGTCGTTGAAGAACAATCGCAAGCGCGCGGCCGGCGAGCTGGAAGGCATGCAGCGCAGCGATGCGGTGCGGCTGCGCGGCGAGGACGAGCGCGGCATGCTCGCCGCCACGCATGGCGACGATGCGCGCGACATCGCGGTCTTGCAGGCGCTGCTGGCCGATGCCTCGGCGCTGCGCGAGCGCGATCTGCTGCTGGCCTTGATCGGGACCCAGACCCAGTTGCTGCGTTCGGCGTTGACGCTGGAGCGGTTGCGGTTGGAGTCGGGCAAACCCGACGATCAGCGCGAAACCAGCTACCAGCGGCGCGACTATGCGTTGATCGAGGGCACGCTGAAGCAGGTGCAGCGGCGCTACGCGCCTACGGTGGAGAAGGCGCTGTTGAGCGCGCTGCTGACCCGCTATCAGCAGCTGCCCGATGCGCAGCGCGTGGCGGAATTCGATGCGGCGTTCGGGCGCACGCCGGCGCAATTGCAGCAGGCGCTGGACAAACGCTATGCCGGGACCAGGCTGGGCGAGGAGGCCGAACGCCTGTCGCGCTTCGCTGCCGCGCGCGCGGGCAAGCCGGTGGCCGCCGATCCATTGATGACGCTGGCCGCGGCGTTGATACCGGCGCAACTGCGGCTGGAAGACGAGCGCAAGGCGCGCGAGGGCGAGCAGTTGCGCCTGCGTCCGGCCTATATGCGTGCGCTGGTCGCCTGGCGCAAGCGGCAGGGACGGGCGGTGTATCCGGATGCCAACAGCACGCTGCGGATCAGCTATGGCCGGGTCGAGCCGCTGGCGCCGCGCGATGCGGTGAGCTTCGCGCCGCTGACCACGGTCGCCGGCATTGTCGAGAAGAACACCGGGCAGGCGCCGTTCGATGTGCCCAGGCCGTTGCTCGAGGCGATCGCCAAGGGCGATTTCGGCAGCACCGCCGATGCGCAGCTGCAGACGCAGCCGGTGAATTTCCTGACCAACCTGGATACGACCGGCGGCAATTCCGGCTCGCCGGTGCTCAACGCACGCGGCGAGCTGATCGGGCTGAACTTCGACAGCAACTGGGAGGCGGTCGGCGCCAGCTGGTGGTACGACCCGCGCTACAAGCGCGCGATCCATGTGGACATGCGCTACCTGCGCTGGCTGCTGGCCAAGGTGTATCCGGCGCCGCAGTTGCTGCAGGAGTTGCGGTTGCCGCCGGAGTGAGCGGTGCTGGCTCCTGCGTGCGGCGGTTGCACGGTGTCCTGCCGTTGGCTCGGCAACGTGGCATATACAGTCCCTCCCACAGTGCACGCAGCGAGTTGGCCGCAAGTCTGTTGTGGGAGCGGCTTTGGCCGCGACGAACGAAGCGGCTCGATAGCATCGCTAAAATGAGGCGAAAAAACACGCTAGGCAGCGCCGGCACTTCCGTCGCCAGGCGCGGCATCCAGCTGCGCGATGGCATCCGCCACCACCGCGTCGAACGGCGCGTCCACGTCCACCGAGATCACGTCCGGTTCGTCCAACGGCAGTTCCAGGGTGTCGATCTGGCTCTGCAACAGGCCGGGCGGCATGAAGTGGCCGCTGCGCCGTGCCAGGCGCGCGGCGACCACGTGCGCGGCGGCGTGCAGGAACACGAAGCGCATCGGCACGCCGCTGTCGCGCAGCTGCTGCCGATGCGCGTGGCGCAGCCCGGAAAAGGCCAGCACCACGCTGCGGCCGGCATCGATCGACTGGCGCAGGCGCAACGCCAGCGCCGCCACCCAGGGCACGCGCTGCGCATCGGTGAGCGGCACGCCGCGCGCCATCTGCGCCTTGGCCGCGGCGCTGTGGACAGCGTCCGCGTCCAGGAACGCATGGCCGTAGTGCGCGGCCAGCGCCTGCGCGACGCTGCTCTTGCCGCTGCCGGAAATGCCTATCACGACGATGGCGTCGCTGCGCTGCGGCGCGGGAATTGGCGATGCTGCGTCGATCACGTGCGGTTATACCTGGCAGGGGGTTTGGCACGCTGCGCGCGCCGGCGTTGGCGATGCGCGCAGCGTGGCGTAGCGTCGGCACGCCACGACCAGCGCAACGCGCCCGGCGCGGTTTCATCATCGCATGCCCACCCGCACAGGATTGCCGATGCCGACACCGCCGCAACGCGCCGCTGCCCCGCTGCGCTGGACCGCGCAGGTCGGCTACGGCGTCGGCGACATGGGCTTCAATTTCTACTGGGCCAACATCTCCGCGTTCCTGCTGATCTTCCACACCGACACCATGGGCCTGCCGGCCGCCGCGGTGGGCACGATGATCCTGCCGACCAAGGTGGTCGATGCGGTCACCGATCCGCTGATGGGCGCGATCGCCGATCGCACGCGCACGCGCTGGGGCAAGTTCCGGCCGTATCTGTTGTTCGCGGCGCTGCCGATGGCCGCCAGTGGCGTGCTGGCCTACACCTCGCCGGATCTGGGCCAGGGCGGGCGGCTGGCCTGGGCCTACGTCACCTTCGCGCTGATGATGCTGATGTACACGGCGATCAGCATTCCGTACTCGGCGCTGTCCGGGGTGATCACCGCCGACCGCCGGCAGCGCACCACGCTGATCGGCTTCCGCTTCATCGCTGCCTTCGCCGACACCACGCTGGTCAACGACGCCACGCTGAACCTGGTGCGCTGGTTCGGCAACGGCGACGAGGCGCAGGGCTGGCAACGCACCATGCTGGTCTATGGCATCGCCGCGGCGGCGCTGTTCGCGATCGTGTTCGCGACCACGCGCGAGCGCGTGCAGCCCTTGCCGCAGCCGCGCGCGCCGGTGCTGCAGGACATCGCCGACCTGCTGCGCAATCCGCCGTGGCGGGTGCTGTTCGTGCTGGCGCTGATCATCATGCGGTGGGCGCGGCGGTCACGCCGTACGGGCCAACCACGCTGGCGCCGCCGTATACCGCGATGCGCGAGGATGTGGGCCGGCTTACGCAGAAGCATCCGGGTTCGGCGGAGAACGGTTCGGTCTACAACCACGCCGCTGCGTTCCACCTGCATGCGCTGTATGCGATCGGCGACGCCGACCGCGCCTGGCGCGTGCTGCGCGCGATGATCCCGGGGCCGGAGCTGGCCGACTACCTGCAGCGCGGGCAGCTGCCGGTGTTCGTGCCGAACTATTACCGCGGCGCCTGGCGCGAGCTGCCGCGCACCGCCGGCCGTTCCAGCCAGCTGTTCAATACCGGCACTGCGGCGTGGCTGTACCGCTGCCTGATCGAGGGTTTGTTCGGCCTGAAAGGCGAGGGCGAGGCGCTATGCGTGCGCCCGCAGCTGCCGTCGCACTGGATGCGGGCGCAGGTGCAGCGCCGTTCTCGCGGTGCGGTGTTCGAGGTGCGCATGCAGCGCGCTGCGGGGTGCGTTGCGCAGCGGGTCAGCGTGGATGGGCGGGTGCTGCAGGTGCCGCGGATCGAGGGCATCGAGCCGGGCCGTCGCTATCGTGTCGAGGTGATGTTGCCGGAGGAGTGATGGGCGCCGTGTCTTTCTGTTGCTGCTCGCGACCATGCGCAATCCGGTGCCGGCGACATTGCCGCTTCGTTCGTCGCAACTGAAGTCGCACAGTGGCTTGCGGATAGCCGAGCGGGTGCCCTGTGGGAGGGGCTTCAGCTCCGACGCCTCGCCGCTAACGCCCGGGCGGGGGTTGAAACCCCTCCTACAGGGGCAGCGCGCTGGCGGTTTTGACCAGGTCGTCCCACTGCAGTTTGGTGTTCGCCGCATCGTCGCTTTCCAGCAGCGCGCGGCGGGCGGCGCGGCGCATGCCGCGGCTGACCCAGGTCTGCAGGTCGCGGCCGGAGCGGCCTGCGCTGCGTTCGGCCAGCCACGCGGCCGCTTCCGCCGCGTCGAAGGCCAGCGGCTTGCCATGCAACAGGCGCGCGATGATCGCGCGGCGCGCGGCGGCGTCGGGCAGGCCGATCTCGATCTGCCGGTCCAGCCGCGACAACAGCGCCGGATCGATCCGCTCGGCATGGTTGCTGGCCGCCAGCAGGAACACCTGCCCGGCCTGGCTGGCGACGCCGTCCAGTTCCTGCAGCAGCTGGCCGACGATTTCGCGGGTCAGCGCGTCGTCGCCATCGGCGCCGCGCGCCGGCGCGACGATGTCGATCTCGTCGACGAACACGATGCACGGCGCCTGCGCGCGGGCGCGCTCGAACGCGGCCCGCACGCGCTGGCCCGACTGGCCCAGGTAGGCGGCCTTGAGGTCGGCGCCGGTCAGGGCGATGAAGGCCAGCCCCGACTGGCTGGCCAGGATCCGCGCGAGCTGGGTCTTGCCGGTGCCGGGCGGGCCGTACATCAGGATGCCGCGCGGCACCGGCACGCCCAGCGCGGCCAGCGTCTCGGCATTGCGCAGTTCCTTGCCCAGGCCGATGAATTCCTCGATCACCGGCGCCGGCAGCACGATGTCGTTCCAGTCCAGCGGCGCCACCCGGGTCGAGCCCTTGCCGCGCAGCAAGCGCAATTGCGCCAGCAGCGCGTCGTCGTCGAGGTCGCCGTCCAGGCACTCGGCGGCGACCCGCGCCACCAGGGTGTGCAGGTCGCGGCCGGACAGGCCGCTGCTGTCGGCGACCACGCGCGGGTCCAGCGCCAGCGCGAAGCCGGCGCGTTGCAGTGCGCCGCCGAGAATGCGCGCGCGCGCGGCCGCGTCGGGCAGGCCGATGCCGATGCTGGCGGTGACGCGCGACAGCACCGCATCGTCGAGCAGTTCGGGACGGTTGGTGGCGCCGATCACCAGCACCTGGCCGTGCGCCTCGTGGAAACCGTCCCATTCGGCGAGGAAGGTCTGCACCAGCTCGGCGCCGAAGCTGTCGCTGTCCACGCCGCCGCGGCGCGCGAACACGCTCTCGCATTCGTCGATGAACAGGATCGCCGGCGCCTTGGCGCGGCAGCGCTGCCAGATCGCCTGCACCTTGGGGCCGGTGTGGCCGACGTGCGCGGCCTTCAGGTCGGCCACGCCCAGCGCCTCGAAATGGCAGCCGGCGTGGCGCGCCAGTTTGCGCGCGATCAGGGTCTTGCCGGTGCCCGGCGGGCCGTGCAGCAGCATGCCCTTCGGCGCCGGCGTGCGCCCGGACACGAACAGGTCCACCAGCTTCAGGATCTGGTCCAGGGTGCTGTCGGGCAGCGCCACGTCGGCCCAGTGGCGGTGGATGGCGTCGATGCTCTGCAGCCGCCGCTGCAGCATGCGCTGCTGGCTGCGTGCCTCCATCCAGGCGTCCACGTGCCGGTGCAGTTCGGCGATCGGCTGCGACGCGGCCGCCGCGCTCGTCGCCACCCCCAGCGCCAGGGCGTGCAGCTGCGCCTGCGCGTCGGCGTCCAGCGCGGCGGCGATCGGGATCAGCGCCGCGGCGTGGGTCGCGTCGGGCAGTACCAGCAGCGCCTGCATCTGTGGTTCCGGTTCGGCGCCGTCGTGCAGCGCCAGCATGCGCGCGCCGGCCAGGTCGCCGTGCGCCGCGTCGATCTGCCAGCGGCTTTGCAGTTCGCGCAGCGGCCAGGGCGCGCGGGTGACGCGGTACGGAGAGGCGCTGCCGCGGCGGTCGTCGCGGGCGAACTGCATCAACGCCAGCGGCCGCTGCGCGAACCCGGTCAGCAACGCGCGTTCGTCGTGGCTGACATGCCGGGCCAGCAGTTGCGCACCGCCGATCGCCAGCAGCGCATAGACCAGCAGCGACGGTAGCGCGCGCTGCAGCAGCACCAAGGTGTCGCGCTGCAGGCCCAGATGGCGCCACCAGTCCAGATCGCCACGCGCATCGCCCAGCCAGTGCGCGCTCATCCACGGTAGCGCCAGCAGCAGGAGCGCGAGCAGCGCCAGCCGCCAGCGCCAGTCCGGCAGTAGCGGACGCAGCAGCAGCGCCGGCCACCATGCGCGGCGGCGTTCGCGGCGCAGCACCGCGCTCGCGGCCTGTGCGGCCTGCGCGACGAAGTCGCTACGGATCGCGGCCACGGCCTGTTCCACCGCCGGCAGGTGCCGCTCCACTTCTGCTTCGGCGGCGGCTTGCCGCGCCTGCGCCTGCTGCAGCTGCGCCTGCAGCCGCAGCCGTTGCTGCTGCAGATAGCTCGCCCGCGACTCGGCCGGGACGGAAGACATCAGTGGGGGCGGGCGTTCACTGCGCGAATCTTAGCGTGCCGCCTGCCGTGCGGCGTGCGCAGGCGGCACGCTGCGTTCGAACCGGGCATTCACGCGGGTCGCGCGCCGGCCGGCGCGCGACCCGCGTGCGTCCATAGCAGCGGATCGCTGCCGTCGAGCAGCACCCAGCCTTGTGCGCGCGCCTGCAGCGGGTCCTGCACCACCTGCTGCGCCGCGATCGCCGCAGCGCCCGCCACGCCCCACAGCCCGGCCCAGGCATTGCCGCCGGCGTGCCCGGCCGTGTGGACCGCGCGCTCGGCCAGCGCCATGCTGTCCTGCAGGCGCGCAGCGGAGCGAGCGAACAACGGGAACGGCACCACGCCGACCGAGACCGTCAGCGCCAGCGTTTCGCCCTGCCAGGCATCCACGCGCAGGCGCTCGACCGCGCCGCGCAGGTGCGCGGCCAGCGCGAACGCGGCGGCCGCGGAGGTGTCCGCGCGCACCACCAGGAATTCCTCGCTGCCCCAGCGTGCGACCAGATCGTCGGCGTCGCAGCCCTCGCGCAGGCAGCTGGCCAGCGCCAGCAGCGCGCGGTCGCCGGCGGCATGGCCGTAGCGCGCGTTCAAGGCCTTGAACCCGTCCACGTCGACCAGCACGAGCGCGCAGCGGCTGTCGGCCTCGCCCGCGGTGTCTGCCGCCGCGGCGAACAGCGCCTGCATGCGGCGCTCGGCTTCCGGCCGGGTCAGCAGCCCGGTCAGCGGATCGCGCTGGCCGAGATCGAGCGCGCGGCGCTGGCGGCGTCGGTGCAGCACCACCAGCATCGCGCCGAGCGTCAGCGCCAGGGCGAGGCCGATCGCGATCGTGCCGGCGTTGTCGGCGCGGGCCATGCTCGCGTCGATGGCCGCCGGCGGGAGTGTCCGCGCCGCGTCCGCCTGCAGCTTGGCCAGCGCGGCGATGGTCTCGCCGCGCGCCTTGGCGCGGTCCATCGCGTGCGCCTGCCGGGTGTCGCGTGCGGCCGCGACGTTGTCGCCCAGTGCGCTGTGGATTTCGCCGAGCAGATCCAGTCCGTCGCGGATTTCCAGCATGAAGTTGCCGCGCGTGGCCAGCGCCTGCGCCTGCTCGGCGTAGGCCAGCGCATCGGCGCTGCGCTTCTGGTCCAGCCGCAGCCGCGCCAGGCGTTGCAGGCTGACCACGGCGCCCTGCGGATCGCCATGCGTCTGCTGCCATTGCAGCGCCTGCCGGAACAGCGGCTCGGCGCGTTCGAGGTGGCCGCTGGCGCGCTGGATGTCGCCGCGATGGCTGACGATGCGGTTCAGCAGCACCTCGCTGCCGCCGAGCGTGGTGGCCGTGCGCGCGGCATGCTCGAGCGCGCGATCGGCTTCCTCGTAGCGCTTGAGCACCAGCAGCGCGTACCCGTAGTTGTAGTACAGCGTGATGTCCCCGGGCGAGGCCGGCCGTTGCAGCCGCTCCGCCAGTGCGATCGCCTGGCGGAAGTAGGTCAGTGCGCCCTCGTGGTCGTCCAGTGCGCCGCGCATCAGGCCGATGGCCATCAGCGCGCTGATCTGCGCGCCGATGTCGCCGCTGGCCAGCGCGTCGGCCTGCACCTGCTCCAGCAGTTTCACCGCGCGCGGCACCTGGTTCATTTGCTGCAGCAGTTGCGCCGCCTGCAGCCGTTCGCCGGCGCGCAGCGCCGGCGGCAGCGTCGGTTCGTGCAGCAGCGTCAACAGGCGCTCGACGCTCGCCGAGGCGCGCGCGCCGTCGCCGAGCACGTGCTGGGCGGTGGCCAGGCAGCCGGTGGCCATCACCTGCACCGGCAACGGCAGGTCCGACCTGGTCAGCAAGTCGCTGGCGATCCCCAGCGAGGCCCGCGGTTGCTGCGCCAGTTCCGTGCGACAGCGCCGGATCGGCGCCTCGTAGGGGTCGCCACCAATGGTCTGCGCCGGCGCGGGGCCCAGCGACAGGCCCGTGATCGCCACCAGCAGGGTCCGGCCCAGAAAAACCAAGGAGCGATGCGACGTCATCGAGGGTATCCAGCGGTCGAGCCACGGAATCGGCCCGCTGCGGCACGCGCTGCGCCATGCAATCCAGCGCCGCGCCCGCATCCAGCGGGAGGACAGGTGGCTAATATAGCCGCAGTCCGCGTCCGCCCGTCGGCGCGCTTCCTGCCGGTCCGTGCATGCCGCTCCGTCCTGCCGCCCCGCCTCCCTCCACCGACCCGCCTGGCGGCGTCTTGTCGCGCCTGCGGCGCTGGTGGCGCGACGTTCCTGTGGCCGACCAGGTCGATCGGCGCAATGCGGCGATGCTGCAACTGGTGCTGGTGTTCGTCGGCCTGTACCAGCCAGTGATGATGCTGCTGGCGTGGGCGCGGATCGGCGTGGCGATGGATCCGGTCGCGTTGTGGCTGGCGGCAACGAACACGCTGGCGATGTGGGCCTGTTTCGTGCTGCTGCGGCGCGGTGCCTTCCTGTGGGCGGCACGGCTGTTCGTAGTGGTGAGCCTGGCGCTGCTGAGCGTGGGCTATGCGCGCTGGGGCCTGGAAGCGCAGCAGCGCGGGCAGCTGAGCCAGCTACTGCCGGTGCTGATCGGCGGACTGCTGCTGAGCCGTCGCGCGCTGTGGGGCGCGGTGGCGTGGCTGGTGCTGGTGGTGCTGCTGGGCGCGTGGCGCGATGCGGCACGCACGTTCTTCCTGCCGATGCTGTGGCCGCGGCTGCTGGAGGGCGCGATGCTCGTCATCGCCGGTTTCGTCATCGCCGCGGTGGTGCTGGACCAGTCGGTGGCGGCATTGCGCGAGAGCCTGGATCTGGCGCGCCGGCGCGGCAACGCGCTGGCCCGTTCGCGCGACCGGCTGCAGCTGGAGATGCAGGAAAAGGAACGCTCGCGCGACCAACTGGTGCACGCGCAGAAGATGGAGAGCGTGGGCCGCCTGGCCAGCGGCGTGGCGCACGATTTCAACCATCTGCTCAGCCTGATCATGGGCTACACCGCGCGCGCGCGCCGCAGCGACGATCCGCAGCAGCTCAAGGCGGCCTTGCAGGGCGCCGACGCGGCGGCGCGGCGCGCGGCGGCGGTGACCCGCAAGCTGCTGGATTTCAGCCGCCAGGAAGCCACCCGGCTGGAAGTGTTCGAACCGGCCGAGACGATCGCCGGCATGCGGGCGATGTTCGACCAGCTGTTCGGCCTGGGCGTGCAGGTGCGCCTGCAGCTGCACGAGGCGCCGTGCCCGGTGCGTTTCGACCGCGCGCAGCTGGAGCTGATCCTGCTCAATCTCGCCGCCAACGCGCAGCAGGCGATGCCCGAGGGCGGGCAGTTCGAGCTGACCCTGGCGCCGCGGCCCGATGCCACGCTGGAGATCGCGGTGCGCGACAGCGGCCACGGCATGAGCGAGGACGTGCGCGCGCGCTGCCTGGAGCCGTTCTTCACCACCAAGCCCAGCGGCCAGGGCACCGGCCTGGGGCTGGCGGTCAGCGCCAATCTGATTGCCGCGGCCGGCGGTGCGCTGCTGGTGGAGAGCGCACCCGGGCAGGGCAGCGTGTTTCGCCTGCGGCTGCCGCTGCACGCCGGCGCGGCGGCCGTCTCGTGAACGGCGGCGGCGAACAGCGCCTAGACTGCCGCGATCGTCTCGGGGACCGCGCCCTTGGTTTCTAGCTGGATCCTGCTGCTGGTGTCGGTCGGCTACGCGGCGCTGCTGTTCACGGTGGCGTGGTGGGGCGATCGGCGGCCGTTGTACCCGGAGCGGCCATGGCTGCGCCCGGCGGTGTACAGCCTGGCGCTGGCGGTGTACTGCTCGTCGTGGACGTTCTACGGCGCGGTCGGCAGCGCGGTGCGCAACGGCGCCGGCTACCTGCCGATCTACCTGGGGCCGTTGCTGCTGCTGCTGTTCGGCTGGCGCATCATCGAGCGCCTGGCGCTGATCGCGCGCAGCGAGAACACCGTGTCCATCGCCGACTTCCTCTCCTCGCGCTACGGCCGCTCGCGGCGCCTGGCGGCGCTGGTGGCGGTGATCGCGCTGGTCGGCGTGGTGCCGTACCTGGCGCTGCAGTACAAGGCGGTGGCGATGAGCCTGCAGGTGCTCAGCGGCCAGTCCAGCGCCGGAGCGCCGTTCTACGCCGATCCGGCGCTGTACGTGGCGCTGCTGATGGCGCTGTTCGCGACCTTGTTCGGCACCCGCCAGGTGGATGCCACCGAACACCACCACGGCATGATGCTGGCGATCGCGCTGGAATCGGTGGTCAAGCTGCTGGCGATGGTCGCGGTGGGCGTGTTCGCTTACGTGTGGCTGAGCGGGCGCGACGGCCAGGTGCTGCAGTCGGCGCGCAGCTTGTTCCAGAACACGCCGCCGGTCGGCTTCATCTCGCAGACCCTGCTCAGCTTCCTGGCCATCGTGTGCCTGCCGCGGCAGTTCCACGTGGCGGTGGTGGAATGCAGCGACATCGGCGACATCCGCAAGGCGCGCTGGCTGTTCGGGCTGTACCTGGTGGTGATCTCGGCGATGGTGCCGCCGATCGCCGCGGCCGGCATCGCCCTGTTCGGCCAGTCCGGCGAGGTGGCCCACGACAGCATCGTGCTGGCGCTGCCGCTGGCCGAGGGCCGTACCGCGCTGGCGCTGGTCGCCTACGTGGGCGGGTTCTCCGCCGCCACCGGCATGGTCATCGTCTCCAGCATCGCGCTGGCGACGATGATCAGCAACGACCTGGTGATGCCTGTGCTGCTGCGCCGCCGCGGGCACCAGGCGGCCGGCGCCGACGTCGCCTCGCGGGTGCTGTGGATCCGCCGCCTGGCGATCCTGCTGCTGGCGCTGATCGCCTACGGCTACTACCGCAGCAGCAGCAACGACAGCTCGCTGGCCTCGTACGGGCTGATGGCCTTCGCCGCGGTGGCGCAGTTCGCGCCGGGCGTGATCGGCGGGCTGTACTGGCGCGGCGCCAGCCGCAAGGGCGTGGAGACCGGCATGGTGCTGGGCTTCGGCACCTGGATCTACACCTTGCTGCTGCCGGCGCTGACCCAGGCCGGCTGGCTGGCGCCGGAGTGGCTGCACGACGGGCCGTTCGGCGTTTCCTGGCTGCGCCCGCAGCAGCTGTTCGGCATGAGCGGCTGGGACCCGCTGGCGCATGGCACGTTCTGGTCGCTGCTGGTCAATGTCGGCACGCTGCTGCTGGTGTCGGCGCGCTGGCGACCGGGTCTGGAGGAGCGGCTGCGTGCGGCGCCGTTCCTGGAGCCGTATTCGCAGCGGCCGGCGGTGGCCGGCGACTGGCTCGGGCAGGTGCAGGTGGTCGACCTGCAGGCGCTGGCCGAACGCATGGTCGGCGAGCGCCACGCGCGCCGCGCCTTCGCCGAACAGGCGCAACTGCTCGGCCGCGAGCCGCAGCCCACCGCGGTGGCCGACCGCGTCTGGGTGCAGTTCACCGAACGCCTGCTCGCCGCCTCGATCGGCGCGGCCTCGGCGCGGCTGGTGCTGACCAGCCTGCTGCGCGGTTCGGGCATGGACCTGGGCGAAGTGGTGGCGGTGCTGGACGAGGCCGGGCAGGAGCTGCGCTTCAACCGCGAGATCCTGTCCACCACGCTGGAGAACATCAGCGCCGGGGTCAGCGTGGTCGATCCGGCGATGCGCCTGACCGCGTGGAACCGGCGCTATCAGCAGATGTTCGGCTACCCCGACGGCATGCTCTACGTCGGCCGCCCGGTCGTCGACCTGATCCGCTACAACGCCGAGCGCGGCGAACTCGGCGAGGGCCGGGTCGAGGACCAGATCGGCCGCCGCATCGCGCATCTGCGCGCCGGCACCTCGCACGTGTTCGAGCGTACCCGCAGCGACGGCAAGGTGATCGAGATGCGTGGCCAGCCGCTGCCCGGCGGCGGCTACGTGACCAGCTACAACGACATCACCGACTACAAGCGCGCCGAGCAGGCGCTGCTGGAAGCCAACGAGACGCTGGAGCAGCGCGTGGCCGAGCGCTCGCGCGAGGCCGAGCTGGCGCAGCAGTCCAAGACCCGCTTCCTGGCCGCGATCAGCCACGACGTGCTGCAGCCGCTCAATGCTGCGCGGCTGTTCGCCTCGGCGCTGCGCGAAGCGCATCAGAACGAGGAGCAGCGGCACCTGGCCGAGCGCGTGGACGCCTCGCTGCGTGCGGCCGAGGAACTGCTCGACGGCCTGCTCGACGTGTCGCGGCTGGACGCCGGCGGCATGCGTCCGACGATCGAGGACTTCGACGCCAGCGTGCTGCTGCGCGAACTGGCCGCGCAGTACACCCCGGTCGCCGCCGGCCGCGGCCTGCGCATGCATATGTTCGCGCGGCCGATCTGGGTGCGCAGCGACCGCCGCCTGCTGCGCCGCGTGCTGCAGAACTTCCTCGCCAATGCGCTGCGCTACACCCGCCAGGGCCGCATCGTGCTGGGCATGCGCGGCCGCGGCGCGGCGCTGGAGCTGCAGGTGTGGGACACCGGCCCGGGCATCCCCAAGCACCACATGCAGCAGATCTTCGAGGAATTCCAGCGCTACCAGCAGCCGTTCGACTGGGGCGAGCAGGGGCTGGGCCTGGGCCTGTCGATCTGCCAGCGCATCTCGCGCCTGCTCGGCCACGACCTGGCTGCGCGCAGCGCGGTCGGCCACGGCAGCATGTTCTCGATCGCCGTGCCGCGGGTGGCGCCGGTGCCGCAGAAGCAGCAGCGCCAGCAGCGCAGCGTCGCCGCCAGCGACTCGCTGGCCGGGCTGCGCGTGCTGTGCGTGGACAACGATCAGGAAATCCTCGACGGCATGCGCGCGCTGCTCGGGCGCTGGCAGGTGGAGGTGATCTGCGCCAGCACCGTGGACGAAGCCCTGCCGCTGGCGGCGCGCGCGCCCAACGTGATGCTGGTCGACTACCACCTGCACGACCGCCTGGACGGACTGGACACGCTGGACGCGCTGCGCGAGGCGATGGTCGGCCCGGTCGCCGGCGCGCTGCTCACCGCCGACGGCCGCGACGAACTCAAACTGCAGGCGCGCGAACGCGGCTACCGGCTGCTGACCAAGCCGGTCAAGCCGGCCTCGCTGCGCGCCTTCCTCACCGCGTACCACGATCCGATCAAGGGCGATTAGGCAGCGCCGCCGCGTACCCGCAGTGTGTGCGGTTTTTGCCGGCTGCCGGCACGGCCTGCGTTGCGAGCCGCGATCCGGCCCGGCTATCGTGGCAGCCCCTTTCCGCCTGCCGCCGCACTGGATCCTCAGCGCATGACCCTACCGCTACCGCAAGACACCGCGATCCCGTCGCTGCCTGCGCTGCTGGCGGCACTGGAGGCCGGACAGGCGTCGCAACTGGAGCAGGGCGCGCGCCGCTATCTGCAGCACGCACCCGACGATGCGCTGGCCAGCAGCCTGCTGGCGATGAGCCTGCAGATGCAGGGCCATGCGGCGCAGGCGGCGGCGCTGTATCGCGCGCTGGCCGAACGGCAGCCGCAGGAAGTGGCGCACTGGAACAACCTGGGCACCGCCTTGCGTGAAGCGCGCCATTTCGCAGAGGCGCGGCAGGCGTATGCGCAGGCGCTCGCGCTGACGCCGGACGATCCGATGCTGCACCACAATCTGGGCCTGCTGGCGATGGACAGCGGCGACTACGGCGCCGCTCGCGAGCATCTGCTGGATGCGCATGCGTTGGCGCCGGAGTCGGCGCCACTGAGCGTTCACGCCGCGATGGCCTGCCATGAATGCGGCGACTTCCAGCGCGTGCAGGCGCTGATCGCGCACTGGCCGCAGTGGCCGGCACTGGACCCGGAGACCACGCTGGAACTGGCCTGGCTGCTGTCGCAGGCCGGCCAGACCGATGCGGCCTGCGCGATGCTGCGCGCCTGCGCCGCCGGACCGATGCCGCAGCCGGAGCGCGCCTGGTCGCGCCTGGTGCTGGTGCTCGAGCGCGTCAACCTGCTCGAGGAGGCGCGCCAGGCCGCCGCACACCTGCCGGCGCCGGAACGGATCGAGGACCTGGACGCGCGTCACGATGCGATCAATGCGCTGGCGGTGCTGGCGATGCGCGACGGGCAGTGGGACGCCGCGTACCGGTTGCTGCGCGGCCTGCTGTCCGCCGCCGCGGCCAGCGACACGGCCACCGACACGCGCAAGCAGAGCAACCTGTACTTCGCGATGGCCCGGGTCTGCGACCGCCTGGGGCGCCACGACGAGGCGCTGGCGGCCTGCGCGCAGGGGCATGCCGGGCAGGTCGCGGGCATCGCGTCATTGGTGCCGGAGCTGCTCGCGGTGGACGCGGCGCCGCTGCCGGCCGCGCGGCGCCGCTGGGATCCGGCGCGCTACGCCGCGGCGCGGCCGGTGGCGGACCCGGACCGCGATGCATCGCCGATCTTCGTGGTCGGTTTCCCGCGCTCCGGCACCACCTTGCTGGAACAGATGCTCGATGCGCATCCGCAGCTGTGCGCGATGGACGAGCGGCCGTTCCTGCAAGGCCTGGCCGAGCGCGTCGAACGCCGCGGCCTGGCCTGGCCCGACGGCCTGGGCGAACTGGATGCCGCCGATTGCGCCGCCTTGCGCGCCGACTACTGGCAGTCGGTCCGCGGCGTGGTGCAGCTGCAGCCCGGACAGCGCCTGGTCGACAAGAATCCGCTCAACCTGCTGCGCCTGCCGCTGATCCGGCGGCTGTTTCCCGATGCGCAGGTGATCCTGGCGCTGCGCCATCCCTGCGACGTGCTGCTGAGCTGCTACATGCAGGCGTTCCGCTCTCCGGCCTTCGCCGTGCTGTGTTCCAGCGCGCAGCGTCTGGCGCAGGGCTACGCCGATGCGATGGGGTGCTGGCTCTACCACGTGCAACTGCTGCAGCCGCGCGCGCTGGAGATCCGCTACGAAGACCTGGTCGCCGACCCGCAGGCGCAGGTCGCGCGCTTGGGCAGCTTTCTGGAACTTGAACAACCGGAGCGGCTGCTGGAGTTCCAGCGCCATGCGCGCGCCAAGGGCTTCATCAGCACGCCCAGCTATGCGCAGGTGGTGGAGGGCATCAACCGCAAGGGCCTGGACCGCTGGCGCCCGTATCGCGGCTTTTTCGAGCCGGTGCTGCCGCTGCTGCAGCCTTACCTGCAGCGCTGGGACTATCGCCTCGACTGATTCCGGTACGCGCTTCGGCGTACCCCAGGCGCCCATGGCGCCTTCGCCCTGCACCCGCGGGGAGGCGCATGTTTTCGAACGATGTAGCGATTATGCCAAGTGCTGTCGCAATGCGTCACATGAAAACAACACTTTTCTTATAAAAAACTAACAAGTGCTTGACGGTCCCGCTCGGACCGCAAGTCCGAGGCATCCAACACAAAGACGTCGCGCCTTGCGCGATTCGTATCGGTTCACGTCCGCGTGCACCGCTGGCGTTCTGTTGCTCATCACATGAGGTTTTCCCCAATGTCCGTACCAAAGAACAGACTCGCCCAGGCCATTTGCCTGGGATTGGCCACGCTCCCCGCCTCGCTCTACGCGCAGGGCGCCGATACCGCCGCGGCTGCGGCGACCGACGGCGCGGTGGACCTGGACCGGGTCACCGTGACCGGCTCGCTGGTGCGCCGCGTGGACGTGGAGACGGCCAGCCCGGTCACCGTGGTCGATCGCCAGCAGATCCAGCAGAGCGGCAAGCAGACCCTGGGCGACCTGATGCAGTCGCTGCCCGGCATCGCCGGCGATGCGACCAACCCGCAGGTCAACAACGGCGGCGGCGACGGCGCCTCGACCGTATCGTTGCGCGGCCTCGGCGCCCAGCGCACGCTGATCCTGATCGACGGCCACCGCATCCTCAACAACGACATCAATTCGATCCCGGCCAGCATGATCGACCATGTCGAGATCCTGAAGGTCGGCGCCTCGGCGGTGTACGGCTCCGACGCCATCGGCGGCGTGGTCAACTACATCCTGCGCAAGAATTTCGAAGGCGGCGAATTCTCCGCCAACTACGGCCAGGCCAGCCGCGGCGACGGCGCCCGCCGCGGCGGCACCTTCACCTTCGGCAAGACCTGGGACCGCGGCAACCTCGTGGTCGGCGTCGACTACAACAAGCAGAACGCGGTGTCCTCGGCCGATCGCGCGTTCTCCAAGGACGCGATGTACCTGTCCAGCGGCAGCATCTACAAGGGCGGCTCCAGCCGCACGCCCAGCGGCTACTACAAGCTGCCGGGGAGCACGCTGACCGCCAATGGCTGCAGCGCGAACGGCGCGATGACCAGCAACGGCAGCGGCGGCTACAAGTGCTACTCCTCTGCCTCCGACGCCTACAACTACCAGGCGCAGAACCTGCTGATGACCCCGCAGCAGCGCGTCAGCAGCTTCGTGCTCGGCAGCTTCAACGTGACCGACAAGGTGCAGGCCTACGTCAACGCCTACCACAACCACACGATGTCGCACTCCGCCATCGCGCCGCTGCCGTTCGATGCGCAGAGCGATGGCATCACCATCGCCGCCGACAATCCCGACAACCCGTTCGGCGTCGAGTTCGGCCCCGACGGCTACGAGTACCGCAACCGCTTCACCTCGCTGGGCCAGCGCGAAAGCTTCTACGACACCGCCACCGACCAGGACGTGCTCGGCCTGAAGGGCAGTTTCGGCGACACCAGCTGGGTGTGGGACGTCAACTTCAACTACGGCCACTACAAGCAGCGCAGCTGGAGCCACGGCTACGTGGACTATTCCGCGCTGCAGGAGGCGATCGACGGCGGCCAGATCAACATCTTCGATCAGCAGGCGGCGTCGACCTGGCTGAACAGCCATGAGTCGATCCCGCGCTACAGCACCACCAAGATCAACCGCCAGTGGGAAGCCAGCGCCAACGGCAGCGTGTGGGAGCTACCGGCGGGCAGCGCGCAGCTGGCGGTCGGTGCGCTGTATCGCAAGGAAAGCATGGGCTACACCGTGTCCAGCAACGCGGTGATCGACAGCGACAATACCTGCGCGATCTCCTCCGAGGCGTGCTCCTCGCCGCTGAGCGGCTCCTTCAGCGTCAAGGAGGCGTATACGCAGCTGTTCATCCCGGTGCTGGCGCAGTCCTCGCCGATCGGCGCGCTCAACGTCACCCTGAGCGATCGCTTCTCCGACTACAGCAGCGTCAGCTCGACCAACAACAGCGCCTCGTTCCAGCTGGAGTGGCGCCCGATCCACGACCTGATGGTGCGCGGCACCGTGGCGCAGGTGTTCCGCGCGCCGACCATCAGCGACCTGTACCAGGGGCCGACCGCGAACTCGCCGACCTTCACCGATCCGTGCATCGGCTACAGCGGCAGCGGCCACGACAACGCCTGCGAAGGCGTGGAGACCGGCTGGGGCGGCTCGGGCCTGTCGCAGACCAACGCGATCGTGTCCGGCGCCAACTACGCCAACTACGACCTGAAGCCGGAGAAGGGCAGGTCCTACGACTACGGCATCGTCTACAGCCCGGAGTTCGTGCAGGGCCTGTCGTTCAACCTCGATTGGTGGAAGGTCAAGCTCAACGACCTGATCCAGTCGATCTCGGCGCAGACCGTCGCCAATAGTTGCTACAACGACAACAGCAGCCCGTACTGCGGCTACATCCACCGCTACGCGGCAGGCACGGTCAGCGCCGGCAACATCGACTATATCGAGACCCCGGTGGTCAACATCGGCAAGCTGGACACCCAGGGCATCGACTTCGGCGCCAACTACGCCCTGCCGCAGACCGCCTTCGGCAAGTTCACCCTGGCCCTGGACAGCACCTACCTGCAGCGCTACGACATCGACACCGGCGACTCGGTGGTGCACATGGCGGGCAAGTACAACTCGTCCTACGGCAACTACGCACGCTGGCGCGCGCGCGGCCAGTTCGGCTGGAAGCTGGGCAACTGGGATGCGAGCTGGACCACGCGCTGGGTCGGCAAGATCCAGGTCGGCAGCGGCGACCTGTCGCAGAACATGTCCGCCGATGCCGTCGACAAGGGCGTGGTGCTGCGCTACGGCAGCTACATGTACCACGCGCTGCAGCTGGGCTACGACATGGCCGACGCCAACATCCGTTTCGACCTGGGCGTGGACAACCTGTTCAACAAGCAGCCGCCGGTGCTGTACCAGAACAACGTGTTGAATGCGAACACCGACGTGAGCACCTACGACACGGTCGGCCGCTACTACTGGATGCGCGCCAGCTACCGGTTCTGAGTGGTGCAGGCCGGCGTCGCTTGCGCCCGCAAGCACGCCAGGTCGCGACACGCGGCGCGCCCAACCGGGCGCGCCGTTTTTCTTTGAGGGGATTGCGGTGACAGCGAGGCAAGACGATCCATCGGCGCGGCTGCAGGCACTGTGGCGTGGCGTCGAACAGGGGGCATTCGCGCAGGTGCAGGCGGCCGCCATGGCCTGGCAGGCACAGGGCGACGCGCCGCCGGCATTGGACCTGCTGCTGGCGGCAGTGGCGCAGGAGGCGGGGCTGTGGACCCGTGCCACCGATCTGTATCGGGGCCTGGCGCAGCGGGAAGGGACGCTGCAGGCGCCGGCGCGGATGGGCTGGGCGGCGGCGTTGTCGGCACAAGGCGATGCCGAAGGCGCCGAAGGCGTGCTGCAAGAGCTGCTGCAGCGCCAACCCGACCACTACATCGCCCACCTGCGGCTGGGCGAACTGCGCGCGGCGCGCGGCGTCGGATATGAGGCGTTGGGCAGCTACTACGCCGCCATCGTGCATGCCCAGCGCCAGGGCCGCTGGCTGAGCGAGGACAGCACCGCGCCGGCATTGCGCGAACGGGTGGGCAAGGCCATGGCCGCGGTCGATGGCGGCCGCCGCGATCTGTTCCTCGGCCTGCTGCAGCCGTTGCGCCGCGACTACGGCGCCGATGCGCTGGATCGGGTCGAACGCGGCTTGCTGGCCTATCTGGGCCTGCTCCCGGCGCAGTACGCGAATCCGTTGCAGCGGCCGACCTTCTTCCATGTGCCCGACGTGCCGGCCGCCGCGTATCCGCCGCTGCAGTTGTTCCCCTGGTTGCAGGAGCTGGAACAGGCCACCGCGGCGATCCGCGCCGAGATGCTGGCCACGCGCGAGCACGCCGGCGCCTATGCGCCGTTTCTCGGCGCGCCCGTCGACCGGCTGCCACCGGGGTTGCTCGCCGGCGACCGTGGCAGCCCCGCGTGGGATGCGTATTTCTTCTACCGCCATGGGCAACGCGACGTTGCGCATGCGCAGCAGTGCGCGGACACCGCGGCCGCACTGGAGCGCACGCCGCTGGTGCGCATTCGTGCGCACGCGCCGGAGATCTGTTTCTCGGTGCTGGCGCCGGGCACCCACATCCTGCCGCACCGTGGCGTCACCAACACCCGCCTGACCGTGCACCTGCCGCTGCTGGTGCACGGCGATTGCGCCTTGCGCGCCGGCGGCCAGCTGCACGCCTGGCAGGAGGGCCGGGCGATGGTGTTCGACGATACCTTCGAGCACGAGGCCTGGAACCGCAGCGATCGCCCCCGCGTGATCCTGCTGATGGACACCTGGAACCCGCACCTGCAGCCGGTCGAGCGCGAGGCGGTGACGCGCCTGGTCGAAGGCATCGGTGATTTCAATGCGCAGGTGGCATAGTGAGCCGCAACCGACAGCGCAGCCCGAGACACAGGAACCGACACTCGTGAAGCATGCCGATCTTCGCCATTACGTCCGTGTCTACGATGCGGCGCTGGAGGCCGGCTTCTGCGGCCAGCTGATCGCGCAGTTCGAGCGCGCGTCGGCGCAGCACAGCCACAACGGCGCCGGCGCGCGCGCCGGCCTGGACGACAGCGCCTGGACCGAGCTCAATGTCACCCGTTCGGCCGATCCGGCCTTCCAGGGGTTCTTCATCGAACAGGTGCGCGCGGCGCTGGCGCGCTACAACGCCGATCTGGGCCTGTCCGCGCCGGTGCCGTGGCGCCCGCGCCTGGCCGACCTGCGCATCAAGCGCTATCGCGCGAGCGCCGGCGAGCGCTTCCAGCCGCATTTCGACGCCTGCGACGAGGAGACCGGCCGCTACCTGGTGCTGCTGTGGTATCTCAACGACGTGGCCGAGGGCGGACAGACCCGCTTCGTCGACCTGGACCTGGAGGTCGCGCCGCGCAGCGGGCGCCTGCTGATGTTCCCGCCGTACTGGATGTACATGCACGCCGGCCTGCCGCCGCGCAGCGGCGACAAGTACATCCTCTCCACCTACCTGGAATTCACCGCCAAGCCGTCCCCGCCGCCGCACGGCTGAGACGGCCGATTCGCGACCGGGCAGCGAAGCCATCCGCCGTTGCGACTCCCCAATCCCGACTCCCCAATCCCCGCCTCAATGCAGATGCTGGTACAAAATGGCGCTGCCGATCGCGATCAGCAGCGCGCCGCCGACGATCTCCGCACGCTTGCCGGCCAGGGTGCCGAGCACGCGGCCGAGCATGATGCCCAGGGTCACCATGCTCAGCGTGCACAGGCCGATGACCACGGCGACCTCGGCGATGTTCACGTCGAGGAAGGCCAGGCCGACGCCGACCGCCATTGCGTCGATGCTGGTGGCCAGGCCGGTCGCGGCCAGGTTCCAGAAGCCGTGGCGCCTGGGCGCTTCGGCGGCGTCCTCCGGCGCCTCGGGCTTGAGTCCGGCGACGATCATGTGCACGCCGAGCGCGCCGAGCAGGCCGAACGCGATCCAGTGGTCGAACGCGGCCACGTGCTTGTAGGCGGCCTGGCCCAGCAGCCAGCCCAGCACGGGGGTGAGCGCCTCGATGCCGCCGAAGATCAGCCCGGCGCGCAGCGCATCGCGGATGCGCGGGCGGCACATGGCCGCGCCCTTGCCGACCGCGGCGGCGAAGGCATCGGCGGACATGGCGATGCCGAGCAACAGAATCGAAAGAAACGACATGCGGGAACCGCGCCGGGGCAGGAGACGACGGCGCGCGCGCGCCCGGCTTTCGCCACGCAAGCTCGCCGCTGGTCTCGCCAACCGAGATGGCTGCCCGCACCACGGCGCAACGGCCGAGTGTGTTGATGCGGGCGCTGTCCGGACACGCCGGACAGCAGGCTACTCCCCAAGGATGCGCAGTCTAACAGCGGCGAATGCCGGCGAATACGCTGCGAACGCACGCGAACCTGCAGCTTTTTTTCTTAGCAGCGGCTATAGACGACTGCATCAGCGGTGCGCTCGCGGCGGCCGGGCCACTCGCGGCGCGCGCCGCTCAATCCTCTTCCAGCGGCAGCACGATGGCGTCGCTGTCGATGGCCAGCTTGCCGGCCATCAGCACCGCCTGGGTGCGGTTGGTGACGCCGAGCTTGCGCAGGATCGCGGTGACGTGCGCCTTGATGGTGGCTTCGGACACGCCCAGGTCGTAGGCGATCTGCTTGTTGAGACGGCCGGCGCCGAGCATCTGCAGCACGCGGAACTGCTGCGGGGTCAGTTCGCGCAGGCGCTGGCCGACCTCGCGTTCGGCGCGGTCGGTGGGCGGCACGGTGTGCGCTTCCGGCGGCGCCCAGCGCTCGCCGTCCAGCACCGTGCTCAGGGCCAGGCCGATGGTGTCCGAATCGGCCGACTTGGGAATGAAGCCGAACGCACCGTGGTCCAGCGCGCGGCGCATCACCGTCGGTTCCTCGCGCGCGGACACCACCACCACCGGCAGCTGCGGATGCAGCGCGCGCATGTGCACCAGCGCGCTGAAGCCCTGCGCGCCGGGCATGTTGAGGTCCATCAGCAACAGGTCGGCATCGGCGTGATGGTCGGCCAGCGCGTACAGCGCCTCCACGCTGTCGGCCTCGAACAGCTGCACCCCCGGCATCACCCGCTGCACCGCCCCGCGCAGCGCCTCGCGGAACAGGGGATGGTCGTCGGCGATCAGCAGGGTGGGCATTTGGAAGGCCGGGAATGGGGAATCGGGAATGGGGAATGGCAACGGCAAAAGCGGGATTTCGGGCGCCTAAGATGATGAAGCGATCGGGGAACGGCTTTTCCCATTCCCCATTCTCGATTCCCCATTCCCGAACGAACGACTAGCGCGTCAGCGCGCCAGTCGTTCGTTCACCAGCGAATCCACCACCGACGGGTCGGCCAGGGTCGAGGTGTCGCCGAGCTGATCGGGCGCGTTCTCGGCGATCTTGCGCAGGATGCGGCGCATGATCTTGCCCGAGCGGGTCTTGGGCAGGCCCGGCGCCCATTGCAGATGATCGGGCGCGGCGATCGGGCCGATCTCCTTGCGCACCCAGGCCACCAGTTCCTTGTGCAAGGCCTCGCTGGGCTGCTCGTCGGCCACCAGGGTCACGTAGGCGTAGATGCCCTGGCCCTTGATGTCGTGCGGGAAGCCGACCACCGCGGCCTCGGCCACCTTCGGGTGCGCGACCAGCGCGCTCTCCACCTCGGCGGTGCCGATGCGGTGGCCGGAGACGTTGATGACGTCGTCCACGCGGCCGGTGATCCAGTAATAGCCGTCTTCGTCGCGGCGGCAGCCGTCGCCGGTGAAGTAGCTGCCCGGGTAGGTGCGGAAGTAGGTGTCGATGAAGCGCTGGTGGTCGCCGTAGACGGTGCGCATCTGCCCCGGCCAGGAGTCGCGCAGCACCAGGTTGCCCTCGGTGGCACCTTCCAGGAGTTCGCCGTCGGCATTGACCAGGGCCGGCTGCACGCCGAAGAACGGCAGCGTCGCCGAGCCGGGCTTGAGGTCGATCGCGCCGGCCAGCGGGGTGATCAGGATGCCGCCGGTCTCGGTCTGCCACCAGGTGTCCACGATCGGGCAGCGGCCGTCGCCGACCACGTCGTGGTACCAGCGCCAGGCCTCGGGATTGATCGGCTCGCCGACGCTGCCGAGCAGGCGCAAGGATGCGCGCGAGGTGCGCCTGACCGGCGCCTCGCCCTCGCGCATCAGCGCGCGGATCGCGGTCGGCGCGGTGTAGAAGATGGTGACCTTGTGCTTGTCGATGACTTCCCAGAAGCGCGACACGTTCGGGTAGTTGGGCACGCCTTCGAACATCAGCGCGGTGGCGCCGTTGGCCAGCGGCCCGTAGACGATGTAGCTGTGGCCGGTGACCCAGCCGACGTCGGCGGTGCACCAGTAGATGTCGTCCTCGCGCAGGTCGAACACGGTCTCGTGGGTGTAGGCCGCGTATAGCAGGTAGCCGGCGGTGCTGTGCAGCACGCCCTTGGGCTTGCCGGTGGAGCCGGAGGTGTAGAGGATGAACAGCGGATCCTCGGCGTTCATGCGCTCGGGTTCGCATTCGGCCGGCTGGCTGTCGACCACGTCGTGGAACCAGCGGTCGCGCGGCGCCTGCATGTCCACCGCGCCGCCGGTGTGGCGCACCACCAGCGCGGTTTCCACGGTGGTGGTGCCGGGCAGCTTCAGCGCCGCATCGACGTTGCCCTTGAGCGGGATCTTCTTGCCGCCGCGCAGGCCTTCGTCGGCGGTGATGATCAGCTTGCTGCCGCAGTCGATCACCCGGTCGGCGATCGAATTGGGCGCGAAGCCGCCGAACACCACCGAGTGGATCGCGCCGATGCGCGCGCAGGCCAGCATCGCCACCGCCGCGTCGGGAATCATCGGCAGGTAGATGGTGACGCGGTCGCCCTTCTGCACCCCGAGCGCGCGCAGCGCGTTGCCGAGCCGGCACACGCGTTCGTACAGCTCGCGGTAGCTGACGTGGTAGGACGGCGCATCCGCGCTGTCCGGCTCGAACAGCAGCGCGGTCTTGTCGCCGCGCGTGGCCAGCTGCCGGTCCAGGCAGTTGACGCTGGCGTTGAGTTCGCCGTCGTCGAACCAGCGGATATGGAAGTCGTCCACGGCGAAGTTCACGTCCTTGATCCGGGTCGGCTTCCTGAACCAGTCCAGGCGCTCGGCGGCCTGGCCCCAGAACGCCTGCGGCTGCTCCACCGATTGCCGGTACAGGGTCTGGTACTGGGTCTTGTCGACCCGTGCCCGGGCGGCGAACTGCGGATCGACGGGATAGAGATCGGCCATGGTGCCCTCTGCAATGAACGGGGCGCCGCATGCGGCGGCGCGTCACCGCGCAGTTTGCCGCATTCACCGGTAAGCGCGCACGCGCCGGGCTTTAGACGATGGTCGTAAACGCCGTGCCCGTTCGACTAATGGCCAATAGGCGCGAGCGGCCGCGGCGCGCACCCTGCATCCAGCCGTGCCTGCGCGCGGCGGACATCCATTATTCGGGAGGGAGTAATGAGCAAGCGCATCGCATCCTTGGCACGGCGCCCGTTGGCCGCCGCGCTGTTCGTGGCGCTGATCGCGCCCGGCGCGGCCTTCGCCCAGAGTGGCAGGACCCCGTCGGCGCGCGAGCAGGCGCTGGAGGCCCGCGTGGCCGAGCTGGAGCGGCAGGTGCAGCTGCTGCTGTCCTCGCAGCAACAGCAGCAGGGCCAGATCGCGCAGACCCAGACCGAGGTGGCCGCGGTCAAGTCCAGCCAGACCGCGCAACCGGCGCTGCCGGCCGGCAAGGCGCCGATCCAGGTGACCACGATCACCCCCGGCGCCGCGCCCGGCACCACGTTCAAGGTCGGCGGCTTCATCAAGGCCGATTTCCTGGCCACCCGCACCGGCGACGGCCAGCTCGCCGACGACGCCACCGGGCGCGCGCTGTACCTGCCCGGGCAGACCCCGGTCGGCGGCGGCAAGTCCGGTACCGACTCCAACGCGCACGCCAAGTTCTCGCGCATCAACTTCGGCGTGGACAGCGTCAGCGACGCCGGCAACAAGGCCGGCGCGCTGGTGGAACTGGACTTCTTCGGCAGCGCGCTGGGCAACCAGACCGCCACCAACACCTACGGCGCCACCTTGCGCCATGCCTACATGTACTGGAACCACTGGCTGGCCGGCCAGACCTGGTCCAACTTCATGGACCCGGCGGCGCTGCCGGAAGCGGCCGACTTCATCGGCCCCACCGACGGCGTGATCTTCGTGCGCCAGGCGCAGCTGCGCTACACCAACGGCGGTTTCAGCATCGCCCTGGAGAACCCGGAGACCACCGTCTACAACCGCAGCGCGACCGGCGTCGTCACCAGCGCCAGCTCCGACCGCGGCGCGCTGCCGGACCTGACCGTGCGCTACGGCTGGAAGGGCGACTGGGGCAGCTTCGGCATCGGCGGCCTGCTCGGCCAGCAGAAGGTGGACAACCGCGCCACCGGCGCCGACGCCAGCAAGGTCTCCGGCGGCCTGACCCTGGGCGGCAAGTGGGTGGCCGGGGACAGCGACAGCCTGTTCTACCAGCTCAGCGGCGGCGAAGGCATCGGCCGCTACGTCGGCCTGGGCATCGCCCAGAACGCGGTCTACGACGCGGCCGACCGCGACCTGGACACGGTCGGCGTGGTCGCCGGCTACATCGGCTGGCGCCATGCGTTCTCGCCCAAGCTGCGCACCAACCTGATCTACGCGCGCAGCGACTACGACAACGACACCGCGCTGACCGGGCTGGGTGTGACCAAGAGCGTGCAGAGCATCCGCGGCAACATCTTCTATACGCCGATGCCCAAGGTCGATGTCGGCGCCGAGCTGATGTATGGCAAGCGCGAGATCGAAAGCGGCGCCAAGGGCGACATCACCCGCCTGCAGTTCACCACCAAGTACAGCTTCTGAGGCCGCGGCCGGCGCGGCGCCCTGGGAGGGCGCGCCGCGCCGCCGCGGACTCGCCCCGCACACGCGACGGATCGCGCCACCCGACCATTCTGACCGCCACCGCCACGCCACCCGCTTCGGAGGGGAAGCTTCCTATGTCCAGCACCGCCATCAACCCGTCGGGCAAGGCCCTGACCCAAGGCCACAAGAAGGTGATCTTCGCCTCCAGCCTTGGCACCGTCTTCGAGTGGTACGACTTCTACCTGTACGGCTCACTCGCCGCGATCATCGCCAAGCAGTTCTTCAGCGGGGTCAACGAGACCACCGGCTTCATCTTCGCGCTGCTGGCCTTCGCCGCCGGCTTCGCGGTGCGCCCGTTCGGCGCCGCGTTCTTCGGCAGCCTGGGCGACCGTATCGGCCGCAAATACACCTTCCTGATCACCATCGTGCTGATGGGCCTGTCCACCTTCATCGTCGGCATCCTGCCCAACTACGCCAGCATCGGCATGGCCGCACCGATCATCCTGATCGTGCTGCGGCTGGTGCAGGGCCTGGCGCTGGGCGGCGAATACGGTGGCGCGGCGACCTACGTGGCCGAGCACGCGCCACCGGGCAAGCGCGGCCTGTACACCAGCTTCATCCAGACCACCGCCACGCTGGGCCTGTTCCTGTCGCTGCTGGTGATCCTGGGCACGCGCGTGACCCTGGGCACCGAGGTGTTCGAAGACTGGGGCTGGCGCGTTCCGTTCATGGTCTCGATCGTGCTGCTCGGCGTGTCGGTATGGATCCGCATGCAGCTGAGCGAGTCGCCGCTGTTCCAGCAGATGAAGTCCGAGGGCAAGGGTTCCAGACAGCCGTTCCGCGACAGCCTCAAGGACGGCAATTTCAGACTGATGCTGCTGGTGCTGCTCGGTGCCACTGCCGGCCAGGCGGTGGTCTGGTACGGCGGCCAGTTCTATTCGCTGTTCTTCCTGACCCAGACCCTCAAGGTCGACGGCACCACCGCCAATCTGCTGATCGCCGCGGCGCTGGCGCTGGCCACGCCGTTCTTCGTGATCTTCGGCTGGCTGTCGGACAAGATCGGGCGCAAGAAGATCATCCTCGCCGGCTGTCTGCTGGCGGCGCTCAGCTACTTCCCGATCTTCAAGGGCCTCACCCACTTCGCCAACCCGGCGGTGGAAGAGGCGCGCAGCAAGTCGCCGGCGCAGGTGCTCGCCGATCCGGCCACCTGCAGCTTCCAGTTCGATCCGGTGGGCGTGCGCAAGTTCACCAGCTCCTGCGACGTGGCCACCGCCGCGCTGACCAAGGCCGGCGTGCCGTACGCAGTGCAGCCGGCCGCGCCGGGTTCGCTGGCGCAGGTGCGCATCGGCGGCAGCCAGGTCGCTTCCTACGAGGCCGCCGGGCTGAGCAAGGCCGACGCCAAGCCCAAGGCCGATGCCTTCGGCAAGGAGCTCAAGGGCGCGCTGACCGCGGCCGGCTATCCAGAGAAGGCCGATACCGCGCGTATCAACATCCCGATGACGATCCTGCTGCTGTGGGTGCTGGTGCTGTACGTGACCATGGTTTACGGCCCGATCGCCGCGTTCCTGGTCGAGCTGTTCCCGACCCGCATCCGCTACACCTCGATGTCGCTGCCGTACCACATCGGCAACGGCTGGTTTGGCGGCTTCCTGCCGGCGATCTCCTTCGCCCTGGTGGCCGGTACCGGCAACATGTACTACGGCCTGTGGTATCCGATCGGCATCGCCTTGATGACCTTCGTCATCGGCCTGTTCTTCCTGCGCGAAACCAAGGACGTGGACATCACCAAGTAAGAGGGTGCGCCCTTGCGCCGGGACGCCCGGCATGCGGCGCCGGCCTCGCGCCGGCGTCGCGTCTGCGCCGCGCGTTGCGCTGCGCGGGGCAGCGATCGGGCCGGCAGGCGATTACCATGCGCACCTGTGCCACACCCGGGCCGCCGCATGCGCTACCGCTGGATCCTGTTCGACGCCGACGACACGCTGTTCCGGTTCGACGCCTATGCCGGCCTGCAGCGCATGTTCGCCGGCTACGGCGTGGCCTTCGCCGAGCAGGACTACGCCGACTACAGCGCGCTCAATCGGCCGCTGTGGGTGCAGTACCAGCACGGCGCGATCACCGCGCTGCAGCTGCAGCAGCGCCGCTTCGGGCCTTGGGCGCAGCGCCTGCAGACCGCGCCGGAGACCTTGAACGCCGCGTTCCTGGCGGCGATGGCCGAACTGTGCGCGCCGCTGGACGGCGCGGTGGCGCTGCTCGATGCGCTGCGCGGGCGCGCGCGGCTGGGGCTGGTCAGCAACGGCTTCAGCGCGCTGCAGCAGGCGCGGCTGCAGCGCACCGGCCTGCACGACCGCTTCGAGGTCGTCGCCATTTCCGAGCAGGTCGGCGTGGCCAAGCCGCATCCGGGGATCTTCGACCACGCGCTGGCGCAGCTGGGCGATCCGCCGCGCGCGCAGGTGCTGATGGTCGGCGACAACCCGCACGCCGACATCGCCGGCGGCCTGGCCGCCGGCCTGCACACCTGCTGGATCAACGCGCACGGCCTGCCGGTGCCCGAGGGCATCGTGCCGCATTACGAAGTGGCGACCCTGGCGCAGCTGCAGGCGCTGCTGCTGGAAGAGACGGCGTAGCCGCGCGGCGACCTGGAGGCTATCGCGTCGGGGCTGAAGCCCCTCCCACAAAGGGCGGTGTCGCCGATAGAGAATCGGTGGGAGCCGCGCCAGCGGGGAGACTTGGCCATCAGTTGCGACCGCCACGGCCCGTCCTGCAGCGCCCGCATCGGGCCAGATGCCGGCATCGTATAGTGCGCGCATGTCCATTTCCCACCCTGCTTCCAGCGTCGCCGACACGCCGCTTGCCGCATTGCCGGCCACCTTGCAGCGGCTGCGCGCGGCCTGGCAGGCGGCCAAGCCCGGACAGGCGCAACGCCGCGCCGACCTGCTGCGCCTGCGCGCGGCGCTGAAGCGGCGCCTGCCGGAGATGGCCGATGCCATCGCCGCCGATTTCGGCCATCGCTCGCGCCACGAATCGCTGCTCGCCGACGGCATGACCGTGCTCGGCGAAATCGATCATCTTTTGCGCCACCTCAAGCGCTGGATGCGGCCGCAGCGCGTCGGCGCCGGCTGGCGGCTGTGGCCGGCGCGCGCGGAAGTGCGGCCGGTGCCGGTCGGCGTGGTCGGGGTGATCGCACCGTGGAACTACCCGGTCAACCTGGCGCTGATCCCGCTGGCCACCGCGATCGCCTCCGGCAACCATGTCTATCTGAAGCCGTCCGAACACACGCCGCGCAGCGCGCAGTTCCTGCACTCGCTGCTGGCGGAGGTGTTCCCGCCGCAGCGGGTGGCGGTGGCGCTGGGCGCGGCCGAGGTGGCCGCGGCCTTCGCCGCGCTGCCGCTGGACCACCTGGTGTTCACCGGCTCCACCGCGGTCGGGCGCAAGGTGATGGCCGCGGCGGCGCCGCACCTGACCCCGTTGACCCTGGAGCTGGGCGGCAAGTCGCCGGCCATCGTCTGCGCCGACTACCCGCTCGCGCAGGCCGCCGCGCGCCTGGCCACCGGCAAGTGGTTCAACGCCGGGCAGACCTGCATCGCGCCGGACTACGTGCTGATCGATGCCGGCCGCGAAGCGGCGCTGGTGCAGGCGTTGCGCGCCCAGGTGCTGGCGCGCTACGGCGACTTCGTACGGGCCGACGACTACACCCGCATCGTCAACGCGAGCCAGTACCGGCGCCTGCGCGGCTATCTGGACGACGCCCGCGCGCGCGGGCTGGAAGTCGTCGAACTGGCCAGCGTCGAACCCGAACGCGCCGAGCGCGAACGCCTGATCGTGCCGACCGTGGTGCTGCAGCCCGGCGACGACGCGCTGCTGATGCAGGAGGAGATCTTCGGCCCGATCCTGCCGCTGCGCAGCTACCGCACGCTGGACGAGGCGATCGCGCTGGTCAACGGCCGCGACCGGCCGCTGGCGCTGTATCCCTTCAGCCACGACCGCGCGCAGGTGGAGGCGATCCTGCACGCCACCGTCGCCGGCGGCGTCACCGTCAACGACAGCCTGCTGCACTTCGCCGCCAATGCGCTGCCGTTCGGCGGCATCGGCCCCAGCGGCATGGGCGCCTACCACGGCCGCGCCGGCTTCGACGGCTTCAGCAAGGCGCTGCCGATCCTGTGGCAGTCGCGCTGGGCCGGCAGCGACTGGCTCAAGCCGCCGTACGCGAAGATCGCGCGCCTGATCGGCTTGCTGGTGCGCTGATCGCGCAAGGCGGCAGGATCTCGGCCCGACCCGACGTCGGCTGCGCCGCTGCCCGGAACGCGGCGCCCTACGCGCGAACGCCTGCATCGCCGCGCGTCCGATCGCGCGATCGGTGCCATGGCACCCCGTTTTCTACGCAACTTCAGCGCCAGGGGCCAACGGCCACGGGGCTGCCGCGGCGTGGTCGTGCGCCGGAAATAATTAATTCATAGTTAAGAATTAGATTCTGCCCCGACGCCACCGCCGATCACGGTCGGCTTCGGCCTCTGCGCGGCGCATCGCCGTGCTCGGAGCGCGCACCAAGCGAGTCCGCCGCAGCGTCGACCTGCTGCGGGCGCTCGTCCACCCGTGGCGCCACTTTTTTCGAACTGGGACAGCAGAGACTCATGAAAACCAACCTCGCACCACATCCATTGGCCCGCGCCTGCCGCGTGCTGGCGGCCCTGGCCATCCTCGCCGCCGTGCCGCAACTGGCGCTGGCCTCTTGCAGCGACAGCGCCGGCACCAAGATGAGCCGCATCCTGTTCAAGAGCAGCGACGGCAATACCGTCGTGCTGGCGCATCGCGGTCTATGGGGCAGGTATTCGGGCATTGGCGACATGCCGGAGAACTCGCGCGGCGCGCTGCAGGCGGCCAACGACCAATGCATGGACGGCGTGGAACTGGACGTCAAGCTGACCAGCGATGGTGTGCCGGTGGTCCTGCACGACTACAACCTGGGCCGCGCCACCAACGTGTGGACCGCATTCCGCGGCGGCACCGAGTACAACCCGGGCAACAACACCGGCACCAACCCGGCGGTGGGCACGGTGCCGTGGTCCACGGTGAGCGGCCTGTTCCTGCTCACGCCCGACCGCCGCACCACCACCGGCTACCACGTGCCGCGTGTGGACGATCTGTTCGCCTACTACAAGCAGCACAACCTGAAGACGCCGATGGTGTTCGACATCAAGGACGGCGCAACGCTGCGCGCGGTGGCCAAGGCCGCGAACGACGCGTTCTCGCTGGCGGTGAGCAGCTATGTCGCGGCCAAGGTCAACGCGACGCTGTACCCGACCCGAGCGGCCTACAGAGCGGACAGCAACGGCGTCGTCGGCATTCCGGTGTTCACCACCAACATGCTGACCAAGATCGACGTCGCCAACGCGATCTTGGCGTGGAGCGGCACCAACGAGGCGATCGAGATCAACGTCAAGCAGCTGGGCGGATTGCTGCAGAAGGATGCCGATGGCGTGCGCGAGGCCGGGATCCGCGTCGGCGTGTTTCAGGCGATTCCCGACGGCCCCGGTGGCGGGCAGTTCTACTTCAACACCGGCGTCTGCTGCTATCGCCTGTCGGATCTGTACTTCTCCTATTCCGGCGGCCGCGATACCGCGGACAACCGTGGCGACCTCAACTACATCGTCAATCAGCAGGCCTTCGACCTGATCACCACCGACGACCCGAAGGCTGCGATCGCCTACCTGCGCGCGCGCGGCAAGCACGACTGAGTCGCTGCGCCCGGCCGGCCCGGAGGGGCCGGCCGTTTCCGACGGCGGCGCGCCCGCGCCGTCCGCTACGCCCTTCCCAGGAATCGAACATGTCCCTTTCCCTTGCCAAGCGCGGCGCTGCCATCGCCTGTCTGCTTGCGGCCTGCCACATCGCCGCCGCGGCCGCCGCCGATGACCCCGACAGCGCGCGCGCCAGCGCCGATCCGGTGGTGTTGCGCCTTGGCGCCGCGCGCTTCACCGCCAGCGAATACCGCGCATTGGCCGGCGCCGCTGCGCCGACCGGCGCCGGCATCGACGACCCCGCCGCCGTGCGCCAGTTCGCCGACCGCCTGCTCTTGCTCGAGCAGGCCAGGCAGCAGCATCTCGAACGCGATCCCGTGGTGGCCGCGCGCCTGCGCCGGGCTGCCGACGCGATCCTGGCCGAGTCGGCGATGAGCGCGTCGGCCGAGCATGCGCACATCGACCAGGCGCAGTTGCAGCGACAGTTCCACGACCATCCCGGCGACTACGACGAATATCACCTGAGCCACATCTTCGTGGCCTTGCATCCGCAGGCCGCCGCGCGCCGCGGCCACGACCTGTCCGAGGCGCAGGCTCTGCAACGTGCCGAAGCGCTCAAGCGGCAACTCGATGCCGGCGCCGATTTCGCGACGCTGGCGGTGCGCGAGTCCGACGACGGCGCCACCGTCGCGGACGGCGGGCAGCTGTCCGCCGCGTTCGGGCGCTATCTTGCCGATCCGTTCGTCGCACCGGTGCAGCAGCTGGCGGTGCATCAGGTGTCCGCGCCGGTGCGCGGTCCCGACGGCTACCACCTGATCCGGCTGGATGCCAAGACGCAGGCGCGCTTCGATGCGGTGCGCGGGCAGATCGAGGTGCAGCTGCGCGAACAGGCCGCGGCGCAGGCGCTGCAGCAGCTGCGCCAGGCCCATCCGCTGGCGTTCGACCGCGCGGCCTATGCCGCCGCGGTGCGCTGAGCTGGGCATGCACACGCGGGCCGGCGCACGGCCGCCGCCGGCCGCGAAGCGGCGCTGGTGCAGGCGTTGCGCGCCCAGGTGCTGGCGCGCTACGGCGACTTCGTACGGGCCGACGACTACACCCGCATCGTCAACGCGAGCCAGTACCGGCGCCTGCGCGGCTATCTGGACGACGCCCGCGCGCGCGGCCTGGAAGTCATCGAACTGGCCAGCGTCGAAGCCGGGCGCGCCGAGCGCGAACGCCTGATCGTGCCGACCGTGGTGCTGCAGCCCGGCGACGACGCGCTGCTGATGCAGGAGGAGATCTTCGGCCCGATCCTGCCGCTGCGCAGCTACCGCACGCTGGACGAGGCGATCGCGCTGGTCAACGGCCGCGACCGGCCGCTGGCGCTGTATCCCTTCAGCCACGACCGCGCGCAGGTGGAGGCGATCCTGCACGCCACCGTCGCCGGCGGCGTCACCGTCAACGACAGCCTGCTGCATTTCGCCGCCAACGCGCTGCCGTTCGGCGGCATCGGCCCCAGCGGCATGGGCGCCTACCACGGCCGCGCCGGCTTCGACGGCTTCAGCAAGGCGCTGCCGATTCTGTGGCAGTCGCGCCGGGCCGGCAGCGACTGGCTCAAGCCGCCGTACCGCCGCGTCCAGCGCATGATCGATTTCCTGCTGCGCTAGCTAGTGGCGCCGTCGCCAGGTCGCGGCGATCCGGTCGGCCTTCGTGACGCTATCCGTATGCGTTCGCCGCCGTCGCCGTGCCCCATACTTCGTCGGGACAATGGATCAGTCCGTCGACGTAGGTCACCGCCCGGGGGCGGTCGCGTGCCAGGAACGTCGGACCGTCGAGGTCGCGCAGGTCGCAGCGCTGCCCCAGCACGAAGGCGGGCGCCTGCGACCAGCTGGTGCCGGTCATGTTGCCGACCATCACCCCGAATCCCAGCCGCCGCGCCTGGCGCTCCATCGCCAGCGCGTGAGTGAGGCCGCCGCATTTGTCGAGCTTGATGTTGACGATGTCGACCAGGCCGACCAAGGCCTCCAGATCGCCGCAATCCTGGACGCTCTCGTCGGCGGCGATCGGAATCGCGCGATCGACACCGGCCAGGTCGCGATCGCGGCCGATGGCGAAGGGCTGCTCGATCAGCTGCACCTGGCAGGCCCGGAGCGTGGGCATGATCGCCTCCAGCGATTGCGGGGTGAAGCCGCGGTTGCCGTCCACGCCGATCCAGGCGTCGGGACGCGCCGCACGCACCGCTTGCACCCGCACGCGGTCGTCCGCGTCGCCGGAGAGCTTGAGCTTGATCGCGCGGGCATGACGCATCGCCACCGCCTTGTCCGCCATCCTCGGTGCGGCGTCGATGCCGATGGTGAAGACCGTCGGTAGCGGATCGGCCCGTTCCAGGCCCGCCAGCCGCCACACGGGCACGCCGGCGCGCGCGGCTTCCAGTTCCCACAGCGCCGCGTCGAGCGCGTTGCGCGCGCCGCAGGCCGGCAGCCGCCGCTGCAGTGCGGCGCGGTCGATTCCCGCCTCGATCTCCGCCTTCATCTCGCTCAGCTGGCGCAGCATGCCGGCCGCGTCGTCGCCGCGGTAGTAGACGCCGCAGGCCTCGCCGCGCCCGCGCGCGCCCTCGGCCTCCAGCTCGACCACGACCAGCTCGGCGTGGGTGAAGGTCTGGCCAGAGATACGGAAGGGTTCGGTCATTTCCCAACGTTCGACACGGACGCTCAGCTTCATCGGATCACCTCCAGGGGGCGCCAGGGTGACCGGGAGACGGCACTGGCACTTTGCAGTTGCGCCCTCCGTTTCGCCAATCGGCGCGCCGTATTGCTAAGCGCGTGGACGCGATCGGGAGTTAGCTGGCGTCATGAACCACCCCGCGCACCGCTTTGCTTCCGTGCCGCCGGCCTGCGCCGGATCGCCGCCATGACCGAGCGGTTCGGCCCCCGCTCGCCCGGCGACGCGCGCGCGCTGATCGAAGCGTTCCCGCTCGCATGGGTGGTGAGCGTGGACGCATCGGGCGAAGCGTTGTCCAGCCAGCTGCCGCTGCTGCCGCTGTCCGCCGACGGCGGGGAGGTGACCGCGCTGCTGGGCCACATGGCGCGCGGCAATCCGCTGGTCGCCCGGCTGCGCGCGCTGCCCAGGGCCGCGGTGCTGTTTCAGGGCCCGGATGCGTATGCCTCTCCGAGTTGGTACGCCAACCGCGATTCGGCGCCGACCTGGCTCTACGCCAACGTCGCCTGCACGGTCGACATCGCCCTGCGCGAGGATCTGACCGACTACGCGCTGGAACGGCTGGTGGAGCGGATGGAGCGGGATCGTCCCGCGCGCTGGAACCTGGCCGAGATCGGCCATCGCTACCACCGCCTGCAGCCGCACGTGATCGGCTTCGTGGCCACGATCCGCCAGCTCCAGCCCCGCTTCAAGCTGGCGCAGGACGAGACGCCCGGGGTGGTGGGGAACACCATCGACGCCCTAGGTTCGCACCCGATCGTGCCCTGGCTGCGCGCCTTCAACGCCGAGCGCATGGAGTGAGCCGGGGCGGCCGGCCAGCGGCATCTCGCCGCGGCTGCGCGGCCGCATCAGGCGGGATCGGCTTCGTGCGGGTCAGGCGCCTTCCTGGCCCGGCCCGGCAGGTTGCGCACGCGCAGTTCGTCGTTGGCGACCTTGCGCATCTGGATCGGCGAGATGCCGAACGCGGTCTTGAACGCTCGGGTGAAGCTGGCGGCGTGCTCGTACCCCGTCTCCAGCGCGATTTCGATCATCGACATGTTCGAGTCCCGGATCAGGTCCAGCGCCAATTCCATGCGCAGCTTGTCGCGGATGCGGCCGACCGTGTCGCCGTAGATCATGCGGAATCCCAGCTGCAGCCGGTGGCGGCTCATGCCGACCGCCTCGGCGATCTCGTGGACGCTGATCTGGCTGTCGATGTTGTCGCGGATCATCGCCATCGCCTGCTTCATCCGGCGATGGTCCTCGGCCTCGAAGCGGCCGCCGAACAGCTCGCTTTCCGGCTGGGACAACCCGAACAGGATGTAGCAGGCCAGTTCGAGCGCCTTGGCCGAGATGAAGGCCTGCAGGAACGACCCGGTGAACGGTGGCGAGATCAGTTGATGCGCGGTCAGCGAAGCGAGCTCGGACAGCGGCACGTTGCGGCACGCATAGACGCTTTCGCCGCGGATGTACGCGGCGAAAGAGGACGGCATGTCCGCGTCGGTCAGTCCGGTCAGGGCAAAGAACGACCCCCGCTCGATGTAGATGGTGACCCAGCGCAACTGGTCGCCCCGCTCGTAGACCGTCTCGAAGTGGCGGTCCGGGCCGTTGCCGTAGACCGTGCAGTAGCCGTCGGTGAGCTCGCCCTCCACGCTCAGCTCGTCGGTCAGCAGCACGTTGCCGTCGAGCACGGCCGACAGCGCCAGATAGTCGCCGGCGTTGTGGCGGCGCACGATGCGGCGTTTGGTCGTCATCCGCACCAGGGCGACGCAGATGCCGTTGTGCAGGCGGTAGAACTCCCAGCCGCCGGTGGCGATGTCGCTGTCGTACTCGTGGTGGAAGCCGAGACCGTCGCAGATCGGCTGCAGCCATCCGTCGGTCACGCGCAGCGATTGGCCAGAAGCGTTCCTGGACTCTTCGAGCAGCCGGAGCATGTCGCCTATGCCTCGGGACAGCAACTCCTGCGGTCGGTCCGGCGGAGTCATCCGGCGCCGGTGCCGTGCGGCAGAATGGGGGGCCAGCGATCCCGCCAGGGCATGGCTTGCTCCAGTTGGTAGGCCAGCGCGATCAGCGTGTTCTCGCCGCCGTGCGCCGCGGCGAACATGCTTCCTATCGGCACACCGTCCGCTGCGGGGAACAGCGGCAGCGACATCGCCGGATGCCCGGTCAGATTGTGCAGCGGGGTATAGGACACGTAGTCGAACATCAATTCCATGATATGCCCGAATCCCGCGCTCGGCCCCAACTCGCCGATCCGCAGCGCAGGGCGGTCCAGCACCGGGGAAAGGACCACATCCGTCGTGGCGAAGAACCGCTGCAGCGCGCCGCGGGCATCGGCGATCGCCTGCATCATCGCATCGGTGTCGCCGATGCGGACGCCTCCGGCCCATTGCGCCAGTTCCAGCGTCCACGGTTCGGCGAGCGTCTCGGCCGCCGGCCCGAACCTGGCCGTGGCGCCCTGGGCGATATCGCGGGCGAGATAGGCCCAGACCGTCTTGAACGCCGTGAGCGTCGCCGGACCGTCGTACGGGCGCCCGGCCTCGAAGACCTCGTGGCCCAGGTCCCGACACAACTGCGCGCTGCGCAGGACGCTCTCTCGCACCTGCGGATGCGGCGCCCTGCCGTCTAGGCTGTCCAGGACGACCGCGATGCGTAGCCCGGCGTCGCGGCGCGCCGGCCGCACCGGCGCCGCGCTGGCGGTGCGCATGGCCCAGTCGACGTCGCGCACGCTGCGCGCCAGCAGCATGTCGCAGGCCAGCAGATCCTCGATCAGGTGCGGCGCGCGCGCGCGCGCCGTCGCGCCGCGGCCGGGCTTGAGCCCGATCACGCCGCAGCAGCAGGCGGGGATGCGGATCGATCCGCCGCCGTCGGCCGCATGCGCGAGCGGGGTCATCCCGGTCGCCACCGCGATCGCGGCGCCGCCGCTCGATCCGCCGGGAGAACGGTCCGCGGCCCAGGGATTGCGCGCCGGCCCGTACAGCAGCGGCTCGGTGGTGGGCAGCAACCCGAATTCCGGCGCGTTGGTCTTGCCCAGGGCAATCAGGCCGGCACGGTCGAAGGCGCGGGTGAAGGCGAACTCGATCTCGCCGGGCGGCGCGTCGCGATACAGCTGGCTGCCGCTGCGGTTGGGCATGCCACGGTAGTCGAGCCCGTCCTTGAGCAGCCACGGAACGCCGGCCATCTCGCCTTGCGCGCGTTCCGCGCGCGTCAGCGCCGCGTCGTAGTCGCGGTGAGTGATCGCGTTCAGTGCCGGGTCCAGCTGTTCGATCCGCGCGATGGCGCTCGCGCACAGTTCGCGCGCCGACAGCTCGCCGCGGCGCACCAGCGCGGCTTGGTCGTGGGCGTCCAGGCGGCCGATTTCCCAGGCCAGCCGGTCCGCCGCTGCGTGCACGCGGTTCTCGGTCTTCGGCGCCGATGCCGACATCTGCTGCATTCCACCCTCCACGATCGATTCCCGGAAAGCGGCGCTTTCCGGGAATCGATTAAGGCGGGTTTGCCGGCGTGCCGGTTTGCGAAAAGGGCAGGGCATTTCGCCATTGCGCCGGCCGGGCCCGACGGCTAAGCGGACCACGCTTCTGCAAAGCCAGGGAGTGGGGCCGATGCTCTGATTCGGCATCGCATCCACTCCGCATCCATCACCACCAGCTTCGAAACGAGGATACCGACTGTGCACAAGCCCTATCTGCTGTTCCTGGGGGACGTCACCGAGTTCAGCGCGGCCAAGACCGCAGCGGGACTGAAGCAATGGCGGCCGGACGCGGTCATGGCGCAGCATCGGCTGCCCGGATGCAGCGTGGATCTGCAGTTGCCGGAACTCACGCCGGCGGAAGCCGCAAACGCCGGCGCCGGGACGATGATCGTGGGCGTGGTGAATATCGGTGGCTTCATTCCAGCCCATTGGGTGGGCGCCATCGTTCAGGCGCTGGAAAACGGCCTCGACGTGGCGGCGGGCATGCACCAGCGGCTGAACGACATTCCCGCCATCGCCGAGGCACGCGATCGCACCGGCCGCGCCGTCCATGACCTGCGGCAGCCGACCCGGAGCTTCGTGCCCGGTACCGGGCGCAAGCGCAGCGGAAAGCGTCTGCTGACCGTGGGCACGGACTGCGCCGTCGGCAAGAAGTACACCGCGTTGGCGCTGGAGGCCGGGCTGCGCGCGCGGGGCCTCGACGCCGACTTCCGTGCAACCGGGCAGACCGGGATCATGATCTGCGGCCGCGGAGTCGCCATCGACGCGGTGGTCGCCGACTTCATCTCCGGCGCCGCGGAATGGCTGTCGCCGGACGCCGCGCCCGAGCACTGGGACGTCGTCGAAGGACAGGGCTCGCTGTTTCATCCCGCCTACGCGGGCGTGACCTTGGGTCTGATCCACGGCAGCCAGCCGGACGCGCTGGTGGTCTGCCACGAGCCGGTGCGGACCCATTTGCTGGGCTTCGACCACAAGGTACCGGATCTGCGTCGCTGTATCGACGCCAATGTCAACGCCGCGCGCCTGACCAATCCCGACGCGCGTGCGGTCGGCATCAGCGTCAACACCTCGCGCATGGACCCGGCCTCGGTCGAGGCCGCCGTTCGCCAGATCGAAAGCCAGACCGGCCTGCCGTGCTGCGATCCGATCCGGCATGGCGTGGACCGCATCCTCGATGTCCTGCTGAACTGAGCGGTGCCGCCGGGACGCCGGGCGCGGCGTGCGCGCGCCATCGGTAACGCCTGTTCCCGCGCCCGCGCCGCGCATTCGCACGCATGCACGCACGGCGCGCGCGGTCATCGCCGGGATGGCCGTTCAAGCCGATCCGTCGCGACGCTTTGTCGGGGCGCGGGGATGCAGCGCCAGGATGCGCAGCCGACCGTTGTCGCGGCCGCAGCCTGGCAAGGGCCGCCGCCGCGGTGGCACATCCGCGGCGGGCCGCAAGAGCCGGCCGCAGCGATGCGCGGAGAATCCGGAAGAACCTGCCCCTGTCCCCGCCGCGGTTGCCGCTGCGGCGCGAACAGGGACTGGCTGGCGTGGCGCGCTGAAGCCGCGTTTTCCGCGCCGTCGCCACGCCCCGGTATCGCTGGCTGGATCCGCCTGCCGTCGGCGCCTGGGGCCGACGCGATGCCGCTGCGCGGCAGTGCGTCGGCGGCACGCGCGCGCTGCATGGATGCTGCCGCCGCTGGCCTATGGCTGCCGCGTCGCCACGTCCGGCGGCGGCGTCTGTCGCCGCAGCGCCAACCACAGGCCGCGCGTCAGCAGCGGCAACAGGAACACCAGCAGAAAGTAGGCAGAGCTGTAGCGGTAACCGTGTGCGATCAGGTCGACCAGGCCGATCCGCGCGGCGACGCCGACCGACAGCGCCATCGCGACGAACGCCACCGCCGGGCGCAACCCGTCGGGCATGGCCGATCCGCGGTCCCGATAGCCGCGCGCGATGCGCTCGTTCAGGCCGTGCAGCAGGCCGGCGCCGGTCTTGATCATCGCGCCCAGGATCACCAGCTTGACGAACGCACCCAGCAACGGCGTATGCAGCTGGTGCAGCACCACCGTCACCGGCAAGGGCGCGTCCAGCACCTGAGCGCGGAACGCGGCCAGCACCAGCAGGAAGGCGAATCCCGGCAGCAGGATCAGCGGTCCGGCCAGGGCACCGGACCACAACGCTTCGCGACGGCTGCGGAAGTTGCGCGCGACGAAGATCAGCACCGGCAGCACCGCGATGTTGTAGCCGGTATAGCTGGTACCCTCGCGCAGCGCGACGCCCAGGTCGGCCGGCGATGCCGCCAGCTCGGCCGACAACGCAGCGCTGTGGTGCATGATCACGGTGACGAACAGCGCGCCGTAGGTGGCATAGAACAGCAACGACCACCACGAGATCACCCGCTCCACGATCCGATTGCCGAAGAACACCAGCATGGCGACGACGGCCATGAACGCCACCGCGTTGGGCAGTTCGGGCGTTCCCAGGACTTCGGCGACCAGCTTGGCCGCCGCCGCCGAGACGATCGACAGCACCAGCACCAGCGAGGCGACGTAACCGAGCTCGAACAGCACGGCAAACCGTCCCATGTAGGCCTGGCAAAAGCTGCGGTAGTCGAAGGCCTGATACCGCCGCGCCACTTCGAAAGCGGTCGCGGTGCCGATGCTGAACAGCAGTGCCGTCCAGGCCAGGCCCAGCAGACCGGTGGCGGCGCCGTGCGCCAGAAAGAACTCCACCAACTCGCGGCCGGAGGCATACCCGCCGCCGACGATCACCGCCTGTACCACCAGACCCGGGACGAGATAGCGTTCCAGCCACTGCTTCATCTGCATCACTCCTGCGCATGTTTCGACGGCCGTACAGGCACCAGGATCGGTGAGCGAACACTGATGCGCACGGTGGATGGGCGCGGCCTGGCCGAAGCGCCATGTTCGCATCCGGGGCTTCGGGCGTAACGCCGCACGGGGCGTGCGCCCGAGGCGGCGCGCTTGGATGGCCTGCATGCCCCGGGCGCCAGGAACGAGATCGCGGGATGCTGCGAGGGCCCCGGGCTCGCCTGAGGGCATGCGGGGTCGCCTGCCGGAGCGCCCGCGCCACGCCGCGGCGTGGGCGGCAAGGGCCAAGGGCGGCGGCCACTGCCGAAGTCTCGCGCCCGGGGCAGGCGATTGCGCGAACGCGGTTGCGCCGCCATCGCCCGTGCCCCGGCCTCGGTCGGGCGGCGGTGGCGGCGTCCTTCGCCGCCGGCGCAGCGGAGGCGCGGTCCGCTGCGCCGGTCGCCGATCCGGCGCATCGTCAGCGCTCGAACTGATAGCTGAAGCGCATGCCGTAGGTGCGAGGAGTCGTATAGACCATGCGACCGCGGTAGCCGACGCTGACCCAGCCGATGGAGGTGTAGTACGCCTCGTCGAGCAGGTTCTCCGCATATAGCTGCAGCGACCAGCGGCGATCGCTCGGACCGAACGTGGCGCTCGCATCGACGGTCTTGAAGGATGGCAAGTAGTACGCCGGGTCCTTCAGTACGCCCTGCCAGTACATGTCGTCCTGCCACGTGTAGTCCAGGCGCAGGCGCGCCTCGTGCCCGCCGCGTAGCGGATGGCTGTACTCGAGCGAGGCATTGGCGGTCCAAGGCCGCACGTTGGGGATGGGCTTGTCGCGGTACTCCACGCCGTCGAGCACCACCTGCTTGATCTTCGCATCGGTGTAGCCCACGCCCGCGCTGAGTTGCAGGCGGTCTGTCAACAGCGCCTCTCCCTCCAGCTCGAAGCCACGGGTGCGCGCTGAACCGGCGTTAATGTCGTAGCTGATGTCGAACGGGTACGGATTGTTCTCCGGCAGTACCAGGGTCTGCACCTGCAGGTCGGTGTAGACCATGTTGAACGCTGCGGCGCCGAGCGAGATCCGGTTGTCCCAGAAGCGGCCCTTGAAGCCGATCTCGTAGTTCTTCACATACTCCGGATCCACGTGCGAGGGCGCGCCCAGATCCTTGGCCTGGGTGCTGTTGGCATAGCCGGCGCGGTAGCCGGTGGAATACTGCGCATAGACGGTGGCGCGCGCGCCTATGTCGTAGTTGAGCGCGATGCGCGGCGAGAACTCGCGCAGGGTCGCCTCGGGCGACATCTCCGGCGACGACGCCACGGATAGCGCGGTATTGCCGATGTCGTAGACGTAGTCGTCACCGTAGCGGGTCTTTTCCACGCTATAGCGGCCGCCGGCGGAAAGATGCCAGCGCTCGCCGAAGTCCCAGTACAGATTGCCGTACAGACCCATGCTCTTCATGCGGTCCTCGCTGACGCCGAGGTAGGCCGGCACATAGGCGCCGCCCACAGTGGGATTGGTGCCCAGCACCGCCCACTCGCCGATCGAATCGTTCTGGTGCGACTTGCGGCGCTCGTCCATTATGCTCACTCCGCCGACCCAGTTGAGCGGGCCGTCGTAGCGCGAGCTGACGCGCAGGTCCAGCGAGTGGGTGCGCACCTTGCGCGTGCTTTCGCTCATCCACCAGGCGTACTCGGTCTGGTCGTAGTCCTCGCGGTGATGGATCTGGTAGTCGAAGTAGCCATAGATCAGGTCGAAGCGGTGGCTGTTGCCCTCGTATCCGAGTTTGAACGAGCCGATCCAGTCTTCGACGTCGGCGATCTCGTCGACGTCCTTGCTGACTTTGCCGCCGTTGTTGCCGACCTTGGAGAACAGGTCGATCGGGCTGGGATAGCTGCCGCCCCAGGCGGTCAGTTCGCCGAGCATGCTTTCTCGCGTCGCGTCGTCGGTGAAGTCGCCGGTGATCCAGTTCTCCATGCCGTGGTCCTGCTTCTCGTAGCCCAGGCTTGCGTTCACGGTGAAGCGTTCGGTGGGGTTCCATTTCAGCGCGGCGCGGGCGCCGGTGTTGTCGTAACCCGATCCGCCGCCGGAGGGCCCGACGTTCTCGATCGCGCCATCGCTGTGCTCGGCATAGGCCACGGTACGCAACGCCATGTCCGGACCCAGCGGCAGATTGGCCACGCCCTGGGCCCGGCGCGTATCGAAACGGCTGTAGTCCAGCGTTCCCTTGAGCAGCACGTGATCCGGATCCGGTTGCGCGCTGACGATGTTGATCGAGCCGCCCAGGGAGTTGCGGCCGCTGAGCGTGCCCTGCGGGCCGCGCAGCACCTCGATGCGTTCGATGTCGATCAGCTTGGAGGAGAGGATCGCGTTGGAATTGATCGCGCCGTAGCCGACGTCGTCGACGCTGACCGAGATCACTTCGTACTTGCCGCCGGAGAACTTGCTGATGCCGCGAAAAGACACCGTCTTTCCATAGAACGCGCCGGAGTTCACGAAGGTCGCGTTGGGCACCGAGAAGATATAGTCCTCGACCTCGTTGATGCGCCGCGCCTCCAATTCCTCGGCACCAATGGCGGTGATGCTGATCGGCACTTCCATGATCGACTGGGTGCGCATCTGCGCGGTGACCACCACGCTATCCAGTTCGGTGGGCTTGGACGGATGCTCTGCGGACCGGTCCTCGGTCGCTGCGTCTGCGGTGGCCTGGGTCTGCTGCGCCTGCGCCGCCGCGCAGGCCAGCGCCAGGGACAGCAGCGTGGCGGGAGGGAGAATATGGCCTTGGCGACAGCGTGGGAAAACGCGGCAACACGATGACGCGTGCGACATGGAAATCCCCTTTCGTGGCTGGATCGATCGGTCTGGATACGATGAGCCACACGTCCTGGTTTCGGCCCAGTTGCAGGCTAGGGTCCTGTTGTCATCGCACGCTTTGCGTCCCGGCGGAGCCAGTTTGCATTTCGGCCGCCATGTGTCGGTCCTCGCGCCGGCGCGCAGGAGTCACCGTGGCTGCGCGCCCGCGCGCGCCTGCCACCACCTGCGCACGCTGGAGGCATCGTGTGGCCGCAAGGCCGATTGTCGTGCGAACACGCGGCCGGGATAGCCGTTGTCCTGGCCCTTGAGCGCATGGTCGAGAAACGCCAAGACCAGGTCGTTGGTCGCAGCGACTCCGGTCTCGCCGTCCTGCTCGCCGTATATCCTGCCGCGCACCGGCATGCGCGCCGACAGCGGCAGATCGGTCAGGCCCAGGTGGCGTTCGCCGACCACCCGCACCCGCACCACGTCCGCACGCTCGCCGATACGGTCCCAGCGCTCATAGGCGTAGTCCATGATGGTCGAATGCGGCACGCCGGTACCGGCCCCGAACAGCGGATACCGCTCGAAGTCCGAGTGCAGCAACAGCAACGGCACGCGGATGTCGGCATCCCACAGCGACCAGTCGAATTCTTCGCCGTCCATGTTGACCGCGGCCACGCAGCGGCGATCGTGGTGACAGGCCGAGGCCGACGTGGTGCCGCCGAAGGACATGCCCGCGAACGCCAGCCGCGACAGATCGGCCGCATCGCCCAGCGCCGCCACGGCTGCGGGCAGCCGCCGCTGCTGCAGCGTGTCGACCAGAAAGCCGATGTCCGCGCGCCAAGCGTTGAAGCTGCGCATCACCCGATGGTGGTCGAAGTCGTGGTGGTAGCGGGCCATCGCCGCGTAGTGGGCGTCGTGGCTGTGCGCCTTCCAGAAGGCCAGCATGCCCGCGGTGGGCACCGTGGCCGCGGCCTTGGCCGGACTAGTCGGGATGCGCGTGCCGTCGGCGAAGGTGTATGCGCCCGCGTCGTAGGGGTGGCCGATGCTGAAGACCAGGTAGCCGTGGCTAGCCAGGCGTTCCATCAATGCGGTGTTCTGCCCAGGCCAGCCCCAGTAGCCGTGATTGAAGACGACCACCGGCCAGCGCGACTGTGCGGTGGACAACGGCGCATCGGGGCGCGAATGCGTGGGGACTTGGCGCAGGTGGTCGAACGCGAAACCGTACATGCCCCAGTTGCGCGCCACCGAGCGCGCCAGTTCGCGCTCGTCGCCGGTGAAGTAGTTCCTTGGCCGTTCGCCGCCGGCGGTGGCCGGATACCATGCCCATACCACGATCCGGCGCGCTGCCTGCGGCGGATCCTCCATGACCCCCAGGCGCGAACGGTCGGTCAGCTCGAAGTGGCGGGTGCCTACCGCATACGGGCCGTCCGGCGACGGCAGGGCGAACAGCGGGCAAAGCCACAGCGCCAGCGCGGACGCCATCAGCGCCGTCGCGCCGGTTGCGCCCAGCAGCCGGCCGAGCACGCGCTGCCAGCGTCGATCCCGCAGCAGGAACGGCGCGGCCAGCAGCGGTGCCGCCAGCAGCGCCGGCCACATCTGCCAGCGGCCGTGCCACAGCGCGTACGCCGCGCTCGCCAGCGCACCGCCCAGCAGCCACAGCGCTGACTTCCTGCGCGGGCTGCGCATCCACCATAGCGCCACGGCGACGCTTGCAAGCAGCAAGGCCAGTGCTTCGGAAATCAGCATGAGCGGTTCCTTGGGATCGCGGCAGAGCCTGGGACAGGCGGACCACGGTGGTTATGAGCGTTGCCGGCACCATACGCTTGGCGCGCGATCGCCATCGGCGGTTCAGTGCGCGGCAACGGCGGTGAAGGGTGCATCGCCCTGGCGACGCACTACCTGGCCGGGACGCGCAGGCAATGCGTGGCCGGCGGCGAATACCGTCTGGCCGGCGACCCAGACCTGCGCGATACCCACCGACTGCGCTGCGGGATTCTCGAGCGTGGCGCGGTCGGCTACGGTGTCCGGATCGAACAGCACCAAGTCGGCCCAGGCGCCGGGACGGATGACCCCGCGGTCGGTGATGCCTAGGTGCGCGGCCGCCAGCCCGGTCATGCGGTGCACCGCCTGCTCCAGCGACAGCACGCCGCGCTCGCGGACATAGCGCCCCAAGACGCGGGTGAACGTGCCGTGCCCGCGCGGATGGCCCAACTCGAAGCCGTCCGAACACACATTGCTGTGCGGCCAGCGCAGGAACGTGGCGACGTCGTCCTCGCTCATGCTGGTGCCGATCACGGCCTCGACCTTGCCCAGCTCAAGCTCGCTGGCGTGCGTGCGCTCATAGGCGGCCAAGGTCTTCTCCATGCCGATGTAGGCGGTGACGGGATCCTGTCCGCGCGCCTGCGCGATCTGCGCGATGCTGCGGCCCTGCAGCGAAGGATCCGGCCTGAACAACGCGACGCGGAGTTCCTCCGGTGGCGTGGACTCGGCGAAATTGAACGCCAGGCCCCGGCGGTCGTCGTAGTCCTTGTTGGGAAACATGATGCGCATCGTCGTTTGCCAGTACGTGTAGGGATACACGTCGGCGCTGAGGTCGATGCCTTCGGCGCGCGCCTGGTCGAGCTTGCGCAAGATCGCGTCCGCCTGTCCCCAGCGCTTGCGCACGGCGATCTTGAGGTGGGAAATCTGCACCGGCATGCCGGTGCGGCGGCCGACCAGGATCGCCTCGTCGATCGCGCTGTCCAGCTCGAACGCCTCGTTGCGCACGTGGCTGATGTAGCGACCGCCGCGGCGTGCGGCCACCTGCGCCAGCGCCACGACCTCCTCGGTGGTGGAAAAGGCGCCGGGCTCGTACATCAGCCCAGTGGACAGGCCGAACGCACCGGCTTCCATGTCGGCCTCGAGCAGGCGGCTCATACCGGCGATCTCGCGTTCGCTGGCCGGACGCCGCGCGTCGGTGCCCAGCACCTGCGCGCGCAGCGTATTGTGCCCGGAGTAGCTGCCGAGGTTGACCGCCAGCGGGTTGGCCTGCAGCCGCTCGAAGAGGCTCGCCAGAGGCGTCTGCGAAAACCCGTCCTGGCCCACGATCAGGGTGGTGACGCCCTGGCTGGTCACCGTCGCCATGTCCGGCCGCTCGAACATGCCGGCATCGTGGTGGCTGTGGGTGTCGATGAAGCCTGGCGCCAGCACTAGGCCCCGGCCGTCCACGCGCGGCTCGCCGGGCGCGGGCCGCAGCCGGCCCACCGCCACGATCCTGCCGTCGGCGATCCGCACCGCGCCCGCATAGGCCGGTGCGCCTGTGCCGTCGACGATCATCACGCGGTCGATCACGGTGGTGGCGGCGCACGCGGTAGCGGCCGGCAGTAGCGGCAGCAGCGCCATCGGCAGGCAGCGAAGCATGCGCGGGATCTTCGGCTCCAGGCATCGGCGGATTCGCGCCAGGCCCCCGACTCCGCCATCGCCAGGGCGCGGGCGATGGCGGGGCGCATGAGCACGGCAAGTCACGACCCGTGGCCACGCGCAGGGTCCGGCATCGGTGGCGGTACTTGCCGCCGGAAGCGCGTCCATCGCGCCTGCGATCTCCATCAGCGCTTCGCCCCGCGCCGGCGCAACGAAGGCCGCCATCAGTGGCGGACTCGGACCGGCGGCCGGGAGCGGGAACATGGGTGCGGCATGGTCCGACCTCTCTTGCGTGCTCTGGATCGGCTCACGCTATGCGCCGCGCCGCGTCCGATACTTTGCAAAGCGGGCCCTCCCTTTAGCATGGAGGGCGTCGCGCCCCGCGCGTGCGGGACGTTGCGCATGCACGGCGTCAGCCGAAGACGAGGCCCTGGGCCAGCGGCAGTTCGCGCGAGTAGTTGACGGTCGTGGTCTGCCGACGCATGTAGGCCCGCCAGGCGTCGGAGCCCGACTCGCGGCCGCCGCCGGTTTCCTTCTCGCCGCCGAACGCGCCGCCGATTTCCGCGCCGCTGGTGCCGATGTTGACGTTGGCCAGGCCGCAGTCGCTGCCCGAGGCGCTCTGGAAGCGCTCGGCCTCGCGCACGTCGTTGGTGAACACGCATGACGCCAATCCCTGCGGCACCGCGTTGTTGAGCTGTAGCGCCTCGTCGAAATCGTCGTAGGTCAGCACGTACAGGATCGGGGCGAAGGTCTCTTGCTGCACCACCGCGGTCTGCGCCGGCATCTCCACGATCGCCGGGGCCACGTAATAGGCCTGCGGCCAGACGTCCTGCAACGTGCGTTCGCCGCCGAAGACGATGCCCCCCTCGCCGCGCGCCCGCTCCAGCGCCTGGCGCATGGCGTCGAACGCCTGGCGGTCGATCAGCGGGCCCACCAGATGGTCCTCGCGCGGATCGCCGATGCGCACGGCCGCGTACGCGGCCTTGAGCCGGGCAAGCACCGCGTCCCGCACCGAGCGATGCACGATCAGGCGGCGCAGGCTCGTGCATCGCTGGCCCGCGGTGCCCACCGCCGCGAACAGAATGCCGCGCAACGCTAGTTCCAGATCGGCGCTGGGGGCGAGGATCATGGCGTTGTTGCCGCCCAGCTCCAGCAGGCTGCGCCCGAAGCGCGCCGCGACCCGGGGACCGATCTCGCGGCCCATGCGGGTGCTGCCGGTGGCGCTGACCAGCGGCACGCGGATGTCGCTCGCCAGCGCCTCGCCGACCCGGCGATCGCCGATCACCACTTCGCTCAGGCCTTCCGGCGCCTGACCGAAGCGTTGCAGCGCGCGCCGTAACAAGGCCTGGCAGGCAAACGCGGTGAGCGGGGTCTTTTCCGAGGGTTTCCATACCACCGCATTGCCGCAGACCAGGGCCAGGGCCGCGTTCCAGGCCCAGACCGCGGCCGGAAAGTTGAAAGCGCTGATCACGCCGATCACGCCCAGCGGATGCCAGGTCTCGCGCATGTGATGGCCCGGGCGCTCGGATGCGATGGTCAGCCCATGCAGCTGGCGCGACAGCCCGACGGCGAAGTCGCAGATGTCGATCATCTCCTGCACCTCGCCCAGGCCCTCCTGGACAATCTTTCCGGCCTCAATGGTAATCAGCGCGCCCAGATCGCGTTTATGTTCGCGCAGGACCTGGCCGTAGAGGCGGACCAGCTCCCCGCGCCGCGGCGCGGGCACCTCGCGCCAGAGCAGGAAGGCCTGGTGCGCGGCGCCGACCTTCGCGGCGACGGCGTCCGAGTCCTGCAGCGCGACCCTGGCGAGCGGAGCGCCGTCGATGGGGCTGTGGACCGGATGGTTCCCGTCGCTGCGGTGCGCTGCATCCACGCCCAGCTTGGCCAGCAATCCGTCGATCGAACCAAGATTTCCCATGTCCGAAGGCAACTCGCAGAGGTCGATGTAGCGGCAGTGTCGATCCGGATTCGCACCATCACAAGCGACCTTTCCGCAACCATCCATTCCTGGCGGGAATAATGGCTTCCGATCCAGCGGTGAAACACCATGTCCAGAAGACTGCTTCCCACGCTCGCCTCGCTCCAGTGCTTCGAAGCATCGGCCAGGTACTTGAGCTTCACCCGCGCGGCGCAGGAACTGCATCTGACCCAGAGCGCGGTGAGCAAGCAGGTCGCGCAGCTGGAGGAGATGCTCCGGCACGCGCTGTTCCATCGTCTGCGCCGTCGGCTGAAGCTGACGGCGGCGGGCGAGCTATACCTGACCGAGGTCAACAGGATCCTCTGTCAGGTCGACATGTCCAGCCGCTACATCCTGTCTTACGGCGGCGAGACGCAGGTACTCAAGGTCGCCGCTCAGCCGACCTTCGGCGCGCGCTGGCTGATCCCGTGCCTGAAGGGATTTTCCCGGCGCCACCCGACGCTCCACCTGGACTTGCGCAGCGAACTGGAGCCGTTCGACCTGCTCCAGGCCAAGGCCGACGTGGCGTTCTTCTACGGCAGGGGCTCGTGGCCGGGAGCCACCTGCATCGAACTGTTCGGCGAGGAAATGGTGCCGGTGTGCACGCCGGACATCCTCCCCGCGCGGCGCCTGTCGAGTGCCGCCGAACTGGCCGACCTGGTGCTGCTGCAATGCGCCTCGCGCCCCGAAGCATGGCACGAATGGTTCGCGGCGCAGTCGCTCGACACCGCCAACAGCTATCACGGCCCGCGCTTCGACACCTTCCACATGTGCATCCGCGCCGCGCAGGCCGGCTGCGGCGTGGCGCTGGTGCCGCGCTTGCTGGTCGAGGAGGAACTGGCCGACGGCAAGCTGGCGATCCCGTGGCACTACCGCATGCCCAGCGACGGCGCCTACTTCCTCGCCTACGCCGAACACGCCATCGACATCCCGCGGGTCAGGAGCCTGGTGGAGTGGGTGCTCGAGAAGGCCGCAGCGACGCGCGCCGCCGATCCCGAACGGCAGGAATGACTGCGCGACTTATTTTCGCTTGCGGTCCGGGCGGGTGCTTCGCTGTGATGGAAGCCAATCCAACGCGGGATATCCGATGTCGCACGCCACGATCGCTCCGCCCGCTTGCCCAACGCCCCCCCCTCCCGCCGCCGGGCCTGGGCCCTGTCGGCGCGGCGCTGGCGACCGTGCACCCGATCGTGCTCAGCCACGGTCGCAACGCGCTGGTCTGGGACAGCGCAGGCCGCGAGTACATCGATTTCGTCGGTGGCATCGGCGTGCTCAATCTCGGACACTGCCACCCGGCGGTGGTCGCCGCGGTCGCCGGCCAGGCGCAGCGCCTGATCCATTCGGCCTACAACGCCGTTCCGCACCAGGGCTACGGCGAACTGATGGAGGCGCTGGCCGACTTCGTCGCGGTCGGCTACCCGCTGGCGGGGATGCTCACCAACAGTGGAGCGGAGGCGGTGGAGAACGCGCTCAAGATCGTTCGCGCCGCGACCGGTCGCAGTGCGGTGATCGCGTTCGACGGCGGTTTCCACGGCCGCACCCTGGCGGCGTTGAACCTCAACGGGAAGGTGGTCCCGTACAAGCAGGGCGTCGGTCCGCTGCCCGGGCCGGTCTACCACGTTCCGTATCCCAGCCAGGACACGGGCGTGGACGCGCAGACCGCGTTCGCGGCGATCGCGCGGCTGTTGGAGGTCGAGATCGACGCCGGCGAGGTGGGGTGCTTCGTGGTCGAGCCGATCCTGGGCGATGGCGGCTTCCAGGCCCTCGATCCCGCATTCGCGTGCCGCCTGCGCAGCTTCTGCGACGAGCGCGGCATCGTGCTGGTCGTCGACGAGATACAGTCGGGCTTCGGCCGCACCGGTCGTCGGTTCGCCTTTCACCGCCTGGGCATCGAGCCCGACCTGCTGCTGCTCGGCAAGAGCATCGCCGGCGGCCTGCCTCTCGGCGCCGTGGTCGGGCGGCGGGAGCTGCTCGACAGCCTGCCCCAGGGAGGCCTCGGCGGCACCTATTCCGGCAATCCGCTGGCCTGCGCGGCGGCCCTGGCCAGCTTGCGCATCATGACCGACGCCAATCTGGCCGCCTGGGGCCAGGCCCAGGAACACGCCGTATTGCGACGCCATGCGCACTGGCGCCGGCGGGCGCTGTCGCCGTGCCTGGGCAGGCTCACCGGCGTGGGCGCGATGCGCGGCATCGAGCTGACCGATCCGCAGGGCGCGCCGGGAACCTGGCAGCTCGCCACGTTGCTGCAACGCGCCCGCGATCGGGGACTGCTGCTGATGCCGAGCGGCAGGCACCGCCACATTGTTCGCCTGCTGGCACCGCTCACCATCGAGCCGGAGCTGTTCGAGCGCGGCCTGGACATCATCGAGTCCTGTCTGGCGGACCTCGGCTGACGCCATGATCGGCCGGATCGAGCCACAGACGGCCACCGCCACGCGCTATCGCGTTTTCCTGCATGCGTTGCGACGGCGCGGCTTCCAGGGTGACATCGCCCTCGACCACGGCAGCCGCACGGTACTGTCGACCGACAACTCGATCTACCAGCGGATGCCGCAGGCGGTGCTGTTCCCACGGCACGCGCAGGACGTGCAACGCATCGCCGTCCTTGCGGACGAACCGGAGCACCAGCGCGTGGTGCTGGCGCCGCGCGGCGGCGGAACGGGAACCAATGGCCAATCGCTGACCGACGGCCTGGTCGTCGACCTGTCGCGACACATGAACGCCATCGTCGAGATCGACGCGCGGCGACGCCGGGTGCGAGTGCAGCCGGGCGTGGTGAAGGATCAGCTCAACGCGGCGCTGAAAGAGCACGGCCTGTTCTTCGCGCCGGAACTGTCCACTTCCAACCGCGCCACCATCGGCGGCATGATCGGCACCGACGCCAGCGGACAAGGCAGCTGCGTCTACGGCAAGACCCGCGACCATGTGCTTTCCCTGGACACCGTGCTGCTCGGCGGCGAGTTGCTGTCCACCGCGCCGCTGTCCGCAGCGGCGCTGCAGCGCCGGCTGGTGGCGCCCGGCCGGAGCGGGGCGGTCCACCGCGCCGCGGTCGAGGTGCAGCGACGCTATGCGGACGCGATCCGATGCCGCTTCCCCAGGCTCAATCGTTGCCTGACCGGCTACGACCTGGCGCATCTGCGCGATGCCGACGGCCGTTTCGATCTCACCAGCCTGCTCTGCGGCGCGGAGGGCACGCTGGGCTTCAGCGTCGAGGCCACCTTGAACGTCCTGCCCATCCCCGCGCACTCGGCGCTGGTCAACATCTCCTATGCCGGCTTCATGGACGCGCTGCATGACGCCCGTGCGCTGATGGTGATGGCGCCGCTGTCGATCGAGACGGTGGACTCGACGGTGCTCGGCCTGGCGATGCAGGACATCGTCTGGCACCGGGCGGCCGACTACTTCCCCACCGATCCGGCGACACCGACGCTGGGCATCAACCTGGTGGAATTCAGCGGCGACGATCTCGACGATCTCGACGATCTCGACGATCTCGACGCGCTGGACGCGCGGGTCGCGGCGTTCGTCGCCCACCTTCGGCACGACACCGGCGTGCGGCGCCTGGGCCACACGATCGCCCGCGGCGCGGTGCAGGTGAGTCGGGTGTACGCGATGCGCAAGCGCGCGGTCGGCCTGCTCGGCAACGTGCAGGGCGAGGCCCGGCCGCAGCCGTTCGTCGAGGACGCCGCGGTGCCGCCCGAGTCGTTGCCCGCGTTCATCGCCGAGTTTCGCGCGCTGCTCGACGGCCACGGACTGCGGTACGGCATGTTCGGTCACGTCGACGCCGGCGTGCTGCACGTGCGCCCTGCCCTGGACATGAAGGATCCCGCGCAGGCGGCGTTGGTGCGCCCGATCAGCGATGCCGTCGCACGCCTGGCGCAAAAGTACGGCGGCCTGCTCTGGGGTGAGCATGGCAAGGGTCTGCGTTCGGGGTACGCGCCGCGCGTCTTCGCCGAGCTGTACCCGGCCCTGCAGGCGATCAAGGCCGCGTTCGATCCGCGCAACCAGCTCAACCCGGGCAAGATCGCCACCCCGGCCGGCAGTGCCGACTCGCTGCTGCGCATCGACGGCGTCGCCATGCGCGGGGAACTGGACCGGCGGATCGACGCGCGGGTCTGGCGCAGCTATGCGCCGGCCATGCACTGCAACGGCAACGGCGCCTGCTACGACCAAGATCCGGACGACGCGATGTGCCCGTCCTGGAAGGCCAGCCGCGACCGCAACCAATCGCCCAAGGGCCGCGCCTCGCTGATCCGCGAGTGGTTGCGGCTGCAGGGCGAAGCCGGCATCGACGTGCTCGGCGAGGCCGAACGGATCCGCACCGCGGCGCCGGGCGCAGGATTGCTGGGCAAGGCCTGGCGTACCTTGCGCAGGCGGTGCGGCGAAGCGGACTTCTCGCACGAGGTGCATGCGGCGCTGTCCACCTGCCTGGCGTGCAAGTCCTGCGCTGGACAGTGCCCGGTGAGGGTCGACGTGCCCGGGTTCAGGGCGCGCTTCCTGGAGCTGTACCACGGCCGCTACCTGCGCCCGCTGCGCGACTACCTGATCGGCTCGCTCGAATTCGCCGTGCCCTGGCTGGCGCGGTCGCCGGCCGTATACAACGGCCTGTTGCGCCTGCCGCCGGTGCGCGCCGCGCTCGAGCGCGGGATCGGCCTGGTGGATGCCCCGCCGATCAGTCGCATCGACCTGCAGGCGGTGCTGGCGAGCTGGGACGTCGCCGAAGCTACGCCCGACCGCTTGCGTGCGCTGTCGCAGGAGCGGCGCGCGCGCTGCGTCGTCCTGGTGCAGGACGCGTTCACCCGCTACTTCGACACGCAACTGCTCGCCGACCTGGTCGAGACCTGCTCGCGCCTGGGCTTCCGAGTGCTGCTTGCCCCCTTCCTGCCCAACGGCAAGCCGTTGCACGTGCTGGGCTTCCTCGCCGCCTTCGAGAGGACGGCACGGCGCAACGCCGCCATGCTCGGCCGGCTCGCCGCGTGCGAGGTGAAGTTGGTCGGGCTCGATCCAGCCATGACCCTGGTCTATCGCCAGGAGTACCGCGGGCTGATCGGCGAGGCGGCACCACAGGTCCTGCTGCCGCAGGAATGGCTGCTCGAGGTGCTGTCCCCGACCGCGGCCAAACCGGGCGCGCCTCCCTACTATCTGCTGGGCCACTGCACCGAGCGGACCAACGCGCCATTGGCGATGGGGCAGTGGCGCGAGGCCTTCGGACGGCTCGGGCTGGAGCTGCGGATCCTGGCCTCGGGCTGCTGCGGCATGTCCGGTACCTACGGTCATGAGGCCGCCAATCGCGCTGCCTCCGAGCGCATTTACGACCTGTCCTGGCGCCGACTGATCGACGCGCACGGCGGTGACCGGCGCCTGCTGGCCAGCGGCTACTCCTGTCGCAGCCAGGCCGGGCGTCTCGGTCAGGGCAGGCTCCCGCATCCGCTCCAGGCGTTGCTTGCGCACCTGCGCGGGACATGATCGGAGCGGCTCCGCGCCGCGGGCGACGAGGATGCCGCGAGTGCCCCCCGGCATGCCGGCGTCGGGGGGATCCGGTCCGCCGCCGTGGCCCGGATCGCGGGCGCGCGACGCAGCGTGCCTGCGGACTGCGCGCGCGGATGCCCGGCCGCGGCGCTGTGCGCGGTTGCATCGCAAAAGGAATGGATGGCCGAAGATATGTCGTTTGTCCGGCGCGAATGCCAGGCTCAGAATGCCCGCCAGATCGCCCGCATAAAGAACCGCCCGCATGACCAGTGAGCACGGCTTCGTTGCCCCGGACGACATTCGCGCGCGGTTCTCCCGCGCCATGTCCGAGATGTACCAGGCGGAAGTCCCCCTCTACGGCACCTTGTTGCAACTGGTCGCCGAGGTCAACGTCGACGTCCTGGCCGAGTCGCCCGCGCTGGCCGAGCAACTGGCCGCCACCGGCGAGATCCGACGGCTGGCGATTGAACGCCACGGCGCCATCCGCGTGGGCACCGCCGACGAACTGGCCACGCTGCGCCGCTTGTTCGCGGTCATGGGCATGCAGCCGGTTGGCTATTACGACCTGGGGCCGGCCGGCGTCCCGGTCCACTCCACCGCCTTCCGTGCGATCCACGAGCGCTCGCTGGAGATCAGCCCGTTCCGTATCTTCGCCTCGCTGCTGCGGATGGAGTTGATCGACGACCCGCAGTTGCGCCATCTGGTCGCCGAGACCCTCGCCCGGCGCGACATATTCACCCCGCGGGTGCGCCAACTGATCGATCGCTTCGAGGCCTGCGGCGGGTTGGACGAAGGCGAGGCCGACGAATTCGTGCGCCACGCGCGGGAGACCTTCCGCTGGCACACCCAGGCCAAGGTGACCGCGGCCGCATACCGGCGGCTGCATCACCAGCACCGCCTGATTGCCGACGTGGTCGCTTTCAAGGGGCCGCACATCAACCATCTGACCCCGCGCACTCTGGACATCGACCGGATCCAGGCCGGCATGCCGCAGCGAGGCATCGTCCCCAAGGCCATCGTCGAAGGGCCGCCGCGGCGCGCATGCCCGATCCTGCTGCGCCAGACCAGCTTCAAGGCCCTGAGCGAGGCCATTGCGTTCACCGACCAGGACAGCGCCGAGGGACGCCACACCGCCCGCTTCGGCGAGATCGAGCAGCGCGGCGCCGCGCTGACGCCCAAGGGCCGGGCGCTGTACGACCGGCTGCTGGCCGCCGCGCGGGCGCAGCTCGGGGAAGTCCTCGACGAGCGCAACGCGCAACGCTACCAGGCGCTGCTGGCCGATGGCTTCCAGCAATTCCCGGACAGCTACGAACAGATGCGCCGACAGGGCCTGGCGTATTTCCGCTATTTCCCTACCGGACGAGGTGTTGCGGCGGCCGGCAGCACGACGAGTCCGCCCACCCTGGATGAACTGATCCAGGCGGGGCATATCCGCTTCGAGCCCCTGGTGTATGAGGATTTCCTGCCGGTGAGCGCGGCGGGCATCTTCCAGTCCAATCTTGGCGACGAAGCCAGGGCCGGCTACTGGGTATCGCCCGATCAGGACAACTTCCAGTTGGCGCTGGGGATGCCGGTGCTGAACGAGTTCGCGCTCTACGAAGCCATCGAGGAGCGTTCGATCGACCAGTGCGCCGCGGCGCTGCGCGTGTCCGCGCTGTCGCGCCGATAGCGGCCGAAGTGTCCCGCTCGGGAGCCAGGGCACCGGCATCCGGGCGGCGCCTGCCGGAGTTTCGGTTGCCTGCGGCGACGCGCAGGCAGGCGGTGGACGACGCGGCGATCGTGTCGGCACAGTGCCTGCATGGCGTTGCGGACAGACGTCCGGGACACGCGCAGGTTCCGGAGAACGCGGCATCAAAGCTATAGTCTCGGTAAAGCAACGTCCCGCTCCCGGTGCGCGCAGCGGGGAATGGGCGGTATCGCAGGCCATGTCACCAAGAGTTCGAATGGAAAAAAGCAAATCCAATTGGCCGGATGGCGCATGAAAATCGCCTCCTGGAACGTCAATTCGCTCAACGTGCGCCTGCCACACCTGCAACAGTGGCTGGCGGCATTCGCGCCGGACGTGGTCGGCATCCAGGAAACCAAGCTGGAGGACCACAAGTTCCCGGATGCGGCGCTGGCCGCGGCCGGCTACCGCAGCGTGTTCGCCGGGCAGAAGACCTACAACGGCGTGGCGATCCTGTCGCGCACGCCGCTCAGCGACGTGCAGATCGGCGTGCCCGGCCTGGAGGACGCGCAGCAGCGCGTGATCGCCGCTACCGTCGGCGACCTGCGCATCGTCAACCTGTACGTGGTCAACGGCCAGGACGTGGGCACCGACAAGTACGCCTACAAGCTGCGCTGGCTGGACGCGGTGCACGACTGGCTCGCCGCCGAACTGCGGCGCCATCCGCGCATGGTGGTGCTGGGCGACTTCAACATCGCCCCGGACGCGCGCGACGTGCACGATCCGCTGCTGTGGAGCGACAACCACATCCTCACCTCCAGCGCCGAGCGCGGCGCGCTGCAGCGCCTGCAGGCGCTCGGCCTGCACGACGGCTTGCGCCTGCACCACGACGCCGGCGGCATCTTCAGCTGGTGGGATTACCGCCAGGCCGGCTTCCGCCGCGACCTCGGCCTGCGCATCGACCTGACCCTGGTCTCCGATGCGCTGAAGGCGCACACGCGCGCCGCCGGCATCGACCGCACGCCGCGCGGCTGGGAGCGCCCCAGCGACCATGCGCCGGCCTGGATCGAGCTGGACGAGGCCAAGGCGTGAGCGAACGTCATCCGCGCCGCTGTATCGACAAGGTCGGCGACACCGTCATCGCGCCGCTGCACCGGCTCAGCTGCCACTGCGGCGCGGTGCAGATCGACCTGGAACTGCCGCACGGCATCGTCGATCCGCGCCGCTGCAACTGTTCGCTATGCCGCCGCCGCGGCGCGATCGTCGCCTCGGTGCCGTTGGCCGCACTGCACGTGCGCGAGGGGGCCGACGCGTTGCGCCTGTACCGCTTCAACACCCACACTGCGCAGCACTATTTCTGCGGCGTGTGCGGGATCTATACGCATCACCGGCGCCGCTCCGATCCCAACGAATACGGCTACAACGTCGGCTGCCTGGAAGGTGTGGACCCGTATGCGCTGGCCATCGCGGTGCCGGTCAGCGACGGCGTGCAGCATCCGGCCGACCGCGCCGCCTCGTGAGCGGCGCCGCAAACGCAAACGCCCGGCGGACCGGGCGTTTGCACACACCTGCGGGGGCGTTGGCGCTTAGCGCGCGCGGCCGCGGGTGAACAGGTTGACGATGGCCAGCAGGATCACCGCGCCGATCAACGAGTACAGGAACGTCCACAGCGTGATCGCCTGGTTGATGCCGCCGCCGAACAGCCAGCCGGCGATCAGCGCGCCGACGATGCCGACGACGATATTCAGGATGATGCCCTGCTGTGCGTCACGGCGCATGATGATGCTGGCCAGCCAGCCCACGATGCCGCCGACGATCAACCAGATGATGATGCCCATGGGTAAGACTCCTCGGTTCTGCCCGCACCGGGAGCGGTGTGGCGTGCGCCATTTAAGGAGCGCTGCCGTGAAGCGGCCGTGTACCCAGGCCGGCCTGCCGCCGCGGCCATTGTGCTTTGTGGACGCAGCGTGAGTGCGCCCGTCGACGCGCCGCTGCGTGCGGATCCGCCGGACTGGCGCTTCGGTCCGGTGACGCTGTGGTTGCGCCCGCATCCGCCGCGCACGCCGGGCGAGGCGCAGGCGCGGCGCCTGCTCGCCGCCGAGCTGGCCACGCCGGAGGCGCACTTGCCGCTGCGCCGCGACGAACGCGGGCGGCCATGGCTGCACGCGCCGCTGGCGCACGTCGGCACCGGTTGGAGCCACAGCGGCGACTATCTGCTGGTGGCGATCGGCGCGCATGCGCGGCTGGGCGTGGACATCGAGCGCCAGCGCGCGCGACCGCGGCTGCTGGAACTGGCGCAGCGCTTCTTCCATCCCGACGAGGTCGCGGTGTTGCAGGCGCTGGCCGAGCCGGCGCGCGAGGCGCTGTTCTTCCGCCTGTGGTGCGCCAAGGAAGCGCTGCTGAAGGCGCACGGGCACGGCTTGTCGTTCGGGCTGCACCGGCTGCGCTTCGCCGAGGACGCTGCCGGCGTGCTGCGGCTGGCCTGGTGCGACCCGGCGCTGGGCGTGGCCGCGCGCTGGCAGGTGCACGAATGGGTGCCGGTGCCGGGGTATCGCGCGGCGCTGGCCTGGTATCCGCTGGAGCCGGCGTAGCGCGGCCAGGCCGCGTAGCCAGCCCCTGCAGGAGCGCTTTCGGTGGGAGCGGCTTCAGTCGCGACGGGCATTCCCGGTAAGGCCCGTCGCGACTGAAGCCGCTCCCACAAGATCGCGCCAGCCGCCGGTGCTACGGCTCACGCCTCCACCGCGCCGGCGCGGCCGATGGGCTTTCCTGGATGTCGGACATGCCGCTGCACCACGACTGCCATGAACGACTGCAGATCATCGGCCGCGATGATGTCCGCTACATGGCGGTGACCTTGGCGGCACCTGCGATAATCGGGCGATGAACGACGCCTCCCTTCCCGACTCCGTCCGCGCCGCGCTCGAGCAGGGCCTGCGCGCGCAAGGCCTGGACGCCGCCGCGCTGGCGCCGCCGCTGCTGGCCTACCTGGCGCTGCTGGCGCGCTGGAACCGCACCTACAACCTCACCGCGGTCCGCGACCCGCACGAGATGGTGACCCGGCACCTGCTCGATTCGCTGGCGATGCAGCCGTTCGTGGCGGCAGGCACGCTCGCCGACCTGGGCACCGGCCCGGGGCTGCCCGGGATCCCGCTGGCGATCGCGCGGCCGCAGCTGCGGGTGACCCTGGTCGAGAGCAACGGCAAGAAGGCGCGCTTCCTGCGCGAGGCGGTGCGCCAGCTGCGCCTGGACAATGCGCGCGTGGCCGAATCGCGTGCCGAGGCCGTGGACGAGCCCGGCGCCTACGATTTCCTGACCGCGCGCGCGCTGGACACGCTGGCCGGCATCGTCGCCGTCGGCGGCCACCTGCTGCGCCCGGGCGGGCGGCTGCTGGCGATGAAGGGCGTGCGCCCGGACGCGGAGATCGCCGCGCTGCCGCCGGGCTGGGTGGCGCAGGCGGTGCACCCGCTGCAGGTGCCGGGGCTGGGCGCGGAGCGCCACCTGGTGGTGGTCGAGCGCGGCTGAGCCGCCGCGCGGGGCCGGCGCGCCGACGCCGATTTCCGCCCCGGGGGGGTGTGCCCGCATAATGCCCGGTCATACCCATCGCCGACGAGGCTCCCGCATGGCCCGCATCATCGCCATCGCCAACCAGAAAGGCGGCGTCGGCAAGACCACCACCGCGGTCAACCTGGCGGCGGCGCTCGCGCGCCAGCCGCAGCGCGTGCTGCTGGTGGACCTGGATTCGCAGGGCAACGCGACGATGGGCAGCGGCATCGACAAGCGCGAGCTGGCCGCCTCCACCTGCGACGTGCTGCTGGGCGAAAGCAGCGCCGCGCAGATCCGGGTGACCGCGCCGGAAGGCTTCGACCTGCTGCCGGGCAACATCGACCTCACCGCCGCCGAGATCCAGCTGATGGACCAGCCGGCGCGCGAGCAGCGGCTGAAGACCGCGCTGGCGCCGCTGCGCGCCGAGTACGACTTCATCCTGATCGACTGCCCGCCGGCGCTGTCGCTGCTGACCCTGAACGCGCTGACCGCCGCCGACTCGATCATCGTGCCGATGCAGTGCGAGTACTACGCGCTGGAAGGGCTGACCGCGCTGCTGGAGACCATCGAGGCGCTGCGCGCCAACCTCAATCCGGGGCTGGAGATCGAAGGCGTGCTGCGCACCATGTTCGACGTGCGCAACAACCTGGCCAACGCGGTGTCGGCGGAGCTGACCAACCATTTCGGCGACAAGGTGTTCCGCACCATCGTGCCGCGCAACGTGCGCCTGGCCGAGGCGCCCAGCCACGGCCAGAGCATCGTCGGCTACGACCGCACCTCGCGTGGCGGCGTGGCCTACCTGGGCCTGGCCGGCGAGATCGTGCGCCGTCGCAACGAACGCAACCGGCCCGCCCCGGCCATGGAGAGCTACTGATGAGCGCCAAGCCTCCCGCCCTCGGAGCGAAGAAGCGCGGCCTGGGCCGCGGCCTGGAAGCGCTGCTGGGGCCGAAGGGCGGCGCGCCCGCGCCGGCGCCCGACGCCGCGGCGCAGCCCGGCGAGAGCCTGCGCCAGCTGCCGGTCGGCCAGCTGCAGCCGGGCAAGTACCAGCCGCGCCAGGAGATGGACGAGGGCAAGCTGCAGGAATTGGCCGAGTCGATCAAGGCGCAGGGCGTGATCCAGCCGATCGTGGCGCGCGAACTGGCGCCGGGCAGGTTCGAGATCGTCGCCGGCGAACGCCGCTGGCGCGCCTCGCAGCTGGCCGGGCTGAGCGCCGTGCCGGTGGTGGTGCGCGAACTCGACGACCGCACCGTCATCGCCATGGCGCTGATCGAGAACATCCAGCGCGAGGACCTCAACCCGCTGGAGGAAGCGCAGGCGCTGCAGCGGCTGATCGACGAATTCGCGCTGACCCACGCCGAGGCCGCCGAAGCGGTGGGCCGCTCGCGCGCCGCGGTGTCCAACCTGCTGCGCCTGCTCGAGCTGCCGCCTGCGATCCGCGCGCTGCTCGAGGCCGGGCGCCTGGAGATGGGCCATGCGCGCGCGCTGCTGACCCTGTCGCCGGACCTGGCCAGCCGCCTGGCCGCCGACGCCGCCGACCAGGGCTGGTCGGTGCGCGAGGTCGAGCACCGCGCGCAGCAGTTCGCCGCCGGCAAGGTGCCCAGCAACCGCAAGGCCAAGCCTGGCCGCGTCGCGCCGCAGGCCGACATCGCCTCGCTGGAGACCGAACTGTCCGAATCGCTGGGCACCAAGGTCGCCATCGCCCACGGCCGCGGCGGCAAGGGCAAGCTGGTGATCCACTACACCGACCTGGACACGCTCGACGGCGTGCTGGAGCGGCTGCGCGGCAAGGTCGGCTGAGCCATCGCTGTCGATCCGCGCATGACGTCCGCTCTCGTCCCCGCAATCGCGCAAGGCGCACGCCGATGACGGTGCTGGTCACCGGCGCAGCCGGCTTCGTCGGCGCCTACACCTGCCGTGCGCTGGCCGCGCGCGGCGAGACGGTGGTGGGGCTGGACAACTACAACGACTACTACGACCCGCAGCTCAAGCGCGACCGCGTCGCTGCGCTGTGCCCGCAGGTCGATATCCGCCCGCTCGACCTGACCGACCGCGACGGCCTGACCGCGCTGTTCGACGAGATCTGTCCCGAACGCGTGGTGCATCTGGCCGCGCAGGCGGGCGTGCGCTATTCGTTGCAGAACCCCTACGCCTACGTCGACAGCAACCTGGTCGGTTTCGTCAACGTGCTGGAGCTGTGCCGGCATCGCGGCGTGCAGCACCTGGCCTACGCGTCGAGCAGCTCGGTGTACGGCGATTCGGCGACGCCGCCGTTTTCCGAAGACCAGCGCATCGACCAGCCGCGCTCGCTGTACGCGGCGACCAAGGCCGCCAACGAGCTGATGGCCTACACCTATGCGCAGTTGTACGGCCTGCGCGCCACCGGCCTGCGCTTCTTCACCGTGTACGGCCCGTGGGGCCGGCCGGACATGGCGCCGCTGCTGTTCAGCCGCGCGGTGCTGGCCGGGCGCCCGATCGAGGTGTTCAACCACGGGCGCATGCGCCGCGACTTCACCTTCGTCGCCGACATCGTCGCCGGCGTGCTCGGCGCGCTCGACCACCCGTCCAGCGAGGCCGTGCCGCACCGCGTGTTCAACCTGGGCAACCACACCCCGGTCGAACTGGAGCGCTTCATCGGCGTGATCGAGGCCGCCGCCGGCCGCGCCGCCGAGAAGGTGTACCGGCCGATGCAGCCGGGCGACATGGTCGAGACGATGGCCGATACGGCGCGCGCGCACGCGGCGTTCGGCTTCGATCCGAGCACGCCGATCGAGGTCGGGCTGCCGCAGGTGGTGCAGTGGTGCCGCGATTATTTCGGCGCCGCGGCCTGACACTTCAGCCCTGGGTCACCGGCCCAGGGCACAATGCGCGGTCTTTTTGCGTCGTTGCCGCCGTTTCCCCCTTGCCATTGCATTGCCGTCGAGCCTAGTCGAGCCATGAGCCAGCCTTCCCTTTCCGTCGTCGTCCCGGTGTTCAACGAGCGCGACAACGTGCCGCCGCTGGTCGCCGAGATCAGCGCCGCGCTGCGCGGCGTGACCGACTTCGAGATCGTCTATGTCGACGATCATTCGCGCGACGATACCCTGGCGGTGCTGGACGCGCTGAAGGCGAGCGTGCCGGAGCTGCGGGTGCTGCACCATGTCAGCCAGAGCGGGCAGAGCACCGCAGTGCGCAACGGGGTCAAGGCTGCGCGCGGGACCTGGATCGCCACCCTCGACGGCGACGGCCAGAACGACCCGGCCGACATCCCCAGGCTGCTCGCCGCGCGCGCCGCGGCCGCCGCGCAGGTCAAGCTGTTCGCCGGCTGGCGCGTGTCGCGGCAGGACTCGGGCAGCAAGCGCTGGGCTTCCAAGTGGGCCAACGCGATCCGCGCGCGCATGCTGCGCGACGACACCCCCGACACCGGCTGCGGCATCAAGCTGTTCGAGCGCGAAGCGTTCCTGGACCTGCCGTACTTCGACCACATGCATCGCTACCTGCCGGCGCTGATGCAGCGCGCCGGCTGGCAGACCCTGAGCGTGCCGGTGAACCATCGCCACCGCACCTCGGGCGTGTCCAAGTACAACAACCTCAACCGCGCGCTGGTCGGCATCCGCGACCTGCGCGGCGTGGCCTGGCTGATCGCGCGCAGCCGCCGCACCGTCGTCCAGGAGCGCTGAGATGGAAGCGCACTTCCTCAACGAACCGATCCAGGCGCTGTACTGGACCGGGCTGCACGTCACCGGCTGGAAGCTGATCGGCTACGTCGGCGCGCTGATGTTCGGCGGCCGCTGGCTGGTGCAGTTCGTCGCCTCCAAGCGCGCCGGCAAGCCGGTGATCCCGCGCCTGTTCTGGTACATGAGCGTGGTCGGCAGCCTGATGACGCTGAGCTACTTCCTGTTCTCGGCCAAGCAGGACTCGGTCGGCGTGCTGCAGAACCTGTTCCCCGCCTTCACCGCGGTCTACAGCCTGTACCTGGACATCAAGCACCGCGGCTGGCACCGGGATCGCGCCTCGCATTGAGCACGGGCCGGTAGTCGCTGAGGAAAGACGAAAGCGCCATGGCGTGGCGCTTGTTGTGGGAGGGACTTCAGTCCCGACGCCTTGCAGTTTCCGCCATCGCGCGCTCGTGCTTTTCCCGACACGACGCCAAGACGATCCCCGATAGCGTCGCCATGTCGGTACCGCGAAGCTGGTGCCATGCACATGGAACCCTGCAAAGGCTATCGCGCGCTGCGTACCGGGCGTTGCACCGAAACCGGCCGCATCTACCTGGTGACCACAGTGACCTGCGAACGCCAGCGCCTGTTCGAGGACTGGCGCTGCGCCTGGGCTGCCGCGGCCTGTCTTTCCAACCCGGCTACCTGGGATTGCGCACGGTTGCTGTGCTGGGTACTGATGCCCGATCACTGGCATGGATTGCTCCAACTCGAAGGGGGCGGTGCATTGTCGAGCGTCATGCACAAGGCCAAGGGCAGGGCGGCCAGGGCAGTGAACCTGGCACGTGGCCGCGGCGGGACGGTGTGGATGCCGGGCTTCCACGATCATGCGCTGCGCCACGAGCGAGACATCTTGCCGAGTGCGCGCCATATCGTCGCCAATCCGCTGCGTGCGGGGCTGGTGCGCAGCGTCGCCGAGTATCCGTATTGGGACGCGGCCTGGCTGGGTGCGGCGAAGCGGCAGGCGCGCTGACATCGGAATGCGGACGGCGCAACGGGCGTCGGGTCTGCGCCGGGGGTTCGCTTCTCGGTCCTGCGCCGAATGTGGCGCGGATGCTTTCCTGCTTCGTTCGTCGCGACTGAAGTCGCACACAAGGGGGCATCGCCTGAAGCCAACTAACCCAGCTTCCCCGCGCGCCGCGCCGACTGCAGCCGTACCAGCTGCGCCTCGTAGGCGCGCGCGAACGCATCGCCGAACAGGCGCCGGAAGCATTCGTCCGGATCCGGCGCCGATGCCGCAGGCTCATCGCGCCCCAGCCCTTGCCGGCCCACGACCAGGCCACCCGCACCGGGCACGAGGGCGTGCTGCCGTCGCGCCCGCTGCCATTGGCTGACGCGGTGGTGCCCATCACGTTGGCCTGCCGGCCCGGCGGCACGTCCGCCAGGGTCTCGAAACCGCTGCTGCTGGCATGCGCGCCGAGCGCGTCGGCCAGCACCAGCGTATGCATGGTCTGGCTGTGGCTGAAGAAGTAGAAGTAATGGATGCCTTCCTGCTCGAGCAGGCGGCTGATGAAGTTGAAATCGTCCTCGCGGTACTGCACGCAATCGTCGCGCTTGGGGTAGGTGCCGCTCAGGGAGCTGTGCCGCACCGCGATGGTCGGCGACGCACCGGTGTACGCGCCGGCGGAACCGGCGACGGCGCAATCGGCCAGGACGCAGCCACTGCTCCTGCAAGCGGCAACGCCGCCCGCGCGCGTCCAATGGAACCCTGTCCTCAGCGGATCACCAGCACCGGCACCTGGCTGCGCGCCAGCACCTCGGCGGTCTGGCTGCCGAGCAGCGCCCGGCTCATGCCGCGGCGCCCGTGCGAGGTCATCACGATCAGATCGCTGCGCTGCGACGTGGCGATGTCGATGATGCCCTCGGCCGCGTAGCGATCGAGCACATGGCAGCCATGCGCGATCACCCCGGTGGCCTCGGCAGCGGCCAGCGCCGGCGCCAGGATCTTCTGCGCCCCCTCCTCGCGCTCCTGCCGGTACTCGGGCGTGGCCTCGTAGCCCACGCTCCAGCCCATCGCGTCGTACATGCCCATCGCCCAGGGCTCGGACACAGTGACCACATCCACTTCCGCACCGAGCCTGGCGGCCAGCGCCAGGCCCTGCTGCAGGCCCTTGGCGGACAATTCGGAACCATCGATTGCAATCAGGATGCGCTGGTACATCTGCCTGCTCCGGAAACGCCGCCTGCGGCGGCACGGGCACCATTGCACACCCGGCATAAACGCCGCGCCTTGACCCGGATCAAATTGCGGACGGATGCGGCGCCAACGGCCGCGCCGGATTGCCGGCCACGCGCGCGCCGGCCGCCACATCGCGGGTGACCACGCTGCCGGCCCCGATCAGCGCATCGTCGCCGATCGTCACCCCGGGCAGCACGATCGCCCCGCCGCCGATCCACACGTTGCGGCCGATCGTCAGCGGCCGCCCGAATTCCAGCCCGGCCGCGCGCTGCGCCGCATCGCGCGGATGATCGGCCGCATACAGCTGCACCGCCGGCCCGATCTGGGTGCCGTCGCCGATGCTGACCCTGCAGACATCCAGGATCACGCAATTGAAGTTGAGGAACACGTCCTCGCCCAGGTGGATGTTGTAACCGTAGTCGCAATGGAACGGCGCCCGCACCACCGCCCCGCGCCCGACCGCGCCCAGCCGCTCGGCCAGCAAGTCGCGCCGACGCGCAGGCGCTTCGGCCAACGCCGCGTTGTAGCGCAGCATCCACGCCTTGGCCGCGGCCTGTTCGGCCTGCAACTGTGCATCGCCCGGGCGATACGGTTCGCCGGCCAGCATCTTGTCTTTCTCGCTAAGCATCCTGCCCTCCCAGGCATTGGGGAGGGCACATCATCGCATCGCCAGGGGTTGATCCGGTGTTCGATTGCGGAGACATCATGCAGCGTCCAGCGCAACGGCTCGACAGCAGCGGCCAGCCTGGACCAGCCAGTCCACTGCGGAAATTTAACGCCACCCGTATACGAAGGTGACACACTTTTCCCCGTCAGCAGCAAGGAACGCGCCAATGCGGCTACCACGAACATCTTCGCTCTTGAGCGCTTTCCTCTGCGCAACGACGATCTGCGCCTGCGCGCAAACTCCAAAGAAGTCAGTGATGCCCGCGAATGGAGTAGCCCATATGTCCACATCCGAAGCGCCCCAGACCAGCACCCCCACCCTCAGTGCCGAGGAAATCGGCAAGCGGTTCTTGAACCTGCTGAAGGGATTGAAATCACGAGACGATCTTAGCCTTGAGCGCGTCCAGGAAGTCACCGGCGTCGCCCTGAAGCGCGTTTCCTATCCGAAGGAAAACCTTGAATCCTATTTCCATGTCCAGCCACTAGAGGGTGGCTGGAGTTATTCCCTGGACTTCATCCTTGAGTCCGCATCGCTCAAAAGGGGGGTCAGCCTGTCTTTTGAACATGGAAAAGATGGGTTTTCAGAGATGAGTGCGGTTTGCGACCTCGACTTCGAACACTACGACAAAGCGTTGAAGGAAATAGGATTCGTCGTCTCCCCGGTCTACGGTGAGATCGGGCAACTGCAAAGTTGGCGCTACACGAAATTCGCGGAAGGCGGAATCGGGGGCGACATCGATCTATCGATCATTCCCCAGAATGTAGTCGCAGGTTCGCCAGGGCGGATCTGTGTGAAATCGATCGGCACTTTGAACTAGCGGGGATAGGGGCAGCCAGTGGCAAACTCCAGTCCACAACTCGAAGCCGCGATCGCACAGTTCGCCAGCCAACAAGGCGTCAGCGCTGACCAGGTGGCACAGCTGCGCTCGGCAATCACCGCCGACGCCACATTGTTGCGGCAATTCGATCAAGAAGCGCAGGCAGGACACTTGCGTGGCTTCGCCCTTCAAGGCGCGAACGTTACGACACCGAACCTGGCAGGCACCTACGACATCCAGAGCGGCGTAGTGACGCTGCCGGCAGCAAGCTTCCAACCTTCTGCAACGACAGCGAGCAGCGACTTGAAGGCGACATTGCAAGTCCAGCAGATGTCGGTCGAGTTCGGTCACAGCACGTACCAGGATGCCGCAAGGAACAGCCATCCTGTTACGCAGGACATGCTCGAAAATTTGCAGTCCACCATCAACGGCTCGCCGGTCCTGGCCGATGAGATCAAGAAGGTGGCGACGGCGATTGCCCCGGGGGAACACCGCGCACAGATCGAGAGCTTTGGATTTGTCGGCCCGGGTGCCGCCGCGGGCGGCACTTATGATGGCAACAACAGGTCGATGAACTTGCCGCCGCTTGGATTGCAAACGAGGTCTGCCAGCAATCCTCAAGGCGGATTCAATGAGAAGGACATGACATTCGTGCTAGGGCACGAGATTCAGCACAGCTTCAATCATCCAGCAAAGACCCAGGCGACGGCCGATTTCTTGCGCGATATTGGTACGCAAGCCCAGGCTAGAGAGCCGATTCACGACTATACAGACGAGGTGCGTGCTTACATCCAGGCTGGAAGAGATGATGAAGCCAAGGCCGAGATTGCCGGATGGAATGCATTGTTGAGCAGTGAGAAGCAGAGCAACCCAAATTCCGGCCTCGCCGCAATGTATCAGACCCGCAACGATCGCGTTCTGGATTTTGTCGAGAGAGACAATGCGACACGCGCGATAAATCCAAAGCCTGGCCTTTCGTTCAATCAGGACGGCACTCTCTCGCAGACGCCGGGCAACATAGCCGCGATGGGCCAGCACTACTTCGATCGCCCGTCGCCAAATTACGCCCAACCCGGCCAGCGTCCCGTTAGCATCGGCGAACACAAGGACCATGCCGGCAACCTCCAGCCCACAGCGGACTACCCCAACGACTACGGCACGTGGGCGGTGGAGCAGATCGCGCAGGCAGAGGACCGGGCCAATGTGACCTTCCAGGGCGCTAGGCCCAGGGTCAACATCGACATGGCCGGCCTTGGATTGAGGGAAGACCTGATCGAGAACGAGGGCCTGGACCTAAGCCGCGACAAGACGCCCCGGCCCTATTACGACAGCAGCCAGACGCCGCCGGCGCTGCATCATTTCGACCACACCCAGGATGGCAGCGTCAGCCCCGCACAGGACCATCCCTACGTACCAGCCACCGCCGCCGCGCCCGCTGCCACTCCGTTCGGGCCAGACGATCCAGCCCACCCCGACCACGCCATGCTGGAACAGATCCGCAGCGGCGTGCGCAGGATCGACGAGGGCGTCGGCAAGCCCTACGACGCGATCAGCGAATGCGTCAGCCGCAGCCTGTTGGCCGCTTGCAAGGACAACCGTGAGGCCTACCCCAACGCGGGCAACCATTCGCTCGCCGAGAACGCGCTGGGCCGCGTCGATCATGTGTTGATGGGCAAGACCGGCAACATCTTCGCCGTGGAAGGCGCACTGGACGATCCCGCGCACAAACGCGCGCATGTGTCGATCGAACAGGCCATCCAGACGCCGGTCGAACAGTCGGACGCGAAACTACAAGTGGCCAATCAAGCCATCGCCCAAGAGCGGCAAATGGCTCAGCAGCAAGAGCTGTCGCGCAGCATCAACGATCCCAGCCAGGGCGGGCCTACCCGGTAAACCTTGCCGATCGCAATGATGCGCCGCATTTGGCAGTCTTCCTGTCCAAGAACCGTAGCGATGCAATACGGGCACGCGGCAGCCATCCCGACGCGACCATGAGTTCGGCGGCGCAAGCAGCGGCGCGTAACTCGCCGGCCACTGCATAGCGCAGGTGGGCCAGCCTCACACCGCTCAGCGATAGCTTGGTCACGGCACGACTGCATTTTAATGGAGTATCCGCAGGCTCACGGCCGAATGCCGGCACGATCGACTGACTACGGCGGAAGCCACTGGCTGTCGCCAAAGCTCGACCACCACGAACCAACCGGCAGCCGCACCAAGTGCGCCCCGCAGGTGCTAACGTCCCGCGCTCGCCTTTCCCCATTCCAAGCCGCCGGAGCGCCCGCATGTCCGTCCCAGCCATTCCTAGCCCCCGCCGCGCCCGCCTGGCGCTGGCCCTGGGCGTTTCCCTGGCATTCGCAGGTACAGCCGCCGCGCAGACCGTGCGTACGCCCGACGTGCCGGCGCCGCAGGACACGCCGTATCCGGGCCGCATCGCGCTGCAGGTGGATGCCGGCGACGTGCGCCAGGGCATCTACCGGGTGCTCGAAACCATTCCGGTCGCGCCCGGGCGGCTGACCCTGCAGTATCCGCAGTGGATCCCCGGCGACCATTCGCCCAGCGGGCCGGTGGCGATGCTGGCCGGGCTGACCCTCACCGCCAACGGCGCGCCGCTGGCCTGGCGCCGCGACACCTTCGATGTCTATACCTTCCATGTGGACGTGCCGGCGGGCGTGTCCGCGATCGAGGCCAGCTTCCAGTATCTGTCGCCGCGCGACGATGGCTTCGAGATGACCGACAAGATACTGCAGCTGGAGTGGAACAAGCTGGCGCTGTCTCCGGCCGGCCACTACACGCATGGCATCAGCGTGGTGCCCAGCGTCACCCTGCCGGCAGGCTGGCAGTTCGGCACGGCGCTGGAGACCGCCACCCAGTCCGGCGCCAGCACCACGTTCAAGCCGGTGGATTTCGAAACGCTGGTCGATTCACCGATCTACGCCGGCCGCTATTTCAAGCGCGTGGATCTCACCCCGCCGGGCGGCGCGCCGGTGCATCTGGACATCGTCGCCGATGCGCCGGCGTCCCTGCAGATCACGCCCGCGCAGCTGCAGGCGCACCGCAACCTGGCCGTGCAGGCGCTGAAGCTGTTCGGCGCGCACCACTACGACCACTACGATTTCCTGTTCTCGCTGTCCGACGTGCTCGGCGGCAACGGCCTGGAGCACCACCAGTCCAGCGAGAACGGGCTGGAGGCGGACTACTTCAGCGCCTGGGCCGACAACGCCCCCGACCGCGATCTGCTGGCGCACGAGTACACGCACTCCTGGAACGGCAAGTTCCGCCGCCCGGCCGATCTGTGGACACCCACCTTCAACCTGCCGATGGGCGATTCGCTGCTATGGGTCTACGAAGGGCAGACCCAGTACTGGGGCTATGTGCTGACCGCGCGCGCCGGGATGTGGACGCCGCAGCAGTTCCGCGATGCGCTGGCGATGACCGCGGCCAACTACGACCGCAACCGCGAAGGCTTCCAGTGGCGTTCGCTGGAGGACACCACCAACGATCCCACCGCCGCGCATCGCGCGCCGCTGCCGTACCGTAGCTGGCAGATGAGCGAGGACTACTACAGCGGCGGGCAGATGCTGTGGCTGGCGGTGGACGCCAAGCTGCGCGCGCTCAGCCACGGCCGCAAGTCGCTGGACGATTTCGCCAAGGCCTTCTTCGGCGTGAACGATGGCAGCCACACGGTCAGGACCTACAGCTTCGACGACGTGGTGACCGCCCTGAATGGCGTGGCCGTGTTCGACTGGGCCGGCTACCTCGCACCACGCGTGGATGGGGTGAACCCGCCACTGCTGGAAGGGCTGCAGGCCAGCGGCTGGAAGCTGGTCTATACCGACCAGCCGAGCGCGTTCGAGAAGCAGTACGACAGCCGCCACCAGTCGGCGCGCCACCGCTACAACTTCGCCTGGTCGCTGGGCCTGGTGATGAACGACGACGCCAGCATCAACGACGTGGTCTGGGACGGCCCCGCGTTCAAGGCCGGCATCAGCACCGGCGCCACGCTGCTGGCGGTCAACGGCCAGGACTACACGCGCGAGGCGCTCAAGCAGGCCATCGCCGAGGCCAGGGGCGGCACCGCGCCGATCGTGCTGACGCTGAAGTTCCAGGGCGGGGTGCGCAGCGTGGAGGTGAACTACCACGGCGGCCTGCAATACCCGCACCTGGTGCGGGTGGATGGCACGCCGGACAGCTTGAGCCAGATCATCGCGGCGCGGCGCTGACGCAACGGGCTGCCGGCGATCGGCCAGGTGACGATGACCGCCGATCAGGCGCGCATCGCGCTGCCGTCGCGCGCGACGCCGGGCTGCCCCTCCTGCACCTTCGTCGGCACAGTGGGTTTCAAGCAACTGGTCGGACATTTCGCCGGCGGCTAGCAGCGGGCGCTGGCGCGCAACTACAGCTTCCGGGAACGAACGCCCTTCGCTGACACGGCGGCCGTGCTCATGCCGCGGCGCCCATGCGCGGCCACGACCATCACGTCGCTGCGTGGCGATGGCGACGTGGCGACGTCGACGATGCCCGCGGCCGCAGCGCGCCGGCAGCACGGTCGCCCTGCCGCCGATCCGGACATTGCGGCCGATCGCCAGCGGCCGGCCGAACTCCAGCGCGGCCGCACGCTGCGCCGCAGCGCGCGGATGATCGGCCGCGTACAACTGCACCGCCGGCCCGATCTGCGTGCCGGCGCCGATCCGCACCGCGACACGTCCGTGGCGATGGCTTCGCTGCATGGGCAATGGCCTCCACCTCCACAATGCCCCTGCGCTTGCCGCCGCTGGCGCTGGTCGCGGCTGCGCGCACGTGGACGCCGCCCATGGGCGGCAAGCGGATCGGCATCGCCCAACGCGATCCTCAGGCGCCAAGGCGGTCGCGCAGCTTTGCCCGAAACATTTCCCAGGCGTGTTCAGCCGCCTGATAGGGTGGAATGCTTGCAGCCCCGGGTGGCCGGCGCACGCCTTGCCAGGCGCTTGCGTTGGCTTCCTGGTTGCGCACGAAGCTGGGCTGCTTGTGGCGCACGTCCTTGCCCCTGCCCTGTTCGGCTTGCAGTTTTTGCAGGACCTTGTACGCGGTGTGCGCCATTTTCTTGGCATCGGCACTGGCAGGCGTGTGCAACTGCACCTCGAAGGCCTGGCCGGCCTCGTCCATGTAGATCGCGTTGATGCCGCGATAAGGGTTGTCCTGCGACAGCGGCGCAGCAAAGGCATTTTTCACTCTGAGCAGCGTCATGCCGTCCTTGCGCAGCGCTTGCAATGCCATCTCGGACTGCGCCGCGAACACCTCTTCGGCGATGACGACTTCGTAGCGCAGCCCATCGAGGACATGCGCCGCTGCGCGGGCGCGATCCTCGACCTTCGGCCTTTTGCCTGCCGCCATCTCGATCTTGCTGCGGATCGACTTCCAGCTCTTGCCGTGATCGCCGACGTTCAGCCGCACGCGTGCTGCGCCGGCAGCCTGCTGCATCCGCTCCACCACCGTGCCGACGGCAGCAGTGATGGTCGGCTCGCGATCCAACGCAAACCGCTGCAGCTGTTTGGCCAGTTGCATGGACGGCGCCTCGTTGCCCGCAGCGCGCTGACTGTTGGTGCGCGGCGCATTCGCGATGCGTGCCCGACGCGGCTGGGCATGCCCGAAGTAGCTGTAATCGCTGATCTGGTTGGCGCCTGGCGGCACAGGCACCTGCGCGCATCTTTCGCGCATGGCGTCGCTGCAGGACTGCAGCAGCTTGGGATCAGGCGCCTCGGCCAGGGTTTCGGCCTGGCTGCGCTTGTAATGGCCATGCAACTCCTGCTTCGCGAGCAGGCTTTGCGGCGTATGGAATTCCACCTGGAACAGCGGCAGCGCATCGGCCTCCTGACGAGGCAGTTGCAGATGCACGACGATGCCTTTGTAAGTCGTGCCGGACACGAATGCGTTGCGTTGCCTCACCCGCCGGAACCCACGCGCTTCCATTTCGTCGACCATCTTGCGCACTGTGCGCACCAATTTCTCCGGTTCGCTGACGATCGTGTAACGCAGCGCATTGCGCACCTGCTGCGCTGCTTCGTTCGCATCGATCCCGTCATTGCGCATGCGCGACAGGATGTAGGTTTGCAGCGAGCCTTGCGACCGCAACCGCTTCTCGGTCAATGCCGGTTGGCAGTCGTGCTTGAACGTCTCCAGCAGAGCTTCCATCAGGCGGCGCGTAGCCGGCTCTGCGCAGCGGGCCTTCGCCGCCAGTTGCCGCGCCTGCTCGGCCGCCTGCTCGCGCATTTTCGGGGTGATCGGCCTTAGCCACTGTCCACTCCTCGGCCACAGCCCCTTCTCCACCAGGTGCTCGCTGCAACGCTGCATGACCCGCGCGGCCAGCGTGGGAATGCCCTCAAGATCGTCCAGGACGGCGCGCGCTTCGAGCCTGCCGGCAACGAGCCGCCGGCCCGCGCCTTTTGTATAGGGCACGCTTTGATAACCCGGCGCGCGGCACAGCAGGTTCTTGAGCGACTCGGCGCATTTGCTGAAAATCCCGGTGGCCGTATCGGACTTGTAAGAATCGGTGCCCACCTTGATGCCGATGCTGAGCAGGTTGTGCAGGCTCAGGAGCACGTCCTTCGACTCATAACCGAGCCGCGACTCAAGCTTGCGCCGGGGATAGAGATCGACCACCGCCTGCAGGCGTTCGCGCGTGCTGCCGGCGTGTTCGTAGGCCGTCGCCAGGCGCGGCAGGAGTTCGTGCATCGCCGCGGGCAATGCGAGTGGCTGTTCCTTGCCATCGCGCCATTGCGCCAGCAGATCCCTCAGCAGTTCCGCCATGTGCCGTGCAGGCGGGTACAACGCCCGCTCCACATCGGTTGCCGCCGCGTCGGCGCTGCGAGCGACTGCCACGGGGTCGGGGACGTCGGCCTCCAACAGTTTGCGCAGGTCCTTGCCCAGCGTGCTATCGGTGCCTTCATAGGTGCCGATGACGGCGCGCTCGGCCACCCATGTCTGTATTTCGGGCGTTTGCGCCAGCAGACTGACCTGCAGTCCGGTGAAGGCTTGAATCGCGCCTTTGTAGATCGCCAGGATCTGCGTCGTGCGGCTGGGATCGTAGGCGCCAGTATGTGGGTCGATGGCCGGCGTGTGCGTCTTGGGTGGCTTGAACGAGGGCTTGGGGTGCGCCTGCCGTTCCTGTTCGGCCTCGCGCACGTACTGGCTCAATGCCGGACGGCCGGCAAACAACTGCACCGGGTCGCCATCGCAGTCGGCATCCAGGCGCTTGATGGTGTGCAGCGGCAGTGCCGCCAGCGACCCCGGGGCATACACTTCCGTGCCCACATACACACCCCGGCTTTCCACGTTGGTATCGCGCTCCACGGGCGCCTTTGCCTGCTGCCAGTCGCTATGCACCTTCACGTCCTTGGCCGGGCCGACCCGGTCGCAATCGGCATATTCGGCCGGCCACATCGCATCGGGGACCACGATGTCGATCCCTTTCAGGCCAAACCAGGGCTTGTCGGCTTCCGCCCTGGCTGGCGCAGGATCCTGCCGATCCAGGGCCTGCACCGCATCTTCCACGCCAACGTAGCTGTATTGAAGCGCCGCACACCGACCCAGGAATTGCGCGGTGGCGTCGCCGCCCGCTTCAGTGCCAATCCGCTCCGGCGCAAAAACCACCATGTTGGCCTGGTCGTAGGGCGACTTGCCGATCAGCAGATCCGCCCCGTCCCAATCCGCGCTCTTGGCCGCGGGCAGGTGCGCGCTATCGTCCGTCGCCGCCACCAAGATCGCGGTCTTGCCCTGCATCAGGCCGTTGACCGCGCAGCGGAACAGCGTTTCTCCGCGCGGCTCCTCCGACAAATCCGGCAATGTCCGCTGTAGCGATCGCACCGCCTCCTCCGCCACCGCATCGTTCGGCGCATAGTGCTGCAAGGCGCTCAACGACATGTGCGAGGCGCGGCTGTGGCCGATCGGGTCCAGCCTCTTTCCACCCTCCAGTCCCATTGCACGGCGATACGCCGGCATCCGCTCGGCCACGGAGGCCTTGATGAAACCGCAGCCATCGTAGGGCTGCACCGCGACCGGGCGGCCGCTGCGGTCGCGCAATTTGAATGGGTGCGCGATCGCAGCGTCTGTGCGATCCGCAATATCCGGCATGAAGCACATCCGGAACTGGCCTTCCAGCACATGGTCTGCCGGCCCCAACCCCGGAATTCCTTGCGGCGGCGAGGGCTTCATGAGTCGCTGGAAATACCAGAAGCTTTCCTTGTTCGGAAACAGCTTGGCTAGCATCTGCACGAACGGGGCATCCGGCAGCATGTCGCAGACCCGGACCCCGACAAACTTGGGCTTGCGCCTGGTTTGTTGCGCGGCCTGGTCCTGCATGTCCTCGAATTGTGAGCGCCCCAGCTTCGCCGCACTGCCGCCGAACAGATTGAAGCAGTACGGTACGTTGTCGTGGGTCACGGTGCGTTCCAGTTGGAAAGCACTTGGCGGACTCTCCAGTTCCACCTCGATGACAGGCATGTTTCTGGTGAGCCGGGCCAGCACCGTGTAGCGTTTGGACGCGTCTTCTTCCGCGCCACGGGCCACTGGTCGGCCAAAGCTGTCCACGCGCGGTGACGGTAGACAGACGCCTGCGCCGTCGTGCGGCACGCGCGGCGAGTGACGCCATTGGGCTGCCACTGCGTCCAGCCGGATCGGCGTTGGCGTCTGACCGGCCTGAGCCAGCTGATCCTCGATCTGCGCGGCATGGGCGTGAAGGTAGTGGTGGAGCGCGCCGGTGACCTCATCGGATTCGATGAGCGCCTGCACGGCCCAGCCCATTGCGCCGAGCTCTCCATCCAGCACTGCGCCCGCCCGCGCGGCCACGCCCTTTAGCCAATCCTCCAGCGATGCGCGGCGGGCATCGGCCTTTTGCGGCGTCCCTCCCACGTGCCGCCAGCGCCATTGGTGGGCGACCGTCACGTAGGTCTTGAGCGTCAGGTAAAGCGAGCGCCCCAGTTGGCGGCCGGCCCGCATCTCCTCCCCTGCGGCGTTTCGGCCCCCCGCGTCCTCCGCTTGCGCGCCGTGTGCCAGCGCGAGAGCGATTTTGCGTTCTACCAGCGGCTGTAGACGCTCCAGCAGTTCCAGCACCGACCGCCGATGACGGCGTAGGCCGGGCTCCTTGCTGCGCAGAAACGGCAGCAAGCCGACGCACACACCACTCACCGTCTCCAGATTGCTGGTGCGCAGACCGGTCTGCAGATGCAGCGCTTCGAGGCGCTGCAGTGCAGGCCTGGCCAGTGCAGCGAGGTCGTCGTACAGGCCGGTCTTGGCCAGCGCTTTGAGAACGACCGACAAGCTCAAGAACGAGAATTGCGTGAGCCGCTCGGGCGCCTGGATCAGATGCGCGGTCAGTTCATGCAAGCGACCCCGCATGAGCGCCTCCAGGGACTCGTCAGCGCCGTCCTCTGCCCACATCGCCGCCCGCGACAGCGCGTTGGCCAACTGCGCGAGATGGGCCTGGTCGAACATCGCGTACGCGTGGCCACCTGCGCCCAGGCTCTCCGCGATGGCCTGCATGTCCATCTGCGCCGTCTCCAAAGCCCCTGGGCGGCTGAGGCCATTGGCTAGCATCGCCAGGTACTGAGGCGATTCGGACCACGCGCCTGCTGCATCCGCTCTGTGTGCCACCTCCTGGCTTACCGCGAGCAGCCCGGCGTCCACGTCGTTGTTCGCAGCCGCTCTGCCCAAGCCACTGGCCAAAAAAGCCAAGTGCAACGAGCCGAAGCCGGGCAACCGGCCCGTTGCATCGGCCCGCCTGGCCACCTCCCGGCTTATTGCAAGCAGCCCGCTTGCGCCGGTGCCGTCTTCGGCCAGGCGGCCCAAAGCATTGGTCAATACTGACAGGCTCTGCGAGGTCAGACACGCCAGTCCGTCGCCTACAGCATCGCGCCGCGCCACCTCCTTGCTTATTTCCAGCAACCCGGAGCGGCAGTCGCGATCGCTGGTCATCTTGCTCAGGCCGCTGGCCAGCATCGCCAAATGCAAGTCCTCCGCCGCCCACAAGCCGTCATCCATATAGCTCCGACGCAACGTCTGCCGACCCACGGCGGCCAAGCCGGCAGCTCCCGCATCGTCCTCAGCGACCTTGGCCAAATTGATCGCCGCCAGCGCCAGGCCTTGGCTGCTTAGGTCCGATAACCCGCGATGCAACCTCTCTCGCCGCGCAAATTCATGACTCACCGCAAGCAAACCAGCGCTATCGCCACTGTCCTCGACCACCTTGCCCAGACCGTTGGCCAGCATCGATAGCTGCTGGCCATCGATGTCTTCCATCCCCCCTGGCGCACGGTGGAACCTTTCTGCGACCTCGCGGCCGATGGCGCACAAGGCACGTACGTTCCATCGGTTCTTGGTCCCTTTGGCCAACCCATTTGCCAGCAGGGCCAGACCCGGGTTGCCGAAGTCAGACCAGCCACCGGGCAGGTCGGCCCGGCGCAGCACCTCTTCGCTGACCGCGCTCAATCCCGCCGGGCTGTTCCCCTCTTCCCCGACGGTGCTCAACCCATTTGCCAACATTCCCAGTTCCTGGCTCTTGAACTCCCGGAGTCTCCCATGTGCCGCGTTGCGCCGTTCCAGCTCCCGGCCTATCGCAACCAGGCCAGCCATACCGTCCTTGTGACCGACGACCGCACTCAGCCCCTTGGCCAGCATCGCCAAGCACTGTGGAGACAGCCTGGAGAGCCCGTCAGGCGCATGCGCACGCAGTACGACTTCACAACCTGCCTTGAGCAGCGCATCGCGCGCGTGCGGATCCTCGCTCGCTTTGGCCAGGCCGCCGACCAGCATCGACAGGTTGCGAGCATCGTAGCCGGGCAATCCACCTTGAGCATCGGCACGTCGGCCTACTTCCCGGCCCACTGCAATCAGCCCGGACCTGCAATCGTTCTCGTCGAACGCTTTGGCCAAGCCATGAACCACCATCGATAACTGCTGATCGGTGTAATCCGCAAACCCGCCTCGCAGGCCATCCCTGCGCACCATCTCCCGGCCCAGCGCCATCAGCCCCTCTACGCTGTCCGAGCTCTGCGGTGCCTTGGAGAGCGCATTGGTCAGCATCGCGACGTCTTGCGGATTGAATGCCGGCAATCGGTCTGTCGCCGACGACAGACGCACAGCGACCTCTCGGCCCATTTCCCCCAAGGCGGCGCCGCCATCTTCCACGGCGCCACGCAGAAGCGGCTGCGGCGCTGCCTGCGCTTCAATCGTTTTGTCGAACAGATGCTCGAATCCGTTGGCCATCATCGCCAGCGTTCTTGCCTGCAACGCCGACAACCCAGCGCACATGCTGCGCACGACCACCGCCCTGCCGATCAAACCCAATGCCTCGCAGGATTTTGCGAATGCGTCGTCAGCGCTGTGCTGCAAGGCCTTGGACAGCCCATTGCAAAGCTGCGCCAGGTGATGCGTCTGGAACTCGCGCAGTTGCGGTTCTTCCTGATAGGTCAGGCGTTCCTGCTTGGCCCCGCGGCCGACTTCGTCGGCGATCCGAGCGATGCCTTGCACGCATTGCAGGCGAAGTGCGGCCTCGTCCGGCAGATTCTTCAGGTCGAGGCATTTGGCCAGCGCGTTGGCCAGGCTCGCCGCGCTTTGCGGATCGCACGGCGGGAGATGGCGCGCCTCGGCGAGGCCACGGCCGATCAGCCCAAGCGCCTGCCGATACGCATATCCCGGCTTCGGCAAACGCAGCTCCGGGGCCTGGCTGAAGGCGTTGGCCAGCAGAGAACACCCAATCCAATGAGCGTGGCGCCACTCGGGAGCATCGCTTCCCCGTGCGCACAGCTTCTCCGCGACCTCGCGGCAAGTCTGCCATTGCCGACTCTTCTTCGCCTGGTTCGCCCGGCGGCTGTCGCTGATCCAATCGATGGGCGCGGCCGAGGGAGAACCTTGTTCCCGCTCCGCGCGCTGATCCAGGCGGGGCCTCACGCGCCGTTCCAATGGCGCTGCTTCGTTGCGCGCTCTCCGCCGCACCTGTTCCGTCGCGTCCATCCGTCGCCGCTGCGGCGCACGGCCGTCCTCTTCCGGCGCAGCGGGAGCCTCCTCGCGCGGTCGACACCGGCGCAGCTCCCCGCGCTGCGGCAAGTGATCGATGGGCCCTTGCGGCCGACGCTGCCGCGACGTCCCTGCCGCCTGCGCGTCTTGTGTTCCGGATGGCGGCGCGAATCCGTCGGCCGATACGCCCCGCGCCGCGTCGTCACTCGCCGCAGCGACCCCCGAGTGCGAGGCCGTAGCGCCTGCAACCTTGCGGAATCCTGTCATTGGCACGCCTGCATGAAATTGTGTCGCGCAATTATTGGGCAGGTCTTGGCCGGGGACTTTTAGCCTCGCGAAGGACGCGTTTGAAAACCGAACGGCAGCCGGCTGCCCCGCGGACGCGCGCTGCGGGTGCGGACCCGCGCGGCACCTGCCGCCGGTGCCGCTGGCACTGCTGCCACCGGCGCTGGGCGCCGCAGGGCCGCGCTTGCGCGCACACGGTGCCGTGTCATCGCATCGCGCCAGCTCCGTCCTCCCGCTCTCCCTGCCCCAGGCACGCGCAAGCGCGGCGCGATCTGCTCGGGGATTGGTGACACGCCCTAGATCACCGTCAGATTCGCGTACGCCATCACCAGCCACTTCGCGCCGACCTCGTCGAACTGCACCTGCACGCGCGCGTGCGCGCCGCTGCCTTCGTAGTCGATGACCACGCCGCCGCCGAACTTGGGATGCTGCACGTTGGCGCCGAGCCGGATCGCCGGGGCTTCGATGGCGCTGTGGCCGAGGTTGCGCGGCGCGCCCAGCGAGGCGCTGCGCGAGACCTGCACCTTCGGCCGCACTTCGTGCAGCAGCTCGCGCGGGATCTCGCGCAGGAAGCGCGAGGGCACGTTGTAGTTGTCCTGGCCGTGGATGCGCCGCGACTCGGCATAGCTGAGCACCAGCTTGTGGCGCGCGCGGGTGATGCCGACGTAGGCCAGGCGCCGCTCTTCCTCCAGCCGGCCGCTCTCTTCCAGCGAGCGTGCGCTGGGGAACAGGCCGTCTTCCATGCCGGCCAGGAACACCAGCGGGAACTCCAGGCCCTTGGCCGAATGCAGGGTCATCAGCTGCACGCCGTCCTCGCCGGCCTGGGCCTGGCCTTCGCCGGCCTCCAGCGAGGCGTAGGCCAGGAACGCGACCAGTTCGGTCATCGCCTGGCGGCCCTCGTCGGCGTCGGCGTCGTTGTCGGCGCGCACGAAGCGCGAGGCGACCGAGACCAGTTCGTCCAGATTGTCGGTGCGCGATTCCGAATCCAGCCCGCCGCGGCTTTCCTTGCTCCAGTGCTCGCGCAGCGCCGAGCGCGCCAGCACCTGGTCGATCTGCTCGGGCAGCGGCAGACCGGCCACGTCGGTGGACAGCTGCTCGATCAGCCCCAGGAACTGCGCCAGCGCGTTGCGCGCGCGCGCGGCCAGGTCGCCGCCCTGCTGCGCGGCCTGTTGCGCGGCGGCCCACAGCGACAGCGACTGCGCGCGCGCCAGGCGCCGCACTTCGTCCAGGGTGCGGTCGCCGATGCCGCGCGTGGGCGTGTTCACCGCGCGCTCGAACGCCGCATCGTCGGCGCGGTTGGCGACCAGCCGCAGATAGGCCAGGGTGTCCTTGATTTCGGCGCGCTCGAAGAAGCGCATGCCGCCGTAGACGCGGTACGGCACCTGCTCGGCGAGCAGCGATTCTTCGAACGCGCGCGACTGCGCGTTGCTGCGGTAGAGCACCGCCGCCTCGCTGTAGCTGCCGCCGTCGCGCACCCACTGGCGCGCGCACTCGACCACGTAGCGCGCCTCGTCGATCTCGTTGTAGGCCGCGTACAGGTCGATCGGGTCGCCGTCGCCCGAATCGGTCCACAGCTGCTTGCCGATGCGGTCCGGGTTGTGCGCGATCACCGCGTTGGCGGCGTTGAGGATGTTGGCGCTGGAGCGGTAGTTCTGTTCCAGGCGGATGGTCTGCGCGTTCGGGAAATCCTTCAGGAAGCGCTGCACGTTCTCGACCTTGGCGCCGCGCCAGCCGTAGATCGCCTGGTCGTCGTCGCCGACCACGAACACGCGCCCGGTATCGCCGGCGAGCACGCGCACGAACGCGTACTGGATCGCGTTGGTGTCCTGGAACTCGTCGACCAGGATCTCGCCGAAGCGGCTGCGGTAATGCGCCAGCAATGCCGGATTGTCGCGCAGCAGCTCGTGCGCGCGCAGCAGCAGCTCGGCGAAATCGACCAGGCCGGCGCGGTCGCAGCGCTCCTGGTACAGCGCGTAGGCGCTGCGCAGGGTAGTCGTCCACTCGTCGCGCGGCTCGGGCTGGATGTGTTGCGCACGCCGGCCTTCGTCCTTCTGCTGGTTGATCCACCACACGATCTGCTTGGGCGGGAACTTGCCCTCGTCCAGTTCCAGCTGCTGCACCACGCGCTTGACCAGCCGCAGCTGGTCGTCCGAATCCAGCACCTGGAAGCTTTCCGGCAGCTTGGCGTCGGGCCAGTGCAGGCGCAGCAGGCGGTGCGCCAGGCCGTGGAAGGTGCCGATCCACATGCCGCGGCTGCCGTTGCGCAGCTGCAGGTCGGTGCGCTGGCGCATCTCGCCGGCGGCCTTGTTGGTGAAGGTGACCGCGAAGATGCCGTGCACCGGCACGCCATGGACTTCGTTGAGCCAGGCGATGCGGTGGGTGAGCACGCGCGTCTTGCCGGACCCGGCGCCGGCCAGGACCAGGTAATGGCCGGACGGTGCGGAGACGGCCTCGCGCTGGGCGGGGTTCAGAGCATCGAGCAAATGGGAGACATCCACCCGGACATTTTACCGGTTGCGGCGGCGCATCGGCTGCGACCGGGGCGGCGCCGACGCGAAAGGCAGCGATTGCGCCATGTTCACGGCGCCGCGAACAGCCGGTCGGCGACGAAATCCACGAACGCGCGCAGCTTCGGCGACAGCTGCCGACTCGATGGCCACAGCACGAAGAACTGGCCGCTGTCGCCCAGATACCCATCGAGCAGGCGCTGCAGGTGCCCATCGTCGAACGCGTCGCGCGCCAGGAACTCAGGCATGCAGGCGATGCCCATGCCGCCGATCGCCGCCGCACGCAGCGCCTCCATGTTGTTGCAGGTCAACGCCGCCGGCGGCAGCGGCGCTGGTTCGGACAATGGCCACTCGTGCAGCTTGCCGGTGGTGGGAAAGCGGAAGCGCAGGGTGTCGTGCGCGGCCAGCTGCGCCGGCGTCTGCGGCACGCCGCGGCGGCGCAGGTAGACGGGTGCGGCGCAGATGCAGAAACGGAACGGCCCCAGCCGCCGCGACATCAGGCTGGAATCGGCCTGCGTGCCGCTGCGGATCACCGCATCCAGGCCGCGCTCGACCACGTCGACCAGGCGATCGTCGAATTCCAGTTCCAGCTCCACCTCGGGGTAGCGTTGGCGGAACTCGGGCAGCAACGGCAGCAGGAAGCGGTAGCCGATGGTCGGCAGGCCGACCCGCAGCAATCCGCGCGGCGCCTGCCGCGTCTGCGCCAGCACGCTCTCGGCCTCGCGCAGTTCCTCCAGCACGCGCTGGCAGCGTTCGTGGAACAGGCGTCCTTCCGCAGTCAGCGCGATGCGCCGGGTGGTCCGTTGCAACAGGCGCACGCCCAGTTCGCGTTCCAGCGCAGCCACGCTCTTGCCCACCGCCGAGGCCGAGATGCCGAGCACGCGGCCGGCGCCGACGAAGCTCAGCTGTTCGGCGGCGCGGACGAAGGCGACGATGCCAGTCAGACGATCCATCTGCGGATATTAAGGAATTTTGCTCCGGTATCTGCGGAAATCCGCGGTGTTTTTCGCCCGCTCCTGCCGCGTTATCTCTATTGGCGATCCCGGCACCCGCCGACCGAGCCACCCGCGATGACCACCGCTTCCGCCCATCCCCCGCCTGCCGCCGCTCCCGTACGGCGCGGCGCCGCACTCGCCGCCGTGTGCCTGGCCGCGCTGGCCTTGCCGTTGAACTTCTCCGGCGGCGCGGTCGCCACGCCGACCATCGGCGCCGCGCTGGGCGGCAGCACGCTGGCGCTGGCCTGGATCACCAATGCCTTCATGCTCAGCTTCGGCAGCCTGCTGCTCGTCGCGGGCGCATTGGCCGACCGGCACGGCCGCAAGCGCGTGTTCCTGGGCGGGCTGGGGCTGTTCGGCGTCGCCTCGCTGGGCGTCGGCCTGGCCGGCTCGGTGGCGGCGATCGATCTGCTGCGCGCCCTGCAGGGCGTGGGCGCGGCCGCGGCGCTGGCCGGCGGCACCGCGGCGCTGGCGCAGCTGTACGCCGGCGCGGCGCGGGCACGGGCGTTCAGCCTGCTCGGCACCACCTTCGGCACCGGCCTGGCGTTCGGCCCGCTGGCCGCGGGCATGCTGATCGAGCATCGCGGTTGGCGCGCGATCTTCTTCGGCCTGGCGGCGCTGGCGGCGCTGGCCTGGGCGGTCGCCGCGCGCTGCCTGCGCGAGTCGCGCGACCCCGCCCCGGGAGCGGCCGACCATGCCGGCGCGCTGTGCTTCAGCGCGGCGCTGGCCGCGTTCACCGCGGGGCTGATCCAGGGTCCGCACAGCGGCTGGTACAGCCTGCCGACCCTGGCCCTGCTGGGCGCGGCGTCGGCGCTGCTGATCGGCTTCGTGCGCATCGAACGGCGCAGCCGCCGGCCGATGCTGGACCTGAGCCTGTTCCGCTACCGGCACTTCGTCGGCGTGCAGCTGCTGCCGGTGGCCACCTGCTACAGCTACGTGGTGCTACTGGTGCTGCTGCCGTTGCGGCTGATCGGCGTGGACGGCCAGCGCGCCAGCGACGCCGGCCTGACCATGCTGGCGCTGTCGCTGCCGATGCTGGTGGTGCCGCGCATGGCCGCCGCACTGGCGCAGCGCATCGCCCCGGGCGCACTGTCCGCGGCCGGACTGGGGCTGGCCGCGGTCGGACTGTACTGGCTGGGCGCACGTCCACCCGCGCAGGCGCTGCCGGCGCTGTTGCTGATCGGCGCCGGCACCGCGCTGCCGTGGGGACTGATGGACGCGTTGTCGGTCAGCGTGGTGCCGAAGGAGCGCGCCGGCATGGCCGCCGGCATCTTCGGCACCCTGCGCGTGGCCGGCGAAGGCATCGCGCTGGCCAGCGTGGCCGGGCTGCTGGCCGGGCTGATCCAGTGGCGGCTGGCGGCGATGGTGCCGGCGGCGGCCAGCGCCGCATTGGCCGAGACCGCGCAACGCCTGGCCGCGGGCGACCTGGCGCAGGCCGCGCATGCGGGCAGCGCGGTGTCGCTGGCGCAGTTGCGGCACGCCTATGCCGACGGGTTCGCAGTGCTGGCGCGGACGCTGGCGGCGATCACTGCGGTGGCGGCGGTGGCGATCTACCTGCTGCTCGGGCGAACGACGCAACGCTCTGTGGAGGTCGGGGCTTAGTCTGTCGCGGCTGAAGCCGCTCAGTCGATACTCGGTTGCCTACAACACCCTGGGGAAAAACGCTACAGCGCGTTTTTCTGGCATCTGTTCATACACCACGAAGCCTGTGCGAGCGACTCCGGGTGGCCTCGGGCCATCAGTCGCGCCAGCCTCTACCGGTCACGCCCGTCGCGACTGAAGTCGCTGCCACAACGCGGCGCTGGCTGCCAACACCCCAGCGCGTGCTGCGCAGGCGCCATCACGGCAGCCAGGCACGCTTTGCTTTCACTTTGCGTCGGCGCTTAACTCGCACAGCAACGCCTGCGCCTGCTGCTGCGCCTGCTCGCGCAGCTCCGGGATCGCCAGGCTTTCCCACAGGCTGCCGATGCGCAGGCTGCCGAGCACGCGGATGCGCGGATCGGCACGGCCGTCGGCGTCGAGCAGCGCGCCATCGGCAGCCGTGGCGATGCCGATGCCGTGCGCGCCGGGCGCGGCGTGGCCGCAGCCCAGCAGTTGCTGCAGCAGCGGGTTGCGCATGGTCTGTGCGCGCAGCTCCACGCCGGTGGCGTTGACCACGTAATGGGCGTCCAGTTGCAGCGCCAGCCCGTCGGGACCGACCGCATTGACCTGCACGCAGGCGCCGACCGGGAACACCGTGTCCAGCCGCGCGCGATGCACGCGCAACTGGCCGACCCGGCGCATCGCCTGCAGTTGCGCGAACGCCGGCGCGGCGATGCGGTGCCGGTGCACGTCCCAGTAACGCACCGCGTGGCGCAGGAAGCGCCGCTGTTCGGTGGCCGACAGCGACTGCCACAGCGCCTGGCCCAGCGGCCGCAGCCGCTCCATCACGCTCTGCCACGGCAGACCGCGCGCCTGCGCCGCGGCGGCGTGCCGGCGCAGCGCGCGCAGGCGCTGGCGCAACGGCAAGGCCAGCAACGGCTGCGGGTCGAACTCGGCCGCGGCGTGGTCGGCGCGGTCGGCATGCGGCAGCGGCAGCAACGCGTGCCGCGCGATCACGTGCACCGGGCCGCGGTGCGCATTGGCGAGCAGGGTCAGCACGCTGTCGGCCATGCTCAGGCCGGCGCCGACGATGCACACCGTGGACTCGCGCGGGATCGCGCGCAGTTGTGCGTAGTTCCAGGCATCCACGCGCACGTGCGCCGGCAGGCTGGGCGCACCGCGCGCCGGCAGCGGACGCAGGCTGTTGCCCAGCGCCAGCACCGTCGCGCGCGCGCGCAGCGTCGCGCCATCCTGCAGTTGCAGCGCCTGGCCGCGCGCGTCCCGGTCCAGCGCCAGCACCCGCAGCTGCCGCCATTGCAGCTGCGCCGGGCTGGCGGCCTGCGCCTGCGCCAGCCGCGCGCGCAGGTAGTCGCCGTAGTGGCGGCGCTGCACGTAGGCCTGCGCCAGCGCGGCGCGCTGCAGCGCCGGATACAAGGCTTGCTGCTGCAGCCAGTCGAGGAAGTCGTCGGGAAGATCGGGGAAGGCGCTCATGCGCCCGGCCGGTACGTTCAGCAGGTGCTCCGCGCACGGCGTCGCATAGGCCACGCCCTGCGCCAGCGCGGCCTGCGGTTCGATCAGCTGCAGCCGCAGTGCATGCGTGGCCTGCCGCAGCAACTGCAACGCGACCAGCGTGCCGGCCGCACCGCCGCCGACGATGGCGATATCGCAGTCGCAGTCGCCATCGGAAGCGGTGGGCAGGAGTTCGCTCATGCCGGCGATTGTAAGGGATGCCCTCGCCGGCTCCGCCCGCGGCTGGGAACCATCGCGCATGGCGGCGACATCATGCTGTCATATGCGCGCGCTTTCACATCAGCGCATCGGCCAGCCGGGCGATGCCTTCGCGGCTGCGCCGCCACGCCGGCCGCTTGCGCCAGTCCTGCAGCGACAGCGTGCGCGCATCGGCCAGGTAATCGGCCTCCACCGCGCGCAGCCGCTGCACCACCTCGGCGCAGTAGCACAGCACGCCGATCTCGGCGTTCAGCGCGAAGGAGCGGATGTCCAGGTTGATCGAGCCGACCAGGGCGATGCCCTCGTCCACGCTCAGGTGCTTGGCATGCAGGAAGCACGGCCGGTACAGCGCGATCTTGACCCCGCTGCGCAGCAGTTCGTCGTAGTAGGCCTCCTGCGCCCAGGCGGTGAGCCGCTGGTTGCTGCTCTCCGACAGGATCAGCTGCACGTCCACGCCGGACAGCGCGGCGATGCGCAGCGCGCTGAGCGTGGCCTCGTCGGGCACGAAGTACGGCGTGACCATCACGATCCGCCGCCGCGCCAGGTGGATCAGCGCGTTGACCGCATCGCGCGCGTTCTCGAACGGATATGCCGGGCCGCTGGGCAGCAGTTGCGTGGCGGTGTCGGCACCGTGCACCGCGGTGCCGTCGGCCACGCGCAGGCGCTGTCCGGTCTCGATGAACCAGTCGCTGGCGAACACCGCCTCCAGGTGCCCGACCACCGGCCCCTGCAAGCGCACCACCAGTTCGCGGTTGGGATGTCCGCGCACGAATTCGGCAGAAGCCAGGTTCTGCGAACCGGTATAGCCGACGCGGTTGTCGATGACCGCGATCTTGCGATGGTTGCGCAGATCCATGCGCCCGCTGCGGCGCCAGCGCAAGCCGCCCGGCAGCAGCGCCTGCACCTCGGCGCCGGCCGCGCGCAGGCGCTTGCGATAGCGTCGCAGCCCGCGCTTGCCGCCACGCGCATCGAGCAGCAGGCGGCAGCGCACGCCGCGCGCGGCGGCGCGCAACAGCGCGGCCACGACCGCGTCGCCGACCGCATCGTCGAACATCAGGTAGTACAGCAGGTGCACGCGCTCGACGGCCGCATCGATGTCGTCGATCAGCGCCTGCAGCGAGGCCGCATAGCGGTCGAGCAATTCCACCGTGTTGCCACGGGTGGGCATGAAGTCGCCCTGGCGCTCGATCAGCGGCACCACTTCGGCGATCGCGGTGTCGGCGGGCGGAGTCCAGCGCAGCGCGGTCAACGGCACCTGCTGTTCGCGGATCACCTGCGAGGCCTGCGCCTGGCGCTGGATGCGCTCGCGCGACAGCCACGGATGGCCCAGCAGCAGATACAGCGGCAGCCCCAGCACCGGCACGAACCCGACCAGCAGCAGCCAGCTGCGCGCCGCGCCAGGGGTGGTGCGCGCGGGAATCCACAGCAACGCCACCAGCCGGATCAGCCAGTCCAGCGCCAGCAGCCAGGTGCCTTCCAACCAGAACGGCAGCATCGTGACCCTTCGCAAGCCAAGTCGCCCGATTCTGCGGGCTGCGGCGGTAAACGCAACCATTGCGTGTGTCGCCGCGGTGGCGGCGCACGCGGGACCGGTTGCGCCGCGCCAACGGCGGCGGCATGCGACCGCTGCGGAATGTGCAGGCCGCAGACGCACGAAACCCGCCTTGCGGCGGGTTTCGTGTCGACCTCGAAACGCGATCCAGCGATCAGTCGATCACTTGATCTTGCCTTCCTTGTACAGCACGTGCTTGCGCACGACCGGGTCGTACTTCATCATTTCCATCTTCCCCGGAGTGTTCTTCTTGTTCTTGTCCGTGGTGTAGAAGTGGCCGGTGGCGGCCGAGGAAATCATACGGATCTTGTCACGCTTGCCTGCCATGATTGCTTACTCCTCAGACCTTTTCGCCGCGCGCGCGCAGCTCTTTCAGAACGGCATCGATCCCGTTCTTGTCGATGGTGCGCAGCGCATGCGCGGAGACACGGAGCTTGATCCAGCGGTTCTCGCTGGCGACCCAGAAGCGGCGCTCGTGCAGGTTGGGCAGGAAGCGACGACGGGTTCTGTTGTTGGCGTGGGAGACGTTGTTACCCGTCTGCACACGCTTGCCGGACACTTGGCATACGCGGGACATTACGCACCTCGATAAGTTAGTTTGAGTCGCCCATAGCCTGGGAGACGGCGGCCCCGGCAGCCTTGTGGCCACCACGCGACGTGGGAAATCAAACAGTTACGCTGGGAGAGGCCGGCCGGAGATCGCGCATCCGGCCGCCGTTCCGGCCGGAGCCGGGCACAGCGAGCCGCGCATTATGCATGCCTTTCCCTTGTGTCGCAAGCACTTACTGGCGTCGCGCGGGCCTGGCGCAGTTCCGCCCAGGCGCGCCGCGCCACCTGCCAGGCCGAGCGCAGGAACAGCAGCAGCAACGCCGCGGCGATCAGCAGGTCCGGCCAACCGGCGCCGAACGCCCACACCGCGATGCTGGCCGCGATCACCGCCACGCCCTCGTAGACGTCGTTGAGCGAGCACGCCCAGGCCGAGGCCAGGTTGATGTCGCCGCGCCGGTACGGCCACAGCAGGCGCAGGCACAGCAGGTTGGCGGCCAGGTTCAGCGCCGCGGCCACGCCCATGCTCTCGAACAGCGGCAGCTGCGGGTGCAGCAGCTTCCAGCCGATGCCGGCGGCCACCGCCAGCGCCGCGGCCAGGATCAACGCGGCCTTGAGCAGCGCCACCCGCGCCTTCGCCGCCAGGCTGGCGCCGACCACGGCCAGGCTCAACGCATAGGTCAGCGCATCGCCGAGATTGTCCAGGCTGCCGGACAGCAGCGAGGCCGAGCCGCTGTGCCAGGCGCTGCCCAGCATCATCGCGAAGGTGCCGGCGTTGATCGCCAGCACCCACCACAGCACCCGCCGCTGGCGCGCCTGCATCGCCGCCACATCCAGGGTCTTGCCGCAACCGCAGCAACTGTCGGCCATCGCTCACCTCGCCAAAGTCGGAGCATCCGCTGCGGCGGACGCCGCTGCGGCATTGTCGCGCCGGTGCAGCCAGCGGTACAGCACCGGCAGCACCAGCAGGGTCAGCAGCGTGGAGGACACGATGCCGCCGATCACCACCGTGGCCAGCGGCCGCTGCACTTCCGCGCCGGCGCCGACGTTGAACGCCATCGGCACGAAGCCCAGCGCCGCCACCAGTGCGGTCATCAGCACCGGCCGCAGCCGCGCCAGCGCGCCGTCGCGCAGCGCCTGCGCCAGCGGCAGGCCGTCCTCGCGCAGCTTGCGCACGAAGGCGATCATCACCAGCCCGTTCAACACCGCCACCCCGGACAACGCGATGAAGCCGACCCCGGCGGAGATCGACAGCGGGATGCCGCGCAGCGCCAGCGCGACCACGCCGCCGGTCAGCGCCAGCGGCACGCCGCTGAACACGATCGCCGCATCGCGCAGCGAGCCGAACGACCAGTACAGCAGCGCGAAGATCAGCAGCAGCGTGGCCGGCACCACCCAGGCCAGGCGCTGCCCGGCCGAGATCAGCTGCTCGAAGGTGCCGCCGTAGCCGATCCAGTAGCCGCTGGGCAGCTTGACGTCGGCCTGCACGCGCCGCTGCAGCTCGGCGACGAAGCCGCCGAGGTCGCGGTCGCGCACGTTGGCGGTGACCACGATGCGGCGCTTGCCGTCCTCGCGGTTGATCTGGTTCGGCCCCAGCACCGTTTGCACCTTGGCCACCTCGCGCAGCGGCACGGTGATCGGCGCGCCGCTGCGCCAGCCTGGAGCGCGGCTGGATTCGTCGGCATCGCCGCGCTCGCCATCGCCGCGCAGCGGGATCGGCAGATCGGCCAAGGCCGCCGGGTCCTGCCGCAGCGCCTCGGGCAGGCGCACCACGATGGCGAAGCGGCGGTCGCCTTCGAACAGCTGCCCGGCGTCCTGCCCGCCCACCGCGGCGGCCACCGTGTCCTGCACCACGCCGGGATTGAGTCCGTAGCCGGCCAGCGCGGTGCGGTCCGGCACCACGCTCAGCATCGGCAGGCCGGTGGCCTGCTCGAGCTTGACGTCGGCCGCGCCGGGCACGTTCCTGGCCACCTCTTCGATGCGCCGCCCGACCTGCACCAGCGTGTCCAGATCGTCGCCGTAGAGCTTGATCGCCACGTCCGCGCGCACGCCGGAGATCAGCTCGTTCATGCGCATCTGGATCGGCTGGGTGAACTCGTAGTTGTTGCCGGGCAGCTGCTGCACCGCCGCTTCGATCTCGGCCAGCAACTGCGCCTTGGGCTTGCGCGGATCGGGCCATTGCGCGCGTGGTTTCATGATCAGGAAGGTGTCGGCCACCGACGGCGGCATCGGGTCGGTGGCGACCTCGGCGGTGCCGAGCTTGCCGAACACGTGCGCCACTTCCGGGAACCGCTTGATCCGCCGCTCCAGCGTGGCCTGCATCGTGATCGCCTGCTGCAGGCTGGTGCCGGGGATGCGCAGCGCGTGCAGCGCCACGTCGCCCTCGTCCAGGTTGGGAATGAACTCGCTGCCCAGCCGCGTGGCCAGCACGCCGCACAGCAGCACCAGCGCCAGCGCGCCGGTGCCGATCCAGCGCGCGTGGCGCAGCGCGCCGTCCAGCAGCGGCGCATACGCCTGCCGCGCCCAGCGCATCGCGCGGTTCTCGTGCTCGGCGACCTTGCCGCCCAGGGTCAGCGCGATCGCCGCCGGCACGAAGCTCAGCGACAGCAGCATCGCCCCGGTCAGCGCCAGCACCACGGTGATCGCCATCGGGTGGAACATCTTGCCTTCGATGCCGGTCAGCGCGAACACCGGCAGGTATACCGCGGCGATGATGCCCACGCCGAACAGGCTGGGGCGGATCACCTCGGCGGTGGCCTGCGCGGTCAGCTCGAAGCGCTCGGCGGCGCTGAGCACCCGGCCCAGGCGCTGCTGCGCCTGGCCGAAGCGGCTCAGGCAGTTCTCCACGATGATCACCGCGCCATCGACGATCAGGCCGAAATCCAGCGCGCCCAGGCTCATCAGGTTGCCGGACACGCCGCCGCGGACCATGCCGGTGAGGGTGAACAGCATCGCCAGCGGGATCACCGCCGCGGTGATCAGCGCCGCGCGGAAATTGCCCAGCAGCAGGAACAGCACCGCGATCACCAGCAGCGCGCCTTCGACCAGGTTCCTGGCCACGGTGGCGATGGTGCGGTCGACCAGCGCGGTGCGGTCGTACACCGGCACCGCCTGCACGCCCGGCGGCAGGCTGCGGTTGGCCTGCGCGAGCCGGGCCGCCGAGGCCTGCGCCACCGCACGGCTATTGGCGCCGACCAGCATGAACACCGTGCCCAGCACCACTTCGCTGCCGTCCTGGGTGGCGGCGCCGGTGCGCAGTTCCGGTCCCTCGCCGACCTCGGCCACGTCGCGTACCCGGATCGGCACGCCTTCGCGCCGGTCCAGCACGATCGCGCCGATCTCGGCGATGCCGCTCACCTGCCCGGGCACCCGCACCAGGAACTGCTGGCCATTGCGTTCGATGTAGCCGGCGCCGACGTTGCGGTTGTTGGCCTCGACCGCGCGCGCCACATCGTCCAGGGTGAAGCCGAGCGCGACCAGCCGCGCCGGATCCGGGGTGATGTGGATCTGCCGCGCATAGCCGCCGATGGTGTTGACCTCGGTGACGCCCGGCACGTTGCGCAGCTGCGGCCGCACCACCCAGTCCTGCAGCGTGCGCAGGTCGGTGGCGGTCCACGCCGTGCCGTCGGGCTTGCGCGCGTTGGGCCTGGCCTCGACCGTGTACATGAAGATCTCGCCCAGGCCGGTGGCGATCGGCCCCAATTGCGGTTCCAGCGCCGGCGGCAGTTGCGACTTCACCTGCTGCAGGCGCTCGGCCACCTGCTGCCGCGCGAAGTATAGGTCGGTGCCGTCGGCGAACACCGCGGTGACCTGCGACAGCCCGTAGCGCGACAGCGAGCGCGTGGATTCCAGTCCCGGCAAGCCGGCCAGCACCGTCTCCAGTGGGAAGGTGACGCGCTGCTCGGCCTCCAGCGGCGAATAGCCGGGCGCGGCGGTGTTGACCTGCACCTGCACGTTGGTGATGTCGGGCGTGGCGTCGATCGGCAGCCGCGAGAAACTCCACGCGCCGATCGCGATCAGCACCCCGGTCAGCGCCAGCATCAGCCAGCGCTGCGCGATCGCGAAGCGGATCAGGTTAGCGAGCACGGCGGCGGCTTCCGGGCGCGGCGCTTTTTTGTAGGAGCGGCTTCAGCCGCGACCTATATGCCGGCATCGCGTCTACGTTCGGGTGTCTGTCGCGGCTGAAGCCGCTCCTACAGGGGGGGCAGGGCGCAGCGCGCAGTTCAATGATCATGCGACGCCCCCGACTTTTCGATGTCCGCCTTGACCAGGTAGCTCTGCTCCACCACCACCGCGTCGCCGGCCTTCAGCCCGGACAGCACCTGCACCTGGCGCGCATCGCGCGCGCCGAGTTGCAGCGGCCGAACTTCGTAGGTGTCGCCGACGCGCACGAACACCACGTCCCAGTCGCGGAAGCTCTGCAAGGCGCTCACCGGCACCACCAGCGCGGCCGGCTGCTGCGCCACCGTGACCCGCGCCTTCACCGCCGAACCCGGCCGCCACAAACCGTCTGCGTTGCGCAGCAGCGCGCGCGCCACGGTGCTCTGGCTGGCGGTGGCGGTGCCCGGCAACACGCGTTCCAGCGTGGTCTGCGCGACCGTGCCGTCGCTGATCCGGGTCACCGTCACCGGCGCGCCGGCGGCGATGTGGCCGGCATCGGCGCCGAAGATGTGCAGATCCACCCACAGCGTGGACAGGTCGGCGATCTCGAACAGCGCCTGGCCCTCGGCGGCGCTGCTGCCGACGCTGGCAGTGCGCGCCAGCACCGTGCCGGCGATCGGCGCGCTGATCGTGTAGGTGGTCAGGCTGAGGTTGCTTTCCACCGTGGCCAGCGCCTGCCCGGCGCGCACGCGGTCGCCGACATTGGCGCGCAGGCTGCGCACCGGGCCGGGGAAGCGCGCGGTGGCCTGCGCCTGTGCGCCTTCGGCCGGGGTCAGCAGGCCTTGCACCTCGTGCTCGTCGGCGATGCTGCCGGGGCCGACCGGCGCGACGCGGATGCCCGCATCGGCGGCGATCTTCGCCGCGATCTCGGTACGGCCCTCGTAGCTGGGATAGGTCCAGCGCAGTGGCTTGCCCTGCACCGTGGCGCGCACCTCCACGTCGAAGGAATGCGGCTCGTGCACCACGCTGTCGGCCAGCAGGCTGCCGTCGTCGCGCGCGCGCAGGCGATGCGTCTCGACGCCGCCGCCCAGGCGCTTGAGTTGCACCTCGACGCTGCCAGCGGCGGGCGGCAGCGGCTTGCCGTCGCGGTACAGCCAGGCCTGGTAGGTCGGCGGCGTGCCGTCTTCGGCGATGGCCAGTTCGACCGCGATGCCGTCCTGCTCGAGCAGGCGGCCGCCGTGTGCGCCCTTGCGTGCTTCCTCGGCCTGGGCGTCGCCGGCTGCGCCATGCGCGTCGGTTTCGCCATGGGCATCGTGGGACTCGTCGCCGGCGCAGCCGCCGAGCAGCAGGGCCAGCAGCAACGGCGCGAGCAGCGCGGTGGAGTTGGATTTCATCGTAGGCGGTCCTGGGAGAGGCCGGCGGCAGGCGCCAGGCGTCGGGAGAAATGGGGTCGGGGCGACGAGGTCCGGCAACGCGGCGTGGCGCGGCGCGCGCGGCGGCATTGCAGGCGACAGCGGCGAACGGCTCATCGCGGCGCCTCCGCCGCGCGCGCGATCACCAACGGCTGCCCGGTCAGGCGCTGGATCTCGATCAGCGCGGTCTGCGCCTCGAGCGCGGCGGCGAGTTGCTGCCGCCGCGCATCGCCGTGCTGCGCCTGCAGCTGCGCCCACTCCAGATAGCTGATCGCGCCGCCGCGGTAGGCGCGCTCGGCGGCGGCCTCGGCGCGCGCCAGTTTCGGCAGCACGTCCTCGCGCAGGCGCGCCACTTCCAGCCGTGCGGCGCGGTAGCGGCCGTGCGCGTCGGCGAGCGTGGAATACAGCGCCAGCGCCTGTGCCTCGCGCTCCACGCCGAGCAGCTCGCGCTCGGCCTCGGCGGCGCGGATCTCCGGCAGCGCGCGCGCCGCGCTGCCCAACGGCAGCGATACCCCGGCGACCAGGGCGGTGGCGTCGCCATCCTGCAGCCGGCGTACGCCGAACTGCCAGTCCAGATCCGGCCGCGCCTGGCTGCGCGCCAGGCGCAGCCGCGCCTCGCGCACGCGCGCCTCGCCGGCGAAGCGCGCCAGTTCCGGGGTGGCGTCGAGCAAGTCGGCCAACGCGGCGAAGTCCGGCACCGCCGGCAGCGCCAGCGGATCGCCGGCCACGCGCGCGAAACCCGGATCGCGTTCGCCCCACAGCACCGACAGGTGGCGGCGCGCGGCATCGTGCTCCTGTTGCGCGCGGTCGCGCTCCAGTTCCGCACGCGCCTGCAGCGCCTGCGCGGTCAGCAGCACCGATTCGGGCGAGGCGCCGGCCTGCAGCCGCTGCCGCGCCGCGGCGACGGTGCGCTGGCGCTGCGCCAGGTCGGCGGCGGCGATGGCCTGGCGCTGCGCGGCGGCGGCAATCGCCAGGTAGCGGCGCGCGACCTCGGCGAGCAGGTCCAGCCGCGCCAGTTCGCGCTGCGGCGCCAGCGCATCGATGCGCGCCTGGGCCAGGGTGCGGCGCGCGTCGAGCTTGCCGCCGCGCTCGAGCACGCCGGCCAGGCTGACGGTCAGTTCGGCCTGGTCCAGGCCGCGCGCGGCGCCGCTGCCGAAGGCGTTCTCCAGTTCGGCGCCCAGCCGCAGCGGCGGACGCAGCGCCTCGCGCTCGGCCTCGGCGGCGAGCACGCGGCGCTGGCCGTCGGCCAGGCGCAGGTCGGGATGGGTCCGGGCGACGCGGGCGAAGGCGTCGTCCAGGGTGAGCACAGCATCGGGCGGCACGGCCTGCGCCCACGCGCAGGGCGCGGCCGCGAAGGCGGCAACAGCCGCCAGTCGCAACCACATGGGACTTCTCCGGAGTCGGGGATCGATGGACGGGCCGGCAGGCGCCGGCGGTGCATCAAGCCGCGATCGGAGGCCGCAGCGGGGTTTCCAGCAGGTGCGAGCGGTAGTCCTGGTGCACGGCTGCCGGACGCAGCAGTGCCTTCAACGGCACTCCTTGCCAGGCCAGCGACGACAACAGCGCCGGGCTCTGCCCATGGCAGTAGCCGCTGTGCATCAGCGCATGCATCAGGCTGGCGCCATCGCGCTCGCCGGCGCCATCACCGTCGCCACGATGCGGGGCGTCTTCGTCCACGTGCGCCTGGCCGTGCGCCAGCGCATGCACGTCGCCCAGCGCGCAGGCCACCGGCGCCACCAGCACGCCCAGCGCCAGCACCGCCAGCGCGATCAGGCGCAGTAACGGGTGCAGCAGGCGGGCACGGCGGATGGACATGGCGCCAGCCTAGCGATGCGGGCGGGGTTACACAATCGCAGGGGGCGGATGAGAGGCGCGCGGATCGAGCGGAAGCGGTTGCGCCTTCGTGCGGCGCGGGCGGTCGTGCCCTCGTCTGGCGCGGTGCCTTTGCATCCTCATGCCGCGCTGGCGGTCGTACCCTCATCCGGCGCTGCGCGCCACCTTCTCCCGGTGGGAGAAGGAAGAGCACGGGCGTGGCAGTTATTGAGGTGCGCTGGGCTTCTGGGAGGCGGGCTGGTGCCGCTGCTTGCTCTCGGCGATGAACGCGCGGACCTGCTGCTGCAGCACCGGCAGCGGTACCGAGCCCTGCTTCAGCACCGCGTCGTGGAAGGCCTTGATGTCGAAGTCCGCGCCCAGTTCGTGTTCGGCCTCGGCGCGCAGCTTGACGATGGCGATCTCGCCGAGCTTGTAGCTCAGCGCCTGCCCCGGCCAGGAGATGTAGCGATCGACCTCGGTGGTGACCTCGTGCTCGCTGAGCGCGGTGTGTTCGCGCAGATAGGCCAGCGCCTGCGCGCGGCTCCAGCCCTTGTGGTGCACGCCGGTGTCGATCACCAGCCGGCAGGCGCGCCACATCTCGTAGCTGAGCCGGCCGAAATCCTCGTACGGGGTTTCGTAGATGCCCATCTCCTTGCCCAGCTTCTCGGTGTACAGCGCCCAGCCCTCGCCGTAGGCGGAGATGTAGTTCTCGCGGCGGAACGCCGGCTGCGCGCCCTGCTCTTCGGCCAGCGCGCCTTGCAGCGAGTGGCCTGGCGAGGATTCGTGCAGGGTCAGCGCCGGCAGGTTGTACAGCGGCCGCGACGGCAGGTTGTAGGTGTTGAGCCAGTAGGTGCCCACGCCGCCGCGGCCGGCGGTCCAGAACGGCGCGATCTCCGGCGGCACCGGCACGATGGTGAAGCGTCCGCGCGGCAGCGTGCCGATGAACTTGCCGACTTCGCCATCCACGCGCTTGGCGATCCACGCGGCGCGATCGAGCAGTTCCTGCGGCGTCTTGACGTAGAACTGCGGATCGGTGCGCAGGAACTGCAGGAACGCCGGGAAGGTCTGCTGCCCGGCCGGCGGCTTGAAGCCGACCTGGCGGATGATCGCGTCCATCTCCTTCTGGATCCGCGCCACTTCCTGCAGGCCCAGCTGGTGGATCTGCTCGGGGCGCATTTCCAGCGTGGTGTATTCGCGGATCTGCTGCTGGTAATAGGCTTTTCCGTCGGGCAGCGCCTCGGCGGCCAGCGTGGTGCGCGCCTGCGGCACGTATTCCTGGCGGTAGAAGGTCAGCAGCTGCGCATAGGCCGGGATCACCTTGTCGCGGATCGCCGCCTGCGCCTGTTCGCGCAAGGCCTGCTGCTCGGCGGCCGGGATCTGCGCCGGCAGCTGCTTGAACGGCGCGTACAGCGCGGCGGCGGCGGGGTCCTTCAGTTCGGCGACCCCGGCGATCGAGCCGTCGCGGCCTTCCAGCACCGCGCGCGGCACGCTGAAACCGCGCTTGAGCCCGGCGCGCATGTTGTCGGTCTGCTGCGCGAAGTAGCGCGGCACGTCGTTGAGCCGCGCGATGTAGGCGCGATACTCGGCCGGTGTGCGCAGCGTGCGCCGCGCCATGAAGCCCAGGTCCGACCAGAACGAGCTGTCGGAATTGAACGGCATCTCGTAGGCGCGCAGGCGCACCGCGGCGGCGAGGTTCTCGATCTGCGGGCGGTACACCGCCAGGTTGACTTGGTTGTCGGCCGACAGCTGCGCCGGGTCGAGCGCATCCAGCTGGCGCAGCACGTCCTGCCACACCTGCAGCCGCGCGGCCTGCGCCGCCGCGCCGACGTCGGGCAGCTGCGGGTTGTCGCCGCTGCTGTCGCTGTCCTCGTCGGCCTGCCCGACCTGCGCCTGCCGCCATGCCCATTCCTTCTCGTAGATGGCCTGGAAGCGGGCATCGGTAGCGGAGGCGGCCGCTGCAGGCGGCGGTACGGCAGGCGCTGCGGCCAGCGCCGGCGTGGAGAGTGCGAGCGCGAGCAACAGGGACGCGGCCAGCGGGGTCTTGGCGATCGGCATGGGGGAAACAGGCAATGGGAACGAGATCCGATGATCGCACCCCGGGCGCGGCGGGGGGTGGGCCGGAAGTATGGGAGCCGACTACGCAAGCAATGGAGCAGAGGGATGCACGACGTGCGTTCTCGCCGCGACTGCAGCAGCACCGCGGCTGGCGCGCCCCTCCTGTGGGGACTTCAGTCGCGACGGGCCTTGCCAGGAACGCTCGTCGCGACTGAAGTCGCTCCCACAAATGTGCACCGCGCCGCGATCTCGCGTGCGTACCGCATCCGCGTCCGTGCACCGCGCCCTCGGGTCATGCCGACTACAATGCGCGCCGATGACCTCCGCGCCCCTGCCCCTGCCGCAACGCCTCGCCGATCCCGCCCCGCGCGCGCGGCGCACGCCGTCGGCGCTGGGCAAGCGCCTGTGCCGGCAGGTCGGCCAGGCGATCGCCGATTTCGGCATGATCGAGGCCGGCGACAAGGTCATGGTGTGCCTGTCCGGCGGCAAGGACAGCTACACCCTGCTGGACATCCTGTTGCAGCTGCAGCGCAAGGCGCCGGTGCCGTTCGAGCTGGTCGCGGTGAACCTGGACCAGAAGCAGCCCGGCTTCCCCGCGCAGGTGCTGCCCGACTACCTGCGCGCGCTCGGCGTGGCCTGGCACGTGATCGAGCAGGACACCTATTCGGTGGTCAGCCGCGTGGTGCCCGAAGGCAAGACCATGTGTTCGCTGTGCGCGCGGCTGCGCCGCGGCGCGCTGTACCGCTATGCCGCCGAGAACGGGATCAACAAGATCGCGCTGGGCCACCACCGCGACGACCTCGTCGCCACCTTCTTCATGAACCTGTTCTTCCATGCCAAGCTCGCGGCGATGGCGCCGAAGCTGCGCAGCGACGACGGCCGCCACGTGGTGATCCGGCCGCTGGCCTACGTGCGCGAAGCCGACATCGCCGACTACGCGCAGGCGCGCGGCTTCCCGCTGATCCCGTGCACGCTGTGCGGCAGCCAGGACAACCTGCAGCGGCGCCAGGTCGGGCTGATGCTGCAGCAATGGGACCGCGAGCATCCCGGCCGCATCGAGCAGATCGCGCGCGCCATGGGCAATGTACGGCCGGCGCAGTTGGCCGACCCGGCGCTGTTCGATTTCCGCACCCTCGGCGCCGCCGACACCGCGCCGGCCACGGCCTGGCCGCTCGACGCCGCCGACGCGTGAGGCCGCTGCCGGCGCTGCACGCGCGCCGCTGAACCGCGCGTTGCGGTATCCGGGCGGGAGCGATGCGACAATGCCCGCCGCCCACCCTGCGCACGGCGCCGGGCCGTTCCGTTTTCCTTCTGCTGGATGCTCGATGTTCTTTCGCAACCTGACCCTGTTCCGCTTCCCCACCAGCCTCGACGTCTCCGAGATCGACAAGCGCCTGCCGGAGGTCCAGCTCAAGCCGGTCGGCCCGCTGGAAATGAGCTCGCGCGGCTTCATCTCCCCGTTCGGCCGCGACGAGCGCGACGTGCTGTCGCACCGCCTCGCCGAGTTCCTGTGGCTGACCGTCGGCGGTGAGGACAAGATCCTGCCCGGCTCGGTGGTCAACGACCTGCTCGAGCGCAAGGTCGCCGAGATCGAGGAGAAGGAAGGGCGCCGGCCCGGCGGCAAGGCGCGCAAGCGGCTCAAGGACGACCTGATCCACGAATTGCTG